>CACLCM010000053.1 GCA_902605365.1 uncultured Candidatus Poseidoniales archaeon | reverse complement strand
GATATCGAATTGTTCTCCAAATGAATCCATGGACATGGCTGTACATTCAATATGCCAACCAGGCCTTCCGGGACCCCACGGAGATTCCCAAGTCGGCTCTCCTGGTTTAGCCGCTTTCCATAGTGCGAAATCCTTGTGGTCTCGCTTGCCGGAACCTGTGCCATCAACTCTACCGCCTGCACCAGAGCGAACTGCGTCAATATTCTGACCTGTTAGTAATCCGTATTTTTCAGGAGCACTTTCCACACTGAAATATACTCCGTCATCTGAAGCATATGCATTTCCTTTCTCTATCAAATCAGCAGTTATTGAAATCATTTCATCCACAAATTCAGTACAACGTGGATATTTATCTGCACGTAGAATATTCAGAGCATCCATGTCTCTGTAGTAAGTGGTAATATTATTTTCAACTAATTCCCTCCAATCTTCTCCAGTTTCATTGGCTCGATTGATGATTTTGTCATCGATATCTGTAAAGTTTTGAACGTAGTTCACATCATATCCAGACTTTTCTAACCAACGATGAATTAAATCGAATGCAAGGTAACATCGAGCGTGTCCAAGGTGGCACAAATCATACACTGTGACACCACAAACATACATGTTTACTACACCGGGATTCATAGTGGTAAAATCCACTTTTTCCCGCCGACGAGTGTCATGTACACGCAGAGGCATTAACCCATGGGGAAGAATCACTGTTATTCAAACAATGGCATGATTCAAAGTGGTGAGGCCAATGCCCTGACATGGATGGGGTCGTCGTCGTAACTGGGGCTAACGGCCACATTGGTAATAATTTGTCAAGACAATTAGTCGAACATGGTTATACCGTCAGAGGTACTGTTCGCAGTATGGACAAGGCTCCAAATATCGAGATGGAGTTCGTAGAGGCTGATGTTCTAAATCAAGAAGACTGGCCGAGGGTTTTGGAAGGTGCAACCGGACTTTTTCACCTTGCCACAATATATGCGACTAGCGGCGATGGACAACTAATCCTAGATACTGCAAACAAAGGTACTGAAAATGTACTGAGGGCAGCCGCAGAATGTGGAATCAAAAGAGTGGTCTACACATCTTCTGTAGCAGCAATCGGTTCAACTCCAAAAAAAGTTGTAAAAGATGAATCCAATTGGAATGATAATTTTTCCATGCCTTACACAAGGGCAAAAACGGAATCTGAGCGTAGAGCTTGGGAGTTAGCAAAAGAATTGGATATCGATTTGCGAGTTATCAACCCCAGTGGCGTTTTAGGTGGTTCATTCTCTCGCCCTACACCTTCAACCGACATTATCGGTGATGCCATGAAAGGAAAATATCCAGTTGTTCCAAAAATACCTCTTGCTTTTGTCCACGTAGAAGATGTAGCTACTGCACATCGTTTAGCATACGAAGTCGATGAGGCACATGGCCGATATGTTCTGGCTCCATATCAAGATGGAAATATACACGATCTGTTGAAGCGTGCCAAAAAGTTGTATCCAAAAATGAAATTTCCACGCTTCGGAATACCATTGTGGCTACTACCTGCAGTGGTTTTCCAAGATTGGTTCATGGGGCTATTTAGTGGAAAGAGACTGCTCACCCGCTCTGCCGCTAAATCATTCTCCAAAGGTGATTCCAAATACTCTAGTAAAAAGGCGGAAAACGAATTAGGAATCACTTGGAAATCGTATGATGATTGTATTCATGACACAGTGGAGGCTTATCGATGATAAATGACAGAATGCTCGCTAGAATTGGATGGGTGCTGCCTTCAATTTCAATAAGTTTATCAACTATACTGCATATACTATCAGGAGATTACAGAGCGCTGCCGTTCTTTATCTCAGAGGCTGATTATCCTGGCCTACAAAGAATTGTATTTACCGGAGGCCTGTTTATCACAGGAATCCTAATTGTTTTGATATCTTGGAAATTATTTGTCAAAAACAAATCGCATACACGTTGGTATTGGATGGAATTATCTATGCTAAGTGGCGTAATTGCTGGAGTTAATCTAAGCATAATGTCA
>CACLCM010000052.1 GCA_902605365.1 uncultured Candidatus Poseidoniales archaeon | reverse complement strand
GACTAATTCTTACTGCATCTTCGCTCGCCCAAAGAGACATCCCTGAAGCGATTCCAAGGCTTAATTTACTTGCAGATGAAGATATTGAAGCCGCCCGAATGAGATGGATTACTGCGATATTAGACCCCTCGAAGAAGATACCAAATGACATCCGACTGATGCTTCGCTTGGACCCTGTTACCAAGAGGAATATCGATTTAATTCGTAGATATTTCGAAGGTGTTCCTGCTAGCAATTTATCATGGAAAAAGAACCCTGCGGGTAAGTTGCAGATATTGGGAGACATCGCCAGATACAGGCTATGGTCGCAATCAGATATCGCACTGGACAAACTTGAGGCTTGGGCGGAGAAGAATGACTTGGACATGATGACTTGGCCTCATGGACAGACTGCTCGGGCGTTACTATACCTTGACCGCGGGATGGTCGCTAGTGCGGTAAATATCGTAAAGAAAACAATGGAATTACATCCTAGGCACCCGCATATGAGGAGATTAGCGATTCATCTGGCATTCCAAGGAGAAATGGAAATGCCAATACCTGAAGTTACTGGATTGATATGGGCGGATACCATGGACGGAGATTGGGAGATCAACTGGTCAACATCTCACAATGTTGTAGCAGCACCTAGTATCACTACTAATGGGATGAAGAAGCATTCTTGGAATGCTAATTCTTGGGTTGTTCGCAAGGGAATGACCACCGTTAGAACTGGCAATAATGATTGGAAAAAAATTGATTGGACTAATTCTCCACTCGCAAATCATCTGATAATGACTGGGTTGGTAACTACAGTGGGTGGTGTACCGATAGACTTAGGTTTCCCTGGATGGATAAATCTCAAGCAATGTGAAAAGGCCAAATTATTGGACCTATAATCACAGAAGATTGTCTACTAGAGCTTCGATATCCTGAGTCTTGCCACAATATCTACATCTCAGTTCGAGAGGTGAGCGATTCGTGACTACAAGGCGATGTGGTAATGGCTCTCTGGAGTTTATTGTAATACAATTCGAGAATGTGCAGCGGGCTACATTGACTACCTCTTCGGTTAGATTAATTTCTAACTTTTCTGCCACTTTATAGGCCCGAATAATGGCAACCGATGCATCAGGTGCAACCAATGCTAGCCTGTCAAGTTCATTCTGAGTCAACTCTCTGTCCTCGACTTTAATGATATCTTTACCACCCATCTTCTTTGATGGCACATTCATAACAAGAGATACTGGATTAGACATATTGCCTCCAATCCCTAACATCTTGAGTACGGAAAGAGCTTTTCCAGCAGGAACGTGGTCTATCACAGTTCCATTCTTAATCGCAGTTACTCGACGCATGTTTGCTTCTTGACTCATAGAACCCCTCCTGCTGAATTAATGTCTTCAGGCACCTTAACCCCAAGTAGCCAGCACATCAAAGACATTCTAGCTACTACACCATTGAATGCTTGTTCGAAATAGGATGCATGCCTGGTTGCATCAACCGACGGATCAATTTCATCAACACGAGGTAAAGGATGCATAATTATCATATCGGATTTTGCTCCATCCAAATCTCTAGCATGTAATTTGTAAGCACCTGCGACCTTGGCATATTCATCTTCATCAGGGAATCTCTCTTTCTGGATTCTTGTCATGTAGATCACATCTGCAGTATCAATTTGGCTAAGTAATTCGGTAGTTTCGACAACATCTGCGCCATGTGTGCGAAGGTCGTTAACTATCTCTTCAGGCATCCTAAGGCTATCTGGTGAGGCAAAGGTGACATTACAGCCAAACCTAACCAAAGCGTGTGAAAGTGAGTGGACGGTTCTACCATATCGTAAATCTCCAGCTAAGACTACGTTCAATCCTTCAAGGGTCCCGTGAGACTTTCTAATTGTGAAAAGGTCAAGCATTGTTTGGGTAGGATGGTGCCCAGCGCCGTCTCCGCCATTCATAATCGGGACCACTGCACTATCCGAGGCATACTGTGCAGCACCTTGGCGAGGGTGCCTCATAGCAATAATATCGGTATATCCATCGACCATTTGAATCGTGTCGAATAGAGTTTC
>CACLCM010000051.1 GCA_902605365.1 uncultured Candidatus Poseidoniales archaeon | reverse complement strand
GCTGTTCCTGAAATCCCCGAACTAAAACACAAAATCTTTGCAGAACTTGGCGCTATGACAAGAGAAGATTGTATCCTTGGAACAAATACATCTTCGCTCTCTATTGCAGATATTGCAACCGCATCTGGTAGAGCTGACAAAGTGATAGGTATGCATTTTTTCAATCCTGTACCAATTATGAAACTCCTTGAATTAGTCAAACACGATTCATGTTCTGAAGAGACCATTGCTGTGGCGGAAGCAGCAGGTAAAGCAATGGGTAAGACAACCATTCTAGTCAAGGACATCCCTGGTTTTGCAACCTCTCGACTAGGGGTAGTACTTGGAAACGAAGCCATACGTATGCTTGCTGATGGAGTCGCTAGTGCCAAAGACATCGATACTGCGATGGTTTTGGGATACAAGCATCCAATGGGCCCGCTTGCTCTTACAGACCTAGTTGGATTGGATGTTCGTAGAGATATTCTGTTGAATCTAAAACAATCCTTCAATGATGATTCTTACACACCACATCCTCTTCTCGAGAAATTGGTAGCTGAAGGGCGCCTAGGTAAGAAATCAGGCAAAGGCATCTATGACTGGTCATCAGGTTCTGCTGAAGAAACTGAACTCCCTTGATTACTCTTCTTCATTGGAAGAAAGTGATTCATCATACCAAGATTCTAGATGAGATACTCTCGTATCGTCTAAGCCCAATGTCTTAGCCTGTAATTGCAAGAATTTTCTTTCCTCTTTGGTTACGACTAAATCTTCCATCGCCAGCGCATATGCTTCTAGATAGGTCCTCTCTGCATTAGTAAATGACTCCGGCATTAAGCGGCTTGAGAAACCATTGATTACAGAAAAGATTGGTTTACGTAAAACGATAAGTGGCGCTCCAATTAAAACACCACCAATCCATCCAGAACCACCGACCAAGTTTTCTACAAGTTCTGAAGCAACAAGGAAAGCAATAGCACCGATTGTTGCGAATATCGCTGTGCTGAATGTTTTGCGCAACTTCTCATCAATTCCAAGAACATCGTTCTTCAATATAGCATAGGTGAACATAGTTCCTTCGAATAAACCTGCAAACAATGTACTAAACAAGAAACCATAAAGTGCAAAGAAATAGTACTTCATCGAATCATTTAATTCCAAATCAATGAGATCTGCAGAATTGAATTGGCCAAATACTGCGGAGATGTAAATCATGAAGAACAACGCCATTCCTTGGAAGAAGGTTTTACCTCCAAATCCTATGAAAATAGCTCTTGCTTCAGTTGACCTCTGAACTGAAATTTCATCTTCCTCATCCACGCTGAGGCTTTTCTGTGCATTGCGCATAAATGCCAATGCGATGAATGCAGTCAAAACTGGACTCATCAGCAAGAGACGACCTAGATCAGATTGTTCGATTGTAAGGAAGGTGTATGGAGTGTGCTCTTCAATACAATTACCCTTCAAATCCTCTCCATAAGAAGTAGTGACAATCCCTGAGTCTTCACCACCACCTGTAGGACATTCGATATGCAGTGAGCCATTGAGTGCACCCTGAACGCCTCCAGAACTTGTAATTAATATAGTCATCAATCCAATAGAAATTAATGGAAGAGCCCAATATAAATTGTTCTTGATTGAATCTTTAGTCATAAACTTCAGAAATTTCACCGGATAAAATGAAGAAAGTGAGAGATACATCAATATCGACAGAAGACACATTGTATAGAAGACAACACGCCAATACTGCATAATTGGTAAAATCTCAGGCCCAAATGGATATATCGCATACCAAGTAACTATTGTTTTCAAACCTTCAACATAAAGCATCAATGACATGAAGCGATTCTCTGGAGATTCGGGCCTTGCTCGATAAATCATTGTCGCCAAAGTGAACAAGAAGATTAGTGTTAGAATCGAAAGAAAGGCATGGATTACTCCCATTCCTCCCCAAGCATATTCAAAGTCTATGTCGCGTAAGGTTTTGAGATACCAAGCAAAGGAGCCGCTCTCTACCATAATTGACTGAGATATTGCAAAGTCAAAAAACTTACCTCAAAAATAACAACATATTATCAACCAATAAAGTGAAAGAACCTGCGGTTTGCCATCTGGTTCTGTTGAGGAAACTGAACTCCCCTGACTACTCTTCTTCTTTGGAAGAAAGAGAATCATATATCAAGAATCTAGATGTCTTCGCCTTCAGGAGCCACTCCGCCTTCCCATGCTTCGTTATAGTCTGGAGTAGATGGATCGTCTTCAATCAAGTCTCCACCTTTATTCCTCGCCCTTTTTGCCTTTTTCTTAGGCAGCAATTTTGCATTCGCTTCACAAGTAGCCTTATTATGACCGGCAAT
>CACLCM010000050.1 GCA_902605365.1 uncultured Candidatus Poseidoniales archaeon | reverse complement strand
GGTCCACATTTCTGTCTTGTACTTCGAGACCGAACCTTTCTGCTTGTTCACGTAACTCCATCATCATCTCAGGCCCACCAATACCCTTTGGGTAGCCAGGGAAGTTCTCTACATCACTGGTGAGCATTAATTGGCCACCAGACATGTACCCTGCGAACATAAGAGGTTCTAACATTGCACGTGAGGTATACAACCCTGCGGTGTATCCTGCAGGTCCACTTCCGATGATAATTACATTGCGTACGCCGTCGCTCATACTTTCTGCCAAGGCGATAACCTCCTTGAACATTGTCTCTCAACATTCATGAGTAAACTGCGATTCGGGCAGCATTATGGACATATTTTCACATTGGCTTTGGGGAATGGCATTAACCAGAGGTAAAGTCTCGTGGAAAGTCAGTGGTCCGATGGGAGTGCTTCCTGATTTACTCGCATTCATTCCCGCTACAATTTATCGGATGTCAAACGGAAAATCAAGAGTAAGTGTTGATGATAATACCGTAACGGCGGATATGCCTTTTGCATGGGAGATATACCAGTGGACTCATTCGTTTGCAATTGTAGGTTTTTTGTACTGTTGTGGCTATTACTTTTTCAAATCCAAGGGTCATGAAAACCCAAAATACATGGCTTGGATGTTTGTTTTGCCTTGGTTTTTCCACATCTTATTGGATATACCAGGACATTCAATTGACTTCTTCCCGACGCCTTTCCTTCATCCGTTCAGTGATTTTATGCTCGACGGTGTAAGATGGAGCACATGGTGGTTCTTTTTCCCTCAGGTTGTCGTCCTTGGAGGGGTTTGGTGGTATATTCTGAAGAGTGAGAAATCTCAGAGCATGGACGAAATAGCCGATACTGCAGATCTGGCATGAGGCTCTAACCTTGGCTCGATGTGTTCTGGTTCCGCTCCAGGCCCAATGATTCCTAATCCTACTGGCTTTTCGTGGACTAATTGTAATTCAATGATTGATTTGATGACAGCCTGGCCCATTGCCAAACCATGTTGAGTCTTTCCTTTTTCGATGATCCCAAGGCATGCTACGCCGTTGATTTCTTCATCCTCTAAGAGGCGGTCTATTGCAAGAGGTACTTCCATAGCCCCTGGAACCCACACTACATCGGTGATAGTTAGTGAGTCCTTAGATGCCTGATCTTTAGCATATTCAAGCATACGCTCAATCTCATCTTTGTGGAAGCTGCCACACACAATCGCAATCTTTGTCATACTCTTTCCTCCAAAATCCTCTCAACTGTTGAAACAATAGTTTGTGTCATCGAATCAACTTCAATGTTGACGTGTTCGCCTAATCCCTTTCCACCAATTGTTGTTAATTTAATAGTCTCAGGAATCAAATGCAATGCAAAACCACCATTATCCACTTTACCGATAGTAAGAGAAATTCCATCGATTGCGATATATCCTTTTTGCTGAACAAATTTCAAAATATCATCTGGGCAATCGATTAGAAGGTCTAAATGGTCATCACTTTCAGAGCGTTCAATGATTTCTCCAACACCCATAATGTGTCCAGATAATAGGTGGCCTCCCAGTTCATCACCCATTTTCAGTGCCCGCTCAAGGTTGACCCAATGACCTACAATTTTCTCACCTAGCGTAGTAAGAGAAAGTGTTTCAGGGATTACATCAAAAGAAATCATTTGGCCGTCTATCTCGACTACAGTTAGACAAGTTCCATCGACCGAAACTGAAGCGCCTTCAACTAAACCATCGGTTGAAACCATTGAGAAATCAATTACAATCCTGACAACTTCATCTCCTTGAATTTGAGAGATACGCCCCGTGCCTGCAACAATCCCAGTGAACATTATGCATCCTCTCCTTGCTGGTTGCTGGTTGAAGAAAGTTCTAAGATTCTAGCGATAATTTTTCTAGTTCCATCCAAATCTTCAGTTAAACCTTCTACTCTGACTACTTTGATGTGGCCAAGTCCTCTCTCTTCTAATGACATTCTGATTCTTTCCTCAGCATGTTCTTGGTCATAACCAAGTGCAATTATGTCTGGATTAACCTTTGGCAGTATATCAAAAATTGGGACATCAGGAGGATTGCCTATTACAGCCTCATTAACTGGTTTTAACCCTTCAACCATACGACGGCGTAGGTCCTGACCTGTCACTGGTTCATGCTTTCTTTTGCGAACTGTATCATCATGGGCCACGACAACTACTAGGTGATCACCCAGTGATTTTGCTTGTTCCATGTAATGCAAATGCCCTGCATGTAATAGGTCAAAGACACCTACTGCCATAACTCGAGTCATTTCACATCCTCCATTTTACAAAATATTCTAATTAGAGCCCCAAGGCTTTGATTAATTCTTCACCGGTCAAAAACGGAATCCCTCTTTCTTGAGCCCAAATTCGAGCATCGGCTACGGGAAGAGCTAGATCTCCATCAGGTTGCAGCATTTCTGCTCCAATGACAACTG
>CACLCM010000049.1 GCA_902605365.1 uncultured Candidatus Poseidoniales archaeon | reverse complement strand
GCAACCCCTGGTTCTTATCATGCTTCACGTTGGAGACGTATTGGTGGAATGCTAGACCCCATCTGGGCTGAACTCGCTGACTTAGACAAGTTTGACGATAACACACTATGTGAAATGGCATTAGTAAATGATGACGCATTGAGTAAATTGGTCAAACGTTTCAGGTCTAACCCATTACAAATGCTATCTGCCGACACTTCCCATCCAGCAATTGCAACAGCAATCTTGCTTAGCAGAGAATGGATGGAGCAAGAAATCGATGTAGCCTCAGCATGGCTTTCCCAACCCCTTAGACTTAGTGAGGTACTTCGCAAAAACTGGAATCGCAATGATGTCGAAATTTTAGCAACCGCCTGTCCTCAACACCTTTTACTCTTACAAAATACACAATTTAGTCGTGAAGAGATATTGGCAATAATGGAGGATGTTCATTATTCTCTTTGGCTAGAAAATTCATCATCATGGCTGCCAACTTGTTTAGCTTCATCAATCGGTAGGACCGCCTTGTCGATGATTGATTTACCATGGCCAGCAATTTTGTATCAGCAAGGATTAACCTCAGAAGATTTAGTTTTAGTTCACCACATGCCAGATGGGGTTGGGAAAGATGCCCTCATGGATGTCCTTGAAGGAATAAGTGCCGCAGAAGAAGGGCGGAATCCTCCATACGGGATGACACATCCATTAGCAGGCTGGTTATTCCAAAAGCAGGTTCCTTCTCTTTCTGCAGCCAGTGATTTCAATCCCGATGTACATCTTGCTTTGCACCGGCGCCTTCAACAATGAGGTGCTCTGAGACTCAAATGACCGCACATGCAACATCGCAGGGAGGGCATTTGCCCGATGAGCTGTGATACCAATGATGTGGTCACGTGCCATCGACGAAGACCAGGGTGACTCCTCGGAGAATGACCTCTGATGCAAACCGATGGACAATGTGGTCGGTAATGGGTCCTCGCTGGACGAGAGAATGAGAGTGAGACAACCAACCGGCTGCACAGATACGCCCTGACCCTGGGTCAAGCCTCCGAGGAGACAATGACAGGGGCTGTTACGGGTCGGGGCACAGCTTTCTTTGCGATTCATTGAATAGCCATACAAAACCAGTCGATTGTATGGCGAAGTTGGAGCGCTGCTTAGTTGGCGGCACCTTTGACAGATTCCACAATGGCCATAAGGCCTTACTCAATACTGCTTTAGATGTTGCAGAGTTAGTCGAAGTATGGATTACGAACGATGCAATGTCGGCTAATAAATCACCATTCCTTGAATCATTTGAAGATCGTAGAGAATCTATTTTGGCATGGGCTGGTGAAAGAATCACTACTCATGAATTAGAAGACAGTATGGGGCCTGCTCCATTTCGCGAGGATTGTGATAGCATTATTTGCACTCCTGAAACTTTGGGGAATTGTCAACTAATTAATGAAATACGTTTGAAAAATGGTTTAATGCCTTTAGAAATAATTGAAGCACCTCATACTCTAGATGAGGTAGGTGGGATAATTTCAAGCACGAGAATACGTGCTGGAATAATAGATACAGAAGGTAAGCTTTGGCTCAATGAATCACAAAAATCTCAAACTTACATATTCCATTCAGGATTGGATTCTGAATTGAAGAAACCATCTGGGGAACTTTTCTTAGGGCCGGAGGATGTTCCTGAAGTTGCTATGTCTGCTGCCATGGAAAATATTGCGCCTGGCGGACTAGTGGCGGTTGGCGATGTTAGTGTTGCTACTTTGCTAGATATTGGAGTCGTGCCAGATATCGCATTGGTTGATGGTATGACCAAGAGAAAAGAGTTAGTCGAAAAAGTGGATCTTTCCGGATTTGATATTTTGTTGAATGCTTCTAACCCTGCTGGAGAAATAACTCCATCACTAATCGATTCAATCAGTGCAGCATTGCACAACGACCAAACAACCTGCATTGAAGTAGATGGAGAAGAAGATTTGGCTCCTATGATTATTCATCTATTAGCGCCTTTAGGTACCAATGTTGTTTATGGACAACCTGGTAAAGGCGTAGTCCTTAGGATTACTGATCTGGATGCTAAAGAGCACTGTAGAAGATTACTCTCTTGTTTTGAGGTGAGGAATTGACCTTAATCTCAGTCGCAGTATGTGTGAGAAATGGTGTTGATTGGATCGACGGATGCATGGAATCGCTCGTGCAGCAAAGTCACAGTCCGCTAGAAATAAT
The DNA here is from genome assembly GCA_902605365.1 of uncultured Candidatus Poseidoniales archaeon. GTDB lineage: Archaea > Thermoplasmatota > Poseidoniia > Poseidoniales > Poseidoniaceae > MGIIa-K1. The sequence goes on along the minus strand of CACLCM010000049.1, from coordinate 291 downwards.
TCTGGTCGATGATGGTTCAACCGATGGTAGCCAAGAGAAGGTTAAGCAATGGGAAGGCCATGAAAATGTGACAGTAATCAATCAAAAACCACTGGGACTTTCAGCTGGAAGGATGGCTGCATTACAAGCAGCCAAAGGAGAATGGTTCGCAATCACCGATATCGATGTGAGACCTGAGGCTGATTGGATACAGCGTATGTTGGAATCTTCAGTTTCTCGAGAGGACGAAGAAGTTGTTGCGGTAACAGGTAGAACTGTATTCGGGCAAGCCAAAGATACTATTTCAAAAAT
>CACLCM010000048.1 GCA_902605365.1 uncultured Candidatus Poseidoniales archaeon | reverse complement strand
CAACCATCGACATCGAGTTCACAAACATTGCACCACACGATGTTGCAGTAGCGATGTGGGATGAAAATGGAGACATTATCGAAGCTACTGGACAAATGTCTTGGCAAGTTACTGAAGACCAAGATGTTGAGTTATCTGCAAGGGCTGAAGATTCGATGGACGACTTAGAAAGTCTACGATATGAATGGTCATTTGGTGTAGATACAGATGGTCGAGAATCTCGAGTCCCTGCTGTCTGGACTGAATCTGGAATGCAGACTATTCTAGTCAAAGCAATCGATACAGAAGGTGAAGATAGTGGCTGGGTTGAGCGATGGATCGATGTGAGAAATGCTGAACCGCAAATTGAAGAGTTACCTGAAATTATGGCTGTTGCTGAAGGACAGAGTATCAGTATCTCTGGCGTAGCATGGGATACTGCCTCTGATATGTCTGACCTGATTGTATGCTGGGATATTGACCCGGGAGCGGATACTGATGGAATCGGTTCTGCAGATGATGACTGTGATGTTACTGGTTTTGACCTTACTTGGTCTTGGCAAAATGCAGGCATACACAACATCGTATTCCATGCTACTGATGATGATGGTGCTAGGAGCTCATCCACTGCATCGGTAACTGTGCTCAACTTACCTCCAATGGTTCGAATGAAGGCTCCGAGTAAGGCGATTTCAGGTGAAACTATAATCTTGGATGCATCGGCTACAATCGATTCAGAGATCGACAGAGAATACTTGACTGTAGTCTGGGATGTTGATTGCTCAGTGGATAGCGATGGTGACGGAATAAAGGACAATGATGCGGACCTCGTTGGCATAACGGTAGAATACGCATTCCCTAGAGCTGGTAAATTCACCATAAAAGCGATTGCTTGGGATGAAGAGATACTCAAACCAGGGACTAGTTCTACTGTCGTTGAAGTTGACTCTCCTGATAGAACAGCTCTTGAAGAAGTGATGGAAACCCTGAGTGGAGATGAAGCAAATCCGTTTGTACAATTAGTTCTCATAGCACTGGTAATTTCAGGACTAGTTATTTTCGTGAAGAAGGGCCAAAGAAAGCGTAAATCTGTTTGGGATGATGATGATGTTCCAATTATTGAAGCACCTATGGAAGCGCCATCTTTCGGTTCATTCAGCACAGAAGAAACCGAATCTTCTGTTGAAAATGAAAAAAGAGAACCTGTTCCTCTTCCAGACGATGGACTGCCCGAAGGTTGGAGTGAAGAACAGTGGCACCACTATGGCCATCAATACCTCGAGATGCAAGAAACCGAGGACGGACAGGATGAAAAGTAACGGACATACTACGTATGTCCATGCGCCGAGTAATTCCTATCTTTATTCTCATCTTGATGACGGCATACGGCCCGCTCTCAATGATGGACGATTTTGAAGATTTTGAAGATTTTGAAGTCAGTTTTGCAGCAAAATCTGAGGCTAATGTTAAGGACGTTCCAACCTGGAGAATAGGCGACTCTTGGGTCTATGAAACTAAGTTCGACGTTGCAGGTTTAATCCAATCTGCAAATGTTTCGGCATCAATTCAAACACTAACCGGTGATACAACAATGGAAGTTACCGACATCATGTTTGAAACCATTCTGGGTGTTCAAACCTTAGTTTACGAACTTACCATCGAAGGTGATTACTCTTCAGGAAACAGTGGTGCTACTCTTGAAGGAGCATCTGGAAGACTTGAAATCGAATATGATGGAATTGATATTTTGCGTGCTAGCGACTTAGCAGTATGGGATAGCACATTCACATTAGTAGTAGATTTCGCTCCGTTTAATATTGGATTCTTGTCCCAGGAATTGGCCGATATTACCTTCGCAACTATCTATGAACCTCCGCGAGAAAAATATGATTTCCCATTACGAACAGGAGACCAGTGGACCAGTACTTACGACTCTGCAACCAATGTAACTGGTACGTCAGATTATTTTGACCCTACAACATTTGATTCGCCATTTGTTGAAGATAATACAACTTACCAGGTAACAACTGATGGAACACCACTAGAAGATGGCGATTCGCCATCATACAGCGGTTGCACAGATTCCCATAAAGTCAATTCTTGGAATAATACCGGGACTACGAATGGCTTTGAATGGTATTGTGATTCGGTTAGATCTTATGCATGGTATAGAATCATCAATCCTGCAGGATTCCAAATCGATTGGTTACTGAAAAGCTACTCGCCTGTCGATTCCTCAGGTGGAAATCCTTCATCATCTCCCGGAATACGAAATTCTGTAATTGAAGTCGTTCCCGAGTTTGTTGCAATTCTACCTAATGCTACTGAAGAAGTAGTAGGTCACTTCACTGTGAACACTGCTAATGAAGTGGGTAAAAATCTGCAGTTGCGCTATGAAGTAGATGGCGTGATTATGAGCCTCACCACTGACTCTGATGGAAAGGTATTCCCAGATTTGGATGTTGGATTCGCACAAGATGCATCCCCTTCATCCGATGATTGGACAAGTAACGGAGTGATAATTTGGGACCCTGTTAACAAAATTGTGGGGGCCGGG
>CACLCM010000047.1 GCA_902605365.1 uncultured Candidatus Poseidoniales archaeon | reverse complement strand
ATGAAACGCTAGCCGGCCATGTAGTGCTGGATGACAATAGTATCATTGTAGCAGGGCAATACACTTCTTCTGCCACATTCGGTGATGATGGGATTGGAGCAACAGGTTTTGAAGGCGACACCGACATGTTTGTTGCAAAAATGGATGCATCAGGCAATTGGACCTCCATACATGGGTTTGGTAGCACTGGTTCAGATGGAATTGATGCAATCGCGCTACACGGTTCGGGAGACATCATTCTTGCCGGACATTTCTGTCTTGGCACAGCGGGCGAATCTTGTGAGATGAACATGGGCACCCAGACACTGGTTAAGGGGTCTGATCAAGGAGAAGGCGATGCATTCGTAGGGCGGTTTTCTTACAACGCTGGCCAACTAAGCATAATTTGGATTCGTACAATATCAAATGACAACGATTTATCTGCCTTAGATATTTCAATAAGTCCAAGCGGTGGCATTTCTGTTGGAATTTTCCATCGTGACATTATTGAAGTCGAGGATAAAATAGTTCCTGGTTCTGGTGGCTTAAGTCTTGCAATATTGCATTACGACGAGAATGGAGGAATAGTTTGGGTTAACGGTATATCAAGTCCTAACGACTTGGAACCATTTGGAGGAATGTGCTACTCTGATAGCGGTTATTTACACGTTACAGGGACTTTCATTGGCGCAATCATGTTCATCGAAACATACGGTTCAGAAGGGGGCGCAGACATATTCGCAGCCCAATTAGATGGAGATGGTAATTTCACATGGACCTCATTCGCCGGTAGCACCGGAGACGATTGGTCTAATGATTGTGCAATAGATAGCAATGGACAAATGCATATTGTCGGTCAATTTGAAAACACTGCAAATTTTGGATTTATCAACGTAACATCAAACGGCTGGTGGGACATGTTCCATGCTGTTTTGTCACCACTGGGGACATGGCAAGAAGTTTCTAGCTCTGGCGGCGGAGGATGGGAAAGCCTCGAATCAATAATTCTAGATTCTCGAGATAATGCTATTGTTGTTGGTAGTTATACCGCAAATTTCACTTTGGGTGTTGATACTCTAAGCGATAGAGATTCGAACGGTGATAGAAGAGATGTATTGGTAGCACAATTCGATTCAAACAATCAATGGCTTTGGGCAATTTCTGCAGGTGGCTTAGGCGATGACAGAGGCGTTTCCGTCCAATTTGGAGAGAATGAATCTCCTATTATTGGAATGGAAATTCAGAACTCTGCACAGATGTCAAATTTCACAGTAAACTCAGCAGGCTCCTACGATATTGCACTTTGGAATTATGCAAGAGACCATGATTCGGATGGATTAACAGATGGCGCAGATAATTGCCCTAGAGTGGCAAACCCCGATCAGCAAGATACAGACGGTGACCTGTTTGGCGATGCTTGTGATGATGATGATGATGGTGATGCAGTGGGTGATGACTGGGACGATTGCCCTGCCGGAGAGACCGGATGGAACTCTGCACCAAATACCGACCACGATAGCGATGGTTGCAGAGATGATACCGAGGATTTCGATGATGACGAAGATGGTATTCTCGACTTATATGATGACTGTCCTAAAGGCTCAGTTGGATGGGTTTCAACAATTGAAAACGATGAAAACCAGGATGGTTGCGAAGACTTAGATTCAGATGGTGACGGTTATGTTGACCAGCTTGACAAGTGCCCCGCAATTGCTGACGACCAAGCAGACTTGGACGGAGACGGGATTGGCGATGCTTGCGAAACAGATACCGATGGCGACGGGATTATCGATACCTTAGACAATTGTGTTCGAGATACTTTTTCTTGGGAAAGCGTACATGAAATTGACCATGACCAAGATGGATGTAGAGACTTAGATAGAGACGCGGATGATGATGGTGACAATCTTCTAGACTTGTCTGATGATTGCCCTACTGGAGAAATTAATTGGAACAGTAGTTTCGATCATGATAACGATGGATGTCATGATGATAGGGAAGATTTTGATGATGATTCTGATGGCTTCGAAGATTCAGTAGACAATTGCCCGCGTGGCTATGTGGGGATATCTGGTGTTGGAATGGACTTTGACCAAGACGGTTGTGTCGATTCAATAGAAGATGATGATGACGATAACGATGGCGTATTAGATGCTTCAGATGAATGCCGATTCACCCCGCCAAATTTGGAGGTAGAGGCGAACGGATGTTCTGGGATTCAATTGGATGATGATAACGACGGAGTACACAATCTGAATGACCTCTGTCCTGCGACACCTCTGGGCGAAACAGTTTCTTCAACAGGATGTACAGTTCAGACAGAAGAAGAGACAAAATCACAAGATGATAGCGAAACATCATCCTCCTCTCTTACTTGGATTCTATTTGTCATAGCAGGGGTTTTGGTAATAGTGGCTCTTATTGTCACTTTCAGACCTCAAAAACCTCTCCCCGCTAAAGAAATTCCAAGCGTAAAGCCTGAATCAACTGTAGACGATGGAAGGAGCCAAGGGGATAGCAGTGCCACTTCTACCGACATCAGCAGTGCCGGCCTCGATGTCGATACTAGTCAGCCCCAACTCGTTACAGACGAAAACTGAAGCATCATTGAGAATAGTGGCTTCATCTAATGAGCCAACAATCATTTCCTTTTCTGAATCGGACCATTTGAAGACTTGAGGCAGCATTCTTTTGCCCCAGAAACCCATTACTTGGCCTTTCATTTCACCTTGAGCGAATGGAAGTTCTGCTAACTTACCAGCGAATGATTTGATATTCTCTCCTTGTGCTAAGTGAGCGATAGCAGCTTGTGCTAACTCTTTTCTCCAAGGGCGGGTAATGTGTACTACTGCACTTTGAGGAGGTCCGCCAATGTGCTTTGTTGCGATCTTTGCAACCCTTCTAGCCTGTTCAAGGAATGCACGAAGGTAGGTTTCATCATCTAGAGCAGACAATTCTTCAGCAGTCAAAGATTTAGGTGCATCGAACACTCTACTTGCAACCAAATCTTGTTTGCCCTGCATTTTCCACCA
>CACLCM010000046.1 GCA_902605365.1 uncultured Candidatus Poseidoniales archaeon | reverse complement strand
TACCAATTCTTTGCATTGATGGACTGAGGTGGAGCCCAATCAAGCCATTCATTTCCAATGAAAGATTCGAATGAAGCATCTTCGGTAATCGAGCTACGATAATTTTGACCGTTTTTGTAGGTTTGAACACTATTTTGGTCGAACATTAAAACGTCCATTGCATCATCCATCACCTCATAATCAATCGCTAAAGTGGTACCGTGGCTTCGAACTCCGATGTCCACAATGATACATGCGCCGGGATCTACGCCCACTCCGGCTGACCCCGAAGAGATTACATCTGACAAATCAAACTCTGCACACTGAGGTGCTGCTCTGCCATCTGTAGCTATAGCAGCCGGAGTTATCATCAGGCCGACTAACAGCAATACGAGCAATCTTGGGACACCCATATTTGTCCATACAAGCGCTTCGGCTTTCAAATTGCCTCACTATTGTTGAGTCCACCCTTCGGGTGATTTGACAAGATGTGTAAGTGAAAGGTCATTATTCAAAATCAATCTATCGCCGTCGGAAAGTCCGATTACAGAGGAGTGGATTTCTCTTGCTTCAGAAAGTGATGCTACTGGATTATCAAGTCTACCTGAGTAGTGAGTAATCGCAAGATGCTCTGCATTACATTCGATTGCAGTTCTTGCTGCTCCTGCGGCTGTTGAGTGAAGATGTTCATTGGCTATATCTGAATGTGATTCCAAAAAGGTGGCCTCATGAATCAAAAGGTTACAATCTGATTCAATTGCTTGCTCGGCGGTATCTCCTGAAAGAATAACAGAAATCCCTGGCTCGTTTTTTGAACGGTATTCAGCAGCTTTCAACATCTGGCCTTCGTATTCACAATCTTGTCCCGCTGCCAATGATTGTTTGATATCGATAGGTAACTGGCTGGTAGATTTGCGGTCGAATTTACCCTTGCGCTCAGAAGTAGTAATTTTCCAAGCGCATGATGGAACTGTATGTTGAGTTGGATGTGCTGAAATTGTTACTTGGTTGATAGGTTGAGGTAAATCGATTTGTGAGCCGTCATTCATATTTACCCAACGTTCTCCATCGCCTAAAATCCAAAAAATATCGTAACCAAGTGCTTCACTTGTTGCACCTAAATCCATCCACATATCATACTGGATAACTAAGTCGGAGGGCGAAACCTCCGGAGATTCTTCCGAGTCAAGTAATGTATCCACAACTTCAGAAGTTGTAGGACCTATTACCCAAAGGTCATCTTTTCTCCCATCCAGTGCCATTGTCTGTAGCCACGGTAGAACACCCCATGTGTGATCTAAATGCCCATGGGTCAGTAAAATTGCACCAACTTTAGACATCTTAAGTCTACGACCTCCAAATGATTTCATCGCTGAGCGATGTTTTACTAATCGATTTTGAAAGCCTTCACCACAATCTACTACAATCATTCCATTGGGTGTCTCAACGATTGAACCGGAAACTGAACGCCCCTGCGCAGGACGTGCAGAAGAAGTTCCCAAAACATGAATCTCGAGGGTCAAATTTTCACCTCAGTGCTCGTAAGGAATTGGAGTCTTTGGGAACCAGCGCAATATTACTACATCGCCAATTGAACGAATCCATCTCCATGGAATGGTGAGATGTACTCCTCTCTCCACTAATTCATCAGGACAACTCGCTACGAAAAGATGTGTAGCTGACAACTGTGTGCCATCTACTACAGTTTCACCAACTATTCCTAGAAGTCGGCCATCTGGGAGGTAAATCTCTTTCCCGTTTAACTGAGAAATACTCAAATCCTCTGCCATCTAACAAGTCCTCCTAATTATGCGAGACAAGCGCTCCTCAATGAACCCAACGGCCAAATAAGGAGGGTTTCTTACTGTAATTCATCACTTGCCGATGTTTCCACGAGCCTTCAAAGAAGGACGTAGTTTCTCTGCGCCCTTACCCTTGTTGTGGAGACCACGTCCGCGCTTACCTGCGCTGGTCTTTCCACGGTATGCACGGCCACGGTGGTGTGTGTCTGCTATCCAACCAAGGTCCTTATCGGACTTGATTGCTGGGTGTGAAGGATCTAGCATGATTACTTCGAAGAACTTGTGCTTACCATCTTGTCCAACCCAATAGGAGTTTAGAACCTCTAGGTTAGGGAAGTGGCGGTTGACACGCTCTTCAGCAATGCGCTGTGTGTTCTTAGCCATGGTAATCTTGTTGATACCAGCCTTGGAAGGTTTACGCTTCATGTGGATTTTACCCTTGCGAAGTCCACCACGGCGAACACGAGTTCGAACCATGACGACACCTTGCTTAGCCTTGTAACCAAGGCGACGTGCAGCGTCTATGCGTGTTGGTTTGTCGATACGACAGTTAACTGGTTCACGGCGCCACTGGACCATACGATCTTGGCGCTGTTGATGAGACTGAGTTGCTTTTGGATTGTTCCATGTTGCACGTACGTGCTGGTATAGACCCTTAACCATTGTACATCACCTACTCCTTGGAGCATTTTGCCGACTTGCCACCCCTATTTGAAGACCGCGACGCGTATTTGAGGCCCCCTACGGGGGATTCACTCATGTGTTAGAGGAGTATCGGAGGTGTGTGTCCCTTCAAATTACTGGAGCTGATGAGGTTCTAAAAGCACTTGAAAGCGGGGTCGAGATTAAACTTGTATTAGTCGATAGAGAAGAGGATTGTTCGCAGATTATCCAGGCTTGTGAAAGCAGGAATATTCCCGTGACTGAAGGCTCATCAACCGACCTTTGGAGAATGAGTGCGAACGGGCAACAGAAAGCCCTTGCCCTGATTGGAAGAGAGCCTAAAGGAACACTCGAAGAAGTGTTTGAGCGCGAGGGTGTAATCTGGTTATTTGATGGAGTAGAGTATGCTCCAAACCTTGGATTTGGAGTTCGAACTGCAGAGGTAAGTGGAGCTACTGCTGTAATCATAAATGTCAACAAAACTCACGAAGAAAGACGCACTATTCGTAGAGCAGGAATGAGAGCAACTAGATTTATTCCTGTAGTTTATGCAACTACCGAAGAAATCCTAGCCGCATGCAATAGAAGGATAGTCGTAGCCGAGGATATTGGAGAAAAAGCACCTTGGGATGCAGACCTTACTGGAGATGTATTATTGGTAGTTGGAGCTGAAAATGCAGGAGTTTCAAAAGAAGTCCTAGATGCTGCTGATGAAATTGTCAGATTACCGATGCCTGGATTCGTGCCTT
>CACLCM010000045.1 GCA_902605365.1 uncultured Candidatus Poseidoniales archaeon | reverse complement strand
TGTGAGGTGAATTTATGAATTCACTATACCCGTTGTGGATTGAAAAATTAGTATTCCTAGGATTGGTTGCTGCTGCAATCTATGGAGGGATTATGCTTCAAGACTACGTTTCGGGATTGCCGTTGTGGTTAACCAGGATTTGTGTATTACCTATAGCAATACTAGTGTTAACTGAAGTTATTGGAAGAACAATACAATCGATTTATTCGAAATAATTATTCGCGAGTAGTGAATGAAGATTCGATTAATCCCCAGAACCTTTGCCATGGGACAATGAAGCGTAGAAGAGCCATTATTCCTAAGAATAGTAAAGCTGAGATTACAAGGCCGTATGTTAGAGTCAATTCAATTGATTCTCCAACCTGTGCAGCCCATTGAGAACCTGTAATTCCGTTTACCCAATCTAACAATACAGAGTGGAAGCCCAATGCGATAGTTGTCGCTACAACCGTAAGTGAGAGGAATATAGCAGTATGTCGAAGGTGGCCGTTCAGAAGATTATCCATTTGCGATACATATTCTGGGTCTCTCTTACAAGACTCAGGCAGGCGGTAAGCATACTCCAGTTGGCGGATTACACCAAATGCGGATTCTTGGAAAACCATCATCAAACAGGCGATTAATATCAGAGAGAATTGTTGAGCTGTTACGAGGCCGAAAACAGTAGGCTCTGATACGATAATCTCCAAAGTTGTGAGTTGTGACCCATAACTCCCTAACTGTGAACGAATGAGTGGGAAAGTCAGTATTGCGTGTACTCCAAGGAACAGTAGAGTGAAACCTATCGACCAAGCGACACCTCTGCGAGATAGCCCCCAAATACCCTTAGTTCCGGTAATTATTGGCAATAGATAGAATGTCAAAATAATGAATGACAGCATCATTAACAAAGGCCATTCGAGTAATTGAAGTACATCATTACCCGGTACGTCCCATCCTTCACTAACGAGTTGCCAAGCGTATCCGAAAACAAATCTTCCAGCTAAAATTACAATCAAACCAATGATGAATCCTAATTTTACACGCTGTTGAACCTTAGGAGTTTGGAAAGCAAGTAATGCCATTGCACCACCTAAGCCTAATCCTAATCCCATAGGGACATAAAACCGAGCTAAACCTTCATTGCCACCGCCAGTTAACCATTCTCCTAACGGAAGCTCTGTATCCAAACCAGATTCGAGAGTATCGAACAAAAGAGTATGGTCAATACTGCCTACAACATAAGTAGATACGACTTCCATATACATCCAAACTAATGATAGGGTAGCAAGGACCTGTAGAGTAACTATTTGCCACTGGACACGTAACTTACGCAGATGAAGGGAACGTGCTCCTTCTCCTTGTGGGGTTACTTCTCCTGCCATATTATCACCTCAGTATCCCCTAACTTGCAACAATGCTTGAGACAGATCCATGTCTGGCATCCAATCGATTACTTGGCTGCCAAATCCTGCCAAGGACGTTAGTCGATTCTGCCTCTCAATCTTGAGAACTTCATACGACATTCTAGGAATACGACTTACTAAGCGTTCGAAGTCTATTGATGAAGGAGAGAGTACTGTAACTTCATGGCCACGTCCAACAAGGTCTCGAACTGCGGAAGGTACTGTTCCATCACCTTCACAGGATGAGATGATGAATACCGGACTACCACGACTAAATCTAGCGGCGAGACTGTTGGTCACTGCCTGCAGTGGCATTGTTCCTCTTGGAGCCACTCCAGCAAGAGATGATAGAATCTTGAAGTACTGCTTATCTCCAGTATCAGGGGGTAAGAATGATAATTTTTCATCATATATTGTCAGCGATACTGAATCACGCCGCTGAATAAAGAACGATGCTAAACTTGCTGCTGCAACTGTACCCATCTCTAATGGATTTTTCAAAACCGTACCGATTCGTGCAATATCTCTACTATCAAGAATGATGTACAAATCGGTAACTGCATCACGACATTTCTCGTTAATCATCAATTCACCAGTTCGAGCAAACGCCTTCCAGTTGATATTCTTGAATGGGTCACCAGGAACATATTCTCGAAGTGAATAGAACTCAGTACCAGGTCCAGGCGTTCGCAAAGTCGTAGCACCAGTGTACATCTTCGCTGTCCTAGAACGGATGAATGCTTCCTCAACATCTCTAATCTGTGGGAAGATAATGATGTCAGAGTGATGGTCAACATACATCTCGTCTACAGATAGATTGAACGTATTTCTGTACCTAAGAGATACTGGACCAACCGAATAATGACCTCTTAGAGGACAACGTAGAACATAGCGGATTCTAGCGCTCTCTCCAGGCTTTAAATTGAGGCGCATTTGGTTTAATCCGCTACGCAATTTCATTTCGTGAGGAACGTTATCGTACACTTCGAGTTGCTGTGTCTTACGGCGACTACGGTTTGTGACCAATAATTCGACGTATAGGTCATCTCCTTTGTACAGGTTATCAGCTGATAGTGTGCGCTGAACCTCAACATCACCGTGACCACTAACCCACGAATTAACTACGATGAATGCAATAAAGGCAAGACCAAGGATCATCATTTGATGATTCGAAATCATCATACCGATTAGAATCAGTGCGATTCCGCCAGTGAAAGTAAATGCTGCTTTACGGGTCCACATCATATCACCTCAGGTTCGTCCCCAGACCTTGATTCGTTTCACAATGGCTACGGTCTGTTCTAATGAATAATTACGATTTTCAAATACGAATTTAACCAATACCGGGTCAGAAATCATCCCCTGTAAATCCCTTGCAGGAAGTGAATCGAACTCTTCACGACTCAATCCATTTTGATTTCTAACCTTAGAAAGGAATACTTGTTTTATTTTGTTTGATTTGGCATAATACGTATACCGATTAGCATCACCAAATCCATAGTAAATGATACTGAAAACGTGACGCCAAGGTTCAGGGTCTTTCTTCTTGAGAAGTACACCTTCAAACGTTATGAACAGGATAATGAATAATAGAAGCATTGCTAATCCCTCTCCAGTAAAGTAAACCAGAAGGAAGTAAATGGTGTTGTAAGATTCAGAGGCAATACTAGGCTGGATATGCCTGCTTTCATCGAAGATGACCATTGCATTAGGAGCGGCTTCAGGTACATCTGCAGATTCTCCGGTTGCTTCAGGATCTACAAGTGAATCAACAATGTAATCCATTGCCCATTTACGATTGTCATTTGCAGGAATCGGTTTGTCTGCTTTACCATAATCTCCATCGTTGTATCCTTCATAGTCATAGATGGCATTTATCAGAGCTGAACCATCTGCGATGAAAGTAATCCTACCGCCATCACGGAAGTTACAATCCTGAGAGATACAAACTTCGATTGACAAATTGAATTGACCCCAAAGGTCAGGA
>CACLCM010000044.1 GCA_902605365.1 uncultured Candidatus Poseidoniales archaeon | reverse complement strand
AATTTGCCAATTCTATCAATGCCATGATATTTTGTGAAGTAATCGTCTAAATATGAATTTGCATCTACATCTTCAAATAAGTCTGGATGCAGTAATTTAGCTAAGGTTGGAAGTCCATGGATCATCATGGGGCCTGCAAACTCGCCAGACATTATGAACATCCGATCTTCTAGAACCGCATTCATGTTGTCAAACCCTGGTCTACCTGAAATATGCTCCATGTGACTGCCACAACTATCATCATCATCAAATGAATTGTATCCGATATCAAAGGTAATTCCATCGAACATGATAACTTCTGGATTTGTCTCTAAAATTGCTTCCATATCTACATGAGTAGTATGCCCTGGCAAATCTGCGAACACATTGACTCCTCCGGCTTTCTCTATCAAATCTGTCCACTGCGATGTGCCAGTTAGTACTACTGGGTCTCTAGTAAGTGATGCATGATGTTCCATCACAATATTTGGTACGTCTTCTGGACTGAGATCAATTAGTTTATCACTGACCATTGATTCGATTTCATCAAATTCATCAAACAACATTTGCGCACGGTCTTCCTTTCCAAAAATAGTTGCCAAAACTCCAATTTCAGTCCGCAAGTGGTCGTATTTGTAGAAATCAAGTGCAAGTACTTTCACTCCAATTGGTTCCAGTAATTCACGTATTGGTCCGGTATCAACCATACCATTGGTGGCGAATACAAGATATATCTCAGGACGAGTATCGAGTAAAGCTTCAAAATCTATTTCAGAGTGTGCAGATTGTTGAACTAGGGGTTTTTCTGATAATTCAGGCCATATTTTGTCATCATAAAAATCACCAGATACCCCTGAGATAACTGATGAATTGATATCAAGCATCCTCATTACAGTAGCCGCATATGTATTTGTAATCGAAATTCGAGTGGGAGTGGTTTCAAAATAATGTTCAACTCCATTCGAATCTACTACCTTTATTCCATCTCCTGATGATTTATCATCAGAGTCTTTAGTGGTAAAGTGCCATACTCCGATCGAACTGATGGCAATCAAAAGAACTTGAAAAATTGCAAGGGTTCGATTTGAAATCAATCTTTTCCACCCCTTGAGTATAAGATTACAGGAATGAATAAAATTAGCACCATTATTGCGAATAGAGAAATTGTGGAAACAGAAATGGAATCCGCATCATCAATCACTTTCTCTTCAACACTCACGAAAATTGAATCTGAAAACTCTGAAACTTTACCGTCAGTTGTTGAGGCACTAATTCTTAATCGGTTTAATCCAACTTCAAGTTCCGATGTAGAAAATGTGTTTTCTGTACCATTATAGATTTCTGAAACTTCTCCGTCGGCATTTTGTAAAACTAAAGAATACCATGATAAATCGCTAACATTAGTCCATGAAATCGTAACATCATCTCCTGAATCAATATCGTAATTTGTTGCAAATAAGGTAGGTGAAATAACCACATACATTACATTCAGTTGAATTGTTCCACCTTCAATGATCTGCCCAGAAGAGAATAATGCATCGATTCGATAGGTAAATTCCCCATCTAACTGATCTGTAATCAGGAATGAAGTATTCTCTCCACTGTAGATTAGATTACCATTCTCGTATAATTGATAAGAATCTGCGCCTTGGAATACCGCCCATTCAACATTGTAATTTTTTATTGAAAGGTTAGATTCTTCGGTAAGGAATTGAGGAGTAATCGGTACTGTGAAAGAAGTAAGTTCACTGACCTTTGAATCAGAGTGTGAACCAGGGAGTCTGTCGATTATTTTTACATAATTTCGAACTGTGTCATTGTACCACAACTCCCACGAAACAACACCATCTTCAACATCTGTAATTGAGATGTAAGTGGTTGAGAAATTCCCTGCAGCAGTTGTAATCCAGACATCATTAGTAATTGACACAGTATTGAAAGTATCATCATAGCCGTTTGGATGACCTGGTACTCCAATCACATTTGTTCTATTGAAATGTAAATTTGAAGTCTCGTCCGAATCTAAAAGATTGGTCGATTCTCCTTCTGTATTGGTGAAGTCCCAACCTAAAGTTCCTTCTTGGAAGTATGATGACTCAGATGGCGCATCTGACCAGTAGGTGTGGAGGGTGAGAAGAGTTTCAGTATCAACCCAGCGATATGCCTTTTCTCCTTCACCATCATTATCACTAGTAATTCTAGAGAGATAGGTCTGTTTTTCATTCCCGAATGCATCTTCAATCGATTCTTTGCCAATCGCAGTTACCGTATAATTCGAATAATGGCTGGGAGTATAAACTGCGGAATAATCCCAATGCATACCTGCTGCCCATAGGTCAGAACCTGAGTTTTCAGGAAGTACGATTAGAATCAGTGTTTGGAAACTTGAAGTAGAACCATTCGAATTCACGGCATCTACCGTAAATTCAAATGTACCTGTTTCTGAAGGTACAAATGTAAAGCTACTTGCCACCCCTGAATAAGTGATGTATCCGTCTTCATACAATGAATAACTGTCAGTGTAACTTCCACCTTGCCATTCGATAGTGAATGGAGACATTGGTATTGTCTGTACCTGAGTTGTGAAAGAAACATTACCTGGTAGATTTATCTCTGTATCCGCTGTAGCGTTCATCCAACCCTCGCCAGATGTTATCGTCTCAGTTAATGGAGATGCGACTTCGGAATTACCTTGCATAAACGTGAATGTCTGTTCTGAGCCTACATCCATATTTTGAACTAAGAAAAAACCATCTGAATTAGACTCCGTACTTGATTGACCATTGCTTATTGTGACGCCAGGAATAGGTATACCTGCGCTATCTTTGATGAAACCATATCGACTATTCTTCCCGTGATTGAAATCAAAATCATTCACACTTGGTTCTGTAGCAGAACCGGATTGCAACTTGAAATGTACATATTGTGTAGAATGATCTATTTCTCCATAGTAAGCCCGCATCGTGAAATATGTTCCAATGTCATAAGGTCCAAATTCTGTTCGTCCATTTTCTAATGAATGACTTTCATCTGTATCTACTAATTTCACAGTAGACATTGGAGAGTTTTGAACATGTTCTCCACTAGAATCAAACATTTCAGCTGTAATCCAGTTTCTACCTTCATACCAATCTAAGTTCATATCCGATTCGATCATCATCTTTCGATAGACAACTGTATGCCCATTATTCATGAAATAAGCACGAACTGTATGCTCACCTGAAGTAATTCCTTCAAACGAATAGTTACCTCCTTCTGACCAGGAAGAAGTCATTGAATCGACTTTTATCGAGGTTTCTGCTGCAGGGTCACCGTTCGAATCAAACACGCTACCAGATAGCGTGAAGGTTTCGTCTTCTGAGTCATCAGCATCTACTGATAGTGGTAACATGACAGAAAGCAGACATGCTGTTATCAGTATTGTTTGAATATTTTTCATGCACTCACTTCCAAGAGGGATGACCGGCCAAGTGGCATGTTAGCCGGTCACCCCAAAAGTAGGGCCTTTTTAAGGCTGGTTTAGGCTTCAAAGAGAACCGATGTCTTCAGAAGTTATTCCGAGCCTGTCCCAAGTTGGCTGAAGTGCAGCACGTACTGTGGTTTCGTAATCCTTGCCTTCAACTGGTAGGTTGTTGAAATCATAGAGATGATTGATCGCTAGTGTAGCGTGGTTTCCATAATGGAATGCTCCACAAGTTGCTTCAGTCATATTCGAA
>CACLCM010000043.1 GCA_902605365.1 uncultured Candidatus Poseidoniales archaeon | reverse complement strand
GAATTGCCAGTACCATGCTCGAGGCTATTGGTGTGTCCGATGTTTGTCTACTTTCCAACAATCCCGACAAGGCTGAACAACTCGAAAAATATGGTATTAGCGTTGTTGAAAGAATGCCTTTAGTCGTTGGTGTAGGTAGTAGCAATCGTGATTATTTACAGACTAAAGTCGAGCGTATGGGTCACAAAATAAAATTCGATGGTGATTGAATGGTAAGAATCGATGCGACTTATGATGGAAATTTACGCTGTAGTGCAACTCACGGGCCTTCTGGAGCTGAGTTGATCACTGATGCACCTGTTGACAATATGGGTAAGGGTGAATCGTTTTCTCCAACAGACTTACTTGCAACTTCTATGCTGACTTGCATAATGACAATAGTTGCAATTCGAGCTGAATCTAAGGAAATTGACGTTGCTGGAATGACTGGCAGCGTTGAGAAGTCGATGGCAGCAAATCCCCGTCGTGTTTCGAAACTCGAAATAATTGTGAATTTACCTTCTAACCTGAACATGGATGACCGTGCATGGCTAATCACAGAAGGTTGTAATTGCCCGGTGTGTATGTCGGTAAGTGAATCGATGGAAGTTGACGTAACATTCCAATGAGGTGTTATTATTCCTAATGATGCTAACCATTGGGATTCTGCATACAATGATGCAGACACTACCAAATTAGGTTGGTATCAGAAAGAGCATGCAGTTTCAATGGACTTGATTTCTTCTTGTGATGGTGAAAAAATAATTGTCGTAGGTGCTGGAGCAACTACTATCGTTGACACACTTCTTGAGAATGATTACCAAGTTACTGTCATGGATATCTCTTCAGAAGCGTTGAGGATTCTTTCTAAGCGTCATGGAACCAATATGGAATATATCCATGGAGATCTTACAAGTGAGTTAGAACTTGGGGAATACAATATCTGGCATGATAGAGCAGTACTTCATTTCCTACTACATGAATCAGAAATGAAATCCTATGTCGCTAATATGGAGTCCTGTATTGTAAGTGGAGGCTATGCGGTAATCGAGACATTCTCTACCGATGGTGCTCAGGAATGTTGTGGTCTTAATCTACACACTTATGATGAGGAGATGTTAGTTGAATTACTTGGTAGTAATTGGACTCTCGTGGAATCAATCAGGCACACGCATGTCAATCCATTTGGTGGAGACAGACCATATATCTCAACCATTTTCAAAAGAAAATAGCCTTTAATGAATGGCAGTTACTCTATTTGCTTGGTGTTTATCGACAGGCATGGGCAGAATTTCCGCAATGTCAATCGTAGCGATTCTTCTTCTTTCGATTGCATCTTTTCCAGTTTCAGATAATCAATCCGAATTGCATGATTTTGAATCACCAGCAAATTCTTCGCAATTTGATTGTACCAATCAAACACACTCTGCCGGTAGCCCTTTTCATGTAGATAACCAACTAGGAAATGATTCATATCCTGGAACAATTAATTGTCCACTAGAAACAATATCACATGCTCTTAGTTTGTCCTCAAATGGATATGAAATAATTATTCACGAAGGAGTATATCACGAGACTGTAAGCGTATCTGGATTTGAGAATTTAACCATTAAATCAGCTGTTGGAGATAGAGTTCTTTTCGATGGAACACAAAGTGTAGTCAATGATTTGGGAGGAATTTGGAATCTTTCCGGAGATGGTATTCACGCTGTCGATTTAGGCATAGATGCATGGCAGGTTTTCATGAATTATGAAGAACAAGTTCCTGCTAGGTGGCCAAATGCAAATTTCAGCGACTACACAGTACTAGACCAATCAAACCATTGGGCTCATGGAACTATTGGTAATGGGGGCTCATACTCAAATGGAGAACTCGAAGATGCTGGAGGAACAACAGGAGCGAGTAATAACTTAACTTCAAGTGGAATTGATCCAGTTGGAGCAATAGCCATCTTGAACGTTGGTTCTTTTAGAACATATAGCAGGACTGTGACAGATTTCGATTCTACCAATTCTACATTCTACTACGATGCAGTTCCATCCTGGAAAACCAAGCACCACCATTACTTCCTAGAAGGAAAAAGAAATTTGATAGATGTCGAGGGTGAATGGTGGATTAATTCATCCAATGATCGGCTACACATGTTGTTTCCAAACGGAACTAACCCAAACAATGTTGATGTTCGAGTTAAGACTCAATCATTTGCATTTAACATCACAAACAGCAATAATATTTCTTTGCAAGGCTTGGAGTTTTTCGCCACAACATTCCGCTCTTACCAATGCGATGGATGTTCGGTTATTGATTCAGACCTGATGTATCCAAGTACATCTAAGAGAGGCCTTGGAATTGCTGGAGAGGATGTGGAAGATAGATGGGTTACAAGGATGGATAGATGTTCCAATTGTCTGATTGACAATTCTTCTTTTGCCCACACAGATGGTTCAGCTATTGAATTCCACGGGGCTGCATTGCAATCACACAACAATACAATCAACAATACAAATTTCGAATTTATAGATTGGTCAGCATCTGATTTACCTGGCTTGATGGTTACAGTTTTCGATGGTGGTAAGGACAACACGTTTTCCAATAATACAATCCACAGGACTGGAGCTTCAGCGACTGTGAGTATTGGCGATGCGCCGCAATTTTTCTACAACAAGATTTCACAGACTGGTTTTATTCAAAGTGATGGTGCAGTAATGCAAATGATGATGGCAGAGCAATTTGGTGCAGAAGTTGCTTACAATTGGATTTACAATACCGCAAAGTATGGAATCAGAATGGATGGACCTGCAGGCGGAACAAATACTGGCAATAATGCAACAGTTCACCATAATGTATTGTGGGACATAAAGACAGGAATAATGGTCAAGGGGGATTATCATCACACTCACAATAATACTGTTTTTGGGAACGATAGTGGTACTACTAAGAATCAAATCATTGTGTTGTATGAAAATAGTGCAGGAAATGAAAACTCAACAACTGCGAATAATGCGGCAGATACGATTGCTGCCCACCGTTCGAATTCATATTCTTCAAATCCTGTACCGGGGACATATTACAGTAATTACAACGGATATGACGGAATAGGCGGTACAGTTGAATCAATGTTAGTCGATCCTAGCAACTTTGATTTTAGACCGATAGTAAATTCATCACTAGATAATTTGAGTGCTGGTGCATATGATGCAGCAGACCCAACTCCTTGGACAGCTGGCGCCAGTAGATTATGGCAGGTTATGGTAACACCAATTCTAGGATGTACTAACCAAACAGCAAACAATTTCGATGCGAATGCGAATATTGAAAACCACACTTGTGATTTTGATCTAGATGATGATGGTATACTCGACGTCGATGAGGTCGATGGTTGCATTGACCCCATTGCTAACAATTACGATGCTAATGCTACCGATGATGATGGAAGTTGTGACTATGACTTGGATGATGATGGAGTTCTAGACGTAGATGAGGTGGCAGGTTGTACAAATTCAACAGCTAACAATTTCAATCCAAGTGCAACTGATGATGATGGAAGTTGTGACTATGACTTAGATGATGACGGAGTTCTAGATGTTGACGAGGTATCGGGTTGCACAAATTCAACTGCTAACAATTTCAACCCAAGTGCAACTGATGATGATGGAAGTTGCGACTACGATTTAGATGACGATGGAGTTCTAGATGCCGATGAAGTACTAGGATGCACAAAT
>CACLCM010000042.1 GCA_902605365.1 uncultured Candidatus Poseidoniales archaeon | reverse complement strand
CAGCACGATTGCGCATGCCCTACGGTTATAGTCAAGGCAGATGAATCCTTTGTTCAGAAGTTTTGATGGAGCACGCCCGATACCCCGTTTAAAATCCATTTAGAACCAGTAGCAGAAACACCTTTGTGGGCAGGTACTAACACGCTATGTGTAGTAATAATTGCACTATCATCATCAAAGGTCCACCAACGTAACAAGTCCCCCATTCCATCGGAATGGGTTCGCCTTTCAGATAACAACTCTGAGAATTTAGGGCTCTCTTCAATTGGGAGGTTCTCTTGATTTAGTAAGGGAGATCGTTCAAGCAATTCCAATTCCTTAATCACATACAATCCGCCACAATTCAGAACCCACCTCGTCACTTCATCTTCACCAGGCCCCCTAAGTGTTCCTTTCACGTTGTGAACTTCTCCAGGAATGAGAACTGGTTTAGCGGTTGAAATATCTAATCCCGCATCTTCTAGTAATGTGAAATCGTTTGTAGGCTTCAAGGTGAAAGGACCTTTGCCAGAGAATAATTCGTCCTCAGTTTCTTCTTCTATGGATTCTAATTCATCGACAATAATCAATCTCCCATCAATTACTGCATGACCAATAAATTCAGCAAGGTCGTTTTGAGTCCAAATCGTGAGGTTTCTTCCTTCACGGTGAGGTGCATCAGATTTTTCGAATGTGATTTTCCTTTCTGCTATTACCAGATGATTACCACGAGGTGCATCAAATAGCCAAGTTTCTATTCCTGCTAAATCCAAGGGAGCGAAACCTTGTCCTGAAGACCATAATTCCATGCCTTCTAACATTCCAAGGTTAGAGTGCTCAGGTGTGACATCAAACAATCGGCCTAGCCAACTCACCATCCCCGGTGGAGTAATTGGAGCAGAATTAGTATCAAGGCTTACGCCTAGTTTCCTAAGTACTGCGACCAAGTCAAGGCCCATGCCATGTCCAGAGTAAAGACGTCTTTAGTTTCACTCTATATTGCCACTAAGCGTTAGCAACTCAGATTCACCAGCATCTATGACTGTAATAGTCGAGATGCTGAATGGCTTACCCGATGCTACACCTAAGTCACGATTGACCATTGTTGTTCGGTGCAATGTTACTTCAGGGTGCTTTGCTGCAAGATCATCAAGGTACTCTTGAGGACAGTTTGCTGCAACGACGATACACTTGGCATCACCCTTTGCACATGCGTCAATTGCTTGGCGTTGTCCAAACAATAGTTTACCAGTCGTATTTGCAAGCTTCAGTTGTCTACTTATATCCATATTTTCATTCCTCCACAAATTTGCTTCTCAATGTTGAATTTCACTCTGGGATGTAATACAATTCCACAGAACCAGTACCTAGACTGATTGGCTGACCAACGATAATGTTCTCAGCGACACCAGTCAAGTTGTCACGCTCACCGATAATACCTGCCTTCAGCAAGTGGTTAACTGTAACTTCGAAAGCAGCACGAGCAAGGATAGAGTGCTTTGTACCAGAGACACCGTGGCGTCCAATAGCACGAACTTCACCTTCGCTAGTCATTACATCTGATACCATCAACAAGTGGCGAACATCTACTTCCAGACGAGCACCATCTAGTGTTGCTTGCAATTCATTTACAATCGCTTGACGAGCAGCTTCAATTCCAAGGTATTGATAGATTTCAATGATATTGTTGGTGTAAGTTCTCGAACGGTCGATTCCTTCCATATCGGAGATTCTCGAAAGGTTGCTTCCAATTGTAGAGAGATAATACTCACCAGTCTTGTCATCAAGTTGCACGTTAGCACGCTCGACGTTTGGAACACCCTTTAGACGCATGTCACGAATCTTATCTTCAAGTTGTAGAAGTTCAGTGTAAGACGGTGGGTTTTCTGCCAGAGTCTTCATGTCTTCCTCAGTCTGAATACCAGGTATTAGCGTCAAAACCGAGGGGTTCTTTTCCTTGTCTGCTTCGACATAAAGTCGAAGAGCACGCTCGAGTTTATCCTTGACTTCAGCAGGAGTCATGCCTTTTTGCTTCAAGGCACCTTTCTTCAATTTCAGAACAAGGCGACGTTGTGTAACATCAGTTTCAATATCTGCGATATTTGCAGTGGTTGTTATTTCAATAGATGCTGCAAGTTTTCTAGCAGCATCTGGTGATGTACTCTTTTCTCCTTCAAGACGGATTGTCATTGTAGGAGTATTTGGCACCTTTCGAGCATCTACAATCTCAATAATACGAGGTAGACCTTGAGTTACGTTAACTGTCGCAACACCCGCATAGTGGAAAGTACGCATAGTCATCTGAGTTCCAGGTTCGCCTATTGATTGAGCAGTGATAATTCCTGCAGCCTCGTAAGGATCAATCTTGGCCATCTTTTGCGCCTTTGCTGCTTCAGTAACAAGGGCTTCAGCCTGCTTCTTAGTCAACTTAGTCTTTTCACGGTCGTGAACAGCCTCGGTCAAATCGTGTATTGTTTGCTGAGAGAAGATTGCGCCCAATGATTCCGCTGCAGATTCAATAGACTTGAATACTGCATCATCAGCAAGGTCATCAACATATGTTGCTAGTTTAATCTCAGGATTGTATGACTCCAGTTCCTGAACTGTTTTCGCAGTTCTACGGCGACGTGTGCCACGGCGTAGACGAACTGATGTAGTTGCAGAATTAGCGTCTCCAGTAGAATCTCTGCTAGAAGAATTGGCACCGGTGATGATACCATGTATTCTAGCGGCTGTATCTGAATCTGTTTCACAGAACTGAGCAATTTCCTGAGCGGTCAAGATCTTTACGTCATCCCACTTACGGTCATCTGCTAGCTTGTGAGCAAATTCTTCAGGGACTAACATGTCCATGAGCTTCTTTTTTGTTGCACTCTTTACTACCATCAAAGTTCCCCTCCTGCTGCTGCTTCAGAATCTCCTTCGCCAAAGCCAAGATCGAAATTCTTATCCTCTGTAATTACAACTTCTTCTTCCCTCTTCTTGGTAGGACCATCTGTGCCCAATGCCTCATCAACAACAACATCGATGTTGAAAGGCTTACCGTGCACTCCACGGCTAGGGTCGATTCCGTCTTCTCCATATTGGAATTGAATGATTCTGTTTGCAGTGTTTCTTACTGACAAGTTGTCATCATTGTAAACCTTCAAATCATCCATTGCGTTAATCAATCGACGCTGCATGTATCCGGACTTACTTGTACGAACCGCTGTATCAACCAGTGATTCACGACCAGAAACTGACAACATAAAGAACTCAGTTGGTTCAAGACCACGCTTGAATGAAGAAGAGATGAATCCCTTCTCAGGCGCACCAAGTCCGCCACGCTTGAAGTGAGGTAGAACACGCTGGTGATATCCACGTTCAAGACGTGCACCACGTACCTTTGCTTGTCCAATACTTCCCGCCATGGTGAGAAAGGTTGGGTCGACAACGTATATGTTACAGAGTCTTTGGATTCTGGACGTCTTGTACGATGTATGGTTCGTTCCCACAAAGTTCCTGAAGTCGGCGACAAGTTCGCATCTCGTCACGGGCAAAAGGGAGTTATTGGTCGTCTAGTCAATGAAGAAGACATGCCATTCACTCGTGATGGTATCGTCCCAGACCTGATTATCAACCCTCACGCTATTCCGTCCAGAATGACTGTAGCGCACGTTCTAGAAATGATCGGTGGTAAAGTCGGTTCCCTAGAAGGACGCAGAATCGATGGAACTGCATTCC
>CACLCM010000041.1 GCA_902605365.1 uncultured Candidatus Poseidoniales archaeon | reverse complement strand
CGTAATGCAAACAGACGTTGTAACTTCCTTGGAATCCTTCAGGAGGCGTGTATTGTGCCTGACCATAGGAGTGGTAGGAGGTGTAGTAGTATCCCCAGTAATGCATTGGATAGTATGTACTTGGGGTACTGTCTGTAGACTCCCAGTTAAATCCAGTTGGTTTGTTGTAACTGTATCCATACCATGGGTTGTAACTGTATCCATATGTGTTACAATCGTGTGAAGGTGCTGCCTGGTAGTATCCTTCATCAGAAGATTGGGTTACGTTCCAGGAGTTACCTGCGTTATCGGTTAATTCGATATTCATACGATCGGTCATCATGTAATACTTAGATGTTGCATAATTGTACCTTGGATGAGCGTTTCCACCAGCATATACGGAGTTAAATCCGACCTGCATGTAGTCTTCGCCACCTGCTAGATATGGAGACATATCGATAGCGTAGGTTTTCCATCCAGTGCTTTCTCCGGAGAGAAGAGTACTACGGTAAATTGTAGGCAGAGTCATTCCACCATATACATCCACACCGACATCGTTGTCAGTTAGTGTGAATCCATTGATAGTTGGAACTGCGTTGTAGGAATAAATTCCTACTGCTGCGTTCTTGACTACGATGTTGTCAACTGCGCCACCTGTCTCTTCGAACATTAGACCAATTCCGGTCTGTCCAGAGTTCATGATGGTTGAGTCGTCCCAATCGAGAGTTCCACCGTTAACATACACTGTTGCTTCAGTTGCTGCAGCGTTTGCATTACCGTAGATCATAGCAGAGTTTCCGACAGTCATAGTACCAGAATCAAGGTTGATTCCACCTGCGACGTCACGGATTACACCGCCATCAAGAGTTAATGCTCCTCCATCCATATCCAAATCTAGTGGGTATGTGCTGGAGGTTGCCTTCAGAGTACCAGTAGATGTGCTGGTTGACTCGAATGTTAGAGTTCCGCCAGAAGATACTGTTAGCGTTGGGCTGTTTGTAGCATCGGATGCAACAGTGAATACGTTACGCATTATGATGTTACATGTATCGATGTTCATATCTCCAGTCATGGTAACCTTACCTTCCCAAGTGAAAGTCTTGGTTCCATCAGCTTCAGTACTCATACCGAGTGCTGCTTCTGTGTTTGTCTCTAGGTAAGAACAATCCATGTTAGTTCCGTTAAGAGATACTGGGGCTGGCTCAAGGCGCAACTCAATTGAATCTCCAACTTCGAAACTTCCAGGATACCATGAATCTGTGGTCATGGTCTCGTTCTGACCAGATGGACCCCATGCTGCAAGGTTGTGGTCAGTGAATGAATCACCTGCATCGTTACTGGTTAGTACCCATACACTAGCTTCTCCGCTGGAGTCAGTAGTGTGTGTACCGATTGTGAACAATGCGGATCCTGCATCAACAACTGTTGCTTGAACAGTGTGACCTTCCCTGTAATCCTTGGAACCATCGCCAAGTAACTTGAACACCTTAACAGTTGCAAGTCCACCGAAGTAGATTGCACCAGATGAACTGGATGAAACATCACAGCCACTGGAGCCGTCACAGGTTGTACCATCTTGAGCAACATCGATTAGAATGATGCGGCCGTTTGTGGAAGCCTTTGACATCTTGTCAAATGTTGTCGGCATTGTAATTTCTCCTTCACCGATGGTGATTTGAGAGTTACGTGCGTAAATTGCGTTCATAGTTCCAGTGTAAGTTGCGTCAACGTTTGACAACTGAATGTTGTTTGGTGATGCAGAGTTGGAACAAGAACCAGAAATATAGTCACTTGTTACTGTGTCTGCAACTACCTTGTAGCCACATCCATTTACTGCAATTCCATCAGTATCCCAGTTCTCGCCAGCAATTGCATCGCTACCAGGTGCATTACCCATTATGAATAATGCGCCGATGTCAATGTCATCCATTGTTGGAGCCATACGAGCCATTGTGACACCACCTGCGGTGAAGTCATCAAGGGATGCACTGGATAATCCAGATGGTCCTGCTGCTGTGGAAGTTGCTCCACCAGGTGACATTGTAACATCTGCACTTCCCCAATCAACAGTTTCCATCTTGATAGAATCTAGTGAGTAGATTTTGGCAGATGAATATCCGCTAGCATCCATGTTGTAGATGTACAAACTTGAACCAGTTCCTGAGCCCTCTGCTCCCAAAACAGTTCCAGTCTGAGTGGAAGTTGTGGTTGCAGTGACGTTGCTGATCCACACGTTTGCGTAGTCAACATTCACTAGGTTAACAAGTGACTCATCGATGTCAACGTTCTCCATGATTAGAGAACCTGTTGAACTACCTGGGTAGTTGATGACTGCGCCACCCCAGCTGTTACCGCCGGAGTTACAATCATTCATTTCACCATCACGTAGTGTTACATCTGAATCTTCAGCAAGATCGAAACAAGAATCGCTTGCATCATTAATCTCGAAGTCGGCCATAGTAAGGACTGTTCCTTGTCCAGAGCCGTGCTTGAATGCAGTTCCAACATTTGTGAAGGTTACATGGTCCATTGTGAAGTTACCAACGTTAGCGTTGCTTGAAGGGGAAGAGCCGTGGCGGCTTCCTGCTGCAATTGCTGCATCGCTAGTGTTAGCGAAATCAACATAGGACAGTGTGTGACGGTCATCAGTACCAGTGCTACATGCACCAGTGAATGCTAGTCCCTTCCACTCTGCTCCTTGCATACCCTCGAAGAGGATATGGTCTGTTGAGTTACCAACTGCTGAGAATCCACTGCATGTTCCATCGAATGATAATCCCTTGCCGCTAGCGACTTGGATTACCACACCAGGTTCAATGGTGAGGTCGTCACCAATTGATAGGTAGCCAGTCGAAGAACTTGGATTGATTCTAATTGGTGAATCAATCGCAGACCATGTAGTTGGCTGAGTAATATCAGCGCTTACATCGGTACCCTTTCCTTCGAATGGTATTACACGAGTTCTTACTGAACAATCGATGTTCGAGTTGTCATAGCAGTAGTAACTTGAGTAGTAACCCCACCATGGAGCGATGTTACCAGGCTTAGACATTGAGTTACCATTGTATGGCAAGTCAGGCATGTTGCTGTACCAAGTTGTCATCGAACGCTCTAGAGATGTAGATCCATCGTCTTTGAGGTACATGTTACCCATGCGTCCAATGTGAACACGGTTCTTCGAATCGGAACCATTGTATTCGGTTCCGAAGTAATCGAAGACAAAGCCGTCTGGCAAGTCTACGTTAGCGTTACATCCAGCCTTGTAGCTGTTCCAGTAGTAGGAAGAGACACAGTAGTATCCGTATGGGTATCCATTGCTAGAACCAGCGATTGCTGTGTCATAGGTTGGAAGTTCAGTCATACCTAGATCGAATGATTCGTATCCGTGTCCACTGCTGTCAGTACCGATTCGGTAGTTTGCAGAGTGTGGATTTGCACCATTGATGTAACCAGTTGAAGATCTTAGGGTAGCACCCTTAGTTCTTGTTTGGTCTTGGTATCCGACTGTTGCGTAATCGTAAGTTGCTTGACAGTTAGTGTCGTAATGGAACTCAATCTCGTTGGTTACGTCATACATCAATACTTGGAAACTGCATTGATATGAGCTTGTGTAACCAAGGTCATGCCACTCAACTACGAAGACCTTGTTCGGGTCTCCTACCTCGAATGAATTGGTTGTAGTTGTGTTAGTGTTTGTTCCAGTGGACGCTACGCTTAGGTCAGTTACTGTCATGTAATATTCGACAGATGAACCACGCTCTAAGTCTTCCAATGAGGAAGACCAGTCACAAGATG
>CACLCM010000040.1 GCA_902605365.1 uncultured Candidatus Poseidoniales archaeon | reverse complement strand
TATTACCAAAGGTGACATCGATGGTTTCATTCACTCCAGGTGTAACCTCAATTAAATCTTGAACATTAATCGCAAGATGATGGTCTGCAGAAATGTTTGCATTGACGGTTGCAGATTTATTCATGCCGTTCGATGCCGCAACCCAAATAGTAACCATATGGAATTCATCAGCGCTAGCTTCAGAATCAGGTATCAATCTAATTTTAATCGATTTGTTATAGCCTGGCCCGACAATCATTTCAGATGGGGATTCAATATTGAAATTCACATCATTCTGTAAACTATCATCCATCCAGATATTGAAGGTGGTTGCAATATTTCCGGTATTGTTGACATAAATGTAAGTTAGACGCTCCTCTTGAGGAGAGAGTGTGATTGTTTCATTGGTTGAAGGTAACAATTCAAAGTTGATAGATTCCTCAACTCTAATTTGTAAAATGTACCGGTTCAATATATCCCCTGTATCCCTATCTTCGACAATCAATGTTACCGGCTGAAGCGTATCGGCACCCGCGAAAGGGTCTGTTGTGACATCAAGAGTCACTTGAGAAATGTGGTTTGCAGATAGTAAGGGGTGGTCCGACATAGATGGTGGAAGGTTTTCCACTATCGAAGGATTTTGCAGATTGGAAGTTGTTAGAGTTACAGACCAGAGGGGGGGAAGGTCATCTTCTATTTCCAAACGATATGATGACAGGTCATTACCCGTATTTGAGAAATTAAGCGAATGGGTTGTTGCATTTCCAACGTCTGCAGAAATTATGTTACCTGCTGTGGATTGATTCGTTATCGAGAAAGTTCCGTTGATAATACTAGGAACTGTGATTACGATATTTCTGGTGACGCTACTATTTTTGACTCCACTATCAATTTGAGTTTGAGACAATACAGGGTAAGCAGTAACTGGAATAATCAATTCTCCCGCCATCGGTAACTCATCACTAGGTCCGTCGATAGCGAGCCATGATTGGAACACCTCATCCATTTGTAAATTGCTAACCGAAGAAGGAGTTACTGAAGTCAACCATCTAGCAGGCTCATTTAGGCCACCTGCATTTAGAGGGGTGAATACAGGAGTTGAAACTGAAATCTCTGCATCCACGCCACTAGAAATAGAACTACCCAGATTATGTCGGACTTCAACTGATAACGACAGTATTCTGTCGATGCCTCCCGAAGCGTTTGCATCAAGAATTTCCTCTTCGGTTAGTACGATCTCTTCTATTTCAGGTCCAGGATCAACTGTAATGATTGCCTCTACCACCAACTGAGTTGAGTTGAAGGACGGCATTCCACCGCTAACTGGAGTTGCCGATAGCCATGTAGACAAAGTGTCACCTGCCGCATTTCTTTCACTGATTAGAAGCGGAGATGAGATTGGAGCAGGTGTGACAAAAACAGTGACTGTTCTTGATTCTCCAACTGGTATGACAGCGGTTTCATCTGTAGAAACTTGCCATTGCCAGTTATCTGCAGGCATTGTAAGTCCTGCTGCGATTTTGAATGCTGAAGGCATCGTACCGTCGTTCTGGATGTCGTAACTAACGGATGTAGTATTAGCCGGAGTGACATTCACCGGGGCGGAAGCTTTCGCTATTACTTGGGCCTGATATGTGTCGCCTACTAGAACATGGCCGACAGTGCTTATTGTGTAAGGGTCTGTAGAAGTACTAGACAAATTTAGATACACATTTTCGAGAGTGGGCTTAGCAGCATTAGAAGGAACATCTACTGAAATAACCAAACTTGTGGATTGGCCCGCTGGAACCACTAGTGGATTATTTCCGGAGTAAGTGTGCCATCCTTGGTCTGAGCCGTGCTGAACTGTCAAGGAATCAGTACTGCCCAAATTGTAGATTAGCCAAGTTAGTGAAGTTGTAGCCCCTGGTTCTGTAGAGCGGTCGTTAGGCTCAGAAACTGAAATGATGAAATTAGAGAACGTCACCGTCTCGACACTAGTAATCACAGTGTTTGTCCAACCGGTCCCGTTGAAAATAACCCTAGCCGAAAGCGTCCATGTTCCTGTGATTAAGGCGGCATCAAAGGTTGCAGACAATGCCACACCTGTAGAAACAGTTGCTAGACTGCCTGGGTCCAGAATCTCAGTACCTGACCAAAATGACATCCTGTTGGTCGGATCTGAATTATCTGTAAAATTCAATTCCAAAACTGAAGATATATCCATTACTCCTTTATTGATGACGCTTGCTTCAAATGTGTGAATAGAATGGTTTAGCCTTACTTCGTTAGAACCACTTGAAGGAGACGGGATGTTGTTGCCTAATACATTCCCTTGATGGAACATGGTAACATCAAATTGCTTAGAAGTATCTACTGTTGCCACATCTGGCCCATCGCTTGCGACAACCTCGGCTGTTAGCGTCTGACCATCTCCAGACTGTGCTGTCCAATTGATCAAGTACGTGTCACTGGCCCCTGATTGAAGGGTACCGGCGTTGATTGAAGTCACGAGAGTTTCAGCTGAGCTAAGTGAGGCTTTGTGTTTGAGATTGATAGTTACCTCTGCGTCATTACCACCAGTATTTGAAACTGTGATTTCAACTAAGTGAGCGCCAGGCGATAGTTTCACTCCTGAGCCATCATCAATGGAGCCACCTAGCGAGAAGGTCATGTCAGCGCTAACAGAAGGCATAGCTCTACCGCTCGTAGCATCAACTGGTATGATTGGGACTATTGCTTGGAACACTAGGACCAGTAATATCGAGAAGGCAACCTTACGATTAGACATCTGTCATACCTCCCCGAAATGCATGGATTTGAACAGACTTACCTTGACGGGTCCATGAGGCAAGTAATTGCTCCATCAACAGATTGTGAATCAAATCGCCAATGCCGAGTCGTCGGCGCTCCTCCCAAAGCAGCAATTGTTCGGCTTGTGTTAGCACTCCATCTTTGAGGTATAACTCGAGAGTGCGCCTGTAGGAATCTCGGTCGGAAACCGCATAGACTATTTCGTCACCAGGAAGAGTATCTGCTCTATCCTGCAAGATGTTTCCAAGGTTGAGGGCTTCTTCGTATGAAAGCCCTCTTCTATCCAAATCGTTCTGGATGGTGGAAGCGATTTCCTGCAAGGCATATTTGGTTGTGGCCTTGTGAATCTGCCGCATGTACTTACGGCACTTTCGCGACATACGAGTTCCGGCCATAGATTTAGTTGTAACATGGCGGATTATAAGACAATCGATTGGGCGTGCCGAAATCATGCGCTATGCAAGGCATTTAATGCATAGTGAATAAAAGTTCTATTGCGGCTCATCACGGGCTAAAATAACCCCAATGAAAGCCTTGATTTGCTATTGCTACGTGGGATTGCCATGGCAGAACCAGTTTCGCTTGCAAATGGAGACATATCACCGAAATTTAGTGCACTAGATTCTAAAGGAATCAAGCATGATTTGGATGAAATAATGGCGTCGGGAAAAAGTACGATTTTGTACTTCTATCCAAAAGACTCCACGCCAGGTTGCACAGTACAAGCATGTGACTTCAGAGACGACATGGCTCGTTTAACATCTGAAGGATACCAAGTGTTTGGAGTATCAAAAGATTCAGTCAAGAGTCATGAAAACTTCATCGACAAACAGGATATTAATTTCCCTCTTTTGATGGATGAAGACGGTTCAATTCACGAAGCGTTTGGAACCTGGAGAATGAAAAAGAATTATGGTCGTGAGTACATGGGTTGTGCTCGCTCAACCTTCGTCATTGGAGTCGATGGAAAGTTAGTTTTCGCAAGATACAATGTCAAGGCAAAAGG
>CACLCM010000039.1 GCA_902605365.1 uncultured Candidatus Poseidoniales archaeon | reverse complement strand
AATCTGGTTAGAAGAAGACGAAATTGTACAAATTTTGTTCCGTCTTTCTGACAAAGTTGTGGTCTCAGATTTATCTTGGGAAGATGGTGTCATAGTCGAAGAGTCTTCATTGGTAATCAATCTATCAAATTGGAAACCAGGTTCTATTCAAACACGCAGAATGCCAGATGGTGCTGTGAGATTTAGACACCGTTCGAATGAAATTATTTTAGCAGCCCGTGTTCGTTCTGAGAAATGGGCAGGCTCTTTGTTAGAAGAGTGGTTAATGGATATGCGGGGAGAATCAAGTAAACCCCGTAGTAGAAGTAAGAGGATTTCAGATTTGAAAAGGCGAAAAGATATGATATCGAGAATGCTCGACCAAGCAGACTTAACTTCAATCAAGGATGAAATCAATACTACTGAGAACCGTTTAGTCAGCGCTGATGATAGACTATCTGGAAAGAAGAGATGATCATTCTTCTTCAGATATATGAATCAAAGCAATCGCCTTTTCACGTTCCGCAGCGACCATCTCTGGAGAGTTCCGTAATATTCGATTAATTACCGGCTCAACAACTAACGGCGTAGCAAGTATAGCTCCTACGAATAGTATCAGGAATAAGAACGATAGTCCCGGTACCTGACTAACCCCGGGGGAATCTCCTCCACTAACCATCAATTTTACAGTACCTAGCCAAGGTATTTCGGCACCTGATATTCCAATAACCCAATTTTCTTGAATCGGTCGAATCATTCCACTATGCATCGAAGAAAGTCCTTTTGCAAATTCAAAAACACCTTGGTCATCATTACAATCATTGTTGTCGCCTAAGGTGATGTATCCCGGATTAGGAGGCGTGTAATTTTCGACACCAAACCATTCTGAGCCATGCTGTGCAGCAACTCCTCCGCAAGCATATGCACCAACGCCATTTCCGTCAAATACTAAATTTAGTGATTCGACATCAACTTGTTTAGTTCCTGGAACTGTCCATGTAATGATACATTCATCGTTCCAGGCAACTCCTTCGGAGCACTCACCCTCTTCGTTCATATGAGTTGTTTGCTCTTTGTTGATTTTGAATAGGGCTCTATGGATAATAGGTGTGCTATCTGTTTCTCCATTCCGCTCATAGATTATCACGTCTCCTTCCATTCCCAAAGACTCGTAACCAAAG
Organism: uncultured Candidatus Poseidoniales archaeon; assembly: GCA_902605365.1. Classification (GTDB taxonomy): domain Archaea; phylum Thermoplasmatota; class Poseidoniia; order Poseidoniales; family Poseidoniaceae; genus MGIIa-K1. The sequence continues at coordinate 2,761 of CACLCM010000039.1, read as the reverse complement.
TTTTCAGAGCCAGGATATGTTGCCTCTGCAAATGTAATTATTTTATTCTGGTCTGGCGCATGAACCAGAACTAAATCCCCTGCATCAATTGTTCCAACTTCACCACTGGAGTCGTGCTGCATTGAATTAGATTCAACGACAACTAATGGTGGCATAGAGCCAGTATGTGCCCACATTGCTAAGACGAGTAGAGCGATCATACCTGCTGCGAGAAATATCTCGCGAACAAGTGTACGTATCGGATCTGAATCTCCCATCTTTACAACCCAGTTGTCAACGCTTCTTCAAACCCTTCTCTTGCAGGAAAGAGTTCCATGATTCTTGGTGGCCACCACCCAATATTCGAGCGGCTTCATCACCGTCGCCTTTGAGCTTACGAAGTTCAGATGTAGATTTTGTTGACATTATTGCTTGAAGGGCTTTAGCACGGGTATTGAGATTGATGAATGCTGGAGCAGAAACAGCAAGACCAATCACTCCGATTACAATCAACACGATTGCTGCTCCAGTATACTCTTGGAAATCAACATTATCTTGAAGAAACATCAACTGCGCCGCAGACATCACCGTAAGTAGGGATGAGGCAAATGTAGCAGTACCTGCAATTCTTAGTTGATTTCCGTGTTGATTTTCCCACCAGCCCATGTGTCTCGCCTGTTCTGCGAATACCGCCCTCATTAATCGGTTTTCGCTATTTTGTTAAAATGACATGACGGAGCATTGTTCAAATGTGAAGAACACGCGTGGGCCGAAGGCCCACAGTGGTAACAGGTGACAAATAGATGCAAAAATCCCTATTTTTATCAGCATTATTCCTAGTATCTGTCATGTCACCAATCGCTTTGGCGGGCGTCACTGAGACCCAATTCCAAGATGGTTCAACTTCCTATACCCATACCTTTTCCGGTATCGGAAATGGCTTTGCCGGGAATCTAACATTCCCATATGGTGCAGAAGTAACTTCTGCATCCTTTGACATAGCAGGACAACCTTCTTCCACAACCTGGGGAAATCTGACTAGCAATACTGATTTTGGTGGAGCTGGAAGTGGCACATGGTCCGGAACACCACCTGGGTTTGCTTACGGAAGTAGAAGTAATCTAGATGTCAGCAATGGGCAAGTCGAACTTGTAGGTAATCCTACAACTAATTTGAATGGAATGGACCGTTCAACCGAAGCAACATCTACCGGGACAGTCAACAACACTGGTGGTTTCGCAGCAAATGGAGACCAAGGATTCATTGGAGGTACCAGTAAGTTAACTCCAAAATCACTAACTTCCTCTTCATCGAACTACAGAGGATTTGTTATTGTCCATGGTGATGAATATCATACTGCTACATACACAAGCACTTCTATGTACACCACTCCAACTATCAAGAGGTACAATATGAGTACCGGTAGTTATGTTGGTACATCCAGTGTTAGTTCAGGAACCTGCTCATACTCTACGCCATTAAATACCGCCTATGATGCTACTAGCGATGGTACAGGAAACGTCTGGTCAGTATCTTACAATCAACGAATCCTAGTCAAATGGTCAGTATCTTCAACCGGTGCATGGACCTGTCAAAACACATACTCTTACTCTGGAAGTAACTATCCTGTTGGAGTGGATATTGATGAGGACACAGGGCGAATGTTCCTTCTGATGTATGAGGCAGTATATCCTAATTACAACAGATACTTGTATGAAGTAAACCCATCTAATCCTACATCTATAAACGGAAGTTGGCTACTCGGTTCTAAGGTACAATTGGGAGATTCAAGCACTCAAGGAAGCGGCATAATGGTCGATCTCCCAAAGATTGTGACCAATGAATATTACAGTTCAAGAGGATATCATAATCACTTTACAATGAATAATATGTTTGTTGAAAGAACAGGTAAAGTTCAGATTAGCGGTGGAGGCCATTATGGTATGGACCAACTGGGTGACAACACATTTGGATTCCAATGTCATTACTACAATTATTGTTCGTCAACCTATCTAAACAAGATACAAAGAGAGGGTACTGGAGCTATATTCGATTATAGAACTCCAACTTCGTCTTCTTCAGTTGTCACGAGCATCACAACATCTCTAACAAAGCAGATTACAGACATTACTGTTTCTTCACTTGTAGGATACGTTCCCACTAACACAAGTATAGAGTTAGAGGTCTCCAATGATGGAGGGCTAACTTGGCTGAGTGGTTTGTTCAATCAGAAGTTGACGTTTACTAATCCTGGCTCAAGTATAGTATGGAAAGCATATCTGAATGGAACCTCAACCGAAACCCCGGTGCTTGATTTCGTATCATTGACTTATTCAACATCTTACCAATCCAGTGGCTATTTCCAATTACGTTCTAACTATTATTCAGGTAACGCACCTGTTGCAATTACAGCGTGGTGGAATGCATCGACACCCGCAGGTACTTCTCTACAAGTAGAATTCCAAGATTCATCGACCAAGGTGTTCCAATATAGTGGAGATTCCAAGGCGGTCACAATGACGAGCGGATATATCTACATCTATGTTCGATATACTGCATCAGGTGGTGCGGCAACGCCTACTCTTGATGATTTGAATATCGCATTCCATTCTGATGCTCCAGAGCAAGTGGGAATAGATGTTGGTGGAGATGGAAGCAATGAATGGACAAGTCAAGGTGTTCTCTTAGGAACTACTACTCGCGGTGGTTCAGCATTCGTAAAATCATTCAACGACTTGATTCCAGATACAGGTTCTGGTAATGTGAACATACCTATTGAAAT
>CACLCM010000038.1 GCA_902605365.1 uncultured Candidatus Poseidoniales archaeon | reverse complement strand
AACCTAATTCGGTTACGGGAGTGTCATCTCTGCACAAAGGATTAGTGTGGTTTAGGTGAATGAATACTACTTCGCCATCTCCTTCTCTTCGCTCACCTAACATCTGGAGTGTTTGCTCAACAGGAGGATGAGGGACATCCTCTTGACTACGATGTTTCAATTCATCTGAACTGAAAAATGTACCATCTATCAAAGCAATATCAACTTCCAAGTGATTTAGCCATGCGCGCAAATCATGTTCTCGAAGTGTCTCTTGCCAAGTATCATGGTCAGGTAAAAACAGAAGAGTCTTTTCTGCCTTGATTAGGTAAGCATGCATATCTGATAATTCAGAGCGATGGGGTACCTCAATCGCTTCGACACTAACACCGGGCAGTTGTACAAATGGAGCTGTTCTTGGATAAAACACTCCATCGGAAAGTAAGATTGACCAATTAGGTGTTCGTTCAATCAAGTCAAGCATCATTTTGGAGCAATGTAGCGAGATCCCTTTTGCATTCATTGTTTCTTTGCCAAATAACCCTAGGCCGTCGACGTGACCAAAATGAGCATGCGTCAAAAATAGAGAATCTATACTGCTAGTACCCCATATTCTCAATTGCTCTCCTAGATTACGAGTCGCTTCGAATAAGTGATGATTACCTTCTGAATCAACTAATCCAATCGAGACTGGGTATCGAGGCTCAAGGTCAATACAACAATCACAACCAACTTGTGGAACTCCACCGTCCTGAGCACTGCCCAGTAAGGTTACCGATACCATCAAACTCCCTCAATTCCAAGAATCACGGTTTCATGTTCGTTGCCAATCGGCACCATTCCACCATAGTGTACTTCCATCACTCATGGATCTCCAAGTGTTCCCATTAGCATCAGTCCATTGCTGAACAACTGTTGGCTCAGTCGAAACAACTTGCTGAGGTGCAACTTCCATGTTGCCAGGAAGACTGGAAAGTGTAGGGCTAGTATGTTGAGGTTGTACTGGCTGTACTTGCTGAGCATAGAGCCCAGTGTTAGCCGGCATAGCAGCCATGTTAGGCATGGCTGGTTGAGAATTCATGTTAGGCATTGTTACTCCAGAGTTCCAATCCTTATCTCCACCTTCTGTATCCATCCTTCTCATTATCAATAACCCAGCAACAATAATCACAAGCAAGACACCGACTGCAATTCCACCATAAGCCAAGATACTACCTCCGGCTGAATCCTCGACAACTGCTTCACAGCCATTCTCTTTGGCCACACCAACAATCTCAGGACACAAATCTGCATCCTTGCCAGTTGGGTTATCGCCAAAGCCATCTCCATCTGTATCATTCCATTGTGATGCCTCACCTGGGAATTTATCGATTATGTCTGCCCAGCCATCATTATCAGTATCTAGGCACCCAAGGACGCCTCCTTCAAACGAATATCCTGCCTCTTCGACACAATCATCTGCATCTAATCCAGCTGGGTTGTCGCCGTATTGGTCACCATCCAGATTAGCCCATTGAGTAGCATCCATCGGATTCCAATCTGTTCCGATGCCAGGGTCTCCCCATCCATCCATGTCAAAGTCTGGGCATCCAAGAACATCATTTGTCGAGTATCCTTCGACCATTGGACAGTCATCATTTCCATCTGCAACACCATCTCCGTCGGAGTCAAGATACTCATCAGGGTCCGCAGGGAATGCATCCATGAAGTTAGCCCATCCATCCCCATCTCCATCAGGACAACCTAGAATGTCGTCTTGCCATGAGTTTCCAGATAGTGTAGGGCATGCATCTTGGTCTCTTGCATATTGATAGTATTCTCCTGGCCAATTCTCATTTCGATCACTCCAAGAAAGATTACCATAGTTATCTCCAAATCCATCTTCATCCCAATCGGACCATTGAGTTTCATCAGTAGGGAATACGTCAGCTCCATCTTCAACAGTCCAAGAGCCATCTTCGGAAGAATATCCATCATTATCTGGGTCTGGGCAGCCATAGCGGTCTAGTACAGATGTCCCAGGTGTATTGATACAAGCATCAGGAGTTGTACCTTGAGTATTATCACCGTATCCATCACCATCAGTATCTTTCCACTGAGTTGGGTCGTCCGGTAAATCATCATCAGAATTTGCCCAGCCATCACCGTCGGTATCCGGGCAACCAATTGTTCCTCCAATAGTAGAGTTACCAAACGAGTTAGGACAGTTATCTTCGATGTCTGCCCAGCCATCACCATCGGCATCTGGACAGCCTTCGTAAGCACCTAGAGTGGAAGTTCCTGCAATCTTGTTACAATCATCTGCTGCATCATCATAGCCATCTCCATCATCATCCAAGTCTTCGTCAGCATCTCTGCATCCGTCGCCATCAATGTCGTTGGAGGAATCTGAAACCCACCAATCACGAGGTGGTGAATAAGAAGTCAGACAGTCATCATCGCTGTCTTCAACCCCATCATTATCGTCGTCCAAATCTTCACTTGAATCTTTACAGCCATCATTATCAAAATCAGTATTTGAATCACTTGTCCAATTCCAAGCGCCACCTCGAGGACAGTCATCACCTGAATTATCTGTGATTCCATCATTGTCATCATCATAGTCACATTCATCGCCATCGCCATCTAGGTCACTATCATATTGTAGAGGATTGTTAGTATTAGGACAGTTATCTGTGAGGTCATTAACTCCATCATTATCCTTGTCAGCGTTATTCATAGGATCTAAAGCCCAAACATAGATGTCCCATCCGCCTGAAGATGTGACTGATTGTGTTCCTTTAGTAATCACATCTTGGAATGAACCGGTTGCTGAATAATTATTTGACATATTTACAGCAACGTCTCCGAATAAGTCATCGTATTGTCCACCGATTGACTCCACCCAGTCCCAAGACCCTGCATCGCTTATCTGTGCTACAAAGCCGTCTCTACCTCCGGCCGAAGTAATGTAATTGTTACCAAAGGAGGATGTACCGCCGTAAAAGCCTCCTATAACCCAGTCACCATCGTTATTTTCTCTAACAGATGTCGCCCAATCTAAAGTTGCAGATGACCCAACAGAAGTAATCCATTCTGTATTTGTATTTGCACCAATCTTAGCTACAAATCCGTCCCCATTAGTTCCCTGTGCTGTGACAGTTTTTTGATTGCCAGCATCAATTGTACCGATGAATACACCGACGACCACTGCTTCTCCGCTATCTGTAACTGCGAGCCCATCTGGGATGCTGAGTGCACCAGAATTACTGGCTAAACCTTTGACATTTGTTACTTGGGCACCAGTAGCACTGGCAGACCACTTGACGAGAACTGTGTCTTGTTGACTGACTGCCTGATGAGACTTACCTGCTGCAGAGAAAGTTCCAGCAGTAACGCCGACCTGCCAAATATTGCCATTCATGTCGACTCCTACATCATATGCAATATCTGTTCCAATGCCACCTGCTGATTCAGCCCAATTTACCGCTCCATTAAATCCATCAAGATTTGCTAAAACATATTCTGTGTCTGTATTGTTCAGTAGAATGTTATCGAACATTGTAGACCCACTTTGTGAGCCGCTAACAATCACATTTCCGGTACCTGAATCGACATCTAATCCACGCATCCAACTACTTCCATTGGAATTTGGATCTGTGGAGAAAACATTCGCCCACATCCAATTTCCTTGAGGATCTAACTTAGCAACGAAACCGTCACCGCCACCGTTTGCAGTAGCAACATTATACCCACCAAAGGACACAGTGCCCCATACAAGACCTGCAACGTAAATGTTGCCAACCATGTCAGAAGTCATTGCTTCCAAAAATACTAGACCAGCTGTAGCGTCTGGCATAGTAGCCCATTGCCAATTACCATCATTTCCAATTTTAGCGATATACAAATCGGCATCATTGTTAGCGTTTTGACCTGATGTAGCTTGTAAATTGAAAGAGCCAAATTGAAGATTATTACGAGTGTTACCTGAAATTACCCAGCCGTCTACCGCTTCCTCGATAAAAGAAGAATTC
>CACLCM010000037.1 GCA_902605365.1 uncultured Candidatus Poseidoniales archaeon | reverse complement strand
TTTCCTAGTGAAATGCAAGCATATTTAGTTATGCGGGAACAATGTTTAGCAACACAAATCCTTGATGTTGCGACATTATCCTGTATAGAATGAGATTCAATAAAAAAAAGTAGAACCATCTTGTGCGTTATTTTTCAGAATCCAAGTAATCAAATTCATCTTTGTGGAAGATGATGAGGTGTTCAACATTGCCGTCATAGTCTTTCAATTGATTTTGCAACTGAGCTAATGTAGCATCACCATGAACGATTGTGGCTGCTACTGGGCTTTTTGACAACTCCAATAATTTAGTAGTCAAATTGGTAGTTGAATCTGGCTCTGACCACCTCAGGTTTGTAATTAGAGGTGATTCCCACATAGGTTGTAAGTTCACGGCCTTATATTGTAGCCAACAGCAATTTGACAAGATTTTAGACATCAATCTGCCCCTAGTTATCACGCTAGCATCATTCCACAAAAGCCAATCAAGGTGGTCGATAATATCGCCATTAACCAAAGTGACCTTGATCCCCAAGTCAAATGTTTTCTCGATTCTTTTTATCGGTCTTAATTGGCTAGGATTATCAATTAAGGATTGAACCCATGTAGAATACTCGTCGATTGTCCATGAACTATGTGGAGGACAAGGTAGGTATGGCTCTCCAATTTCAGGATTATCGAGATATTCCATGTATCTCTCCATCCAATCATCCCTATCTGGATGACCTGGCCACCTGGGTGGTAATGTGTACTTAATTTCCATTAATTGTTCTGCAGTTAATCTTCTTTCCATTATCAAGGATGATAGGAAATCCTCCACTCCAGTTTGCTCTACATTGTTTGAAACTCTGAATACCTCAGCGATGATATCCCCGGTATGTGGCAAGTCTACAAACGGAATTAACCATTCACCCCTACCTAGGTGCTCGATGCAAACATCATTCGAAGTGCTAAGAAGTAAATTCGAGTAAGTAAACCATGAAGGCACTACATCTGCGTGCTTCCTATCCAATATTATCAAACCCCCATCCCTAACATTTCTAGCCAATTTCGGCATTATATCACTGAAAGATGATGGCCCATTTCCTTGTGCAAAGGGTTCGAGCCAGTCTACATACAAAATGTCAACAAGTGGTAAGTCAAGCATACCTTCAACTGCATCCTTTTGCCTATGGACAAGCATATTCTGATATCCGAGGCTAGGGTTTCTGTAAGCTCTTCCACCGATTAATGGATTTGCAATTCTTGAGAAGTATTCATGCCTAAGGCTATCTTCTATGAATGGTAAATCATCTGGGTACCTTGGGCCTAATTCGTCACAAAAGAGAATGAATGGTTCAGAATGTTCAACCATTATTGACCACGAATTTATGTAATTCAAACCTGCTGCGGGATGACTTACAATTAACGGTCTGCCTTCCACCTTGGGCATCGGAACAGAAGAAAATAGTTCTCCGTTTTTCCACATCATGTTACCACCTATACCCTCCTAGGGTGTCCGAAAGGAACCACTCTGAATATTCTCTTAGTCTGCCTATCAAGTCTTGAGTACTGCTTTGCTTTGCTCACTCCGAAGAAACCTCTTTTTGCCGTGTCATAGATTTGATTCCTATGCAAAGTCACGATATGGGAAGTACACAATTTGCCATTCCCATCTGGATCAGATGGGGGGTCAACTGAATAGAAACTTACCAAAAATAAATCATCATAAGCAATTAATTCATCAATATAGTAATCCAACCTTCTCAAATCCTGGTTACAATATGCTAACTGGAATCCATACGATTCTAGAGCTTTTGACCAAGAGTGAGGTGATTGCGAATTGATGATTGGTTTGAAATCATCTGGACCAACATCTGCCCCTGTACTTCTAGCAATCATTGCCAAAGTAGTGGGTACACAGGTCGGACCACTCTGTAAAATGTGATTCAATTCGACATTTTGGAAATACGGACCTGCTGGCTCGTCGCTGCTTTCTTCATCCCAAAGAGGAGCTGAAGGGTTGGGTTTCCAAATCACAGTCATTCCCATTCCTCCTTGAAACCCTTGCAGTATTTCGGCTCTTCATCATCACACGTTTGCACAGTATAATCCACACAGATTGGACATTCACAAACCGTGTCATTCCATTCTTTGTATTCTTCAATTCTGAAATGGTTATACTGATTCTGGAGTTTGAAGAAATTTTTAACCAAATCCAGTAAATCATCTACCTTTCCATCTTTTTTCTCATTTTTCTTTTCATCATTTTTTTTACTCATTTTTTCACCTCACAAATACATCCAATCATCAGGCCTACCATTTGGCCATTTCCTGTCATATTCTTCATTGAATTTTCTTCTATCAACTTCTTGTTGATGTAAAATAATCCAAATTTCTTCATCCTCAATCAAGTGATTTATCATCAAAGAAATCGATTCAATAAATGTGTCACCTGAAGGGAATATATGAGTGCTGTATGCCTCATATTCCTTTAATTCAAGACTACTCATATGCTCAGGGAAGTTTTGGAAACCTAGGCCATCGTATTCACTACCCGTTTCTATTTTCCAAGATGCAGATGATGCTTCTAGATTAGCCATATAATCTCCCAAAATATGTTTATTTCTGATTCCTCTTTTGATATTAGAAAGCCCAATTTCATGAGAACTCAGGCTGTTTGGAGCCAACCACCTAGAGAACTCAAGACTTGCATCGAAAGTAAACTTAGATCCATGCTTACCAATAATCGTAAATGTATTCTCAGAAATTGAGATTGAGTCGCTTTCGCAAATAGACTTCGCAAAATCAATCCATTCACTCTTCTGAGCTGAAGTCAAATCTCCTTCAGACTTCATCGACATAGAGATTTCTTCGATGTCTTCAGGCCATAACCAGTCAGAACTACTCTCTCTGTTATATTCCTCAAAAGCTGAAATTATGAATTCAAACGAATCTAAATCTAATTCCCATTTCATGTGCTCCCAAGGGTTGTAATCACTTGCATCAGTCAAATCTAGACCTCCTTGAATAGTCTGGCCTATCTTTATGACATGTTGTGCAAGTAGTATTGGCACAAGGCCAGGAGTAATCATTCGCAATAGAATTAATCATTCCTCTTTGCTTCATTTTTTGCCAAAATGGCCTGGAGCAATTCCATGTATCGACCCATATGTGCATTTGTTGAAATGCTAATCTTATGTCTGAAATCATCTGACTACCAAAACCACATTTCCTATCTTCTGGATTGTAAACCATCACATTGAGAATCTGGACATCATTGTCATTGATGTAAATCCAGCAATTACTCGTTGGCATTCTACCATTGTAAATCCAACAATTTTCATGCCTAGGGTGTTTCCAAAAACCTGAAACACCATTCATTGAAACAACCCTAGGGTTTGTTTCAGTCTCTTCTTTTTCATTTTCTTTTTTCATATTCATTTTTATTTTCATATTATCACCTTTGAATTGGCCAGGGTACCGGGATTCGAACCCGGGTTGACAGTTCCGCAAACTGACTTGATATCCACTACAACATACCCTGAAAAAGTATCAAGCCAGTGAGGGTGCCCGGATTCGAACCGGGATCAAGAGGTTCGAAACCACTTATGCTATCCACTACACCACACCCCCTTCTGGCTTGATTTACGTTCTTTTTGAACGCGAAACCTACTTCGGAAAGATAGCCTAAGCTAGGCTTAATCGAAATTCTCCATTTGGAGGCTTCTGTATTACAGTTGGATTGGTTAACGCTCATAAGACCGAACTCGACGACGATGTCGACCCAACCTAGTGAAATTTTGTATTTGCATAGTACCACCATTTCTCCGCTGCATAATACCCTAATCAGTCATTAGTTAAAAAGATATCGGCATTTTATACCAATTTAGCGGGTGAGATTACGCAATAGCCCCATAACATTGTCACAAACTCCACTGTTTAATGTTAAATAAAATAATTATAAAATAACATTATTGTCTTATTTTGTTATTTTTTAATGATTAATGGGCAAAATTGATAACAAAAAACAACAAAACTTACTTTTTGATGATTTTTTA
>CACLCM010000036.1 GCA_902605365.1 uncultured Candidatus Poseidoniales archaeon | reverse complement strand
ACAATTGTTTAACAATTGCTTTTGAGGCTAAGGAAGAGTACAAGAACACCGAAGAAAACCCTCAGATGCTTGCAGATAGGCTTGCAGAAATTCTTGACATGGATGTTGAGATTTACCCAGTTTCAGGCCCAGGCGCAACTATTGAGGCGTTGAGATTTGGCCATGCAGACCTTGGTTTCCTAGATGGAGGAGCGGCTTGGTTAAGCTGGCAGACTCATGATTTGCAAGTTCTCGGAGCAGAACAAAAACAAGATGGCAGACCATTCTACAATGCAATTGCATGGGTTCACAAAGACTCAGACATGGCACTTGCAGACCAAGACGATGACAATACTACCGACCCATTCGCACTGATGGAAGGTAAAACATCCTGCCACACTTCTGCATTAGGAAGTTCTGGAATGCTTCTTCCAATGGGATGGATGATAGACAGAGGATATATCGAGGTTGTTGGAGACCCTGATGACATCAGTTCTCTAACTGACACTGTATACAATCACTTCACAGATGAGTCAAGTATACCAGACTCAGGTACCAAGTATCACAAGTACATTGGTTCACTTCGATGTCTTGCTGAAGGCGGAAAGGATTTCATTTCATTTGCAAAAGATCCAACCGTTCCGGACTACTGTGGAAATGAAGACCTTGACGATAATGAAGAATGGTGCTTTGAAGGAGAATTCACCAATGTGGATGATTACTACGCCCTTCCTACATTCGGTAAGGCTCCAAGTCATCCAATTATGTACAACCCAGATTTCATGACTGATGAAATGATTCTCGCAATACAGGATGCGTTCGCTGAAATGAGTTCGAACTCAGACGATGTTGAAATTCTACAAGATGTCATGAGTACACCTGGAATTACAATAATAAACACTGAGGACCATCTAGGCAACTACGGTAGTCTGATTGAAGATGTTCCTGGAATCGAGGCATACTTTAACGACAAGTACGATGATTGAAATGAAAAATCTTCGCACAATTGTATTGTCATTATTGATAATCACAAGTAGTTTGTCCGGTTGCTTTTCAGATGATGAAGAGGAAGAGGAAAAAGGCTACGTGTGGCCAGAAAGGGTCGAGAGAATATGCGATTCTACTGGTTCACAAAGCGATTACCAACTTGTTTGTGAGATCTATCTAGAAGGTAATTCAACTCCTATTATGACACTTAACAACCCGGTTGAAGATTCAATTTGGGTTGTTGATTTATCTGGAAAGATAATCTCTTGGAACGGAATAGAAGAAACTACTGTAGGAGATTTATCCAGTATAGTTTCGCGGTGCCATAACGAGCAAGGTCTATTGGGAATGGCATTTTCTGAAGATTATGAAAATACAGGAATGGTACTTTTATCCTATACTGAGAATAACACCTGTGCTTCTGCTAAAGATTCGAATGTTGTTTTGTCACAAGCAAAGGTAGAGAATGGTACAATCAATTTAGCTACCATAGAAGTTTTGAGAGAAATTAACAAAGAAAATAGAAACCACAATGGAGGACACGTTTTGTCGATTGGCAACAATCAGTATCTTTGGAGTATTGGGGACGGAGGTGGAAGTTTTGACCCACAAGACAATGGACAAAACCGGTCATCTGATCTAGGAACTATTCAGTTGATAGAATACAAAAATGGAACTGTATCTCCTGTTGGAAGTAATTCTAGCGACGGGGATTATGTGCTACATTATGGCCTCAGAAACTCTTGGCGCTTCGATGTTGACCCATACGGCAACCTATGGATAGCAGATGTCGGACAAAATTGCTTTGAAGAAGTGAATATGGTTCCTCTGTATCAGTCATCTAATTTTGGTTGGTCGGTTAGAGAAGGTTTCCACGACTTGAAAGAAGACGGTGGATGCTATGAAAATTCATCAGAACCAAGTATCGAATTTACCGACCCTTTAATCGAGTATGCTCATGAAAATGGTAATTGCTCCATAACAGGTGGCTATTGGATGGACTGGGGGCCACAATCACTTCGTGATGGATATATGTACGGTGATTTCTGTAGCGGTAATATTTGGATAATCAAAAACGTTGAAGGCCAATGGGTCAGTGAAGAAGTAGTCAATGTTGGAACGATGATAGTAGGCTTTGGAAGAGGAATCAATGATGAATTATTGATCTTCAGTTGGGCCGGAAATATTTACCAAATAAATGAAGCCTAATCTTCTTCATCTATTCCATGGTGGTACTTCTTTGCGCTTTCAGGTGTCATGAATATCGTTTTCCAACTAGGTCTCTTCACGTCACCAGACTCAGTGACAAACGACCTGACGTACATCGAAAGTAAGTCTATCACAAGCACCACTACAAATATTACAACCAGGAAAGCCATCACATTTTGATACATTAATAGCCCCATATAGAAATTTATGTAATAGCCAATACCGCCAGCTCCAACCAATCCAAGTATAGAACCATGTCTGACGTTATATTCGAACATGAACATCAATTGACTCAGCAAATTGTTGCTAGATTCAGGGATTACTACATTCACAACTATCTCTGGATTAGAAAGACCCATAGCCCTAGCAGCCTCAAGAGGGCTATTTTCAACGCCTTCCATCTCCTCATACTGTAACTTGCCAAGATATCCAATTGTGTAGAATGTCATTGCAAAAACTCCTGCTAGCGGTCCTAATCCAAATATTACGACAAATAAGATTGCCCAAATTATACTAGGTAAACTCCTTGTTCCTGCAAGAATCATCCTAACTGGAATATAAATCCATACAGGTGCTAAATTTTTAGCTGCAAGAGGTGAAATAAAGATCGCTCCAATGAATCCGATGACTGTTGCAACAAATGCCATCTTTAGAGTTTCTAACATACCGATGTACGCCTTTGAACAGAAGAAACCGATACTAGCGGTGCACTCAGGGTACTTCCTAGCCTCTAACATACTCCATTCAGGAGGCCATAAAGACTCATTCCAGAATGTTTCAGCATTAGCAAAACCTCCAGATACTATGCTCCAATCACCTTGCAATAGGTCGTTAAGGAAAATATAACAAAATATTGATAGTAAAGAAACCAATAATAATAGTTTTTTCAATCCCCTATTCATTTAACCACCTCATTAGAAGGCGACACATAGGGAACTAATTTCTTATCAACTATCTTGAACATTGAATTAGATATTTCTTTTGCCCGATAGATATTATGTTCAACTATTATCATAGCAGCATCATTTTTTGAAAGATAATTTTTCACTGCGTCAACAACAATCGCAATATTTCCATCATCAAGTTCACTTAAGAATTCATCAGCCAGAATCAATTTCGGCCTTTGAGCCAGTGTTCTTGCAGTAGCGACCCTACGCTGCTGACCACCTGAAAGCCTACGTACTGGCTCATAGGTTTTATCGGACAAACTCATCTCTTCAATTGCAGAAAATACCCGTTCTTTTCTTCGGCCAAACCAAGAAAATGGTTCAGGAAAAAGACGGACGCCCGCTCTAGCGCCTAAGTCCACATTATGTTCAACAGAAGTATGACGAATTAGACCAAGTTTTTGCGGGATATAGCCCAATCCTCCTCTTCTAGGTACATCGCATTCAATAGTTCCTGAGAATGGCTTTACAAGTCCTGCAATCGTTCTCAGCAAGGTGGTTTTTCCGATACCGGATTCTCCAACAATCGAAATTATTTCTCCGGGATTAACTACCAGGTTGATGTCCTCTACAATTGGTTTATCGTAACCGATCTGTAAATTTTGGACCACTAAAATCGGACCGGTAGAATGATTTTCATTATCTAATGAATCAACCATAATATTCCCCCATTTTACTAATTTAAAAACAACATTAGGATGAATTTATTTCATTCATCCTTGGACATTTTTCTCGCTCTTTTTACCACATCGACAACTGCATAGCGTAGTTCTTCTGCTGTAATACGATTAGTAAATGAACAGTAAATGTGTTCTTCAGGATTGCTGGTTTTGATTATCATCCCACCTGAATCAATGTGTAGCAACTCTGCGCCAGTGGGAGTAAAATTGTGCATCCCCTGACATATTGTAATCATCGAGTCTTCATGGTCATCGTTCATGTGCTCAATAGTACCACTTTCAACTTCAACGATATCGCTACTGTTCATTTCTTCTACTAATTCACTTCCATCAATCCAGCAAATTTTTCCAAAACCTGCGATATATCTGATGGCTTTTATTTCGTCCATCTTCCAAAAACAGAAGTTATGAGTCATCAAATAGCTCTTAGCATTAGGTACACGCTCGATATATCGAGCGAGCATTATCTTCTCTTCTTCATCTGAGATTTGGAGACTTGCATCAGAAACCTCAGATGTGAATTTATCCATCTTTCTTTCAGGGATTACTCGTTTCATCTGACCGATTACACTGATACGCCAGGAGGACTGTGGGTCGCCTTTAGCCTCTGGGTCAGAAAGAAATAGTGAAGCCTTGTTTGAATTGATCATATTCGCTGTGTGGGTCGCGATTTCTGCAACCAAGATGAAGGGTTTACCATCTTTATCCAAAGCGAATGGCACTATCGAGCCATTAGGAAAACCTTTGATTTCATCTTTTATCGAGATTGTAGAAAGAGTACCTTGGTGTACCGTTTGTAGCCAATTTGCTGCATTTTTAGCGGGAGATTCGTTTTTTCTTGCAAGCCTATCTGCACTTTTGTGAATTGCTGATTCTTTAGATGTAGAGTCGTCGTCACTCATTGTCATCCTCTCCTGTCAAAATTTCATCTTTAATGATGATTCGCATTGGGTTTTCGCCCTTCTCATGAACGATATCACACGTTACGCCAAAAACTTCAGCAATATTTTCTTCTGTCAAAACTTCTTTTGGGGTTCCAAATTGCCTTATTTTACCTTCATGTAATAATATTATTTTATCTGCAAATCTAGCAGCCATATTGATATCATGAATTGCTATTAATGCTGATTTAGAATTACCACTATCTGCACTGGCCAATAGTTTCAACTTCTTCATTACATCAATCTGGTTCTTCAAATCCAAATCACTGGTCGGTTCATCAAGAAGGAATAGGACTGGATCTTGAGAAATCGCTTTGGCAATAATTACTCTTTGCCTCTCCCCACCTGAAAGTTTGTCGAATCTACGGAAAGCAAAATCTTCTAACTGCAAATATCTCAATGTTTCACTGACCCTTTCTAAATCATCCTCACTTATTCTCCAGTTAATATGAGGTCTTCTCCCTAGCAGAACTACATCAAATACGTTCATGGGGAAACTTGAGTAAACGAATTGTGGAACATAAGATACTAGCTTAGACAATCCTAACAGTTCCAAATCAGAAATATCTTTTGATGCTATTGAAATCGAACCAGAATCTAATTTGAGGATTTTATTTACGCACTTCAAAAGAGTGGACTTACCCGCTCCATTAACACCTAAAACTGCAATTAACTCATTATTTTGCACTTCAAAGTCGATTCCTCTTAGAACATGATTGTCACCATGACTGAAATTTAAATCTGTGACTTGAAGGACTTTCATCAACTGCCACCTCGGCTTTTAAGCAAGAGATACATGAAAAATGGACCTCCAATAATAGATAGCATTACTCCAACTGGTATCACAATTGGTGCGAATAATGTTCTGCCCAAAGTGTCAGCAAAAATCATCAGGAATGCACCAAATATCGCAGAACAAGGTATTAGTTTGCGATAATCATTTCCAATAATTAATCGACTCATATGAGGTGCTGCAAGTCCTACAAAACCAATTAATCCGGTGAATGCTATGATGACTGAAGTCATTAGTGCTGATACTACTAGTATGTGTTTCCTTGTTTTCTTAGGGTCTACGCCTGTAGAGATTGCGAAGTCATCTCCGCCTACAGATAGCGCATTCAAATCCCAAGCCCACTTAATTGCAGTTGGCATTAGACCAACCACTGCTACTGTAATCCACAAAACATTTGTCAAATTAGGCCGAGATAAACTTCCGAACGACCAATGAGCCAATTGTGATAATTGTGCATCGGTAGCAAAATATTGCATTGTAGAAACGATTGCTCCACAAATGAATGTAATCGCTATTCCCACAAGAATATATGATTCTGCTGAGATTGACCTTATGTTACCTAACTGAATAATTATCGCGACTACAATTAGTGAAAATATAAACGAGTTTGCAACAATTGCAATTTGAGGTGAAGATACGATTGAAAAACCAAGAACTATCGCTAGAGCTGCCCCTAAAGCCGCTCCAGAGGCAACTCCGAGGGTTAGAGGGGACACAAGCGGGTTTCCAAGACAACCTTGCATCAAAGCGCCTGCAATGGCTAAAGCAGCACCGGCGACAATAGCCATCAATATTCTTGGGAACCTTAGTTTCCAAATTATGTCAGATTGCAAAGGG
>CACLCM010000035.1 GCA_902605365.1 uncultured Candidatus Poseidoniales archaeon | reverse complement strand
GGGCTAGACATAGGTGTTACAATTTGTGAGGATGCTTGGCAACATTGTGGTGCTACACCGAATGATTACGATAGCGACCCGATTGCACAAATTGTTGAATGGGGCCGTCAAGGTGTTGTTTTAGACGCTACAGTCAATCTTTCAGCATCACCTTATCATGCAAACAAATCAGGTATCAGAGTGGCGGTTGCTCGTAGTGCAGCAGCCTCTTTGAATCACCCATTCTTACTGGCCAACCAAGTTGGTGGCAATGACGATTTACTATTCGATGGTCGCTCAGTAATCGCATGGCCAAATGGAACAGCAGTTATCGCACCTGCTTGGAAAGAAGGAATCTTGATCGCAGATTTGTCAAGTCCGGAAGGATGTGTGTGGATTGGTGATGGTGAACTCAGCATCCTCGGTTCAGATGATGATATTGTGGATGAAGAAGACGATTTACTCGATGCTATTATCATCGGTCTTTCCGATTATTGTAGAAAGAGTGGAATTTCAAAAATAGTTCTTGGTCTATCAGGAGGAATCGATTCAGCGTTAGCTGCCTGTGTCGCAAGTGCGGCAGTAGGGCCAGCCAATGTGACCGGGATTTCAATGCCTTCAAGACATTCAAGCCAGCATAGCATTGACGATGCTAGAGCAACAGCAGAAGAATTAGGGATCGAATTTTCACTTCAACCAATTACAGAATTACATACCGCTGCAGACTCAGCTCTAGCAGAATTATTGGAAAATGGCAATCCTGTAGCGGGAGAAAACTTGCAAGCTAGATTGCGAGGACTAATCGTAATGGCTCATGCTAATGCAAATGGAGCAATGGCAATTGCGACAGGAAATAAATCCGAATTAGGCCAAGGTTACTGCACTCTATACGGTGATATGGCTGGTGGATATGCACCCTTAGGTGACCTATACAAGATGGAAGTATATGCTCTAGCAAGAGAATTCAACAAAAGGACTGCAACCGATGCTGTAAACGAATCAACCCTGACAAAACCCCCAAGTGCAGAGTTGGCTCCTGACCAGAAAGACGAGGACAGCCTGCCTCCATATCCTATTCTTGATGAAATACTACGTCTTCACATTGAAGGTGGATTAGATGCAACTGAGATTACTGAGAAAGGTCACGATAGTGAAATTGTTAGAGATGTCCTTACCCGACTATCGAGAAATGAACACAAGCGATGGCAGATGCCACCTGCACCTAGAGTCTCAATGCGAGCATTCGGTCAAGGCTGGCGCCAACCGCTAGCGGCAAGACACGATTGGCGTCAATGAATTATTATCCATTCATCGCTCAATTGTCCGTGAGCCCAGCCATATATCTCCAATCCAGTAGTAGATGAATCTCCGATGAAGTAAACCATATTTTGTCCTACCCACAATTCTCCATGTGTAGCGGAATCAAGACCTCCAACCTCATGGTCCCAAAGCAAGGTCAGTTCATTCTCCTCTACCAAATACAACTGTCCACCTTCAGTTGGATGAGAGGCAGTTATGAGCAGACTGCTTTGTAGTGTGGCGAGGTTTGACGGAGATGATGATGCCATTCCAGGCACATGGTCGCTATGTACCCAAGCACTTTCACCATCGCTAACACATAACTCGTAGCCAGTAGATGGGTGGCCACAATCAAACCATAATTTTCCTTGATGAAGTTCATGAGTAGTTTGGCCTACATTTTGTAGTGACGAGTTTAATTCGATCATTGTAGAAGATGATGTATTGTAAGCAACCAATTCTCCCGAATCAAAAACTATGCTATCTCCAATTACAATAGGGGGGATTACTTGTCCGGAATCACTCTGTAAATTGGAACTCATTTTCACCAAATGTATTCCATCCCAGCTGTGTAACTGCGGTCCACTGGCATCGGTAGTGGCGATGAACCAATGACTACCTGAAAGGTATGCCGATTCTGAATTTATGTCACCAGGTACGATGTTTCCTCCCAATGAAATACCGGTAGGTGTATTGTATAATAGAATACCATTTGCAGAAGTAGTATTGCTGTAAACTCCACTGATGAAAGATTCGGATTCACCAAATATCGCTAACCCATCTGAATATGTTAGTACCAGTTCATCCCCGTTCTTGGTAAACGAGTCTCCATTCAAGATATTCGAACTTAAATTGCTCTCTTTCCATGTGGTAATCCCGTCACTAGACCAAAGTTGTGTTCCTGAAGAGTCTGTTGCATCAAACCACGCTCTTCCCTGATGCTCGGTGAAACCTAGAATTGAGCCTGGGGCGAAGTCTATCGTAGGTGAAATAAGATTCAATACTTCATTTTGTAAAGAATACAATAGGCATTTGTCACCTTGAACCGCTGAAAATATTAGGAATTCTCCACTAATTATTCCCCCTTCACAGGCGGTCGTAAATGAATTTCCAGAGTTCTCTTGTATATCAGTCAGTCTTCCCTTCACCAAATCTTCAAAACAAATTTTGACACTCGATTCGATTTCTTGTGAAGTTGAATTATTGCCCATTTCTATAACCGCTGCATCAGGGCAAGCTCCGTAAGCACCTCTGTAAGATTGTATGAAGGGTGAATTGCCAATCAAACCATCAATTCCATCAATCCCGTTCGTTCCATTCGTTCCATTGTATCCTCGATATCCTCTGGTCCCCATAGAACCAGTTTCACCTTGTTTTCCGTGACATACATTTTTGATTTCCGAAACTTCTTCTGCGTCTAGCGTTCCGTCATCATTCACATCCATGCCTAATTGAATACTAAATCCTCCTTCTTCACAACCGTGAGTTCCGTATAATGTCGAAATTTTCGACATGGTGGAAAGGCCGTCTTCTCCAGGTTTTATATCGCTGATTTCCATTGTATTGTATAATGAAATACTACTCATTGTTAGTGCTAGTATTATTGAAAAAACCCCTAGGATTTTTACAAATCTCTTCTTTTTTGATGGCTGCTTGTCCTTCATGTATTATCTAGAGACTTCCTAGGATTAGAGAGTGTTCCCTACAAAGTCTTCATGGGTGTGTTCTAACAGCACCCAATAATGGAGTTGCCAGATAGACTTGCATCTATGCTTGCTGGCGACGAGGGTTTGACTCGTCAGAAAGCGGCTAGACTAGTTGTTGATTTGGCTAAAACAGCAGGCGCCAAGGGTTTCATTGATGTTAATCACAGTCACGTTTCTGGTGTTTCAGTAATTACGGGAGGTCACGGTCTTCGAAGATTCTTAGCCGATTTAGCAGGGGAGGGTTCAGTCGTAATTCCTACAACTTTGAACTCTGCTGGTTGTGATAAAAGGAAAATGGAAGAAATGGATATTGATTATCCTGATTTCTTGGAGCAACAATTCGAGATAATAATGGCTTACGAAAGCCTTGGTATCGAATCATCACTTTCATGCACTCCTTATGATAGGGGAGTGGAAGATGAAGCAGGTTATGCCTCTTGGGCAGAATCTAATGCGGTTGCATTCTCTAATTCTTGGACCGATCTAATCACAAATCGAGAGTCAGGTCTGTCTGCTTTAGCCACTGCTCTAACCGGTTTTGCTCCAGAATGGGGCCTTCACCTTGAAGAGAACCGAGTTCCAAATATTGTTGTGGATGTCGATTGTGAATTATTGACTCTTTCAGATTGGTCGGTTTTTGGTGATTGGATTGGTAAACAGGTTCGTCCTGATTGGAAAATCCCATATGGGCCTATGCCCTTCATACGTGGCCTGCCTTCATACATCAGTTTCGCCTCAAAGAAGGCTCTAACCGCTGCTGCTGCAAATTATGGCTGTCCTATGCTTTGGGCCGAAGGTCATACTGCTACTCCCCATCTTACTGGTGATGAGGAATCTTTGAAGTTTACAGCTGAAGACTTAGCCATTCGATACGAGGAACTTGCTCCTAAAGGACAGGTTGACTTGATAGTAATTGGATGTCCGCAAGCCAGTTTAGAAGAAATTAGAATCACCGCATCAGCAGTTCGCTCTCATAGCGAGATGGGATTCAAGATACCTGATAATCGACTTTGGGTCTTTACTTCAGGTTACAATTATGATTTGGCAGAAGCAGATGGCTCAATCGGAATTTTAGAAGAATCAGGGGTGGTCATCTTACGGGATACATGTCCTGAAGTAACCCCTTACAATCGTAACCACTACAATCACTTGATGACAAACTCACTCAAAGCAGAACACTATCTAACCAGTGGGCTAAACCGTATGCCTACCTCGGTGGGAACGATACACGATTGTGTCAAGCACGCATTCGACCCTATGCTAAGTCAAGGCGAAGTAGTTCCTCTTTCACCTAAAGCTCAGCCTCAACACGCCTCTTCCAAAACCCATCAATCAGGAGATTGTAAAATCATAGGCGGAGGGCTAGATTCTCAAGACGACTGGGTTGTGGAAGGCAGAGCAATGGTTAGTGATGTAGCCTTGACTTACCTCGGATATGTAAATCGAGACACAGGAGTAGTAGAGGAAGTGGGACATCCTCTTGATGGAAGGGCGATTGAAGATACGGTTCTGATTTACCCAAAAGGATCTGGCTCTACTGTGGCGCCATATGTGCTGATGGGTCTAATTTACACAGGTAAAGGACCAAAAGCAATTGTAAATCGAGATGTATGTTCCCTAACATTACCAGCCTGCAGCCTACTAGATGTTCCTTACAGTCACGGGTTTGACCAAGACCCGTGTCTAGCAGTAAATGATGGCGATTTAGTGCGTGTGACAAAAACTTCCAATGATGTGGTTTTGGAAGTTTTAGAGAGAGTAGGTGATTGAATGCGCGTTCTCGTGACTGGTGGTGCTGGTTTTCTCGGCTCTCATCTTACAGATGCCCTGTTGGATAGGGGAGATGATGTGGTAGTTCTGGATGATTTATCACGAGGTTCAAGAGGTCAAGTAAATCATGGTGCCAAATTTGTAAATGGCGATGTGAGGTCATTCGATGATTGGGAAATTGCTTGTAATGATTTCAAACCAGAAGTAATTCATCATTTAGCAGCAGTTAATGGAACGAAGAGGTTTCACGATGAGGCGGATTTGGTTGTTGATGTCAATATCAATGGTACTAGAAATGCTTTGAGAATGGCTGTTAAACAGAAATGCAAACTGATTTTCTATTCCTCTCCAGAATCATTCGGAGAACAAGAGGTCATGCCTTTGTCCAATGAATCTGAAAGTCTGTTCCCTCCTGCCCATCTTCATCAGCGCCATTCATATGGCGCTTCGAAACATATCGGTGAACTGCTTTGTCAGTTTGAGGTTAGAAAGGGACTAGATGTGCGAATAGTGCGACCCTGCAACGCATATGGCACTCGACTACATGGTGATGAAAACGGGCAAGTTGTATCGATGATGATGTCGTCAAATCCCATCGTGGTTCATGGTGATGGATTACAGACTCGCAGTCTTACTTGGGTTGGAGATGTTATCGATGGAATACTTGCGGTCTCAGATGCCGAGGGAATTGAAGGTGAAGCCTTCAATTTAGGTTCAACTGAAGAAATAACTATGTTCAAATTAGCTGAATTAATTTCCGAGATTACCGGTGCAGAAATCGTATATGGTGAATCTAATCATGGAGATAGCAGAAGGCGTGTGCCAGATATTTCGATGAATACAGCAATTTCATGGGAAGCCAAAACTAGCCTGCAAGAGGGCTTGTCTCAACTTCGATGATGAGTTGCTATGTGTCCCCAGTCCTGAGGACTTGGCGTCAATCGGTCCAGACCATGTTGGCATAGTAGTGAATATCCTTCCTCATTAGGGAGGTATGATGGCACTATTATACTCTCAACCTTGAGAGTTAGTAATCGTGCTACTGCTCCTTCAGGAAGTGGGTTGTCTTCAACTAATTTACAACGCAATACGAAAACAGCCATTGGGTGAATTGGCCCATCCGCTTCGAGTAAGTCCCACTCGCTGTGCTCTACTGGCTTACCTGCAAGGTCGGCATCTTTCGCAGCGTCGATGTTAGCTGCTAAGAATTGAATTTCGCACTCGCCATTTTCTTTAAGATTGAGGTAAGTGTCTCTTTTCATGCCATCTCTAGTTTGAGATAATGACATCACAACTAGAGGCGGTGTGTTTGATACAACGGACACGCTAGTGATGGGTGCGATGTTTTCTCTTTCCTCGTTACGTGTAGATATAAGTGCCAATGGCCGTGGTGAAACCGCAGCAGATAGCCATTGTCCTCGACTCTTGTGATCGAGTTCATCCATGTTTAATTCCATCTCTGCCTTCTCACTTACTCTTGCAAACCAATGGTCGAGGTCACCTTTCTCAATCTCTTCAAGAGCATATTGGGTGTAGTTGCGATATGAGTTCCATTCAGCGATAATCTCTGAATCATCGCCCCTCTCGGTTTTTCGTGAAATAGAATCGTCTGCATATTTTATGCATCGTTTCAGGAAATTAGTGACTACAATTTTACTCATTTTCATCTCTCCTTTTTTCGTAATTTTCTCTAGTCATCAAGAACTTGGCTGGATTCCCTGCCCATACTTGTTGTGAGGGTATATCGGTTGTGACCACGGCCCCTGCGGCAATAACACAACCGGTGTGAAGTCTAACTCCTGCTACAATGGTAGCATTAGCTCCGATTACTACATCATCCTCAACCACGACAGGATTCCACCTTCCTTGAGAAGGAGGGTACCTGTCAT
>CACLCM010000034.1 GCA_902605365.1 uncultured Candidatus Poseidoniales archaeon | reverse complement strand
CTCCATACACGCTATCTACTGAGTCATCAGGGTCCAAGACTCGAATCTCTAGGTTTTCATCGCCTCCAGCAAGTACATTTTCAACCGTATCACCAGAAGAATCGATTATTGACATTTCAATTATTGGTGATTGGTCTGAAATCAAAATTGTTCTACGCGTCAAGAACTCTCCTTCTGAATCTCTTAATTCTAGGGTGAATGAATCAAGGCTAGTAGAGGTTGCAACTGCAAAAGAAGAGATGTAGCAATGTTGGTCTACGCTACTTCCTGTCCGATGTGTCATTCCGTCTATCAGGCCTCGGCTTGCACTAAATATTGGCGTTTGATTTCCAGGTTCATGGTCTGGATCTAATACGCACGCTTTCAATGTCAAGATGTGTCCTCTTTTTATTCCAGTCACAGGAGCTGAAGTTAGTACAGAAGCGCCTCCCCATTCAGGGTCATCTACTCCTGCAACATGTATGCCAAACCAGAATGCAGGAGCATCTCGAATCAGTGCAATTCCTGGCGAGGATGAATTTACACTCAGATTAGAGCCGTCTCTTACCTGAACCGAAATGTCGAGAACTCCAAGCGGTATATCTGAAGGAAGAGCAATGGTTGTCCACCACAAAACGCCGTCCTGACTTCCAGTATTCTGCCAAGTCCATTCGGTGCTACTATTATTGCCCCAACTAATTCTCCAAGCGATATCGACTGCTGTGACTGCACTATCGTCACTTGCCTGAACACTACAAACGAATCTATCACCTCTACTGTATTGGCTGGAATCGCAAAAGATATCTTCTACCACAGGAGGAGAATTTACCCAGAGTGTCATATCGAAAATATTGTTGTCAATATTTCTTTCAGGATGTAGAGGAGATGTTCCCTCCCATCGAATAACGAGATTATTCCAACCCTCTCTGGAGGTATTCAATTGCAAAACTAGAATTTGGCGACTACCATTCTGTGAGCCATTCGGAATAGAAATAGATTGATTTGCCAACACTATGCTTCCTAATTTATCCAATACCTTCAGTTCTCCAACCCCTTCTCCAGGGCCCATATTTTGAATAGCAATTTCAATATTGAAATGGTCGTCGACTGAAACATTGTCGACTATTCTAACATCAATAATTTCGATATCATGAACAATATCAGCGTACGGGCTCATCTTCGGGTCGCCAACAACAACTCCCATCCACCCAGTCATGGTATTAGCAGCAGCATATGATTCTGCTAAATTGAATCCACTTGTGTATGATGACAGTAAGACACTAGGAGATGAAACAGCCGTCAAATATGGTTCATACACATATCCTTTGATTCCACTAGCTCCATCTTCTAAGATATCAGCAATCAGAGATTGGCCATAGGATGTACCCCAATTAAACGAACGAGCACCAGTGCTAACTGCAGTTTCTACAATAGAACCGTTCACCCAATTCATATGTGGTCTGATTATTCTTAGCACAGCAGAATCAACGAATAAGGAACCGTCTGTAGATGTTGGTACTATGTCTAATGAAATTCTAATCTTTAGTGATGTAGCATCGGGGTGAGGTCTGAATCGCATAGTTTCTGAATTCCATGATGCAGTAAATGCCTGATTTGAAGATAGATTTTCTGACAACATTGTTCCGTTGGAATCAAATGATGAAACCAGAATGTTGTATTCTCCAAATACATCACCTGTTCTCATACCGTGTGCATAAACCACCCAAGCATGATTTGTGAAATTTTCAGGAATATCATGTGTTGTTTCAAGATGTGCTACACCTTGACCATTACCTGAATATGCTGAGCAATTATTCACAATATCTCTACTCAATACAGTGACTGAGCCATTGCTTAGCGCAGTGTCCCAAACCATTACATTGTCGATCATTCCTTCGAAAAATGCACTTCCTGCTCGATTAACTCCTAACTTGTAAAGGTCGAAATTATTTATCGAACCATTAGGATAATTGTTCGTATTTACTAAAACTCCATCCAGATATTGGCGAGTCTCTCCACTATCGAATACGGTTACTAGGTGAGTCCATTGCTGGGCTACAACATCACCAAATGTTTGTGATTGATTGTTATGTAGTTTCCATTTACCACCAGATACCATGTGCTGGAAGGATTGATTCGAACCAGCATTATCATCGATAGCAAAAGTAGCAGCGTAGGTTGTTTGATTAGTTACATTGGCCCATACCCACTGACTAATGGTAAAATTACCAAGCCAATCATCAACATTCACCTTAGCATAATCATCAATACCATCATACCAAAGACAGTTACCATCAACACAAGTTTTCCAGTTTGATGAGTTCATTCCATGAAGTGTGAAATTAGAATTATTGGCAGTGTTATCATTAGACTCGTTCCCAGTACCTTCTTCAAAGTCCCAATGGTGTACCAAGTTATTTGATTGAGGGATATAATCTCCAGCTACTAAGAATGCTGATGCAGGAATTGTTGCCTTGCTGACATTTGGTCCTTCCCAAGAAAATCGTAATCCATGAGGACCTCCACCCTGGAAAAATTCAATTTTAAAATCGTGGAGACCTGCTGTCAAATTAAGAGTGGCAGAATACTCTCTCATACCATGGCTTCCGTAATTTTGAATTACACTTTGACCGTTAACCCATAACTCAGAGCCGTCATCAGTGTTGAGATAAAGAGTCCAATTTCCATTTTCAGGAATATCGATTAATCCACTAAATCTTGCACCCCAATTATTCTTGAATCTATCATCAAGGCCGGAGTATGGATTATTTGATGATGAATAAGCGAGGGAATTCTCGATTCTGACGTGGTCGGGAACTCTATCGATTAAGTCCGGCATACTGGCAGTACTGAAACTGATTCCCTCATTGTCGAAATATTCTGCAAAAATACCAGGTAACAAATCACCAGACTCTTGATTACATTCGGTGGAGATCCTTGCTTCTAACGCTCCATTTCCGCCTTGCTTAGTTGCAGTTTGGTAATTCCAGATGAATTCATCTCCACTTGCTACTGTAGGAGATGATGCGTTCCAGTATCTCGAACCGCTGGACCAAGAAGCATCTGTTGTATCAAAACCTCCGTTTGAGAGATAGTTGTAATTCCAATTACCATCATTACTACCCCAAGATGCATAACCGATTACATTAGACATATTTGTCAGGAATTCGGTTTCTTCATCAAATATTACTGGTAGATTCTTAGTACCATTGAGTGTAGTATTTGTAACGTACAAATCATCATTCCAAAATTTGTATCCTGTATCATTCCTATTCGTTGCTAAATCCAGAACATGTGTGCCTCTTGCCCCATACGAATTATTCGCTTTCTCGATTAATTCTAGAGCTGTCTCAACAGTATACCCCGTCAATCTAGTTACCAAGAAGAATCCATATTCATCACGAGTGAATTCTTTCAATTCCTTACCTGCCAAAGGCCCATAACCATGAGTGCCCCACCAGTCGGTTCCAATCTCTGCATCATAACTGCCGCCAACCAGAGAGATTTCTTGGTCAAAAGATGCCTTGTTATTGCCGCCACTAATCCTCAAAGGTACACCTTTAGTTGATACTAGATAATTGATATCGGTTCCGTTGTATGTCGATAGCATCGCTCTGAATGGGTCTAGGAAATATGTGTCAAATTTTTCTCTGTTAATCGTTTCTCCAGTTGGAGTAGATGAGTTATCAAAAATGAATACTCGTTCAGCAGAAATATTTCTTGCATTCACAAAGGCCCAACCAATTGTTCGACTTGCTTCAGATTGGTTGTTAATCAAAACAGCGACGTCACTGTAATCTATCGCAGTTGAAAGATTGAAGCCATCGGGTACAGCAACCGTTCGTAATGGGGATTCGTTCCAAATATCGGTTTCTACACTACTGAATCCTTCAGATATCGAATCTAAAAATACAGCCTCTTTACTATCAGAAATCGGTAGTTGTATACTACTCAAAACGAAAAGCGCGACCATAATCAGCGCTCTTCGGTTAGAGGACATGAGTCGCTGGGCGAGATGATTACACAAAGTCACTTCGATGGAATGTATTAGCCTAAATCACTATTTTTTCGCTGTTTTCGTCAATGTGTATATGAAGGTCGGCCCCCCCCTCTCAATGCATGGTCCAATTGTATATGGCGCGAACCTGTCGTTGGGGAGTACTCCGTGTGATAGGCGGGGACCTACATTTACAAGAGGCAGACGTAGTAATCACTCCTGCTAATAATCGTCTATCTGGACGCGAAGGAATAGACGCCCAAATACACAATGCTGCTGGTGAGGAATTACGAGAGTTTTGTCGTGAAGTAAGCGTTGAGCAGAGAAAGTCAAACCTTCCCCCATGCCCAGTTACAAGCAATGTAGTTTCTAAGCCATATAATTTGGAAAAGAGATTCAAACACATCATTCATGTCGTAAGTCCGGATTGTCGTAGGCCAAATCAAGATGAAGCCCGCAGGCAATTACTTCCTGAAGCATATCACAACTTGTTTACCACAATTAAGGGAATGAAAGGAGTCAAGACTGTAGTTGCGCCTCCTCTTTCAATGGGAGTTTTCGCATATCCTCACCGTGAAGGTGCGAGATTAACCCTAGAATGCCTATTGGGGATTTTAGATGGGGAAGAAGACCCTGGCATCAAAGAGTACAACATCGTTGTCAAGGAAAGGAATTTCATCAACAATATGCGAACTGTATACCGTGAGTCTGAAGACCAACTCCCCGGTGTCGACATAACAATGGATTGAGGTGTAATCTATGGTCGATCTGCCAAACTTGGTAGCCTCGGCCATTGAAAATGAACGTAGCGGTTTTACTACTGCCGTTTTGTTGTCCAATAATTCACGAATGATAATGAAAATCAGAGATGTTCTCCCACCTAAGATGAGATTGAAAACAATCACATCATCAAACAAAGTATCTGAGAATCTCAAAGATTCAAATATTGATGTTGAGGTATTAGAGGAATCTTTGTCAGCCCAAGGCCTCTCAATTTTGAACAACCTTCACGATATTATTCTCCAAGGTTTGGGAGAAGGCCGATTTAAATCCACAGATAAGATTCTAGCAATTCTCGGCGAACCAATGAATGGGGTTATTGCAATCGAAGCAAGTAATCTCACATCTAATCGTTTAGCTACGATGTCCAATGAGCATGAAATTGACATTGAAATATTGTCCCGATTGATGGAACTAGCTCGACATATTGGTAGCAGAGGTAGGGAGGGGCATGCAGTTGGAGCATTATTCGCAATCGGTTCAGTTCCCAAATTAAGGAGATATACCACTGCTTTAGTCTTGAATCCATTCAAAGGCCATTCAGATAACAAAAAGAGTGTCATTGATTCTAACAATCATGAAACTCTAGCAGAATTCGCATGGTTAGATGGTGCGATTTTGTTCAATTCTAAAGGTATTGCAAGTGATGCTGGGCGCTATGTTCAGGTTCCTTCTGGTATAAGCCCAAAACCAGGAGAAGGCGGTAGGCATCTTGCAGCAAGAGCCATCAGCCAATTAGCAGAAGGAATTGCAATATGCGTTTCATCCAGTGGAGTCATCACGTTATACTCGAAGGGCCGAGAGAAGTATCGTGTCAGGCTCTCTTGATCGCTTCATCCATCGATATTTCACCACAAGCAACCAACTTTGCTAACTCGGTTGAAATTGTTAGATGTCCAGAACTATGTATTCTTGATTGTCTTTGAATTTCTCTCAGATCACCATCTGTAGGGTTGAGTTCACGCGTTTGGTAAACCCTAGTTCCACTCATCAATGCTATACGAGTTGCTGCATGAAGGTGGGCCTTTGAACGGGAACCGTAACTAGTCCTATGTTCACTGACCTCTAATGTCTCAATTCCATGTAGAATTAGTTGATTGATTATACGGTCTCTAATCAGGGGAGCACCGTCCCCAATTTTAACACACATTCTTTTGTGAATTACAGCAGTTGATAATGCAATGATATGCTTAGTCACACTCTCTATCTTTTCCAATTGAGCACTACCTACTACCAATCCGTCTGCTAACCAAGCCAAACCTGGACGAGGTCCGGGGTCTATTCCGAAAACCAGTTGAACAGTACTCTCTAGACCTCGCGATGATTGAATCGCCCTTTCAACAGCGATCTCAATATTTTCTTCGACTACAGGTATTTCTCCATCCCCAACTTCTTCAGGCGAAGTGAGTAGGATTCCGTCCCATTTATCACCAGGAGATAGCATGACAAAATTACATTCACGTCGTTTTAATTCGCGCATCAAATGGAAAGAAAGGCGGAAATCCGCAGTCCTAACGGCTATTCGGCGCACATGCCGTCCTAGGGCTAATCACGCTTCAATATGACGCGTAATCAGCGATATCATCAAAAGCATTTGACAACGATTCATTATTGTGTCCAGCCAATATGAAAGAGAACTCAGAGCAGTTCTCGCAGGTATTCCGAAAGGTGTTGATGCAGTAACCAGGTCTTGTGATTCGATAGCAAAAGCAAGAGCAAGGCAAGTTCTAGAACGGCCATTCTTGGTAGTTAGGGCTGCAGGTTCTGGAATGGAAGGAAGCGGAGACTTGCTAGCTCTTAGAGGAGACTTATGCTTCCCGATTGAAGTTAAATCTTCGAAAAAACCCAAATTGTACTTGTCAGGGCGGACATGGGATCAATATCAATCGATGATATACGAAGGGAAAAGATGTGATTTAATGCCTCTTTACGCTTACAGGTTGAAAGGAGTCAGAGGTGACTCATGGAGAATCTTCCGTGTCGATGTTGGACGGTTAAGCGGCCGTTTAGGAATACTAACGAGGAGAATTCCTGCTCTTCCACTAACGCGCAACGGTAAACCATTCCTAGATTGGGAGCAGGGCATGCCGTTGCATCTCTTTTTGGCACTAGTCTGTAGGAAGTCTACAAGTTCCACATTAGATGCTCTTGACAACCGAATAAAGAACATTGATTTAAGCAAAGAAGATGATGGTAATGAGTCTTCACAAATGAGAATCACAGATATGGTCCAACAATAATGAAAACCATTACCAGTAGCAACAATATCGACGATATCGAAGACGCTTTACGGGTTGTATGCTCGACCCAAAGAGGATGTAATTTGTACAACCCAGTCTTCTTTCCTACATTGCGTATACCCGACATTGTGCCGTGAACTATGTCTTTGAAGAGGTGACCTCCATCAAATGGAATCATCGGGAATAAATTAGTAAAACCAAGAAGAATATTTACCCATATCAACCAAAATAGTAGATTTACCAAGAATAGAAGGCCGCTTAACCCTACTAGTGATGATAGCCATCCATCTCCCGCATCTAGCATACTCTCTTGCGAAGGGTGAATTGCAACTCCTTG
>CACLCM010000033.1 GCA_902605365.1 uncultured Candidatus Poseidoniales archaeon | reverse complement strand
GGTCACTAGGGTTGCGAGTTTACTTGAAGAATCACCTGAAAGAATTCGGGAAATCGAAACGATTGGGATGATTTCACGAAGAGGCATATCTGCATTAATGAAAGGCGATATGGAAGGAGTTGGCAGAGCTATGAGTGAAAATCATCTGTTACTTCGCAGTCTTGGAGTATCTTGTCCTGAACTTGAGGCTTTAATCACTGCAGCAGCACCATCATCCCTCGGAGTTAAACTAACTGGAGCAGGTGGCGGGGGTTGCATGATTGCGCTTACCCGCAACCCAAAGGAAACAAGTGAGGCTATCGAATTAGCAGGTGGGAGAACTCTAATCAGCAAGATTGCAGCACAAGGAATGACGGTGGATTTGGATAAAAAATCACCAATTTGGAATCCATTTGAATAGTGCTTTCCTTTAAATAGGGGTTTATAATCGGCCCATTCATGAACGATGAGGACCGTTTGACTGTAGTAAATGTCGTTGCCAGCACCCGAGTAGCGGAAGAACTTGATCTTCCAGATATCGCAATTCAATTGAATTGTGAATATGAACCAGAGCAATTCCCTGGTGTCGTATACCGTGTAGCAGACCCAAAACTTGCTATTCTTATGTTCCGTTCAGGACGTGCAGTGTGCACTGGTGGAAAGGATGAGGATAACATCCACACTGGTATCGAGCGCATGATAAATGACCTACGCTCTGCAGGAATCACAACTTGGGACCTTAAGGACGTTGAAATCGAAGTTCAGAACATGGTTGCAACCTACGCTCTACACTACCCTGAAGATTACGAAGGTCTCCAGAGAATGGATACTCAAGAATTGAAAGAAGGAGACCCACTTGCAGGACTACCTCGCAAGTTGAACCTGAACAACCTAACCTTCCACTTGCCTTTCGATAAGGTTGAGTACGAGCCAGAGCAATTCCCTGGATTGATCTATCGACTTGACTATCCTAAGGTAGTCTGCCTAATCTTCGGATCTGGTAAGATGGTAATCACCGGCGCACGCCACAAGGATGAAATCCTTGAGGCAGTCCAGATTATCCAAGATGAATTAGCAGACCTGCTGTGATACAATGCAGCATTTAGGGCCGATTGTGGTCTGGGTTGTGAAGTGTTTTAGCGTAGCATCTGTTGATAAAAATATTAGTTTCAGTTACAAGAGTTAGAGATGATGGATATGATTGGCTGGATAAGTACCTGGGACATCAGGTGCGGTATCGCAACATATTCTAAGTTCTTAGTAGAGCAAATGGATGACGTATTGGTAATGTGTCAATCTGGTGAAGGTGAAGTTGAGAAAGCAATTCCTTGCTGGACAAGAGATTCTAATTCATTTGAAGGAATAATCGCTCAAGTTGCAGCAAAGGGAATCGATACTGTTGTAATTCAGCATCAACCTGGGCTACTGAGATTTTCTTACCTGAATGAATTGTTACTGAAACTTGCTGACATGGATGTCAAGGTTTTCATTACAATGCACAATACAAGAGACCGTTCTATCATATTCCCTAGTAAGAGAATTGAGAAAGCGATTGAAGGGTTGAAGACTTGTTCAACAGTAATGGTTCATTCTAACTCTGATGTTGAGAATCTGAAAACCCATGGTATTGTTGACAATGTTGTGATGATCCCACACGGGATATATCCCCCACCAAAAGCCACAGCCGAATCTCTGCCAGTAAGCGGCAGAGTAATGGGTACATTCGGTTTCTTATTACCTCACAAAGGGCAACTGGAATTGATTGAAGCGTTTGAAAGACTACCAGGCTGGGATGAATTGATTATGCTATGTGCTACTAGAGATGGCAGTAAAAATATGGAACAAAAAGTCAATACTATGCTCAAAAATAAAAATCTGGCTGGAAGAGTTAGATTGGTTTCTGACTTTTTGGATGATGATGTTGCTATTGCTACATTAGCAAAATGTGAGTTGCTCGTGTTCCCTTATCAGAATACTAAGGAATCGGCATCCGGTGCTGTTAGAATGGGAGTTGCTGCCGGAGTTCCATTAGCTGTAACTCCAATTCCAATATTTGATGACGTTGAAGGAGCAATCAAGTTACGTGGTAGGACTGTTGATGACATCGTTGCAAGTATTTCTTCGATAGATCAGAGTAGTTTGGATTCATCTCGTAAATCGATGATAGAATTACGAGATTCTCTGCAGTGGGATGAAGTCGCAAAGCGTATTCAGAAACTACTCAAGTAGTCGATAATCGAATCCGCTGCATCTTCAGCACTCATATCTGTAGTGTCGATTCTGATTTCTGGACTTACTGGACTCTCATACGGGCTAGATATTCCGGTGAAGTTAGGTAATTCACCAGCACGCGCCTTTGCATAAAGACCCTTGACGTCTCTTTGTTCACAGACTTCGAGAGGGGTGTCAACAAATACTTCGATGAATTCTCCATCACTCATTAAGTTTCGAACCATTTCTCGCTCAGATGCGAAAGGAGATATGAATGATGCAATACAGATTAGACCTGCTTCTACCATCAATTTAGAGGTTTCACCAACCCTACGAATATTCTCAACTCTGTCAGCCTTTGTGAAACCTAAATCCCGATTCAAACCGTGCCTAACATTGTCTCCATCTAGGGAAATTGTATGACGGCCCATCGCTTGCAATTTCTTTTCCAAAATATTTGCAATTGAGGACTTCCCTGAACCAGATAATCCTGTGAACCAGAGCAATTTAGGTTGCTGACTCTTTTGTTCAGCTCTACTTTGCTTTGTAACATCCATAGATTGCCAATGAATATTTTCTGCTCTTCTTAGTGCATAATCGATTAACCCCATTCCGACTGTATTGTTAGTCATTCTATCGATTATGATGAATCCACCCATAGTAGGGTCCTCCTCATAAGAATCGAATGCCACTCTACTAGATAGTGAAATATTGCAAACTCCAATTTCATTCATATCGAGAACTTTAGCAGGTAATTCTTCCAAAGTATTGACATCAATTCGGTGATTTAACCGACCTAGAGTCATCGATGTGGTTTGGGTATTCGACTTGAATAGATATTGACGACCAGGCATCATCGCAGACTCATCCATCCAAAGTATGCGAGCTTGGAATTGGTCTGCGCTACCACATGGGCTATCTGCTGCAACGATGGAGTCGCCTCTTGAAATGTCGATCTCATCGCAAAGAGTAAGGGTTACTGAGCGTCCCGCTCCTGCCAAATCTAGGTCTCCTTCCATAGTGACAATTCGTTCTACAGTTGATTCGGTTCCACTTGGAAGAACTCTGATTCTATCACCTGGTGAAACCATACCACTACCGATTAATCCTGCGAAACCACGGAAATCGAGATTAGGTCGGTTTACCCATTGCACAGGCATTCTGAAAGGTCGTGATTGCGAAGTTGCAGAAACTTCAACACTCTCCAAATATTCCATTATTGAAGAGCCATGATACCAAGGAGTATTATCACTAGAACCTACAATATTATCTCCTTTCAAAGCAGAAATTGGAATTGCTGTAATCTCATCGATATTCAGTGCTTCTTCGGCAAATTCAGAATAATCACTAACTATTGATTCGAATACATCTTGAGAATAATCGACTAGGTCAAGTTTGTTTACTGCCAGAATGATTCTCTTAACTCCAACCATTGACACAATGAATGAATGGCGGCGAGTTTGTGTTAAGACTCCCTGACTAGCATCGACCAAGATGATTGCGACATCTGCTGTTGATGCTCCAGTCGCCATATTACGAGTATATTCTTCATGCCCAGGAGTATCTGCCACGATATATTTTCGCTTATCAGTAGAAAAGAACCTGTAGGCTACATCGATGGTGATACCCTGTTCTCTTTCAGCTGCAAGACCGTCTACAAGGAGAGCGAAATCTATCTCACCCTCTTGGGTTCCAACCTTCTTTGAGTCTGCTTCAAGAGCAGCCAGTTGGTCATCAAATAGCATGTGAGATTCGTACAACATGCGCCCAATTAGAGTTGATTTACCATCATCGACTGAACCACATGTAATGAAACGAAGCAATTCTTTCTGCTCATGAGCAGCAAGATAGGAATCGATGTCCGTTGCTATGAGGTCACTGACATGTACCATCAGAAATACCCCTCTTGCTTTTTCTTCTCCATAGATGCAGTACTATCAAAATCAATGACTCTGCCTTGACGCTCAGAAGTAGTAGTGAGAAGCATTTCCTGAATGATTTGCGGCAATGTATTCGCTTCAGATTCAACCGCTCCGGTAAGAGGATAGCAGCCTAATGTTCTGAAGCGGACTGTTTTCATCATCGGTTCTTCTCCTTCTTTTAGCGGGAGGCGGTCATCATCAACCAAAATCAGAACGCCATCTCGCTCAACAACGGGTCTCGGTTTTGCTAAGTAGAGAGGGACGATTGGGATTTTTTCAAGATGTATGTATTGCCAAATATCTAATTCAGTCCAATTTGAAAGAGGGAAGACTCTGATGGACTCTCCTGCATTCTTTCTTGAATTGTATACGTTCCAAAGTTCTGG
Organism: uncultured Candidatus Poseidoniales archaeon; assembly: GCA_902605365.1. Taxonomy (GTDB): domain Archaea; phylum Thermoplasmatota; class Poseidoniia; order Poseidoniales; family Poseidoniaceae; genus MGIIa-K1. The sequence continues at coordinate 3,442 of CACLCM010000033.1, read as the reverse complement.
CCTTTGGCGCTTTGGGTCCCAGTGGTGGCTTTCGTTTCTGAATGAAAATATTCTTTCCTTGGCTCGAGACTTTTCTTCATCTCTGCGCGCCCCACCGAATGCAACATCGAAACCATGAGCATCCAATGCTTGCTTCAGGCCTTGTGTTTTCATCATGTCAGTGTGAACAGAAGAGCCATGAATGAATGGGTTCATTCCCATCTCTTGGCCTTCAGGGTTGATGTGGACAATCAAATCTAATCCGAGGTCATTGGCCATTTTCTCTCTGAACTCAATCATCTCAGAAAACTTCCACATTGTATCGATGTGCATTATAGGAAATGGTGGCTTTGCAGGGTGGAAAGCCTTCATTGCGATATGCAACATTACAGAAGAATCCTTGCCTATCGAATAGAGCATTACGGGATTTTCTGCTTCAGCGACAACCTCTCTCATGATGTGGATAGCCTCGGCTTCCAATCTCTGAAGATGGGTCATTCTATCGTGCATACAAACACCTCAAGCAGACCTACGGGCGTTGACCTCATTCATCAAGGCTGGTATCTCTCCCTTCGGGAGAGCATCGATGCCGCCAGCGGTAGCTCTACCACCGCCACCAAACTTTGCACAGATGTCACCAATGCCACTTTGTCCTCGCAGTGACACTTGCAAGACATCACCTTTGTCGATTGCAATCACATGTGGACCCGGACTTTTAGAATTGATTCTGTGAGCCATTACTCCAACGACACGACGAGCCCATGACTCGTCCGGCAGTAAGTAAATTCCATCAACGATTTCTACGGAATCTGCTTTGGACATATCTGTAGCAAAACCCTGTTGTAACATAGTAAATTCTGATGTTTCCATAAATCGTTCCGGAGTTTTAGATTCCAAACAAATCGACAGTAACTTATCGGGATGGATATGCAAATCGGAAAGATCAGCACCGTATCCGTTGTAATTGAGTAATTCACCCAATTCTTTCAGCTCTGGTTTTGACGAATATTGTGACAGCCCATCGCCGTGTAGAGCCACTTCCGACCAATCTGATTTTATTTGTAAGAAATCCTCCACAATTTTAGCAGTACAAACATTCGGTGATGTGTCAACATATGCTTCCAATCCTTCGATTGCATCTCCAGGAAGATGGTGGTCAAACCATGTCATTTTGAAGCCATCACCGCAAAACTTGCTAGCCATGACATGGTTTCTTGCTAATGAGATATCCATGACCACAATTTCATCACCAATATTTGGGTGCACTTTTTTGAGTAATTCAATATCCCTCTTGACACCGGTTACTATCTTCCCTTCAATTCCATGCACAAGGCCCCATTGTACCATGGAACAGATACCATCTGCATCACCATTGAAGGCGAACCAGCGCATGTTACGGCGAGGTCGACTTCTGCCATGAGTCTATTCCTTGACTAAAGTTACTCAAAAGGGGTCTAGAACCGTATTTCTACACTTTTTTAGTGATTTTAAGAAATATCGAGTCGCCCTCATCTATATCTATCCGCCATTTGCATAATCGATTCATGCGCCGAGAAGTGGGGATGGTGCTCATCCTCTTGCTTTCGACTTTATTGGTCGCGCCGCCGGCTAGTGCAGGAGGTATTGGTAGCGAAGATCCTGGCGTAAGTGACGTAGTCACTTGGAGGGTCGGCGACAAGTGGGTTTACTCAGGTGCATTCGACCCGACCGTACTTGTTCAAGGCGCGGGAGTTGATGCGGTTGTTGGCAAAATCATAGGAGATGCAACTACCACTGTAGAAGGCGTTGCTGAAGTCGATATTGATGGTGTTCAAACCCTTGTTTATCTCACTTCATCTAAGGCGGATTTTGACAAAGGTGGCGTTGCATTAGAGGGATACACAGGTAATCTGTATATCCAATATCAAGTAGATGAAGTAAGAAGGGTTTCAGATCTCGCAAAACTTTCAACTGACCTATCACTTAATGTCAGATACGTACCATATGGGATTTCATCACTTACTCAACAAATTGCAGACATTACAATTACAACTACTTACGACCCAATGAGTGAAAATTATGACTTCCCATTGAGGATAGGAGAGACGTGGAACACTTCCTATGTGTCCTCAACCTCATGGTCTGGTTCTTCAGATTACATCACACCATTCCCTCAACCAACAAGTGGTGCAAACCATACGAATTGGGAGATTACAGATATTGGTAAGCCGGTTAACAACCTTGGAGAGCAAATTGGATATGGTGGATGCAATGCATCCTATGAACTGACATCATACGACGACAATGGAACTGAGACATCCTACGAATGGTTCTGTCCAGAAGTAAGGAATTTTGCTTGGTCCAACACTGAGGAAGACATAGGTTTAGTAATTGATTTCAGACTCAAACAGTATCTTCCAGTAGGCTCCAGTGGAGTTGAAGTTACTACCAACCCCGGATATCGAAATATGAATGTTGATGTGGATTTATCAACACAAATAACTGCACTGAATACTCCGATTGAAGTATGGGCAAATGTATCCGACTCCTCAGGTAATCCTCAATCAGGATTGGATGTTGAGATAAGACATGAGGCAGAAGGATTTGTGACAACAGCAACGACCGCTTCTAACGGAAGTGCTTGGGCTATTGTTTCGGTAGGAGAGGCTACCGACACATCTGCTACAACCACCGATTGGGCTAGTCATGGAATCGTTGCATCAACCGGAGGCATGTATGGTGTAGCGACAATTACTCTTGATGACAACATTGTCGGTTTAGACTTAGTTGCGGGATTAGAGCGGGCTAACATTATTCGAAATAGGAGCAGTGAATTGGTCACTCTAAACTCGATTTCAGGATTTAATGTCCTCCCTGGTGACCACTTAACTATCCAATTACCAGTTTACAATCGTGGAATTACAACCAGCGCTGCAACAACAACTCACATCAAATATCCGGATGGTTTTGAAGTAATCAAGGTCCTACCACCGTTGGGAATGTTCGAGCAATATATCTTTGAAATCGAATGGCAAGTCGATGCCAATTCAAGTATTGATAATCAAACGATAGAATGGGAAGTTGACCGCCAATTATCTAATCCTAATGATGCAGATTCCTCTAATGACATAGGCATTCTACCACTATTTGTTGGAAGTGCGCCCACCTACATTGGGATGAACCAAAGTGCTTGGACAAATGAAGAAATATTCATCGATGCTTCTTCTAGTTTTGATGAAGATGGTGGAATTGTTTGGTGCACATTCGATATTGAATTTGATGATGGTTCATATTCAACAGCTAACCAAAAGGTGATGCGCAGCAGTTGTTCTTTGAATTGGACATGGATTGATGATGGAATATATTCTATCTTGGTCACAGTTACTGATGAAGAAGGAGATTCAACTGAAAATATCCTTGAAGTTGAAATCTACAATCGTGCTCCAAATGTATCTATCGTTTCGCAGCGAAGTCAAGTAAAGGT
>CACLCM010000032.1 GCA_902605365.1 uncultured Candidatus Poseidoniales archaeon | reverse complement strand
AGCCAATGGAGATAATGGGCGAACTTCCCTGGTAAGCGAGGACGGGAATTATGTATCGAAATACTTCATAGCACCACATTCTCAAGGCTATTTGAATGTGATAAACCCGAGTGAAAATTCAGCGACTATTACTTGGAGAAATGGCGGATTCTCAGTTCCTGCAAATCAAACTGCTAACGTTTCATGGCCACCTGCAGGAATAGACAGTGCTTCTATGATAGAAAGTAGTGAGAATATTATCCTACAATGGGGAACTGGAAACGAAGGTATGTCGATGGTACCAGCGCTTGACACAGGCCAGATAACTGGGAAATTATTCATGGAAGATGGCACTGATAGTTATGTAAATTCTACTTCTGCGTTCGAAGATTATTCCTCTAAATTAGGATATTCTGGCTCTGATGGAATTATGGTATTGGAGGATGAAGGTGCAATGAGATGCATAGCAATCGACCAAACTGCATCAGGATGGATTTCTACTACGCTACCTTGGAATTCAATGAATGGAATGCCAGAGGGTCAAATAATCAGTTCTTGGCAATCTGGATTACATCCTGCTAGTTTGGAGATAACTCTTATCGGTGCCGAATCAGACTCGACACATGCTAACCTAGCAACTGCATGGGCATTCCACATCTCGAGGTTGACCTATGAGTTTGACACCTCTATCAATGGACTGGAAGTTGCTTGGAGTTCTGGTGCTATCGTTACAAATCATCCGGAATTAAATCCTGCAATTTTAGTCGGACCAATTGACAGACAGGGACCTGGCCCAAGATTTAGTGCAACTGTACCTTCACTGCACCCAACTAAAACCTCAGTTACGGGAACTGGAATCATGAACTTAGATCTGGAATTGGTTATGAGAGAGAGCTTAGCATCTACTACCGCATTCGATGTTAGGAGAGGCTGGGTTGGACCTTATGGCGATGCTATTGCTGCATGGTCTAGCAATGGCTTAGAATCATCCGAAGATTGGGTTGTCAGCCCAGGTAGACTAGATTTATTGAGAGATTATACAGGCTGGGTTCCGATTCCATCACACGGCCCAAGTGAAGCCGTTTGGCACACATCAGGTGAACCAATTCAATTTAATTTACAGATTAGCAGCATAGACGTTCATCTTACGGAGGCATCATCATGAAAGGTGAATTAAGGCGTGATGAATCAGGTGCTAGTACTGAACTAGGATACATTTTCACATTCTTATTGGGAGTATTATTTCTTTCAATGTTCAGTGTATGGGCATTTGGAATCGAAACTGCAACTAGAGAAAATTGGAATACAACTGCTGTTGATGTCAACATGGCAGATTTAGCAGCAGCAGTAGAAAGAGCAGATTTGGCTAGCCGAGAAGATGCTAGTGTGAGTTATGCAGAAGTTGTTGATTGGAGGCAGACTGAAGCTGATGAATCGCTATTTGTTCTGACTCTTGATGATGAAGGGCTTCACCTCGACCATCCAGAGAACCCTCTAGATAGAGATGTTTCAATTTCTGCTACTGGAACAGGAACATACGATGGTAGAATCTCATTATCTGGAATAACCCAAATATGGGTTGTTCATGATGAAGGAGTAACTTATCTTTCAACCAAAAGACCTGATTTCTAATCAGCGTCCCATTACCGCAGTGTGAACCATCATTTGCACTTCTCGCATTCTGGTTTGTGCGCCTAATTCACGGAAAACTGAGAGCGCACGTTGTAGATACTCCATTCGTCTTTGACGATCTGGGGCTACACCGCCTAATCTAGCTAACAATTCGCCTATTTGCATGCGCAAATCGTTCGCTTCAGAAATGATTAGAGCTTCTCTATATCGCTCAAGTGCCTCGTCTATTCGCCCACTATCCTGCAGAACCTCACCTAACAAAATTGAAACTTCGACAAGTGCCAACGGGTCACCGGCTTCACCCATTGTTGCAAGAGCATCTGTGTAGTGATGAAGTGCTAAATCTGCATCGCCAGTCTTGGCATAATAACGACCCAATACGGCTCTGGCTCGAGCATGCAAGATTGGGTCCTCTGAAGATTCTGACCGTTCATAGGAAGATAATGCATGGTCTCTCGCTCTGGTATGTTCGCCCAAGTCTAGCAGGGAACGTGCCAATACAATTTGAGCCGATAGAAGTTCTAAAGAATCGTTTTCTGAGAGGATTTTTTCAACTTCGGCATATGCCTCAAGAGCCTTGGTATTATCACCACTGCGTCGTAAAATGTAACCCATGTTGTTGTATGACCTAGCAGCACCGAGAGCATCTTTCATGGAGATGAATAATTCCAATGCTTTACGGTGCATGTTGAGGCTCGAATCTGAATCACCTCGTTTTAGAGCAATGTCTGCAAGATTGGACATAATGTCTGCTATAACGTCGTTTAGACCTGCGGCTTCAGCAGGAGGCTTAGCCTGATTGAAGGCATCTTCTGCTTCATCAAATCGACCAAGAAGAGCCAAAACCTCTCCACGTAATCTGTCTATTCGACAAGCACTCTCTGCTCCGACTGAGGTTGTATCAATTGATTCTAACAGACCAAGAAGTTCAATGTGACCTTCTTTAATCAAATCACGTCCCTGTTCAACAATTATCGCAGTAGCATCCTCATGCCTCGAGGATGAAATAAGATGGTAAATCAATTCAAGAGCGATTTGGCTTCCTGAACTTTGTTTCTCATACCACGAAACCGCTTTGTTGTGGAGTTCTTCTTTCGCTTGTCCATCTAGACTTTGCAATAAGAATTCACGAATTAAATCGTGGACATCGTAAGTATCGGAATCTGCTTGCCTAGCCAATCCCGATTCAACCAGCGAGTCGAGCTCGTCCACTTTCAATCCCTGCTCGGTAATAGCATCGAGAGGGATAGGTTCTCTAAAAATCGATAATGCCCCTAGAAGTCTCTTTTGTTCTCCCGATAATTTGGAGAAAATTTCGATATTAACATAATTTTCAAGAGATTCATGGAAAGCACCTGCAGAAGCACCCCGATTTATCAATTCAAGAACTAGAGGGTGACCTCGACTCAGTGAGTGGATGTAGAGTAACTTCTCTTGGTCTAAGTCATCAAAAGCAGATAATAGTGAACGAGTGGATTCTTGGTCTAATCCTTCAAGTGGCAAGACTAGGGATACGATTCTACCATCTGCATCTTTCAGTGGAACAACTTCTCGGAATGAACGGGAAAATATGACTAAACCAACATCGCCTTCGCATTCAACTAGACCTCGCGATAATGCTTGAATGGTTTGATGTAGAGTCTTATCACTTACTTTGTGATAATCATCTATTACAATCAATGCTGGAGAGTTTGATAGAGCATCGGTGATGATTCTGGCAGCATCTGCTGCCTGAGGAACTGGTGTGGCTGAGATATAATCTGCCAACATCGAATCTCCGATGCTGGACAGCCAATCTGCAATACTTTCGAAGAAAGCACGGCTACCATCCCAATCTTGACATCGATGATACAACAGATTTCTACGATGCATAAATGATTCAATCACTTTTGCTGCCATGGATGTTTTACCGATTCCTGCGATTCCAGGTATCATCAATGTTGTAGAACGGGCTTCGAGCAAATTAACCATGTTTTCTAATTCGGTTGAGCGCCCATAAAAGTGCCTTAACCTTGGCAGATCTCCCAAACTTGTCACCAGTTGTTTCTCGACATGCTTTGACAAGTCACGCTCCACTAAATCAGCGGAAAGTGAGCGTACATCCAATACTCCATTATCGTCAAGATATCTTATTACATCCACTGGGCGCATATTGAATGGTAATTTGTCTTGAATATCTCCAAGAGTCGAAGCGATTGCATTTCCATCAGGAAGAATTGCTCTTAGAGGGAACTCTCTCAACCTTTTCCAAGTTTCTTCTGCGAGGTTCATTCCAGGGTCAGTCAAAAAGTATGCTTTGCGTTTACGACTAACCCCTTGAACATGCGCTTGTCTCTCAACAAGTAAACCTTGGTCTTTCAATCCAGATATTGCCCTTGGCACATTGGAGCGAGCTATTGCTACTGCATTTGCGATACCCATTTGTGACAGAGCAAATGGCACTTCTACCGAACTCATAAAGTCGGAAAAATCAGACAAATGTAACAGGATTCTTTCCTGAACACCTGGCTTCGGTCGTACAACCATAAGTTATTCTCCTGTTCTACTCCTCTTAGAGTGTTGTGTATTCCCGTGTAGGATTCACTGCTGTGGAGGCTGATAGTTAGGATCTGCAACCCACTGGTTAGATTGAGCGTCCCAAATCCAACCTGGATGCTGAGGTTGCTCTACAGTTGCCGCGACTGGCGCAGGTGCTTGATTACTCAATGCCTGCTCCGCTGCTCTAGCTTTGGCCCACGCATACGGATCTTCTTCCTTTTGCTGTTCCATAGCCGCTTCTGGATCTTCATCATCAAATTCTTCGAACTCTAAGAAGAAGAATGCTCCAACACCCAATAGTACTGCTAAAGCAACTATGATGATAATTACCCAAACCCATGTGGCCAATCCAGATACTACTTGATCTCCACTCTTCAAAGTGATATCAGAACCGTCGTCATAGCCTATCGACTGACCGTCTTGTTCGAAGTATATCTTGTAATCACCATCTTCACCTAGTTGAGATGATGAAATCTCCATGAACCAAGTTCCATCAGCTTGTACAGTAGTTGAATTCAACCCAATGTCTCCACTTACTAATCTAGCCTTAACTTGCGAGTCTGGAAGACCTGTTCCCTCGAACAATGCTGGATCATCGAATGTTACTGAACCTGAGTCGGTTCTTTGAGCTGTAAATTTGACTCCCTTTACGATGAAGTTGACTTGCCATGAGAATGCAGTTGAGTCGTGAATATCCCTTCCTTCAAACATCACTCCCTGCATCGACCAATCTGAAATTTCGCTAGATGTTTGGTACATAGCATCCATTGGATTGTAGATAGCCTTTCCATCAGGTGTTATGCGGATATAGTATGCATAATCATCATCGAGAAGCGTTTGAGGGTCGTCATAAATATCGAAAACCATGTGACTAGATTCTGGACCGACTCCATCTGAATCGTTGAAGTAATCTAGAAGGTTTATTTCAGCACCGTCTCCACACTTATCGAAAGCGCTAGATTTCTCATCACAGAAGATTGTAATTGTTTCAACCCAGCCATCCTTATTGAAGGTTGGAGCGATGTTATCTGCATCGGTTGGGTTATCGATTACTATGCGCACTGTTTGGATTAAAGAATAATTAACACCATCATATGCCTTTACTTGAACCTCATATTGCTGGTCGTGGATCAAGTTACTTGTATCCCAATATGTCATCCAAGCACCATTAGGTTGGAAAGACGTGATTGGGTCTGGTCCGCTGTTCAATTCGATACCACTTGCAAGGTCAATTACTGTAATTTCAACTCTGGTAACTTGACCATCATTATCTCGAGCAACACCACTGATGATTGTCTCTTTGTCAGCACGTACACTTTCCATTGGAAGTGGCTCACTTACCTGTATGATTGGTATTCTGTTATCATTATCAATAATGATTGTAATAACTTCAGGAGTACACACATCTACAGACTCATGGCAATAGTTTGCATCGCTTGCCCACACCGTGAAAGTGTATTGTCCACTAGGAAGTGAAGAGAAGTTCCATGAGTCAGACCAAACAGTACCTCCACCACTATTTGCAGGATAGTTTGCAGAATAGTTGTTAGGTCCAGTTACACTGAACCAGATATCTCTGATATCGCTACCCTGAACTCCCTGATAGTCATCAGAAGCAGTTCCAGTGAAGAGAACTTCTTGACCGTCATGTGTTGAACTGTCAAGAGGAGCTTCTAGAATAATTGTTGGTGGGTTGATATTAAGTTTGAAAACTCGAGTTGTAACAATTGATTCATCCAATCCATCATATGAACGAACTCTGAATGTAACGTCTTCTTCGAAGTGATTTGCCATGTCCCAATCGAAACTCCATGACTTGAATGGCCAATTGGTCATGCTAACTGTGCCGTTAGCACCTGATGTGTCTGTTGCAAGGTACCAGTCAGGACTTCCATGCGGTTGAATCTCGACCTTTTTGATATCGCCAAACTGCTTTAGCCATGAATCATAGTCATTGAAATATGGTCCAGCATTTCCATCATAAGCACTTCCAGTCATGGATATAGTACGAGCGAAAGAGGTACCATCGTTCTGGTCAACACTGACATGTGGGGCTAAGTTTTCTAGATTGATTACTTCATCAATCATACCAGTCAATGTGAAATCATGAACTGAAGTTCCCTTACCGAATTTCTTAGCGTCGACAGAATAGGTTGGCATTTCACGTCCACCGCTTTGGCAGTCAGGGTCTTGCCCATCTACCAATGTGTCACCATCATTGTCGGCGCCATCTCCACATGAGTCTTCACCAGGGTCTGTTGCCAAATGGTTCCAGTTGGTATCGATGTGGAAGTTTGAAGGAAGAGTTACCCATGGAGTGAAACCAAAGGCATCCGTAGTCATATTGTACAGAGGCTTGCCATTTGCATCCTTGATGGTAACCAGTGCATCATAGACCTGTGAATTGTCAGCTTTTACCTGATAACGTACTAATTCACCTTGTTCGACTTGAACACCCCAAGCAGTATTTTGGTTCTGAATATGAATCTTTGAGCGGTCAAAGTTCTGGATATCAGAGTAAGTGAATGTTGTTGCATTTGGATTTACTTCCATCGAAAGCGGCATGAATTTAGGAGGCCATTCAGCAGTTAATGGGGCTTGTATACACTCACCTGTATCCCATGGACACTCCGCACCTAGCCATGAAAGAGATACCGGATACATCTCATTTGCACCTGGGTCTGGCATGAACTCACTTTGAACTGCAACTCTTGATTCTGTGACATTGTAGATCTGACTTGCGTTGCTATACGTGTTTTCAGAGAAGTACGCTATTGAACCATACTTGTTACCATAATTGTCGTCGTAAAGTGTGATATTTGCAGCAAATCCACCAACTTCAATATCGTTTCCTTGAGCGTTTACAATTCCGCCCTTTATTCTAAATCCATCACCCATATTGTTGGTGACGGTATTGTCGATAAATGTTGCAGATGACATGTAAACGTGGAATGCTGGACAAGGGAAGTCTCCGCCGTACATGTATACCGAATTACAGGTTCCTGAATTGTTAGAGATTACGTTGTTTGCAAAATACAATCGTGCTTTGGTAGGTGATGGAACATTCCATCCCTGGTCCTTGTGATGATACTCACCAATTAGGACAGGCTCTTTTGCAGTATTCAAGATAGTATTATTTTCTGCCGAAACATCGGACTCGCCATAAATCCAAAGTCCATTCCATCCACCGATTGGTCCAATTACGTTATTATTTGCAGTAACCATCGATGACCTAATACCCATTCCAGAACCTTCTCCAGAACCGGAGATTGTATTTCTCTCAGCAACAACAATAGCGCCGTCATACGCAGTAATTCCTGCACCGTCAGTCGGTGTAATTGTGTTATCAGAGATTACGAAAGTGTATGCCTGACCGTTGGTTACAAGGTGAGAATTGGTATCGATTGCGTTACACTTTGTAGTAACTGTTGAATTGGTCAAGTAACCACTACTCGAGCGCAAGAAAGCACCATATGAATTCTGAGAAATTGAAATTGTATCCATATTGACGAAAGAATCCTGCAAGTAAATTGCAGAGCGGCCTCCACCTTGAGAGCCACAATCTGTTTCTTCACCTGTGAATGCAGAGTTCAGAACTTGCATTACTACTAGACCCGCACCTGCACCATATGCCTGTATTGCAGCACCATGGTAACCTTGGGCATCGATACCCACAGCAAATGTTCCACCGTCTAGAGTTGGAGATGCTCCGTTAAATGCGAGTATGTTCGTTGTATTTACATTGGTAAATGTCGGGTTAGTAACACTTAGACTTGCTCCGTCAAAAATCATAGCACCGTACTTGATACTACCTTGTCCATCGATATCGACAGGAATTCCATATGCATTGTCTACAGTAACATGGTTCATTCTTGTTAGTGACTGATCGATTGTAGATGCTAGATAAATTCCAGACCCACAAGACATGTCAGGATTGTAGACACCAGTGACGTAGCATCGCCCAGTTTGGTTTGCTACTGGTTCAGCTGCTGACCCCCAAATAAAACGGATTGGAGAGCCAGTGCTAGCCTGTGAAGCACCACAAGATGAATCACCAGCACAGATTGAACCCTGAATCTGGATATTCTTATCAGCAGGCACATTGATTGTTGTTCCTGCATTGATTATCAGTTTAGCACCACCAGCAACCAATAAGTCGCCATCTAGGTTCATTACACCAGTCCAAGTTTCAGTACCAGTTATGGTTCCTGATGAGGTTTCATTTACTGCAGACACCACTGGGGCTGTTGATACCATTGCAACGAACAAAGACATCAAGAAAATGCCGACAAGGCCGAAACTCTTACTTTTTTGTGTATTTTTAGACATAGAAATACCTCTAACAAGCCTCCCACAGCCAAGTCCACCTTAACACATTGGTATACAAAACACCATAATAGTATCATATAATTACAATAATATCATACATTTAACATGTGAAAAATATAATAATATCATTACTAGGCCAAAATATCATTATTAACGTAGTGCGGAAATGCGTTGCTGTGACCCGAATCTTAGATTTAGCATACTACAGAACTGCGTATTTCACTCAGCCAACCCTTGCCGTCTATTGCGCCATAGCCCCATCGGGAATTGTGTTCTTGACTAGAGTCTAGGGGTTCTGCAGAGTTCATCAAAGCAGTCTTTACTTGCTCTATACAATCAATATCTGGATCATTCATTAGTTGTGGTTCTGCTTCCAGTATCAAAGCGAGTATGCCTGAAACAAACACAGTAGCATCACTAGTTCCAGTTGAAGAGTAATACCCATCACCAGCAGCTGTAGAAATTATATTCACACCTAGTGCAGAGATTTCAGATTTGAAATGGGGGTTCGAGCGATTAACTCCATCATTTTCATCAGGAGAACCAAGGGACGAACCGCTCCAAACCTTACCATCCTCATCTAATGCACCAACTGAAATTACCTCACGCACATTTGAGGGGCTCGCAACTCTACCATCATCTTCTAAACCACCATCATTACCTGCCACAAATACAACATATACTCCGTTTGCTAAAGCAAGTCCTACAGCATTTGCAGTGTCGCCTTGACGAGTAGCATCAGGGTCACTAATCCCGCCCAATGATAATGAGATAATATCTGCTTCAAATGTGCGCCAACACCATTCGATTGCGTTTGCAACCAGGGACTCATCGCCGCTGTT
>CACLCM010000031.1 GCA_902605365.1 uncultured Candidatus Poseidoniales archaeon | reverse complement strand
ACTCTTGATCTCAATGTTGCAATCAAAGGCTGAATTACTAACGCCAAATGAAAATGCAGGTAATCACACTGATGACCAATTATTGTCATTATCAAAGGAATATAGTTGGCCAGTATTGACCATAGATACAGAACTAAAAAGACGTTTATCACAATCAAATCTTTCATGGATTGAAGTTAGTGGTCGCTCTCACCTAAGATACGTTGGATGAAGAATGCCGGTGATTAATTGATATATGTTGATTAACGCCTATTGTCAATGGCTACGGATACTAGTACTGCCTCGCCATCTGTAAATGGTGCCTCGAGAGTGAAATCGAGTGAAATGATTCAACTATTATCATCCATTGGAGTCGAGGAAAATACTGCTACAGTGATGGTTAACCTGCACATTCAGGGCCCTTCTAAATCAAGCGATTTACAAAAAATATGCAAACTTAGACAACCAGATGTTAGCGTGGCTATCAATCGATTAAACCGGTTAAACCTCATTGAAGTAATTTCCAATCCTAAAAAAGGAAGAGGAAGACCTTCGCATACTTACAAGTTGACTGTCGGGCTAAATGATGCAATAAAGCCATTTAGAGAGCAAGCAGAGTCGCAATTAGCGATACTTCAAAACCAGATATCCCAAGTTTCAAAGGTTACTGAAGTAATTGGCGATTAAGAGTCAAGGTAGTGTGAACAGGACATCATCGCCATGTCCGTCAAGTAGTCTCAACTTAACTCCGGCATCAATCCAAGCATGTGCGTAGTTTATCGCTCCAAATGCGCGTACATAGTCTCCTTTTTCCATGAAATGCCTAGCATCGCTTGAATAATCATCAGCCATTCTCATCATCACAGCCAACTGTTTGGCTTGCTCTGTACCCTCTTCATGAATCGGTGTAGCCTTAGCTCTCGCTCTTTTTGTTAGGTCAAGATAGTGTGATATTTTCTCTAATGTAACTCTATCATCAATATCCATTCAATCACCTCTTTGGCTCGCAAGTAGTCGATTAACGTCAGATGTACGGCCTAGTGACTCATACAGATCGATTGCTAGTGAGATTCGACCTTCTTCTTCAGCATCGCAAGCTCGTTTGAATATCTGGCGTCTTTCATCCCAATCGCTTGCTACTTTCGCTTCAGCAACCATCTTTTGCAATTCAACTCTCCTCAACTGTGATAGTTCAGGTGATTGCCATAACCTAACCAGGCCATCACGTTTGATACTGGCCATAGTATCTGCCGCTAATCCAATCAGGAAATCTCCTAAGTTAGTGTTCGCTGACTCGATGTGCACATCTTCAGTCATGCAGTACAAACTACCTTCGATTGAAAGTATCCACCAACCATCTCCTGCGCGATGAGCAGCGAGAGGCTCTAGAGACCTAGTGTCGATAGTTTCCAGATTGTCCCAGCCGTAAGGATGAGGCAAACCTTCCCATAGCATACCATCCGCAGATTGCAATAATACACGGCCACCAGACATTCTACTTACCCATGACCAGACTCTGTCCTCAAGTAAGCGCTGAGAATCCTCATTAGCTAATCTTGCGCAACGAAGTTTTCCATCTTCATCCTGCCACATCAGGTGTTCTCTGTCAAACCAACCGACTAATCTTCGCACCCCTCCAACCTCGAGGCGCTTTAGACCTCTACCTTCTTGATTGAATACGTGAAGTTGTCCTTGGCGGCAAGATAAGACCCAGCCGCCTCCTGGTCGTGATAGAATGTCGCTAAATCCACCGGTTGTGGAACGACCTTCACCTATCTGAGATCCATCACTAACCCGTAATAGATTGAACCCATGGCCGCTTAGCACCCCAATTCTTCCTGAATCATGCTCCGCTGCATGTACTCTGAATGGTAGTGAGCGTCGCCACCTTTGATTGTGCTCATCATCTAGCAGAATAATATCCAAGCCGGTAGAGACGAATAGATCACTACCTACGCTACAAGCAGTCGAAATCAAATTTGGAGCTTGCCAAGAACGTGAAACAGACCAACTCATATGCTCGCCTCCATCATTCCCCATGCCACTAATTGGGCACGGGCGTCATTGGTAAGTTTATACATTCTAGTTCGGCCTTTTTGTTGAACAGACATTATTCCCGCTCTATAGAGGCGATTACACATCTGTGACATTCTCGGTCGCTTCACGCCCAATTTATCTTGTAATCTAGCATCTGAAGGCGAAAATTCTCTATCTGATCCTACCTCTATCAAGATAGCCTCGCTTCGTGAAAGGTTACGAAGTGTTTGCACATCTAATGCGTTGCTTTCTTTTTGACCGATTGATGGCCTTCTTATCGCGGCGAGTAGGTCCGCTAGACCCAACCCCTTGGGTGCATTAATCGCATCCATCAATTGACCTAAGATTTGGTCAACGTTACTATTACTGGTAGGTTGTTCTATTTCTTCATAATAATTAGATTCTTCAGGAATGTACTCTTCTTCTGATAATTCATCTTCGATTTCTTCGGTAATCAGTGATGCTCCTTCTTGGTCTGCTACCCAAAGCCTGTTTGGATCAATCCCTACTGGCTCAGGTGCAGGCTTAGATGCTTCACTCTTGATGAAAGGAGGGCTTTCTCTCTTGTTAACCCTATTTCTTGCCACTAGGGAGCCGAATGCGCCCATCGCAGGCACAGGGGAGGGGTAAGGGGCACTAACGGGCTCTTTCTCTAACTCATCAAGGTCTAAATCGAAGCCATTTGAAGCATCAGATTGTATCTCGTCATTGTAATAATCCTGTTCGCCAGGAATATCGGTTGTATCCTCTAGAGTCTCATCCAGCGTTTTCTCGAACTTTATGTCTCTAGGGTTAGCTCTTTCTTCATCGACTAAATCTCGCATTGTACGCATAACCTTTGTCGGCATACCATTTGTATTAGCCATAACATAATCGAGAACATCATCGGTCATATCCCAGCCGATTTTAGCAGCAGTAGCCATTCTAGATTCGCAAAGTTCTTTGATTTCTTCCCTCTCTAATGCTTTGATTATCTCAAAATGGTCGAATTGGTTAACCAATGATTCAGGCCATTGAGCACGCTGTTCTGTAGACAAAACAACCACAACCATAGCATTGAGCCTCTCCAATGGCGAAATCAAGTTTGCAGTTACATCAGCAAGAGTTTTGCCATCTGCATTAGAATAATCGAGAGTAATGAGTGGCAGCGGGCCATCTATTTCCTCAGTAGCGGATACTAGCCTCGATACTAATTCCTGAGTGGTTGATGGTATTTCGAATCCAATAATTGAACTATGGATTTCATGGAGAACTCGATGCGCACGTTCATTGGAAGGAAACATGTCCAAATGAACTGATTTTCCGGCTTCTTCTGATACGCATCTAAGCAGTGAAGTCTTGCCTGAACCACTTTCTCCGATTAGTAATACCATTCTTGCATTGCGTGTTTTCAAAAAACGAACCCATCTGGCGCTTACATCCTCACGACCAACAAGCAATTTGGATTGTCCCATTTCCAAAGGCCTAGCTTGGAATGGATTTTCCCTAAGGGCAGGAATTCCTAGAATTGGACGATCTTCGCTCATTGGATACAGTGGATTTCCTTAGGTATATGATGTTTCAGTAAAATATGACATGATAGGAGCCCGTTAATACGCGTTGAACGAAGAACGAAAAGACGAGAAAAGGCCCTAATAACGCATTGTTAACGCATTGTTAACGCGTTAGGCGAAGCGTTAATCCGTCGGTTTCTTCATCAAGTAGACTCAACTCGGTTTGTGTGAGGCACATGTGTCATGCCAGTTGATGAGAGCCGCTTATCGGGATTCTTCAAACTCTCAGTTGAAGAAAGAAGAGCTAAGGTTGCACAATTAGCAAATCTATCTCAAGAACAAGTCGATGCTTTAGCAATGCATGGCGAATTAAGCGAAGATTCTGCTGATAGGATGATAGAGAATGTGATTGGTACAATGTCCTTACCAGTAGGTGTTGCTACTAATTTCTTAATCGACGGATCCCCTTACCTTATCCCATTCTGTGTTGAAGAATCAAGTGTCGTCGCCGCAGCCAGCAATATGGCGAAAAGGTGCCTTGTAAAGGGCGGTTTCCGCACATCTAGTGACGAGCCCATAATGATAGGACAAATCCAGGTTCTTGGCCTTGAAGACCCCGATTCTGCAGGGGAAGCAATCCTTACTGCAAAATATGAATTGATGGCTATGTGTAACTCACTACCTTCTACTATGATTAAACTAGGAGGTGGATGTAAGGATATCCAGGTGCGTTATATCGACACCATGTCCGGTAAAATGCTAGTGATACACCTACTGGTAGACACAAGAGACGCTATGGGCGCTAATGCTGTCAATACAATGACTGAATTGATTAGCGGTAAAGTGGAAGATATTACTGGTGGAAGAGTACACCTGCGCATATTATCCAACCTAGCATCTAATCGCCTTGCCAAAGTTGAAGCAACATTCACTCCTGAGGAGTTATCTAATGGTGGAAGTCGAGATGATGGAAGCAAAATCATCACTGGAATACTAGAAGCTCATCATTTTGCAATGGCAGACCCATACAGAGCAGCCACACACAATAAGGGAATTATGAATGCAATTAGCGCAGTTGCCCTCGCTTGTGGTCAAGACTGGCGTGCTATCGAGGCAGGCTGCCACGCATGGGCAGCCGTTGAAAGTGGTCAATACACATCGATGAGCAGATGGTCCAGAGACGATGAAGGCAATCTAGTTGGACGATTAGAAACGCCGATGGCTGTAGGAACGGTAGGGGGGGCATCTAAAGTCCACCCCGCTGCTAGAGCAAACCTTGCAATTCTCGGAGTTGGTTCAGCCCAGGAACTCGCTGGTGTAATCGCAGCTGCAGGTTTAGCCCAGAATTTGGGAGCAATGCGTGCTTTAGCCACAAGTGGAATTCAAGCAGGCCACATGAAATTACATGCACGTAATATGGCGGTAAGTGCTGGCGCAATAGGTGATGAAATCGAAAGAGTTGCAACTATTGTAAATTCACAAAGTGGCCCAGTTACTCAACAACTAGTCAAACAAACACTCGAAGAACTACGAAAGTGAGTTCACTCATCTTCTCCAAGTTCCAGAGTAGTTTGCATGCCACCTTCTTCATCAGTCTCGTCACGTAATGCTAATTTGCTCTCCATGCCGTCGAGCATGCCTGATGAAACAACCATGTCTCTGAACCACGCCTTGACCTTTTTACGGTCGGTATGAGGGCAGCCAAACATCTCGGAAAAGCGACGTGTAGTGGTTAATCTCCTAGTATTGCCATCCCTTCTTCGACCCACTAGGCCGGCTTGGGCTAATTCTCTAATGTGATCATATGCCCTTTGGCCTAGTAATTCGACTAAACGGGATTGAGGCATGGGCTGGTGATATGCAATCAATGCAGCTGCTTTGAGCAACTTAGGAGGTAATTCCGACTTGGTTTCCTTTGGAAGGTGGTCCGCTATTATTGGTTTGACTTCCATGGCCCACTTGCCACCAATCTCCACAACTTGTAGACCACCACCTCTACGGCGTTTAACAGTAGACTGTAATGCCACTAGAGATTCCGAAATCTCATCTTCCTCATATCCCAATGTTTCTGAAAGTTCAACTAAGGAAAGTGATCTTCCTGCGCTGAAAAGTGTCGCTTCAAGTAAAGTTGCCAAAGGTATTTCAGACATGTAAACAACTCCTCACTCCACTAACCAGTCTTCAGGATTCTCTGAAACTGATTCTGCCTCAAGTTTTTTCCTTTCCTCTTCTTCTATTGCAGCACGCGCTCTTTCAGCAAGACGTGCTGTGTGACGCATAGATTCTGTTTCATCTTCTTTAATCGAATCTGAATCTTCTTCCATCAACTTGTCCGCCAGTACTGTGACTTCCTCAAATGTTGTAGCATTCGGCCACCTATCTTCTAGCATAATAGGGTCCTCTGGTCCTTCTTGACTAATCCAAGCATAGCCGCGATGAGTTAAGAAAAGACCTGCTACGAAAGATGTAATCTTTGACTCGACATCGTATCCTTCCGGTACTTCGCCGAATGTATCTAACAAGATCCTCTCTAATTCACTAGTTACTTCAGCAACAGGAACTTTTGATTCACCGAAGGACTTTGTAACTCTCCTCATGGCAGTCCAACATCTTCTGATGTCCCCTTCCATGTCCTCTTTGTGCATCCTAGAGCCAACATTGTCTAGCATATTCTTCAATTCTTCAGCATGATTACGGCGGTACTCTTCCTTTGCCTTTAGGATCTCAGCCTCATCACAAGCATCTTTCAATGCGGAAAGCAATTCTCCAAGGGTGGAAGGTCTTCCTTCATCACGCCTAACCCTTTCACCAAAGAATGATGGAAGCACCAAATCAGCACTACCCTCAAGAACAGTTGTAGTGAAAATGAACTCTTCATCATCATATTCAGCTTCCCAGCCGAAATCTAGGAAATCCTCATCATCATCCATGTCCAGAGCAATCACTCTATCAAATAGCGTAGATGCCTGCTGATTCAATACTTCCCAAGACATCCGTATTAGACGACCACAGGCAGGAAGGTCGAGACCATCGGCTTCTTTCCTTACTCTTTGTGTGAATATCTTCAGGAATGCTGAGAGGTCTATGTTCCAAGGGTCCATTCCCTCTTCTTTTACCAGAGAGAGAACGAGGGCCACTGAACGGTCGAATGGGTCGGAAAGAACCTGATGCTCAGCACTATCTTCTTGGGCGATACGCATTATTCGGTCAGCATAGCGTTCTGCTTCACTAGCTTCTTCTTCTTGACTCATCAATTGGTCGAGAATATCCTGACGAAGGAACCAGTCATCTAGAACCGCTTGCTGCATATTCAAACCTCCGTCTCAGCCTCTTCTTCCAATTCTTCTTCTGATTCTTCTTCAGACAACAATTCCGAAACAATCTTCTGACGTTCTTCTATTTCACCAGTCAATTCCTCAGCACGCTCGCTCAGTGCTTCAAAGCCACTTTCTGCAGGTTTTTCTTCATCCGCAATGTGCTCTAGTAAGCCGCCAAGGCTCTTTGGAGCAGGTAATGCTTCAGGAACTTCTGGCATTTCACCAGCGATAACTCTAGCTTCTTCGATTCTAGAATGGTTCTTGTCCGCTGCATCAGTTGCCTCCTTCTCAGCCTGGGCTCCCAATTCGATTGCTCGGTCTCGGTCAAAGTCAACTATTCTGCGTGAACATCCATCGCCACCATGAGTAATACCGATATGGTGGTCCGCTAATTCCAAGGAAACCTTTCGCAGTGTAACCATAATGAATTGTGCGGCTTCGCTTCTGTTCCTACATTCTGTAGCGATTAATTTGGAATTTGGAACATCCAGGTTTTGGTCTACTTCATCGAAGTAGTAGAATGGACTCGGGTCGTGGTCTTGTATTGCAAATATCAATGACAATGAAGCCATAGATTTCTCACCACCAGACAGGCCTTGTAATCGAGACTTGTTCGATTTACCACGTGGCTGTGCCCACATATCTAGTCCGCCCTTGAATGGTTCATCTGGATTCTCTAGGAATAATTCACCACGTCCGCCATTGGAGAGTCTCTTGTATACAATCTTGAAGTTCTCATTAACTTCTTTGAGAGTTGCAAGAAGCCTAGTCTTTCTCTGGCTCTCCAACTTATCTGTAATGTCAATCAATCTCTTTCTTCGTTGTTGAAGAGTCTTGAAATCGTCTTTCATTTCATCTAAGCGCTGTTTACAAGTGTCGTACTGCTCGATAGCAAGCATGTTGAAATCGCCAAACCGATCTAGCTTCCTCCTCAAATCATTGACATTCTTTTGTGCGTCTCCAACGTTTGGAAGTTCGACGTCATCTGACGCTACAGGGATTGAGTCATTAGCCATCTCAACAAGTAAATCTGCCAAGTTCTGCTCTCTAACTGCTAAACTTCGGGTTATGTCTTCTGCCATTGAACGGCTATTAATCGCTGCACTTGCCTTTTGATTTGCACCTGCTCTTACCTCTGCTCTTTCTTCGACCAAACCTTTCCTCTCGGTTTCGAGTTCTTCGTGTTCTTCTAGTAGTGACGAACGCTCTTCTTGCTTACTATTAAGAAGAAGAGTATCTTCTTCTATAGCAGAAGACCATTCCTTCAATAACTTTTCACGGCCAGCCATTCCAGCTTGTATTTCATCTGCTCGAGAAGTAAGTGAATCTAGGCGTTGACCTAATAATTCGCTCTTTTCTTTACCACTGTCAAGAATTACTTGAGCCTTGTTAGATGCTCCTTCTGCTTCGACTCTACTTGTTTGAGCATCGAGTAATCTTTGGCGAATTTCTTCTGGACTAGAATTACGCAATTCTTCTCCGGCATTGTCTCTGGCTGCTTCTGCTTCGATTAACTTCGCTTTTGCATCCTCTAATAATGCGATTTTACCTGCATGATCTGATTCTAAATTAGCAAGACGTTGTTGCAATTGACTAGCAGCGCCTTTAGCCTTAGTCAAAGATTTAGCTGCAACATCTAATTCCGCTTTCAAAGTACCAACTTTGATGGAATGATCATCTTCTGCAATGGAATTGATTTTTCCACGGACTTCATTTTGCCTCGTCCTAGCCTCCATTAGAGCCGCAGCAACTGTTTGAGCCATTATGGAAAGACGGTCTACCTCACTGACTAGCTTCTCTACTTCGCTAGCACCGTGAATCTTACCGCCGAATCCAGCTTTCATTTTCTGCCTGCTTCCGCCAATCATAGCACCGCCAGGTTCTGTGATTTCGCCACCAAGAGTAACTAGCCTAACGCCGCCCATCAGGCGACGAGCAGTGCCTATGTTGTTGACAACAAGCGTATTTCGCAGCGCATATGCAACTGCTGTTGCTATTCTCGGGTCGTAATCTAATAATTCATGAGCGAATCCAATCACTCCTTCTTTCCTAGCAACCATTGCGGCCTTACCAGATGAACGATTTGTCTGCATTTTGTTTAGTGGAAGGAATGTAGCACGGCCTAATTTACGGCTTTTCAACAGCGCCATTGCTTCTGCAGCGACTTGATCGCTTTCGACGACAACTGAGTTCATTCCGCCGCCAACTGCTGTTGCTAAAGCATCTGCATGTGCTGAATCCTTAGGGGCGCATAGTTCACTAATAGTTCCAATAATCCCTTTGAGTTCACCACGGTCTCTTGCAGCCATTACTGCTGCTGCACCAGGAGCCATCCCGTTACTACCAGACCTCTTGTCCAACTCTGTTCGAGCTGAAGAAAGTCTTCTTTCTGCATCCTGTAATCTTTTATCGACTGCTGATGATTCTTCAATTAGCCTCTTTTCAGCAGATTGAGCATTTCTCAATTCATTTCCTAGGGCTGTTCGGTCGTTATCAGGATTAACATCTCCCAATTCTTCTGCTTGAAGTTCGATATCGTCATGAGCTAGTCTAGCATCTTCTACATCTTCTTCAGCAGCAGAAAGTTGCTCGGCCACCATCTCTGCCTGATTAGCGACTTTGTCAGCCTCCAATCTTGCATTTTGTACTGATTCACGGCATGACTCTAGGTGCTCATTTGCTTTAGCCAGAGCCCTAGAA
>CACLCM010000030.1 GCA_902605365.1 uncultured Candidatus Poseidoniales archaeon | reverse complement strand
CAACATCGAATCGAATATCACATTCAGGGCATTTTACTCCGCCTGAGTATGTGCTAGGCACACGTAATCTTCTGTCACAAGATGGGCATGCGACCTCAATCTTCTCAACCTTGACTGCGGATTTTTTCGTTTTGGACTTCTTTTCAGAAGGTTTTGCTTTTTCACCTCTCATTCGTATTGCAAAAATAATTAACATACCGGCTACTAAACCTCCAAGTATACCACCCCAAGGGATTGTAAACTCTGAAACCTCAGCATCCATAGGCTCTGAAGTTACCATAACTTCATCACTTACACTTTGGCCGGCAACATGCCAAGTTACGATTATCTTTACATTGTCTCCATCTGGCCAAGTTATAGCTGAATTGAGGTCTTTAGATGATGTATCAAGGGCAGGAACATTGACGGTACTCAAGACAGTACCATCTACATCTGTGATCACGATTTGTCCGTCTGGAGTGAAACCATTTCCAACATTACTTACTGTGTATGATAGAGTAACTTCAGAACCCGCTGATGGAACTTTGGGTTTGGTGTTAGGATTAATTGTGACTTGAGGAATGACAGAGTAATCAGGAATATCCATTTGGTCTTCTGTTATTGAGCCAAAACCGATAGTCCAATCACTCTCTGCTATACTTGCATATACCTGTTGGCCTTCTTCAGCATTAATTACCATCGAGCCAAATGTTTTTCCCGATAGTAAATTTCTTTCTTCTACTAAAGATACATCTTTGAGACCATCTTTGATTGTTCCAAATGTGATCAAAATAACTCTATCCCTACCATCTCCTAAGTCAATAGCCCAATCAATTTTGAGACCATCTGCAGATAAAGAAACAGATTCTATATCCATTTTTATTACTTGAGAAGGAAGAACAGGGATGGTCATGCTTCCTGAAAGATTAGAATCTACTGCACCATCTAGGCTAACTACACTCCAATTTACAATTTTGTCACCAGAAGAAGCAAATGAGAATTTGTGGTTAACTTCGCCTGCCTTACCACCCTCTAAGGTAGTAGAAGTGCCATTTTGTAGATCTCCATTTATTGAGACTCGCATGCTAGCACTACCTACTGCATCCCCTTCATTCCTCAAAAGCATAGACAGAGTCACTTCATCTCCAGCGTGCCAAGGCCCACCGAGTAAAGACGGAGATGAATGGCCAGCACCCAAGAAGATAGCAGATGTCATTGCAACAGTGTCAGTTGCATTAGTTGTTGACGAGGTTCTAGCACCTGATGAGGTGCACACTAAAACACCAGGTTTTGAAATCATGGACACAGACATATTAGTCGAACCTGAAATAGGAATGGAAGCATTTTCAAAAAATATAGATTCACCATCAAACAGGCATTCAATACCGCCATCATAACTAGAATCTCCTGAATTATTTGATACTAAAGTCCATGAAATCGATGAACCAGGCTGTGGTTCATTCAACCGATACAAATTCAATACTAATTCTGCTAACGGAGGTGGACTAACTTCAAACTGTGTAGAAAAACTATCATCTGAAGGGTTTGCATCATTAGGCCAGCTTAGATATGCAGAGACATTTCTAAAGCCTTCATTGAGTTGTCCAGAGTAAAATGAGTAAATTGTTGTAGAATCAGGGTCAATATCAACAACTTGTGAAGGTAAATCATCTGAATCTAAAGATAAATTTAGTGTGCCATTCCATGGTACATCTCCGTTATTGATCACAGGAACATCTATCCTAGAATAATCTCCATCATTTATTGTTAGATTATTTGTAGCCAAACCTGTTGAGTCTACGCCTGAAATTGTAGCAGAACCAAGTGATATATCTAAAGGTCGAAGTCTCTGAATTGTTTTCGAATAAGTAGTCGATTGACCCTCGCCCGGTGAGCCAACTTCTCCGGTTAATGTAACTGAAATATTGGAAAAACCAAGTGGAGCCGGACCCAACATCGACTCAACATAAACCAAAACGCCCTCATCAACCAAAATGTTGCCATTATCTGAATCGATAATGTTTCCTTCAAAGTCGATTAAACTCGCACTCCAATTAACTGATGCGGAACTTGCGCCACCCACGCCTGTCAGTGTAATGTTAATGTCAACAGGGCCTGAGCCCACCACTCCGTCACCCGTTATCGATACAGAATCAATCACGCCACCGTTAGCATTAGCCACGGGAACAAGGGCGAGCGACAATAGGAAGACCACTATTACTGCTCGCCGCATGTGATAGCCTCTGACTTGGGGGTTCTTCACCTTCACCCACCCTAAGGGTGGGTAGTAGCCTTTATTCAAGGGAGTCAGGTGGCGGCATTGATTCCAATGGACTCCAACGACCTTCTCGCGGTTTCGCCAAAACTTTTGGCACAAGCTATTTTGCATCGAAGGGAACGTTTGGCCGACCTCATTCCATCTGACTTAGAGGCACGAAAAGTGGAACTTGCAGAAGCCGAGCCGTTGGCAAAATCTGCAAGAGAAGACCGTGATGGAATTAATTCGAAAGTTGCGGGCTTGAAATCAGAACGTAATGAAGCTCAAAAGAAGGCTAGAGCATTATTTGAAAGATCAAATGAAATTCGAGAGCAGTTGATTTCTGAAGGCAGTATTAAGAATCCAGATCCAAAGTGGGCTCAGGATAAATTATCAGAAAAACTCCAATCGATTGAAACACAACTCGAAACTAGTGCAGGTACGCACAAAACCGAAGAGAAATATATCAATGAAATGAAGTCATTGATTCGTGAACATGAAGAATGGGTTGCTGAAAGGTCAGCATCACAGCCTTTGGTTAAAGAGATGCAAGAATCCAGATCTAAAGCTAGAAAATTATTGGATACCGCTCAGAAGGCACATGATGCAATGGTCGAGTTAGGTGAAGCAAACGCAGACAAGCATGCTGAATTTGTGCGCTGGGAAGAGGTTAGAAGAAGAAATACCTCTCGTACCAAAAGACTGCAAGATGCGTTGTCATCTAGCGAAAACGCACTTGAATTTTGGAAATCAAGAGTTGAAAATAGTGATTTTGATGACTTGATGGTTGATGCCAATAGAGTCCGCAGTGGAGGACAATCATCCAAATCGATTGCAAAGGCCAAAAAGGATGCTAAAAATATTCCACCAAAAAAGGCAGGAGGTGAAGAGGAATGAGCAAGCGATGTGACATCACAGGTCTATCTGCTGAGGACATCAATTTGTTCGGATTCTTACATTCTCAACTTATTGGAGAACTAGAACTCAAAGAAGTTAGTAACGAGTCACTTACTGGATTTGAAAAACCACTCCAAAGAACTGTTTCAAACCACAGATTTTCCACTGGTGATTTGAAAAGAAAAGAGAGTTTAATCAAACATTTGGAGAAGAGTATTACCTCCAAATTCAATGGTTCAAAATTAACAGCCTTCGGTTCATCAGAAAGTGGCCTATCTCTAAAAACTGGAGACTTGGATTTATGCTTACAAGCTGCAAAGGTTGACCAGAAGAAAGTGATCAAACGTATTAGCGGCATGCTTCGTGGGCAAGGAATGGAAAGCGTTCAAGCTCTTACTCGTGCAAAGGTACCCATAGTGAAGTTCACTGACCCACGTAGTGGAATGCATGTTGACATTTCAATAAACAACACACTGGCGATCCATAATACCAAATTATTAGCACAATACGCTAAACTTGACGAGAGGGTCAAACAACTTGCAATATGTGTCAAGCATTGGGCACTTCACCGCAACCTATCTGATGCTCCTAATGGAACCCTTTCCTCTTACGGTTGGTCAGTATTGGTCATTTTCCACCTGATGAAAGAAGGAGTCATTGCAAATTTACAATCGGGTGAAGACAGAACTATTGCAGATATTGAAGGTAAGGAATACGATATCACAATTAATGACATTTCAAAATCAGATTCAGCATCAAAGGCTAGTTTGGCAGAATTACTATACTCGTTTTTCAAAAACTATGCCACATTTGACTGGGAGAATGAAATTGTATCAATACGCAGCGGTAAATCGCTTACTAGAGATGAGAAAGGATGGATGAATGAAGAGCCAAGTGCCCTTGATGCAATCAACCGTTCCAAATCTCCTCGAATGGGTGAACATCATTTGTCGATTGAAGACCCATTCGATTTGGATCATGATTTGTCGAGAGCCGTTAGAGCAGTTGGCGAACTAAAAATCAGGGATGAACTAATCAGAGCAACCAAGATGTTCGGAGATGGAGAAACTTGGAAGGCTATCTGTGAAACTATTGAACCTGACCGATTGAAGGACATGGAGCCAGCAGATATCTTCCATGATTTACGAGACAAGACAGACGATGTTGTCAAGTCCATGCTGGAAAAAACCAATGCAGAAATGAGCGCTTTAGAGAAGCGAGTCGAAGCAGTAGATGCAGAGCGCAAGTCCAATATTCGAATGGCTAAAGCCATGAGAGGTGTTATTGAGGAAACATCCGATTTGAGAAAAGAGCACAAATCGATTATTATTAATCTCAAAGAGAGGAATAAGAATATCGATGCCATAAAAAAATCTCGAGACAAGATAAACTCAGATATTATACTTCCAATACACATGATTGAAGATGAACTTGCAAAGGTATATTCTCGACTAACAGAAGAAATAGACATCCACAGAGTGCCATCACTAAAACGTGAAAAGACTCATTTCTCCTGGTTCTTGGAATTACAAGCAATGCATGGTAAAGCAAGAGAGGCTAGTGAGTTGCATCAAAGATTTATCGAATTAGTGACCGAGCAGAAAGGAGAAATCAAGAAATTAAAGATTTTTGAAACTAAGCACGATGAAGCGACCACAAAACTACTCGAGCAAGAGCCACTTCTCAAAGATAAGAACATCAATTCCAACGAAGCAAGGTCCTACGACAGAAGGACATTGAGTATTCAAAGAGCATTGAGGCAATTAAGAGGTGATTTACACAAACTACGTCGTGAATCTGGCCGCCTAGAGGCTTGGCTCCGTAAAAAGTCTGGAAGTCAGTCACGTGGCCGAAGAGATGGCAGAAAGGGGAACCAACGCAAACAAAAATCTCAAGGCTCAAAAGAATCATCTGGCCCAATGACTTTGGGAGATATTTCAGGACTACTGTCTGGAATGGGCAACCAAACCTCATCTAAGAAACCCAAGAAAGTCAGTTCAAAGAAGGCTGGAATGCGTAAATTGGGTAATTTAGGAGCTCATCGAGGTTCTAGAGGCAAGTATGAGAAGAAGGACTGAAAAATAAGTAGCGCCACCAATTAATCGATGGGCGCAAGATGGTGTTTAGGCCCCAGTCCAAAATCATTGGACAGGCCTACTATCGAAGTTGTAAAACAACTGTTTCTAGATCAAACTGGCGAGAGATATGTTGAGGCTTCTGTCAGGAGCCTGCCCATTCCTGAATGGGGCGGAAATCTTGTACTACTGGATGAAAATAACTTGTTACGAGGACTTTTGTGGGCCAACAAATTTAGTGACCAGAGAGTACGAGTTGTAGCCTTCGCAATCGATTCAGACTTCAAAGGACTAGGACTTGGTTCACAAGCTTGGAATCATTTGCTTGCTGCGGCTCGAGAAGATGGACATACGGAAGTCCAACTTGAAGTAAGAGGTGACAACCATCATGCCATTGAGTTCTATAGAAGAAGGGGCTTGGATATTATAGACACACTTGAGGGATATTACAAAGCAGGCGTAGGATATGTTATGCGAGGAAATATTTGATGGAAATGGTCATCACCTGTCACTGACCACAGTATTCCGTGCCAAACACAGTCATATCGGATTTAGTCGACGGAGAGTGCATTATTTCTGCTGCATTAATCGACTCTGAAGGGTATACTGTAGAGAGAACTTCTATCGATTTTAGCCCTGTTTCTATACTCCCTGTTATGGACCTTAATCCCGATTCACCACTCATCACAATAGTTGGTGAAGAATCTACAATTATAGCATCAAGAATTGAAACCGGCCACACCATGATTATTCAATGCCCAAGTAACGGTAATTTAGGCAAAGCGAGGATGAATTTGTCAAAGGCTTGTAGCACGATATTGCCATTCTTGTGATTCGCCTCCCTACGGGAGGCTTCAAATGGGATTGGTCTGTCGCCGATTCGCTGGTGTACGGGAGTACACGGCGAACAGGTGCGATGGATAATGGCTGAACTCAAGGAAACTCTGGATGAAAAGCGAAAACTAGTGGACCAGAAAGCCACTCAGTATCGCACTACACGTGATGAATGGAATGCTCGCACTAAGCAGCACACCGTTATTCGTAACGAACTAAATGCAGAAGTTCGTGAACTAATCCAGAATGTCCGACAGCAGCGTGAAATCAGAGAGCAGATGAACGAATTAGTTCGTGAGAAGAAATCAATTCGCTCTGATGCAAACAAGAAAGTTAAGGAAGCAAAGTCAATGTTGGACGCTGAGAAGCCAGATAAGCCAGAACCAAAAACTGGACACCGAGGCCGAAAGGAAAAGAAAGTTACAATTCATTCACTACGCAGAGATCTGCAAAAACTCGAGAGAGAGTTCGAGCGTGGAGCACATACAGGTAATAACGAGAAAAAGGTCATGAAGAGAATGAAAGAAATTTCAGCTCAAATTCGTGATATGAAATCCTCAGAAGACTCCAATGGAGAATTGAAAGAAGCTCGTGGAATGCTGCGTGAAGCAATGGTTGCACAAGAAGAAGCACATGAAGAAGTTCAGAAAGCGGCTCAGCAAGCACAAGAAGCGCACGAACTTATGCTCCAGTGGAACAAGGAAGTTGACCGACAGCGAGAACAGGCTGAAAGCGCTCACCGTGAACTACGTAAATCCAAGAAAGAAGCTGATAAAGCGCACCATTTCTATATCGTTTCACTACGCTGCCTACACTCAATTCAAGATATGCTACGTGCAATGCGTGGTGCTGTTTCGGGTGACAACCAGCGTGGAGCACGTGTCGAAGTTCAGGATTTGATGAGCAAATTAATGAGCGGAGATACGCTATCTACCGACGAATTGATGCAATTACAACGCTTTGATTAACTTCAAAGGCCATCTCGTATAGCATACAATCAAGGGGGCGCAATTACATGATAGGTAAAGATGAAATCGCTGGAATAATCGAAGATTATGAGCGATTGAAACTTCGTGTCGGAATGACAGCAAGTCACTCGGCTCTAGACATATGCGATGGAGCGATCGAAGAAGGATTCCCGACCGCTGCATATTGCCAAAAGGGCAGAGACAAGACTTATTCTCAATATTTCAAGACTCAAAGAACATCTTCGGGTAGAGTGCGTAGAGGAATGGTTGACAAAGCAATTGTCATGGACTCATTTAATGACGTGATGCAACCTAAGATGCAGGAAGAGATGCGCAAAAGGAATGTAGTGTACATCCCTAACCGCTCGTTCACATCTTACTCTAGTATTGATGATGTGGAGAATAACTTCCACGTACCAATGTTTGGTTCTCGAAACATGCTTCGCATGGAAGAGAGAACAGAGGAGCAAGATTACTACTGGATTCTTGACAAAGCAGGATTACCATATCCTGAAGCAATTGCAGACCCTCAAGACATTGATTGTTTAGTAATAGTCAAATTACACCATGCCCAAAAGAAACTCGAGCGAGGATTCTTTACTTGTGCATCTTACAAAGAATATGTTGAAAAGAGCGAGACTCTACTAAAGGAAGGAACAATTGACCAGGCAAGCCTTGATGGAGCACGAATTGAGAAATATGTAATCGGGCCAGTTTTCAATCTCAATTTCTTCTATTCACCATTGGAAGAAGAAATGCCAAAACTCGAACTTCTCGGTGTCGACTGGCGCTTCGAATCATCCTTAGATGGTCACGTACGCCTGCCTGCTCCTCAGCAAATGACAATGCCGGCACACCAACAAATCCCTGAAATGACTGTTGTCGGACACAATACTGCAACAATTCGTGAATCTCTGCTGGAGAAGGCTTTCGAACTTGGTGAGAAATTTATCACCGCTTCCAAAGAACACTATGACCCGGGAATCATCGGACCATTCTGCTTACAAACATGTATCGACAAAGACATGAATTATGCAATCTATGATGTTGCTCCTCGCTTAGGTGGAGGAACCAATGTACACGTATCGGTTGGACACCCATACGGTAATGCAACATGGAGAAAGCCGGTTTCAAGTGGAAGAAGAATAGCTATGGAACTTCGACGTGCAGTAGAACAGGATCGTCTTTTGGAAGTATTGACATAAGGTGATTTAGATTTCTGAGAAATTTTGGATAGTAATCTCATTTCTCGCATTCATGCTACTCTTTGCCGGAGTAGGTTTGGCATCTATTCGTGTAAAGAAAGATACCACTGATGATTATTTGATTGCAGGTCGTGGAATGCATCCTGCCCTGGCTGCACTTTCTGCAGTCAGCACATGGAACTCAGGTTACATGTTCATCGGGGCAATTGGTTTCACTTACATGATGGGTTACAATGTAATTTGGCTGGCTATTGCATCAACATTAGGGCAACTGGTTGCATGGATGTGGTTGTACAAATTCATTCAAGAGGAAGGAGAGAAAAGAAATGTTAGATCACTATCATCACTTGTAGGTGATAAAGCGGGGTCACCAGAGGCAAAATTGGCTGCTGTACTGTCGGTTCTATTCCTAAGCATATATGCTGCAGCCCAACTAACATCTGGTGGCAAAGCATTGCTAGTAATGATGGGCTGGTCAGAACTTATTGGAATATTGATTGGCTTTGTTCTAGTCGTTGCTTACTGTTATGCTGGAGGAATCAGGGCGTCTATTTGGACCGATGCTATTCAATCATGTGTGATGATAATTGGTTCTATGATTCTGTGTTGGATTGCACTGGGAGAAGTTGGAGGATTTAGCGGGATGAACGCTGGTCTTGAGTCCCAAGATACGAACCTAACCAACATTATGCCACCCGACTTAATGTTTGGAATTTCTATGTGGGCTTTTGCATTCTTCCTTGGAGGATTAGCTGTTGCCGGACAACCACAAGTGGTTTCTAGAGTCATGACTCTCGGTTCAGAAAATGACAGGAAACAGGCAATGATTTGGTTCTTCGTTTGGCAGACTCCGTTCATTATCTTGATGACCTTTGTAGGATTATCAAGCCGTGTACTATTTCCAAAGGCAGACAACTTTGACCCAGAACTAGGACTTCCAATGCTGGCTATGGACACAATGCCTGCAATCGGTGTCGGTATGATTCTAGCATCAATATTCGCAGCAACAATGTCAACTGCAGACAGTCAGGTACTCGCCTGTACTGCTGCGATAACAGATGATATCAAACCTGAATGGAGAGACGACCACAAGACTACTAAGAAGGTCACATTAGTTGTCGCTGCTTTCGCAACTGCAATTTCAATAGGTGGACTTTACGTTCCAGGCGGAGATTCTGTGTTCAAGTTAGTAGTGCTCGCTGTATATGGACTGGGAAGTATTTTCGTTCCTTTACTGATTATTCGTTGGATGGGGTACAAACCAGATTCTAAACATACGATTGTTATGATGGTTTCAGCGTTCACTGCTGTTATACTTTGGTCGATGCTACCTGCAATAATGGGTTGGAAGTCCGTTGCCAGTGCAGACGGAATATTCCCCTCAATACCGGGAATGGGTGCTGCATTCGCAGCCCACTTCATTATGAACCAAATACGAACACCTGATGTTTCATCACTGGGAAGATACAACTGGCCAGATAGGAAAAAGACCTGGACATTTGCTGCAATAATCTTTATTCCAATGGCGGGACTTGAAGCAACCTAT
>CACLCM010000029.1 GCA_902605365.1 uncultured Candidatus Poseidoniales archaeon | reverse complement strand
TGATTATGCAGCACTTGATGGATTCGACCCAGAAACATCTCCTAAAGGAAAGAACACACCACTTGATAATTGGGTTCTTTCCAGACTTGCAGAAGTCGTCGAAGGAACGAGTAAACAATTTGAGGAATGGGACTTCCACAAAGCATGCCGTGACATTGAAGAATTCGTTGTAAATGATGTTTCAAATTGGTATGTACGCCGTTCTAGGCGTCGTTTGTGGGATGAAGCGGATGGCGATGATAAGTTGGCTTGTCAACACACTCTCCACAAAGTATTGGTTACTGTTAGTCGCTTGATGGCTCCAGTATCACCATTCATGTCCGATACAATTCATCGTAACTTGGAAGGCACCTCGGTCCATCTTGCAGATTGGCCAGAGGCAGGAGAAGTCAACACAGATATTTTGCAGACAATGACTCTAGTGAGAGAACTTGCTGAGACCGGTCGCAGAATCCGTGTAGATGCTGACCGCAGGCAGCGTTTACCGTGTGCAGAAGGATGGATTGTCAGTGGACCTGATTTGTCTGATTTCCATGAAATTTTAGCTGAAGAGTTGAATGTTGAAATGATATCTCTAGAGAAAGACCTAGACCGATTCCAAAAGGTCGAAGTCACGCCTAATCGCCGGACATTAGGTGCTAAGTGTCGACAAGACTTACCCGCTGTTTTGCAAGGAATTGCCGACGGCGATAGTGAAGCCATGCTAGCCAGCATTGAGGCAGGAAATCTGGTCATTGCAGGATATGAAATCGGAGCAGGAGACATCGAATTACGCCGTGTAGAGCGTGAGGGATATGCTGCTCAGACAGTCCAAATCGCAGACAGTTCTGTATCCCTTGTTTTGGACATGAGCGATAGTCCTGAACTACTTTCAAAAGGACTTGCACGTGATATTACTCGGAGAATTCAAGCATCTCGAAAGGATTTAAATTTGGAAATTGAAGATACTATTGCACTATCTGTGTGGATGAAGGATGCGCCTGAATTATTCGAAGAAGACCGTGCTTGGATAATCAATGAAACCCGAGCGAACAAAGCAGAATTCAGTAACGATGAAGGAAAGGGCGACTCGTTCGAAGTAGATGGTGCCACGATTTGGTACAGCGTAAAGAGGTCATGATATGAAAGCACCAGTCGCAATACTATTGACCCTGACCATGCTATTAGCTGGTTGTTTTGGTGGCGCTGAAGAAATGGTTGTTGAAGGAAATGAAGATGATCCGATATGGGAAGATTACCAAATGATTGATACTATTCCTGCAATATCTCCATGGGAGTTTGAAACTATTGATTTGAATCTTAATGAAAGCACTATGACTTCATGGGCAGTATTCAACAAGGATTACGGTGGTAACTGTTGTGAACACTATCTCGCTACTACAATTGAAGGAGACATCCTCAATATTGGAGGAGAATACCCAGTCTGGTCAAAGGATAGAGGCCATGAATGGGACACATACATTCCAGGAGTTCTTACCGACCCTATGTGCCGAACTCCAGTTCCAACCAACCCTGGTCAAGAAGGGCTTGGAGAGGGAAGTATTGTCCAAGCAACCAACGGAGACATCATCTCAATGTCTTGGTTCCCCTACATTGGTGGCGATGGAAAAATCGACAAATTCTATGCTATTCTTTATGATGAATCTGAAGACCAGTGGACATGGTGTTACAACCGTATGACTGAGCCGTTCTATGACCGCTCATGGCAAGTGGAAGTTATCGGTCCAATCTCATCCAGCATTGGTAGTGGAGAATGGGCAAGTGTTGTTGTTTCCAACTTCTGGCATCAGACGCAAAATGCTGGTGGTCAAATCAGTGTGGACGGTTTAAACTACTACAACTTCCAATTTGCAGGAAGAAATAGCAACCCTGGGGCTGAGGAAGTCGACTTGAATTTCACCAACCTTCCAGAGTACTATGATGTGAACAAACCTCACAAAGAAATGCGATCATTCCCAGTGCCAAGTGGAGGATTATACTTCCCACAATACTTCAGCGATGGAACTTCAGCATTCTTAGACACATCACTAAATTGGAACAAACACGATGTCCAATTCCCAAGCGAGTATTGCCAAATCGATTCCACTGGAGCGATTCATTGCGTTAGCCTAGCAGGAACTACTTTCACTCACCACCTCTCATTTGATGGAGGAAATTCATGGGCAACTGAAAATTACTCTGATGAGAAATGGGCACAAATCGAGGAATGGGAGTTCCAAGCTAATGGGGCTCTAGACTTGTTTGTGCTAAATGTCAGATACCAATCTGCTGAAGGTCCTGACGTCGATGTCGTATACCACGTCAGAGAATATTCTGAATCAATGGCTCCTGATACATTGACTTACATCGGACTAGGAGACTTAGATTCAACAAGTGGAGCAGGTAATGACATCAGATTTGATTTCGCATCACTTGGAATCCTAAACGATGGCGGAGTTGTAGTTGCATACCACGACTCTAGCGATCCAGACCCACTATTCGCAGTTGAAGTCGAGATGCCAGTTTACGGACCAGTAAACCAATCTTGATGACTTCACTCAATAGATTGTGAAAGTGAAAGTAAACGTGTTCACTTACCCCTATCTTCAAAACCTGTTGGCAAACGATTTTGCTCATGGTTCTGAAAGCTTTACCCGGAGTTGGAGCTGGCTTAGCAAGAAAATTGACCGACCATTTTGGTACAGAAGATAGAGTTCTACAACTTCTAGCAGACGGTCAAACTGAGGTTATCGCTGAGGTTGAAGGTGTGTCGCTCAAGAGAGCGGACAGTTTAGCCAGGTCTTTGAATGGAATCGAAGACTTCCTAGCAACATCTGAATCTATTAGACTACACAGGGAATTAGTAACAACCATTTCTTCGCACGCAGTTAATGCATCTACTCGCTCGAGACTAAGGAATCTAATGCCAGTTAGAGATATCGAGGCTCGCAGGAAATTGGTAAGCGAAGCAATGGAATGTGAATTTGTAATCGAAGGATTAAGAATTCCAACTGAGGTAGAAGGGAATTATGACAGAGTTGTCGTTTCAAAGACACCAATTGATGAATTAAAGCGCTATTGTAGAGTCCTAACACCATCTGCACAAGAGACTTGGAAAGACTACAAGGTTTTCAAATCGATAACTTGGATTGGTTCTGATGGGCCAGGACAAGTACCTGAGGGATGGCTAGTTCTGCCAGAAGGTGCATCTACTGACATGGTTCTACCTGAGAAATGCGTAGGATGGTTTGAACATAATCTAGAATCTCTGGAACTGTTAACCAATTTACCAGAAGGAGATGGTTTCTTCAAATATTTCAATGGAATTAGAATGCCAGGATTAAGGGAATTACTAGATGAGTTAGCAAATGAAGCCGATGCTGAATCTATCGCAGATGTTCGTGATAAATTGTGGCCCGCAGTAAAAGAATTAGAGAAGAGGATTCACAATGAAGTGGACGAAGCCATGCAAAATGTGAAATTAGATTTGTCAGGATCTGACATGCTAGAAGCACTTGCAGATGCTGCATCCCTACAAAGAAAACTCGCTCAACAAACAAGAGATGCTATCGAAGAAGCAATCGAAACTGCAACCGATGAGGTCGCCACCTTGTTAGGTAGCGTAGGAGTTAGATGCCCACGTAAAATTTTCAAATCAGAATGGCCAACAAAGGTTGACCGAAGTACGATGGATAGCCTAGATTCACAACTCGAAGATTTATGGAAAACAACTCAATCAGACAGACTAGTTTCCCTTGCTAGAAGGCTAGCCCCTCTAAAACCAAAATGCGAGAAAGCATTACGAAAGTTGGTCGAGTTAGACCAATGGTTGACAATTGGACGCTGGGCTAGAAGCGTTAATGCCAAGATGCCTGAGATGTGTGATCATGGAATAACTATCTCTCAAGGCAGACATTTACTGATAGACGGAATTGCAGACCCGGTCGATTACGGATTGGGGCTTTGTGCAAGTAAGGATGACAGACAATCCATTGCATTGCTAACAGGAGCTAATAGTGGTGGGAAGACTACAATGCTAGAATTACTAGCACACTGTACTATTCTTGCCCATATGGGTCTGCCTGTTCCTGCGAAATCTGCAAAGATTGGTAGAATTGAATCTCTACACGTATTGGCTAAAGCAGGCGGTACTCAATCGGCAGGCGCTCTTGAACAAACATTACTGCAACTTGCTAAAGTCGTATCTAATACTGACTCGAAACTAATTCTTGCAGATGAATTAGAAGCGATAACTGAACCTGGTGCAGGTGCTAGAATAATCGCAGGTATGCTCGAGGCAGCAGAATCTCACAAGGGCACATGTATGCTCTTAGTAACACACCTTGCACCTGCGATAATCGAAGCGGCCGGACGTGATTTACGAACTGATGGTATTGAAGCTAGAGGATTAGATGAAAACCTAGAACTGATAGTTGACAGAACTCCAAGAAGGAATCATTTGGCTCGCTCAACGCCTGAATTGATTGTGAGGAGACTTGTTGAGAGGTCTCAAGGAGAAGCAAAGGATGTCTTCAAATCGATTCTAGGACGGTTCTGATTAACAGGTTCTTCCAGAACCTTCGCCGTATTCGATCATTGCGACTTGGAATAAGTCGTCACATGTCCTTTCAACAATTGGTAGTGTCAAAGTAGATGCTGCCCAATTGACCGTATACCAGCCACTCGCTGCTGGACTTGGAACATAATCTTCACCAGTTTGAGTTACTGAGAAGTGTATAGTTTCACCTGCAGCCAAGAATACATCCATTGGCATAAACTCCATCTTAGCCATCACTGTAGTGAAAGGTGTGATCTGCAGAACACCATCTCGTCCGCCAGCATGGAATCTCAAATCCATAACTGCATGTCCAAGGTGCATTCCGGATGAATCTGTCATTTCAACGAAAGCATGTCCGTTTTCGGTTGAATGTGGAGTTGATGACATGTGTAATGTCGGCATTCCTGAAATGTAGGTATCATTTTCAAATGGTCCATATGAAAAGGTGATTGCTTCAAATCCAACACCGACTGACGCACCAGTTGGACTAAGTGAACCAACGTCGATTTCTAGATATTGAGTGTCTTCAGAAGGCCAAGTGCCCTCAAATCTCCATCCACCACGATTGTCCTGCATCTCTACGCCTAGTACTGGTGCTTCTCCTTCACCCTTCAGATACCAGTCAAACCAGTATAGCATTTCATCAGCCCAATCCCATCGCAAGGTGTAAGGGTATGCTTCAGCTCCTCTTCCTGGTGATTGTGAACTGTGTCCTGACACACGGTCAGGATAATCGTGAGCCCATTGCCCAGCTAAAGTTTTGATTTCGATTCCAGCATCTGCAACCTGTTGGTGTATAGGGAATGCCATGTGAGGGTCTACGTTCCAATCCTGCATTCCCTGTATGATGTAAACAGAACCATTGTAATTTTCTAGGACTCTACCCATGAATGACCTTTCAGTCCAGTAAGTATTTCCTGCATAGTCAACCATGTTGCCAAGCAAATATGCTGCAGGACCATTTGCGTATCCCTCAGCATACCCTTCACAGGCATTTTCAACATCACCAGCATCACCATCGATACCGAAGGAACCGTAGACACCATTGTGCATAATTGCACCTCTTGCCTCCATGCTTCCGTTGCGCCACATCAGTTCGTGGACACCGACTAACCCAGACATTGGAACGATTGTAGCAAGGTATGGATTCCCAAAGGTTGCAGCTTGCCAAGGAGTACTTCCATCGTATGATTTGCCGATGATTCCAACTTTGCCATTTGACCAAGCCTGGCTTCCTAGCCAAGTTACTGCAGCATCAATTCCTCTCTGCTCATCAGTTCCCATCAGGTCCATGCAGTGGTTAGATTCACCAGTGCCAAATACGCTCACCTGTGCCACACCATATCCATGAGGGACATAATTCTCTATCAAGAAGCGCCCCAATCTGTCTGCAGGAGTTAGTGCATCGACATCTCCGTCGTTGTAATATGGACCGATTTCAGCAATTACAGGAACTTGACAATCTTCTGAAAGATCGGTAGCCTCCCAATCGCATCCCTCGATAACAGGGAGCCACAAGCCGAGATGTACAACCGCATCGCCAGTTAACCCGGCTCCGCCATCAGCAGCGGTGATGGTCGGAACATCAACGAAAACACTGCGTACTGTATCAGTTTCATAGCTACCGTTTTCAGAGACTCGGCTGAAAACATCTGCATCGACATAAGTCATGTCTGCTCTTTCCCAAGGTTGAAGATATGCAGGTTCTTCAACTGGCGCTGAAATTATTTCATCTTCGCCAAAACACCCGGAGAACATTGCTGGCAACATGATTACTAGCATCAATACTGCCTTACGCATGCCCTACGGGCATATGAACTTGGATTTTAGGCTATCCATTGTTCGTCTGAAAAATTGAGCCCCGTCAGTAGGTGGTTTCATGTGCTAAGTCGGCTTAGGATAAACATGCGTAGATTCCTTGTTGCTCTAATCATGATTGTTGCGACCATACCTTTGGGATTAGCAAGTGCAGATACTGGCACTTGGAGTAACAACTCTGACGATTACAAAGGCGTAATGATTTCAGAAATACTGGTATCACCAAACGGTGAAGATTACGGTGGAATTGACTGGAACGGCGATGGCGTGATTGGCATTGATAGCGACCAGTATATCCAACTGACAAATGATGGAACTGTTGACGTAGATCTTTCAAATTGGACCTTAGATGACATAACCAGTGGAGGGAGTGCTTCGTGCCTTATCGGAAATTTGACAATTTTGGCAGGTGAATCGATTACATTTTATCGTGCAGATACAGAGATTGAACTCGATTACTTCGATGGAGATTCCGCAGTACTAAAAGATTCAACAGATACTATTCAAAGCGTTTTCAATTACCCAGGAAATGATTCTGAATGGGATAGAGTCTACATTGCAGGAGCAAACGGATTGCTAGAAAAAGCAGACCCTAATCCTGCTGCTGCTCAAGGCACCTGTACTGTCGGAGAAATCGACAACTCCGGTGGTGACAATTCTGGAGGAGGAAATTCTGGTGGTGACAATTCTGGCGGTGGCAATTCAGCAAGTGTCGGTGAATGGTCGGTTAGTGAAGATAATTACCTTGGTGTGAAGATATCAGAGATTCTTGTATCATCATCTGGAGAAGATTTCGGAGGAGTTGACTTAGATGGAGACGGTGATGTCTGGCAGAATAGCGAGCAATATATCCAACTTACAAATGATGGTACATCTGAAGTCGATATTTCAGACTGGACATTAGATGATAACCCAGCAGGTGGAAGTGCGCCATGCTCAATAGGATGGAACACTACAATCTCCGCAGGAGAATCAATCACATTTTACAGGTCTAAAACACAGATTGTTTTTGATTACTTTGAAGATGATTTTGCAGTACTAAAGGACACTAATAGTAATGTGCAGAGTATGATAAAATATCCAGCAGAAGATTCGTTTTATGATGTAGCATATACTCTGAACGAAGATGGAACCTTAGGTAAGAATGATGCAAACCCTGCTGACAGGCAAGGTACTTGCTACATACAATCTGACAATAGTGAATCAAAATATATTCTAAAAGGACGAGTTGTCCCTATGACTGGCCAAAATAACGTCTTAGAAAATGGAAATATAATGATTGAAGATGGAATGATTGTAGCTGTTTGGGCAGATGGTGAAATCCCGCCAATCAACACGGATGACATAACTGTTCATGACACAGAGGCGACAATATATCCTGGTCTAATCGATTTGCACAACCATATGCACTACAACCACATTCCACTGTGGGATTTCAATGTACACTTATCTGAATCTCAGAAATCCGAAGAAGGTGGCTACACTAATAGATATCAGTGGGGCGACAATTATGACTATGGCCCTAGTATTACTTGGATGAAGAACAATGTTCAAGATTACAATCGCTGGGACATGGCTTCTGAACAAATGAAGTATGCTGAAGTTCAAGCGGTTGCAGGAGGAGTTACTGCAGTTCAAGGCTCACCTAGTAGTGGTGCTTCTTCATGGGATAGCATACTTTCTCGAAACGTGGAAATGTATAATTTTGGACAAGATGGAATGTCCACATGTGCAGTCTGTGGGGCTGCTGATGATGACTATACAGGAAGCCATTTGATTTCGCAAAATCAATCTGGATCTCTAAATGCATGGTTCGTGCATCTTTCTGAAGGTGTTGATGCTAAGAGTAAGAATGAATTTGATGCTCTATACAACAAGGGTCTAATCATGGATGAAACCGTAGTTATTCACGGCACTGCACTTGACCAAAGCCAATTCCAGAAGATGTCTCAAGTTGGTGCAGGCCTTGTATGGTCACCAGTTTCAAACCTACTATTGTATGGAGATACTACGGATGTTGTAGCTGCAGATAATGCCGGAGTTACAATCTCGCTCGCCCCTGATTGGGGACCCAGTGGTTCCAAGAATAATCTTCATGAATTAAAGGTCGCAGATATGTGGAATCGTGAATCACTTGATGGGTATTTTAGTGATTATGAATTAGTTGAAATGACTACTAGCAACGCAGCTGAAATTGCAAATTGGCAAGCGTTTGTTGGGAAAATTGACGCAGGCATGTACGCTGACCTCGTAGTAATCGATACATTCCATGACAACCCATATCGCAACCTAATCGATGCAATTGACCCAGATGTTAGACTGACTATCGTCCACGGAAAAGCAGTGTTTGGAGACATCGACATAATGACTGCAATGAAGGGAGATGATTGGGAATATGTCAATGCAACTGGATTTAGCAAGGCCGTAGACGTTACATATCCATCTGAAGTTGAAGGAATGCAGACTTGGGAGAACATAGAATCGGGATTATCTATGGCTATGCGAAATGAATTCGCTGACATTAAGGAACACTGGAACGATGCATCTGGCATGACAGATTCCGAATTACAAGACTGGCTAGCAACTACATTTGATGGAGACTACAGAGATAATGTAAACCACTTGAAAAGTATGACATTAGACCCGATTTTCACAATGGAAGATGAGAGATACTTCGATGTAATAAATCGATCAACTCACGCAAATTTCCACATTGACATGACAGAACTCTATGACTACTATGATATCGATTATGATGCGAATGGTAATCGCCCTTACATTACGGATTCTGACTACATTAACAACTCAAATACTGAACCTGAACCGAGACTCGGATGTATGGATTCTACAGCCTTGAATTATAATGTTCAGGCAAACCAAGATGATGGTAGTTGTACTTACGCAGGGGATGACAATGGAGACGACAATGACATTATTGACGATAATAATGGGGTAGATGACAACCTCGATTCGGATGATGATTCTGATATCTGTACAGGAATTTGTGATGACGATGTTTCAGATTCTGCAGATTCAAAAGAAGCCGATCCAATCTTCCTTCTTTCTATGGTTTTTGGATTTATCATGATAGCCGCTATAACAGTAATTTTCATGTCTAAAGAAAAAGAAACTTTAGCTGATGGAATTGAGAAGGAAGACCAAGCGTTCGTTCCTGAACTACCGCCTATGGAACCACCTAAGGATTCAGATTAGGTCCCAGATAGGTCCTTCAGAAGTGTCTGTTACAACCACTCCAAGAGCGGTTAACTCTTCGCGTATAGCATCTGCAGCAGGCCAATCTTTTGCTGCTCTTGCACTACTTCTTCGTGAAATTAGTTCCTCGACCTGCCCAGCAATTTCTGCTCTCCTAGGGTCTTCCTCAGGCTCTGCTAAAGTTTGTTCACGTGATGGTAAAACCCCCAGAACGTCACCCGCTGTATCCTCCAACCATTCGACACAATGTTGGGCATAAGCACCCAAATCATCACCTTCGAGGGAACCTAACATCCGACTCATTTCTCTTAATGCACCCAATACTTTGGCACATGCTTCGCGAGAATTGAAGTCATCATCCATTGCAATAGCAAATCCTTGAGCCATTTTTTCTAGAAGTCCCAAACTCTTGACAAGAGGTACTTGCGATGTGATGTCTCCTTCCGGAAGAGGTGGACAATTGATTCCTATCAGTTCTAGTGCTGCTTTGTACACTCCCATTAGACGAACATGATTCTTCTCTGCATCTTTGATAAGTTGCTCATTCATATCAATTGGTGAACGATAGTGTGCATTTATCAGGGATAATCTT
>CACLCM010000028.1 GCA_902605365.1 uncultured Candidatus Poseidoniales archaeon | reverse complement strand
ATGCATGCATACTCATCGAATAGAGTGCATATGACATCATAGTAATGATGGTAAATCCTTCTAATCCTTCAAACAGATGAATGGAGGAAAGTGCCCAATTTAGTCCAATCCAAACTATCAGTATCCTAGCAGGTTTGTCATTACGCAATGTCCATGCCGACCAAATACCTAGTGGCAAAAGAAGTCCTGCATAGATAGCCATAGGTGTTCCTCCTTGCCATCCATATTCAGCAAACACAGCCTCTCCTCCAAATGCGGGAGCTAAAATTAGAATTACAAATATTGTAATTAGTGCTAAAAATGAATATTGTATTTTTTCAGTTAGACTAATGCTTTCGCTTTTGGATACCAATAATTTAGCAGAAACTAATGTTGTAAGATAAATCAGGCCAGTGGGATGGATCATAGCGACAGTCATAGCGGTAATCGCTACAATTTCCCAGCGTAGCTTAGTGGAGAACATTGTGAGAATTACAATTAATCCGAGTTGGCTAGCGACAGTAGGATATCCTGAGTCGAGATTCTTTGCAAATAGTGCAGGTGCTAGGAGCATTGCCATAATTGTCCAATGGCCACAGCCCATTTTCTCGCCGACAGCTGAGATTCCTAACAACAGAGCTGCGAAGCACATTGTTCCAAGAATAAATACCGAGATGTGAGGTTCACCCCCCATCCATGCTGCAAGCATGGGAAAGGCAGGTGGATAAGTCCAAGTTCCTATCGAGGGTTCACTAAGAATGAATCCTCCTGTTCTTGAAATTGAATCTGCTAATACTGAAAAGCCAATCCAATCCACTCCCATTGGTGAGCCATATGAGAGTGGCGTAACTGCCATTACAAAAGCAATAATTGTGAATATCCAAAACCATGGTGAGCGCTGAATTATCTTTGCATGATGTACTGGCTCTAATTCAATTCGAATAGCAATAACTGCGATTATATTTGTCAAAATTAGTAGCGATGTAAGAGTACTAAGCGCCCATCCTAGAAGAAAACAAGCGCCAGAAATACCGAGACAAACCAGCAAACCCAGTGCTGGCATCAGCAATAAGTGGCGTTTCAAATCACCATCCTTGTCAATCCTTCTAGCAATAGCAATTCCCGGAAGAATTGCAACCTCTAATCCGATAGACATTATTCGCGGCTCTTGCTTACAGCCTTCAAACCTATTTGCGAAGAGTGATGAATTAGAGCCGGTTCGGTGACACTATGGCCGAAGTCATCATTCTTCCAGAGGATTATTGGGTCTTTGATTTCACTAAGGGTGAAGATCCAACCTTTGAGTGCCCATTCCCTTACCAAATCGGTCGTTATGATGAAGTGAGACCTGGAATGTATACTCATGAATTATTTGAAGGAACTCGAGACTTACACATTGGAATCGACATTGGTGCGCCAGTTGGTGAACCGATTCACGCATTTGAACCCGGTATTGTTCATTCCAAAGGAGTGAACCCTGAGCCTGGCTCTTATGGTCCGACAATAATTATTCAACATGAGTCTGAAGGCAAGCCGATTTGGGCTCTTTATGGTCATCTTTCAATGGAATCATTGGACATGGTTGAAGTTGGAAATACTGTAGAAGAAGGACAAATCATTGCCACGGTAGGGGATAAGAGCGTTAATGGAGGCTGGGATCCTCATCTTCATTTCCAACTTTCTTGGGAAGAGCCTCTGGTAAATGACATGCCAGGTGTAGTTTCTCGAGAAGATAGAGAGTGGGCCCTGGAAATGTATCCAGACCCAAGGATGGTTCTAGGGCCGATTTACTGATTGATTTGAGCCAAGTATTCCTTCAAGGATATAATCGGTTCAATTGCAGACGGGTCCTTTCCATGCAGTAGTCCAAGAGCAATAGATAACCAATCTGTCATTATACACAGGTGCAATAGACTCTCGAGTAAAGTTTCACCAACGCCATGTATCTTCCATGCTAATTCAGTAGGGCAATTGGATACGAACCAATCCATTCTTTGCCTAACACGAGGGTGCATGCCATCCCACGAAAGGAAGATTAGAGCTTGGTCCGCTGCTTCTGGGTCTTGGTCATCTCCGACTCCTCCCCATGCGACTGCCTCATTGTGGTTCATTTCAGGAATTGCTCCGATTCTAGCAAATCGTGCAGAGTTTTCGTTTAACTGATTCTTGAAACGATTGATAGCAGGTATCAATTTATTTGGTCCTAGAATCGCGATTGGGTTTTGCATCAAATTTAGTGCTAGACTTGCAACATCTCCTTCTGGATATGTAATGATGTCATTATCTTCAACAGCAACTTGTAGACGCTCAAGCGCCTGTTCTGTTATCTCAATTTGCAGGATACCAATCTCTACAAGGAATGCCAATTGTCTTGAGAATATATGGCCAAATGCTGACCTAGGTGGCTGGCCAGATGGGCATGAAATCAAATGTACGCTCTTGGATAATTCG
The DNA here is from genome assembly GCA_902605365.1 of uncultured Candidatus Poseidoniales archaeon. Lineage (GTDB taxonomy): Archaea > Thermoplasmatota > Poseidoniia > Poseidoniales > Poseidoniaceae > MGIIa-K1. Next base: position 8,704 of record CACLCM010000028.1, on the reverse strand, counting down.
CACATTCCTGACAATTCCCCTCCGCTCGAAATTACAACAATCGTAGCGCCTTGCGCAATTGCTGTTTGACATGCTTCGAGTGTTTCCTCAGTGTTTCCTGAGTATGAAGTTGCGATGATTAGCCAATCTGGAGTCCACCAATTTGGCAAATCATATGCTCGGTGACATCTAACAGGAACAGCTCCGCTTTCATCACACAATACCGATAGGAAATCTCCACCTGCTGCAGAGCCACCCATGCCCAAGCAGAGTACTCCTGTCCAACCTGTGTCGAGTTCATCGAGCCAAGGAAGAAGTTCTCGGTTCACGGATTCTCGACCGACACGAATGTCTTGAACGAAGGAGCGAGTGAACTTGATCATGTCCTGCTTGTCGAGGGCAGTAGCGAGGCGAATCATACCTTCTTCCATTTCACTCACCATCTACCCCTAATCGAGGCAAACATATCCATTCACCATCAATCCTTGCTAGCATTAGCTTACGTCCAGGCTCATGTTCAAAGGATAATCTGACCGCCGTCATTTTCCAATTGTTTGGGTCTAAGAACTCAGCAACAGATGCATCTTCACTGATTGAATCGACATAAACGAAGTCCTTTCGCTGTGCAACAACATTTGCATTTTCGAGGTCTCTCCATGTCGCACCAGTACGTTCTCTTTTCTCGACCTTCTCAATAATGGCGCCTTCGCCTGACCAATTCGACGGCCTCCATAAATCTCCTCTCCATCGAATTACATCACCTAATGCATATCCTGGTTTTCGATAAAGTAGGGTGAGTCTGGTAAGGTCTGCTCCATCTTTACGCCCAACAACCGAAGTTGTAGCTGTAACTTGGCCACCGTGTTTGGAGATTAGGTGGCGGCCCCAGGCTCTTGCTAGAGCTTTTGAACCTAGTACTACGTCATATCCTCCAGTTACAGGACCTTCACTTGTAATGAAGAACATCGGGTCGTCGGGCATTTCGGCCAAGACGTCATCAAGTGTCGTTCTAAGTACTTGGAATTCTTCTTCAGATAATCTTCTTGCGCTTGAACGAATTTGCACAGTTGCTTCGAAATAATTACCGGCTCTCCTTGCACATGTAAGACAAACTCCATTCGACATTCTGGCTCGCATAGTGTGCTTTTCACTATACAGCAAACCATCGATTACGCCTTCAACTTCTAAATGAATCAGGGTGTGCCTTCCATCGACCTCTTGCGCAACTAAGCCTAATTCCAAATCTTCAATTCCAACATGAAATTCTACATTGCGTTGAACTAATTCGTGCCACAAATCATCAGGATCGACATCGCTCCATTTACCTTGAAATTCGATAATTCCACATCGAGCACATCGAGTCCATGGAACATTTTTTGGAACCTTTACCAGTGTTACTCTATCACGAGTACACTTCTCGCACATTCGGTCGCTAAATAGAGGAGGTTCTGCGCCACAAACAAGACAGAATTCACCTCCAAGATCCATAAAATCACCATTTTCAGATTACTCTGATTCTTCATTGAATAAAGCCTTCTCCAAGGAATTTATCTTTGCCTCTAATGTCTTTGAACGAGCAAAAACAGTCCATGTCCAGAGAGCTAATGCTCCAATCATGCCTAGATATGCAGCGACTAAATAGTTTTGACCACTCATCTAGATTCCTCCTCAAAACGAGTTTGCAAATCCTGAAGATGCATCTCCAGTTTCGTCAGCCTCATGCCTGCCATAACGTGGCCAATGATAAGTACCGTGAATGAAATTGCACCTATCAGCAATACTATGCTCATGTCTGAGTTCAGTGAACCTTCAGAAGTAGCAATCACTGGCCCAGGGTGCCTAATTTGCCAAAGTCTAGTTGCGATGTAGGTTATTGGAACTAATACAAATCCATACATTCCAAATGCAGAAAAGGTATCTCTTGTCTCAATCCCATCTGGTTGTGATCTTCTTCCCAAGACTAAGTAAAGAGATAGAAGGGTTAGCATAGCGAATGTATTGAGCCTAATATCTGTCCAATCCCAAGGCACTCCCCATTCAGCAGCACCCCATATACAGCCAGACCAAACACACATCAAACCAGTTGCTAGGCTTGCTTCACTACTAGCTACGTGTAACCTCCAAGCCCATTCTTTTCGCTTGAAAAACCATATGATTGAAGCAACGAATAACATTCCAAAAGCAATCATTGCAGCCCATGCACTAGGTACGTGCCAGTAGAAAATTCGTTGTGCATCAGGTGCTTGAAATGCATTGATTGAAACAGAAGGGGCCCATTCCATTCCTAACCAAAATGTCAAGCCGACTCCAAAGAGACCGAGCATGGCAACAACCTCCCCCCTGATGTTCATTAGTTAAGGCCCGTCGGACTTTAGTATTCAATGTTCATGCTGAAAGATTGTCAACAACCAACGCCCATGGAAGCAATAGAATCGGAGTTAGCAAACGAATCATTACCGCATTTGGACGAGATAATCGTAGTGTTGCGTGACTCAATAGGCCGACAATTGCTTCAGTGATTACTCCCAAAAAACCTCCTACAATTATCAATTTGAAGTCAATTTCTCCAGTAATAGAACAGGCTAATGCTGTTATTATCGTGCAAATAATTAGTGAATGGAAAAGTGAATTTGGTGGGTAAGACGATTTAGTATTCCACCAAGCATATGCCCGGTTTTCAAATGAAAGTCTGTGGATTGGATTGCCACATAGTCCGGCGGTCAGAGCTGGTGCTAGAATGAATGCAGTCAATGTCTTCCCTTCCAACTCGGCCGGTTCAAGTAAAGCTAGCATTGCACCTAAAGTAAGTAAAGCGGCAATTCCATTATTTGCTAGCCCAGCCATCGTTCTCATGTTTAGCCGATGACCAATATTGGATTGGATCGGTTTATTTTTTTGTATTAATTCGAACTTCCCTTTCTCTGGTTCGCCCTTTGTCTCTTCATACGGAAATTGAATTATCCTATTGGCGGTAGAAATAATCCTAGAATCATGGCTCGAGATGAGAATTGAATGACCGCCTGCGGCTAGGTCTCGGATTGCGCCCACCAATCTTTCAACAGATTTGTCATCTAATCCGCTATCAGGTTCATCCAATAAAATTGCAACGGGCTCTGATGAAATCATAGCAGGTATCAGTCCACATAGTAATGCAATGCGTCTTCTTTGGCCTCCAGAAAGCATTGCCACTCGGTCGTGAATCCTGTGGTCCAATTCCCATTTTGATAACAGGGATTCCACATCAAAATCATATCCAGCCGCATCGAGAATTCGTTCACCTACTAATTCATCTCCCATTATACAATCATCTTGTAAACAGAGACCGAAATTTGTACGTCCTCTTCTACCCTCTGAATCGCGAATTAGTTGACCGGATATCTCGGAGGAGCCATTCTCCATGGGAATCAGTCCTGCGGCCGTTTCAATAACTGTGGATTTGCCACATCCATTCTCTCCCGAAAGGCACACAACTTCCCCGCTGTCTATCGAAATAGACCAACTGTCTAGTACCTGTGTCCGACCACGGCGAACGGTTACATTTGACAGTTTGATGATTCCCATCAGAACTTCCGAGCGACCGCATTGGCTTCAAGCCGCCGCCTCCTCCGCTCTAACATGGAGGAGGTATTATTCGCGCTTTGGATAGTCGCGATTATCGGACCTTTGGTCTGGTCTTGGTACCACAAAGCATCGGTTGCGATGGGTATGACACTCTCTCTATTATTCGGCTATATCGTACAATTAATTTGGGGATGGACCCTTGGTTCTGCAGGATTGAATGAGTTGTATCTGAGAATTGTAATGATTCCAGCACTTGTTGAATCAGGACACTATCATACCTTGATTACAAGTGGTTTTGCGCACTCTTGGAATGACCCTTTACACGTACTTGGTAATATCATCATTATTGCACTTGTTGGGATTCCTCTAGAAGAGAGATTAGGACGTGGAAGATGGCTCATTTCATACATCATCGGTTTGATTGGTGGATCGGTTGCATGGACACTGGCTAATGGTGGCTCATTGAATCCTGCATTAGGGGCATCTGGTGCGGCGTTTGGAATACTTGGAGCATACCTCTGTGGATGGCCTGAGGACGAGGTATATTTCCCCCTCATCTTAATCCGAAAATGGCCCGTACAATTCATCGCAATGTTCTACTTCGGATTTGAGATTTTCAAGGCTTGGCAAGTATACGGATTATCCGAAGTAAGTCATGTTGCTCACATCGCACATTTCGGTGGGTTTATTCTCGCCTACGCAACTCTTCCACTATTGAAGAAAGGAATCGAGTGGGAAGGTGAGGTTGAGTTGGTAGATATGTCTCAAGAAAATCCATTCGAAGGCGTAGATGAACTCGTTAAGAAACTCCATGAAGAAGGCGATGAGAAAGAGACTCGACAAGCTTGGCTAGAAGAAATTTCTGAAAGAGCGAAGTGCCCGATTTGTGGTGATAATTTGCACCTCAAAAAGATGAAAATAAAATGTAATTCCGACTCATCTCATTTGTCATGGCCTTGAGTCCCGTAGGGACTCGAACTCACCCAAGGTTCATGTGTTATGCAAACCGCCCGTAGGGCGGGATGAATACCATGAGAGACCTCAAGGCGTTACTATTGGTTACAGTTTTCCTTATTGCAGATTTTTCTGCACTGGCTTCAGCCAGTCCTGTTTCAGAAGAGTTCGAGACAGAAGAAATGGATGACCGCATGCCCAATCGTGGTGACAAAGTATCTTCGGAGGATTATGGTTGGTGGTTTTCATATGGCCCTGATTTGAACTTTGATGGCATGGATGATCGCCTTGAAAAAGTGATTTCCGGAGAGGATTCAGTATCAACAACCTCAATCATAGGCGCAGATGGCAGAAAAACTGTGGCAATTGTTGTTGATTTCGCATGGCATCCGGGCCAGGATGAAATCGATGATTTAGTAGCAATTTTGCGAAGTCACGGATGGGAAGCCGATGGTTCATGGTTCCAAGTTATGGATTCAATTGATTCAATTGTTGTTGACCACGTCCCAGTTAGTTCACTTGTCGAAATTCTTGCATTGGATTCGGTTGTAGTTATCGAAATGCAGAATATCATCGATTCCACTCTTGAGAGCGCTAATCCAGCTACGAGAATCAGACCCTCTGATGTATACTCGGGCACAGTTTACGACCGTGGATATGATGGCGAGGGGATCGTAATTGCTGTTCTTGACAGCGGAGTCGATAACGAACACCGTTCTCTGAATGACTTCGATGATGTGGATGATGAACCCGATTTAGACGCTAACTCATACAATGACCAAAAATGGGTTGCTGGTTTTGATGCAACTTCACAAGCTTCGAACCCTGACGGCTCCCAAGACCCTGATGATGGTCAAGGCCATGGAACTCACGTAGCAGGAATAGCCCTCGGAACTGGAGACTCTTCTCAAGTTCACATGGGCGGAGCACCTGGAGCTTTCTTGGTCGATGTCAAAGTTTTGACCGACAGTGGTGGAACCAATTCTCAAAATTCTTTGAATGGGATTCAGTGGATGATAAATAACAAGGATACTGATTGGGGTAATGGCGCTAAAGGAATTCAAATAGGCCAGATGTCATTCGGTTCAATCGGAAATCCTCTTTCTCCTGATGATTCTGGTGACAATGGTACTGGGGCGGAATCTAGGCTAGTAAACAATGCAACTTATGACCATGGGATTGCATGTATTGTCGCAGCAGGTAACGATGGCAAGCGCCGTATTGCTTCTCCTGGAAGTGCTGACGGAGCAATCACAATTGGTTCTGCAGATAATTCTGATTCAATAAATCGTACTGACGATTTTATGGCGTCATACTCCAACACCGGGCCTAGAGATAGCGATAACGATAATGATGACTGGGACGAACTAAAGCCAGATATTACCGCTTATGGAAGCGGGATTTATTCTGCTTCTGCCGCGACGGGAACTTCATTGCCCGGCTCTCCCAGGCCAATGGCTGACAATTCATATGAATCAAAGGATGGAACATCGATGGCGACTCCATTAGTTTCAGGCGTGGTTGCATTAATGCTACAAGCGGAGTCTGACTTGACTCCTATGGAAATTAAAGACATATTGCGCAATTCAAGTGAATTGAAAGGCAGCCCTTCTGAATCGGGAGTATCCGATCGCTGGAATGATGAATGGGGATTCGGATTATTAGATGCATCTTGTGCAATAGATACTGTTCTTGAGCGACCATGTACTCCATTGAATAGTGGCGGTGGTGGGATCGTGGTTCCTCCTTCTAACGACACTACAGATGAAGGTGTAACTATATCAAACCCAGTAAACGGAACGTGGTTTATTGCCGGTGAAATAATTCGAATAGACGGAAGCGTGGTTAACGACAGTGGCCCGTGGAATCAAGTCGATATTCGAATAACTCAGTATCTTGATGATTTCGAAGAAGTGGTATTACTCGATTGGAGTACTGCTGGCGGAGATATCGAATCTTGGTATTTGGACGTATTAATCAAGGAAGATTGGATTGATGAAAGCGAACAAAATGTAGTAATCGAAGTCAAAGCCTCAGGTGCTGGAGAGTTGGTTTCTAGCGATATTCGGTGGGGTAATATTGGTCGAATGATTGTTTCATTCGGTTCACCTTCATCAGGTTCGGTATTGTCTGACACAGTCAGTTTTAGTGGTACTGCACAAGGTATTGAGCCTAGCCACCTCATGTATAGAGTGAATTCCGATGAATGGGAAAATGCGCATTCATTTGATGAAACTGACAACAGTCCACAAGACTGGTCTTTTACTTGGGATTCAACAGAAATAGATGATGGATCACACAAAATATCCATCAAATTAGTCAATACGAGTGGCTCGGAATCAGATATAGTGAGACGTACTTTCACTATTGACAATCAACCCGCAGCTCCTGAATTGAGATTCCAGGGTTCGGTTCAGATCCTCGACCAAGATTTACCTGCGACTAATGCAGTTGCAGGAACGATACTAGAAGTCCATTTCAGTGTGGTGAATACTGGAGATGATGATGCTACAGATTTACACGTACGACTCGATGCTCCGGGTTCAGAATCTAGTACATATCCAAGTGAAGGTAAATTGCCAAGAGTTGAGCAAGGTGAAACAATCTCGGTAATTTTGTGGTGGTGGGCTACCGATGCAGGAGTTCACGATGTTACAATTGAGATTGACCCTAATGGTTTGATGAACGACGATGAGAGCGATAATGAATACACGTTCTCTTTCGAAATTAAAGAGAGGCCAGTCGAGCCTACACTCCGCTTCTTGACAAGCGCAGTTTCGACATTCTCTTCAATCCCCTCTCCAAGTGTAAGTGAAGATAATCAAATACCGTACACAATAAATGTGCGTGTAGACAATATGGGTCAGACCGACGCTACAAATATCAAAATGACATTGTACACATGGGATGAACTCGGTTGGGTAGAAGGTGACACGAGAACTATTTCGGTAATTCCTGGTTCTACCAGTTCATCTGGAAATGCGAAAGCACAATTTTCTCATACACATGATTCGGTAGGAGTCGTAAAACATCGGGTACTTCTCGAAGGAGATGGTGTTGAAGCGGCATACTCAGAACTCAGGTTTAGCGTGATAGTCGACGACTTTGAAGTTGGTCTGAAGGTGGGGCTGACACTTTCTGACGGTGAAGCCGCTCTCGGCTTCGTCGGAATACCTGATGGAGGAGGATTACTCTTTACTACCAAAAATGGTGAATTGCATGCTAGAACTCTAACACCGTCTTTTGGAATGCCAGGTGACACGCTAATCGAAGCAGATTGGGCCGGAGAGTTTGCCTTCACTCTAAGGGATGATAACAGAGTACATCTTGCTTGGAATAAGAGATTTGATGACCAACTTGGTTACACATTGACAGATGTCGGAATGTCTAGTATTGGATTACTGGGCGACATGAGTACAGTGACTTCACACCTCACTCCTTTGAAACAATCCGAAGGAAATTACTGGGGCTTTGACCTTTCATCAAGAGGTGATGAAATAGTGTTAGCAGGTTACCATCGAGATATTTTGACTGGTGGTTCTTGGAATGATATTACCAATGTTTTCATGATTCATAATGACAATGCAAAATCTAGTACTGGATGGACTACTAAGATGAATGTGTTATCGGATATTGATATTAAGCCACAATATGGTGATGCTTTGGCAGTTGGAATTGGTAAGGACACAATTCACTTGTTGTATCAAGCGATGAGAGATGACGTTACGGGAATCGATAGAGTAGGATTATTCTATGCCCATGGTAAAATTTCACAAACTCCGTTTAATTTCCAAGCCCCTGCTGGTGATGATGCTAGTATGCCAGAAATGATGATCGTTGAGCACAAAGGTGAGGACGTATTAGTTTCAGCTTGGATCGAGGGTAGCGGACGTTCAGCAGAGATTATCAGTGTAGTACAAGATTCGATTTGGTCAGTAGATGAAACAGAGAATATTTCTTCTCCAGGTGCCACCAAGATAGTGATGATGAAGATTTCAGATACTGAAATTAAAGTATATCATGATGAAATTGGAATTCACGGTCCAGTCACTAGATATGGTCTGTATAATGCAGGTGATTCTGTTATTGGGTTATCTAATTTGATTGCTGAAGGACATGTGATTGGAGCAGGTAGTATCGGAGAAGATTCGGTTGTAATTATGTCGTCACCTTCTGGACAAATTAGTGGTAAGAAGGTCGCTTACATCTA
>CACLCM010000027.1 GCA_902605365.1 uncultured Candidatus Poseidoniales archaeon | reverse complement strand
GATGGGGCCATAGGTCTTGCATTTCAAACAGAATCCGCTTACTTTAGACATAAGGAACGTGTTCTCCGTGGATAAACTTAGTAATGAATACTGTTATTTGTTTATCATTTCAAAAATAATCATTTTTTCCCAAAAACCCCCCCCCTCTAAGGGGTAAAAACGCTAAAGTTTCAATTTTTAAAGTCTAAAAGGCGTACTGCGCCGCATCTAAAGATAGCTGGATAAAACCCTTGTCGCATAATGTATGTTATGCGACAATCAGGGGGCCTCGAAATCGACATCATCGGGGTTAAGTGCGAAAATGCCCACCAAAGGTGGGCCCCCTAGCAAAGATTCGATGCCACCATCCCTAGAATCCAACTCACTCGCAATTCTTTTTGCACTACGATGCCAAGAATCTTCATCATCATAAATTGCCTGAAGTAAGAACATCGGTTGGCCATCCATGGATCTTGAAACCCAAGCCCTAACACAACCTTCAGTTCTCCGACGCATTTCTTGCCTAGCTTCCAGCATACGCTCTAACCTGGCGTCTACACCTTTTCGTGCAGAACATACTACTGTTTCGAGCCAATACGGTTTAGATGATTTCATTTTAATCACTACTCATTTGACATTTAATGAAAAATCAATTCACCTTCAAGCATTGTAGCTGCGAAGGGAGAATGACCAGGTTGCAAGCACCATGACTCCCACCATGGTCCGTCAATGATATTCAGATTTGCAATGCCGCCTTCCTTGATCTGTCCGTGAACTAATCCAGAAGGGTGAGGAGTTGTCAGTGCTGAATTGCGAGTACATGCTGCTAGAGCAACAATTGGTGATATTTCATTACGCTGAACTAATATCGACCCGATGAATGGCAAACTCAAGGTTCGGCAATTCGGATTGAAGTCAGACGCGATAGTCCATGCCCATTCATTTTCAAGACACATTGAAAATGGAGGATAATCTTCACCCATAGAATAAGGAGTGCCAGGTAAAAATCCAGTATTCACACCTGCGGAATGCATTGCTGCTCTAGCATCATCATTAGTATAATGAGCGTGGTCTGCAGTTGATACTTTCAAATCGGCTGCTAAATCTCCTCCTCCGCCATCGGCGAATTCATCGATATGTATGCGTAAATCAAGTCCACCATCACGGCTAGCTTTCAGAATATCTTCACTCTGTTCAACACTAAACCATCCTGGCTCACAAAATACATCTGCACTTCTTGCAATGCCTTGTTCCAAGACTGCTGGAAGTTGTTCAGACAATATTTCTTCACAATAGGAATCGATTGATTCACCCATTGGCGCCGCATGAGCACCAAGCCAGGTTAGATCTAATGATGGAAGTCTTTCGATAGCACTGACTTCTTCCGCTATTGATAGAAGCTTAAGTTCAGATTCCGTATCAAGACCATAACCAGATTTTGCCTCGAGATGCGTTGTTCCATTCCGCAATGCTTCACGCATCCGTTCAATTGCCAGATGAGACAACTCCGAATCTGTAGCAATTCTAGTAGGGTTAACAGTGGCAGCAATGCCTCCTCCCAACTGAGCGATTTCCCGGTAACTGAGTCCTTGTTGTTTCCAAGAAACCTCCCTGCTTCTGTCACCACTCCACACTAAATGTGTGTGCGAATCAACTAATCCTGGAACTACTGCCTTACCTTCCAAATCTAGAATATCTGCCTGTGAAAATTCCGAAAGTAGTTCCTCGGTTGGACCAATTTTCTGAATAGTGAATCCATCCACTAAAATAGACAAACCAGACACAGATACGAGCGTACTTTCATCTTCAACATTACCAATAATTGGTCCATCGCCAGCCATGTGAGCGATTGGGCCAGCATTGATTAGAAGCCTTTGCATATGTTGGCGTGTATGTAACCGTTAGATAGTATATGCGACAGGACAAGACCATGGCAGGTGATTGGACACTCGGTATTGAGTCGACCGCACACACCTTCTCATTCGGTTTGGTTGATGGAAGCGGAAGTCCAAAACCGTCCGCTTCAGATACTCTGAGGCCGACAGAAGGTGGAATTCATCCAAGAGAAGCGGCAGACCATCATGTCGAATTGTCATCTGTTCTTTTGAAGCGGGTTCTTGACGAGAATAATTTACAACCTTCAGATCTAGGAACGGTCGCATATTCCCAAGGTCCTGGAATGGGGGCTTGCTTGCGTACTGGCGCTGCAGCAGCTAGGGCAATTTCCACACACCTCGAGATTCCTATGATCGGAGTCAACCACTGTGTTGCTCACATTGAAATCGGCAGAGAGCAATGTGGATGCGATGACCCAATTCTACTGTACGTAAGCGGAGGCAACACTCAAGTTATTGCAAGATTAGATGGCAGATACCGTGTATTAGGTGAAACTTTGGACATAGGCATTGGAAATATGCTTGATAAGTTTGCCAGAAAACATGGAATCCCATTCCCTGGTGGCCCGGTTATTGAAAAGAAAGCACTTGAATGGTTGTCACAAAACCCTGAACCATCACTTCAAGGTCTAGAATTGCCATATGCAGTTCATGGAATGGATTTAGCATTCTCTGGTTTGATGAGTGCTGCAAACAAATTAGTTAGTCAAGGTAAGCCATTTGAGGCAGTTTGCTGGAGTTTACAAGAGCATGCTTTTGCAGCTTGTATAGAAGTAGCAGAAAGAGCACTTGCACATACGGGAAAAACTGAGATTTTGCTTGGAGGAGGCGTAGCATGCAATCAAAGATTGCGTGACATGTCTAGCATAATGTGTACTGAGCGCGATGCAAGCAGTCACTGTCCTCCACGTATGTATTGTATCGATAATGGCACTATGATTGCAAGACTTGGATGGCTTGAAATTAATAGTGGAAGGATTACATCGTTGATAGAATCAGGTATTGACCAAGAAATGAGAACTGACCAAACACCCATTTCGTGGGCTTGAGCGGATGCCAAGGGTTATGAGAGGCGGATAAGCCGCAACATTATGAACGGGCGAAGGCGCAAGGATGAACCATTCAATCCATTTGCACCAAACGCTAGTCAAAAGTCCCGTGAAAGAAAGGAAAGGTCTCCTCGCCCTTCACGTCCAAAGACTCCTGAGCCAGTCAGACAATCCGATGACCATGCTGCAAAGCAAAGAGCGGCAGTTGAAGCTCTAAAGAGAAAGAAGGAACTCGAAGAAAAGAAAACTGCTGAAAAGGTTGCGCAGAATGTTGCTCCTGTGGTACGAAAAAACCCTTCTCCCCAGCCCAAACCTGCTCCTAAGACTTCTATCAAAAAACCCGATAGCAGAGAAGATAGACTAGCAGCCCTACGTGCTAAATCAGCTGCAACTGCGCAATTTGCAAAAGATGCAAAAGATGCAAAGAATGTTGATACTGGTCAAGAACTTGTTCCTGAAGTTGAAATTTTAGAAACTGCTACTGTGGTGGAAAAAGAAGTTACAGATGTTGTCATTCCAGATGTAGTTGTTGAAAATACATCTTCTAATGTATTCGAGATTATCAAAACCGAAAAGAAAAAGGTCGACAGAAGACCGAAAAGGCGACGTGGTGATAAAAAAGGTGGTGGAAGACAACCAACTTCTCGAAAACTAGATCGCCGAAAATATCTCGAGTACAAATACGTCGCTAGAGAGTTACTTGACAATGATGCTATCAGTGAAGAGCATAGATCAAATGTGTTAGGCCAGATATGGGCTAAAGGCGAACGTATCGGCGTATCCGAGGCAATCGAATTCATTACTCAAAAAGAAGAAGAATTAATTCTACCTGCAGAAGTTGCAGACGAATTTAGAAAAATCGTCAAACGATATACGACTAAGAGATGATAAATATGTCAGAAATTGCGAATAATAGAGTTGCCAGAGTACATTACACAGGAACATTGCCAGATAGTGGTGAAGTGTTTGATTCAAGCGAAGGAAGAGAGGCTCTAACCTTCTTGGTTGGACATAAGCAAATGATACCGGGTTTCGAAAGGGAATTAATGGGCGCAAAACAAGGCGACAAAGTGGAATTTACACTTTCAGCTGAAGATGCATATGGAGAACACATGCCTGAAGCTGTTCAAGAAGTACCTACTGGCATGTTTGGAGAGATAACTCCCGAAGTCGGAATGACATTAATGAGCGATATGGGGCCATTTAGAGTGACTGCAGTTAATGGTGATACTATTACAGTAGATTTCAATCATGCACTAGCTGGAAAGTCATTAACATTCAATGTTGAAGTAATTGAAGTTAGAGATGCCACTGAAGAAGAAATATCCCACGGGCATGCTCATGGACCCGGTGGAACAGAACACTGATGGTGAAAACATATGTCAGGCCAGCGAAGAGATGACTGGCGGACTCTCGGTGGTATCGAGATTCCGAAAATCGCAGGACCTGATGTAGCTGGAAAACCACCGTACACCAGAGGAATTCATGATACGATGTATCGGTCCAGGTTGTGGACAATGAGGCAATACGCTGGATTTAGTAGTGCAGAAGCAACTAATGAGAGATTCAAATTGTTACTGGAAAGGGGTCAAAAAGGCCTCTCAGTGGCTTTTGACCTACCAACACAACTTGGCCTAGATGCTGATGATGAAATGAGTGAAGGCGAAGTTGGCAAGGTTGGAGTTTCTATTTCGTGTTTGGATGACATGAGGATTTTACTATCTGGTATTCCTTTGGACAAAGTTTCGACATCGATGACCATCAATGCACCAGCAATGGTTTTGCTTGCAATGTATGTTGCAGTGGCAGAAGAAAACGGAGTTAGTAAATCACAAGTTAAGGGTACTATTCAAAATGACATATTAAAGGAATATATCGCTAGGGGGACTCACATTTTCCCACCTGAACCCTCAATGCGACTAATTACTGATATCTTCGAGTATTGTGCTGAAGAAATTCCTGCTTGGAATACAATTTCAATTTCAGGATATCATATTAGAGAAGCAGGTTCAACCGCTGTTCAAGAAGTCGCATTTACAATCGCAAATGCATTAGCATATGTCGAAGCAGCAGTTGAAAAAGGACTTGACATCGATACATTCGGGCCAAGACTTTCATTCTTCTTCAATTGCCACAATGACTTCTTTGAGGAAGCAAGTAAATTTAGAGCGGCAAGAAAATTGTGGTATGACTTGATCACAGAAAGATATGCACCGAAAAATCCCAAAAGTGCAATGCTGAGATTCCATACTCAAGTTGCAGGGGTTTCATTGACTGCTCAGCAACCAATGAATAACATTGCACGAGTAACAATTCAAGCATTAGCTGCAGTCTGTGGAGGGACACAGAGTCTACACACAAACTCATACGATGAGGCGTTGGGCCTGCCGACTGAAGAAAGCGCTACTGTGGCACTCAGGACTCAACAAATCATTGCTGAGGAAAGTGGAGCTGCGAATGTAGTTGACCCGCTAGGTGGGTCTCATCTTGTCGAGATGTTGACTGATGAAATATATAAGAAATCAAAATCAAAGATTTTAGAAATCGAAAAGATGGGTGGAGCTATGAAGTCTATTGAGGCTGGATTCCAACAAAGAGAAATTCACGAAGCGGCTTGGGAACATTTGAACCAAGTTGAATCTGGTGACAGAAAAATCGTTGGTGTAAATCACGGTGTTCTTGACGAAGAAAAAATGCCTCCAGTGTTGAAACCAGACGCAGATTTAGGGGTAAGACAGAAAGAGAAATTAGCAAAATTGCGCAATAATAGAAATGATGAGGCTGTAGAGGCAGCGCTAACAGCAATCAGAGTTGAGGCTGCAAAAGAAACCAACTTATTCCCATTAGTTATTGAGGCTTTGAAGCACGATTGTACACTAGGTGAAATCATTTCAGCCATGAAAGAAGAGTTTGGAACATACATGGCACCAAGCGGTTTTTAGGTGATTTTATGAAGATATATCTTGACCATATTGGAATTGCATGCGATAACTTAGATGAATCATCATCATTCTGGAAACTCATCGGTTTAATCCAAGGTGAATCTGATGAGGTTGTTGAGGAGCAGGGCGTCAAAACACGATTTTTTTCGACTAGCGAAGATGACCCTAGGAATCCGATGATCGAACTACTTGAACCAACGGGAAGTGATACTCCAATTGGTAAGTTTTTGGAAAAAAGAGGCCCTGGTGTTCAACAAATATGTTTTCGAGTTGAAGATTTAGAATCAATGATAGAATTACTTCTAGAAAACGATGTTACCATGATAGATAAGGTTCCAAGAAAGGGCTCACATGGGGCATTAATTGCCTTTGTACATCCAAAGAGTACGGGCGGAGTACTTGTGGAACTTGCTCAAAAGTAATTCTTGGTGATGCAATAATCTTATGATTATCACTTTTTTTACAATCCAACTTGGACAATACTGTTCAATCAGAACATTGAGCCACTGTTATGGGCGGACCTCTTTTGACACTCTCTGGCGTCGCCAAGAGGTTCGGTGAAGTTGAAGCACTCACCCATGTCGACTTAGACATTAATGCAGGCCAAGTCATCGGATTGGTTGGTGGAAATGGTGCAGGTAAGACGACATTACTTCGGCTGATGGCTGGAGTGATGGAGCCTACTAATGGCTCGATTTTATTCGGAACCGAACCGGTTTCGACCATGAGATCTAAATTGGGAGTCGTACCTGAATCAACAGGTCTGTATTCAAGATTAACAGCCTGGGAGAATATACGATACCACTCACGTATGTATGGAATATCTGATGAAGTTGCATGGAACCGAGTATCGCATTTTGCAAATCGTCTAGAGATCACTGACTCATTGTCAAGACATACCAAGGGATTTAGCCGTGGAATGCGCCAGAAAACAGCATTATTGCGGGCTTTAGCACACGGACCAGATATTCTACTATTAGATGAGCCAACAGCAGGATTAGACGTCACAAGCGCTCGTACAGTGCGCTCACTTGTTGGTCAATTAAGGGATGAAGGTGGAACTGTAATTTACAGTACACACCATTTGGCGGAGGCACAACAAGTGTGTGACAGAATAATAATTGTACACAATGGAACAATTCGGGCAGATGGTTCACCTTCAGAATTACTAGAAATGACCGGAGACACTACTCTGGAGAACGCATATGTTTCTTTGACGTCCGACAAGGCTAGACCTAGGAATGAAGATAAGTCCAAGGATGGAAGATTGTCTAAATGGTGGAGGAAATTCCTTACTGGAAGCACTCCACAAATCAAGGAGGTGGGCGAAGATGAATAATTCATGGCGCTTCATATCCACTATCGCAAAGAAGGAAATAATCGAGTTCGTAAGAGATTGGAGGACATTAATCGCTCTAATCGTAATACCACTCCTAATCTTCCCTGCACTATTCATAGCTTTACCATTACTTCTAGAATCCGAAGCAGCAGAGTTAGATGCATTGGAATTAGATGTAGTTTGGCAAGGTGACATAAATGATGATTTAGAAATAGCCTTCAATGAATCTGGGCTAAACATAACATTCGAAGAAATACCTAGTGGGCTAAACAATTTGTCGGATACTGGAGATGAAGATGATAGATTAAGAACCGCTGGTGTTGAGGCTATTTTCAGATTATCTCAAAACGGTACTGAATGGAGATTTTCAATACTTTACCTATCCACTAGTGAAGCCTCTAACGAAGCACGAAACCGAATATTGATGGACATTTCATCCTGGGAAAGTGACGTAGTAAATGGAACGTTAGTTGAGGCTGGGCTAGACCCTGAAACCACATTGGACCCGGTAACTTGGGATGGAGACATTGCTAGTGCTGATGCCGCTACAAAAGGGGAACAAGCAGGATTGGTTCTCTCTATGTTTATTCCAATGGTCATCGCAATTTGGACCGCATCTAGTGCCATACAGCCTTCTATCGATATGACAGCAGGTGAAAGGGAGCGAGGAACTCTTGAAGCATTACTGTGCTTACCATGCTCACGAATGCAATTGCTAGCAGGGAAATGGCTGGCTGTGGCAACAATTACCAGTGCTGGAGTTGCTATGCAAATCGGTGGATTGTTGTTCGCGATTTCTTTCTTAGCATCATCATCGATTATTGGGATGCCTACAATCTCGCTGACCAGTATTTTGCTACTGCTAAGTGCTGTAGTAATATTTGCAATAATGGTAGTTGCATTTGAGCTGGCTTTGGCTATGAAGGCGCATAGTGTGAAAGAAGCAGGCTCATTACTAGGACCCGCAATTTTATTCATAATATTCCCCGCACTCTTTACACAAGTGATCAACCTTGATGGAATTGAATCATGGTGGTTTGCAATTCCTCTGGTAAATATCCTGCTTGCATTAAGGGAATTACTACTTGACAGAATAATTGTTGAACATATAGTAGTCTGGCTGCTCTCAAGTATATTCTATGCAGGATTAGCAGCATGGTTCGCAGCAAGACAGTTCAAGCGAGAAGACTTAGTCGCCTCAATCTCTTGAGAATACTCAAGTATTACTGTAGTATTACTATAAGAATACTTATATCAGATGCGTTTGACGATTGATCATGCCCAAGGTCAGTTTGGATATGCCAGCCCAATTGCTGGAAGACATGAAGAATCATGTTGGAGATGACGGAAAGTTTGTCTCTGTAGCAGATGCCATTCGTACAGCATGCAGAAAGTTGCTAGATCAATTAGATGCAATAGACGCACGCCATGGGCGGTTGGAGGAATCACAATGAGCACTAAAGATGAAGCATTGGAAGCAGTGAAAGTCATTCTTGAATATATTGAAGATTCATCGGATAGAGAAGGACTGCAGAAAACTCCAGAACGAGTGATTAAATCCTTTGAGGAAATTTATGCAGGCTATGGCATGGATGCAGAAGAAGTACTGTCTTCAACATTCAATGGAGAAGGTTATGATGGAATTGTACTATTACGAGATATTGAATTCCACTCAACTTGCGAACACCATCTTCAGCCTTTCAAAGGACGTGCACATGTTGCATATATCCCGACTGATAGAATTGTAGGAATTAGCAAACTAGCCCGTATCGTCGAATTACATGCAAGGAGACTTCAGAATCAAGAGCGCATCACTAAAGGAGTGGCTGACGACTTAGAAACCCATCTAAAGCCGCTAGGTGCAGCGGTAATTATTGAAGCAGCTCACGGATGTATGCAGTGCAGAGGAGTATCAAAACAGAATGCAGTTATGACTACCAGTGCGATGAGAGGCGTATTCTTTGATATCAATGAAGCGCGTACTGAATTGATGCAACTTATTCAGAGTCGCCCACTATCCAGTTGAAGTGATATAATGACATCTTATCCAATAGTTGAAATTTTTCATTCGGTTCAGGGTGAGGCTTTTCACGCTGGAGTACCGCATGTGTTCATACGGTTTGGAAATTGCAATCTAAGGTGCGAATGGTGCGATACCGACTTCTTGACATTTGTAGAGATGGAGTTGGATGATATCGTCCAAGAAGTCCTATCCTACGAATGTAAGAGGGTTATTTTCACTGGAGGTGAACCATGCTTACAAGATTTAGAAACAATTGGTTCAGCATTGAAAGTACACGGAATTAATCTATCAGTTGAAACCAATGGAACTATTCCAGTACCCGAGATTATCGACTGGATATGCGTGTCACCCAAAGACCAACTGTACCCTAATCGAACGATTAAACAGAGGGAAGGTGATGAGTTAAAAGTTGTATACTGTGGACAAGACCTCACAATGTATGATGACCTCAAAAGTGGTTTTACTCACAAATTCATTCAACCTTGTTACTTAGAAAATGATTCAGTAGAACAAAATGGGCGTAGCTTTGCACAAGTTGAGAATATTGTCAAATCAACACCAGGTTGGAGACTATCTTTACAGACTCACAAATGGATGGGGGTAGACTGATGAGAGCGGTTATGGCATTGAGTGGGGGAATGGATTCCACTGGATTGTTAATGAGACTACTATCTGATGGATACAAAGTTAGTTGCATCTCATACGAATATGGTCAAAAGCACAATATCGAATTGACAAGGGCCTGTGCGAATATCAAATATCTAGAAGAAAATGGTTTTGAAGTAGAGCACAGAATCGTCGACCTATCTTCAGCGATGAGCATATTTCATTCAGCATTGACTAGTGGTGACATCGAGGTCCCCGAAGGTCATTATGAAGAAGAACAAATGAAAGCGACAGTGGTACCGAATCGGAATGCTATTTTTGCTTCAATTGTTTATGGATATGCTCTATCGATTGCACTTAAGGAAAATACTGATGTCATAATTGCGCTAGGCGTGCACTCAGGCGACCATGCGATTTATCCAGACTGTAGACCTGAATTCTACGATTCACTTGGAGAGGCTTTTGCAATAGGAAACTGGGAAAGTGAAAAGGTTTCATTCCACCTACCTTACATCGATGGCGATAAGGTAACAATACTACGAGATTCACTATTATCCTGTAAAAAATTGAAACTAGATTTTGATACTGTTTTTGCAAACACGAATACATCATACAATCCTGATGAGAGGGGAAGATCGAGCGGCACAAGTGGTGCTGATGTAGAACGTATTCTCGCATTCCATGCAATTGGAAGAAGAGACCCTGTTGAGTATGTCACTTCCTGGGAAGAAGTTCTAGAGGGTGCTCTCAAATCTCAACTGCGATATCATGTAATGAAGCAAAATGGAACTGAGCGCCCATTTACTGGAGAGTATGACAAGCATTATGAAAATGGCAAATACCATTGCGCAGAATGCGACAAGGTGTTGTTCACATCGGAAGACAAATTTGATTCCGGCTGCGGTTGGCCTGCATTTAGTTCAGAAGCTGAACAAGCCAATATCACTCAATTAAAAGATGAAACACATGGAATGGTACGAATTGAGGTTCGATGTACTGATTGTGATTCGCACTTAGGGCATCTGTTCCACGAATTTAGAGGTCCAAGGTACTGCATCAATTCAATATGCTTAGATTTCAAAGGTGAATAGGATGGCTACAACAATTAGACGATATGTAGAAACTGATACTGGACACAGAGTACCTAATCACAAATCCAAATGCCGTCACATGCACGGGCATAGATATCGCTTTGAAGCAGAAATCGAAGGAGATGTTGTCGATGTAGGAGGAGTATCTGAAGAAGGGATGTTAATCGATTTCTCAGATGTGTCCAAGATATTGAATGAATATGTACATGATATTATTGACCATGCATTTGTGGTATATGACAAGGACACTGTACTGCTGGAATTGTTTGAGAAACTACCTCCTGACCACAGAATAGTAAGGGTTCCATTCATTCCAACCGCCGAGAACTTGGCTAAATGGGCATTTGAACAGGTAGCGCCACACATCAAAACCGCATACGGTAATGATTTGAGACTGGTGGCAATGCACGTCAGGGAGACTCCGAAGTCTTGGGCTTCTTGGAGGGAGTGACCCGCTTTCTGCGTTCTCGCTTCCAATTTTCATCACCGGATACTTTCTGCAACGCAGTAGTTGCTTGAACTAGTGAGCCAATCATTCGCTCTGCTTCCGTATCCAAAGGAATACCTCGCATTATAACACGGTCATAGACATCTGCAATTAAGTCGTTAATATCAGTGTCAAGGGAATTGGAAAACTCCTCAATAGATTGCTTCAATATTTGTCTTAATTGTGGAGTCAAACCTCTCTGTTTGATTACGCCTTTAATCGAAGCACCGTTCAATATTCGATCTCGATGTAGTTCATATACACAATGACCAACAGCCTGAGAGAGATTTGCAATTGGATATCCTTCCCAGGTTGGTAAGGTAAGCAATACATCGCACATGTCTAACTCTTCAGAAGATAGACCTTTACCTTCTTCACCAAAAACCAACGAAACCTTACCATCTAAATCTCTGATTTTTTCAGCGAATTCCCATGGCAGAATGAAGTG
>CACLCM010000026.1 GCA_902605365.1 uncultured Candidatus Poseidoniales archaeon | reverse complement strand
TTGCAATTGCATGCAAAAATCTGTTCATTGCTGGCGAAGAAATTTTCTTAGCATCAGAACCAGATGGATGGATTGAGAGTTGTAATTCCCTATTTGCACCGATGGGACTTTCTGTACCAAGTTCTGTTGATTCAATCGATGATAAAGGTGGCATTGAACTCGTGTATGAGCAAATACCTCTGCTTTCAGTCACAGTAGGCTATCTTGCTGGAGCATGGACTAGATGTGAAGGAAGACCGGTTAAAGTGAGCGTTATTTCTCAGGGTTTGAACACCAAAATAACATTACAAACTCGCTATGAAATAGCATAATATTTGTCTATTAATTACTGATTATTACCAAATCAAGTACCGTGAAGGTTTATGACCGGAACAGTAGTCGAGCAATCTGCATTAGCGTGCGGAGCGTATTACTATGTCAATGTCACACAATCAAATGGCCTATGTTGCCATAGTTTCAACTCTAATTTTTGGCTCCCTTTTCGTTGGTGCAACCGGCTTCTTCCAAACTAGTGAAGGGGCGGGTGATTTCGATTCAGCAGCTGAAGATGATTTGATTGGGGATGGTTCCAATTCCGGTCAATCTCAAGATAGAGATTCTGATGGTTTAGTTGACTCGGTTGAACTACAGTATGGCACAGATCCAGATAAAGAGGATACGGACGGCGACGGACTATTGGATGGCTGGGAAGTAGAAAACGGACTTAACCCCTTAGATAATGGTGAGTCCGATGATGCAGATAACGATCCAAGCGAAGCCAATTCTGAAGGTGCAGAAGAGCAGGAAGAAGATGATTCATGGCCTGATCCTGATGATGGTCCAAAGGGTGACCCTGACCGAGACGGCCTAATCAATTCGGTAGAATTACTCGAAGGTACCAATCCTAGACTTGCCGATACTGACGGCGATGGTCTGAACGATAAGTGGGAAGTAACATACAAGTTAGTCGTTAACCACCCTGCTGGAAATTACACTCTATTCGACCCACTTTCTGGTAACTGGGATTGTGTTGAACTGAATGATGCTATGGAAGAATCCCTAGAGGCACATTTCAATGGCGAAAACGGAATCGCAGATTGGGACAACTTGGCTAATGCAGCAGGACAACATTCCTGTGACCAGGTTTTAGATTCTGATTCTGACAACTTGTTTAACCTTGAAGAAGAACAATATGGTACTGACCCAACAAAAGCTGACTCAGATGGAGACTTGCTAGATGATATTCATGAAATTTCTAACACTACAATTTCGGTAATGAAGGCAACAGGCAGAAACTGTGGCCTAAGTCTACTAGACCCAATTGTTCGTAATGCACCATTCGCCGAAGAGGCACAAGAGAATGGACTTGCTTGGTTCAAGGAAGATATGGATGGGGATGGATTGTTGAATGGTCCATCTGACTTTGATACTGACGGCGATGGAATGCCTGATGGTTTCGAATTTTGTTTCTCTAATGTATTAGAACACCCTAGTTCCGGTAGTTCAGTGGCTTCTAACCAACTTCTAGACCCTGCTAACAACTCCGATGGATATGGCGATTGGGACGAGGACGGGATGAACAACATCGAAGAATATCAAGTAGCCAATATCTTTGGAATTGAGAAATTCACATCTCCATGGCATGCCGACACAGACGATGATGACATGCCAGATGGTTGGGAAGCTACAAATGGATTAGATCCTAGAGATGGTTCCAATGGTGACCTCGATTCAGACCGTGATGGTTACGATGCAGATGGTGATGGTGCAGTCACCTTCTCAACACTTGAAAATGCAGCATTAGTAGTTGCTATTGATGTTGAATTAGATGACTGGGTCAGTGCTAACGAAACAGTTGCCCGTGCAAGAATCACTCTTTCTGGTGGAAACCAGCAAGTTATTCCTCTTGTTGCACCAGTTGAAGGGTATGTTTACTCTATCAACGTCGAAGTTGGCGATACAATCGAAAGCCGTCTCGATGTGTGGGTAGAAATTGTCGAACTCGATGAGATGTTCACCAACTTGATGGAATATAATGCAAGAGACTCTGATGGTGATGGAATAATCGATGGGCGCTCCACCGACCCATTGAATCCAGACACCGATGGAGATGGACTCAAAGACGGAATCGAAGTCATAGGCTGGGATATTCTTGTAGTAAATCGTGGTGTTCAACTCACTCACGTAACCTCTGACCCTGGTCTTTGGGATACTGATGAAGATGGACTATCTGATTTCAGAGAGTTCAATGAAATCTGTGATACTGGTTCAAACGCATCTAATGCAGATACCGATGGAGACGGTCTTGGCGACCAAGCAGAAGCCCTGAATGGATTCTCTTGGTACGGAGAAGATTATTTCACCAGCCCATGTATGTATGACACTGATAATGATGGACTTGAAGACGGTGAAGAAGTAATTCTTGGTCAAGATAATTTCCTAACTCATGCTAACAATTCAGATACCGATGATGACGGATTGATTGACGGACACGAAGTTCTATTCGTTCCAAGACCATATCAAAACCCTACTAATCCTCTGATTAACGATACAGATGGTGATGGTATGCTCGATGGTTGGGAGATGCAAGTGGAATCGATAGAGGATAACTCGAAATCCCATTCACTATGGGTCTCTACAGATTTGTGGCTCCCACCAGGCTGTGATTCAATGATTGAATGTGGCCTTGAACCAGGAGGATACATCTGGAAGAATTGGCTTACTGGATTTATTCTAGAAAAGAAGTATGAGATTCACGAGATGAACATGACTAATTTCGCTGTACCTTCTAACTCCCTGTGCAATGGTTGTAATGGAAGATGGGCTCTTGACCCATCAGAAGGTTCACTGAAGGACGACACCTACGATATTGACAATGATACTCTTGCCAACGGAGCAGAAGCTCCAGATCGATGGGATACAAATCCGGTTGATGATGACACAGATGGCGACATGTTGCCAGATGGCTGGGAAGTAAAATATTCAGAACTAGCCCTGATTAGTGGATTGGTTGACAATTCTACATACAATGCAAACGGTGCTCGTGGTGTAATGGATCCAGCACTGAAGGATTCAGATTTGGATGGTATTGATGATGGTATGGAAGACCCGGATAAGGATGGGTTGAACCGTACTGGATTAATTGCAAAGTATTGTCCTTCATATGAGGACCCACAGTCGAGTAATTGTCACATTGACCCTGACAGTCCAGATGGAAAAATGTTCTATGACAACCTTGAGAATTACACTAGCTTCGAAGAATTTGTGAATGGTACAAATCCAATTGCTAATGATTCCGATGGTGATGAATGGGATGACGGTCCAGAAGTGTTCTATCAAGACCATGATGATGATGGAATGGCTACCGGTTGGGAATACTACTTCAATTTCGATCCGTTTGACTCAGCTGATAGAATGGTCGATACTGATGGTGATGGCCATATCAACTACTGTGAGTACAAGTGGGACACAAACCCAAGAGACATCAACAGTTTCCCAGGTCAAGGACAACTCTGTAATGCATTTGAGGAGTGACGATGCAGCGATTAACGAAGACCGGCATCTTGTTGGCTTCGCTATTGCTATTGGCAACTCCTTTACCAAATGCTAGTGCTGTGTCAGACAGTGAATCTTTGATTACTAGCACACTTGAAGACGGAGTATGGGTAAACGATACTCTGACAATTAACGGCTCAACAACTATACCTGCTCAATCCGCAAATTGGGCACTATATGATGTTACAGACCCTTATGCTGACTGGGAAACATTGCAAAGTGGAGATTATTTCACTGAAGTAATTCCAATCGATGATGGTATTTGGGTATGGTCGATATCGATAGATGTAACAGGAATTGATTGTACATGCTGGTTGGAGATTAGCCAGCCAGACGGCCTCGAAAAGGCTCTTCTGAATCGAATTGTGTTCATTGGAGAAGGACCTCATAACCCAGTGGTTTCTCCTATTCATCCATTGACTATTTTTGTCGATGACCCGGTTGAATTATCGACAATTGGCATCCTTTCAATTGGCAATACATCTGAATCCAAGATTTCACTCGAATGGTGTTATGCACCTCTAGGTGCATGTGATGGGGACTCGAATTCATCCGAGGTAAGTGTTGTATGGAATGATAATCAGGGTACTTTCACAATCGATGCAGATGCTCTTGGGTTGACCGATGGTGTATGGCAATTCTCATACACTTTGCAAGACGAGTACCTCAGGGATTCTCCACCAGTTAACTTCCGTGTTAATGTCGACCAGACAGACCCGGATGCGGTTTTAATTTGTCCAGAACAAGCCTTAGAAGGTGATTTGGTAATTATTGATGGCACTGAATCACGAGATGGAGTTTGGGGTCCGAGTTTGCAAGCTGTTTGGTATATCACTCAGCCTGATGGTGTATTTCGAGTAGCTGATCAATCAGAGACAGATGGGATGTTGTTCAACTTAATTCCTAACCAATCAGGTAATTATTCCATCCAACTCGATGTAGTTGACTCAGTTGGTAGAATGTCTAGTTCTACAGTTCAAATTTTAGTCATAAACGTTGAACCTGTCTTTGATTTACAAATCGATGAAACCAATATTCCAGAATCAGAAACTTGGCAATTAATTGAAGGTGAGAACTTTGAAATTTCAGTCCTTGCTTCAGATACCGGTATGGACAATGAAACCCTCGTCTATCAATGGTATCTCGATGGAGAACTAGTCTCCTCTAGTACATTCTTTGTTTCAGATGATTTAGATGTTGGAACACATGATTTACAGTTAGTAGTTACCGATGATGATGGTGCTAGCAAGTCACATGAAATGCAGATTAAAGTAAGTGCAAAAGATGTGAACGAAGAAAGAGCATTAGATTTCACAGTTATTTTGTTATTTGTCATAATTCTTGGAATTAGCTTCACAGTATACAGAAAATTGAACATGAGTGAACACGAGTCCTCAGGTATGCCAAAATGGGGAGATTCTACCGGTTCAAAGGTTGAGAAATCTGTTGGTGTTGGCAGTGATGATAATCAAATGTGGGATGAATCTGATGCCTCCTACGGAGGCAAGGACTGAAAAATCAGTCCCTACACCGCTATAACATGTGGGAAGACTCTCTGAAGGCTGTTGGCAATGAGCCTGCTGTGATTCATGAAGATGAATATCGTGCACGTCAATCGAGATTATTATCTCAACTTCGTCCAAATGATTTGTTGATTATTACAGCCCCTCACGAATCAACTCGCTCAAATGACGTGCATTACCCATATCGCACCAGTAGTGACATGCTGTACATGTGTGGTTGGGAAGATCCTGAGTCGGTATTTTGTGCCTATAATGAAGATGGCCAATGGGTCACTGCGCTCTTTGTACAGCCATCCGATGTTTTGAAAGAAATATGGGAAGGTCGCCGACCTGGCGTTGAAGGTGCAATGGAAAATTGGCCTATTGATTTGGCATATCCACATGGAGATTTGTCAGTTAAATTGTCAAAAATGCTAGAGAACTGTTCCAGAGTTTTTGTCAAAATGGGAGTAGATTCCGATGTTGATGAATTAATCGAAAAAGAAATGAAAACTATGAGTCGTGCAAAGCAAAAGTTAGGCACTGGTCCGGTTAGTATCGTTGACCCCTCTTCCAAAATCAATGAGTTACGATTGAGGAAATCTGAAGCGGAAATAGAATTGATGCGACATTCAGCCAAAGTTGCTAGCCAGGCTCACATCCAAGCCATGGCAAATACCAAACCAGGAGTTGGAGAATGGCAATTGGAAGGAATAATTGAAGGATTTTTCAAATATTGCAAAACCTCTGGTATTGCATACCCGTGCATAATAGGTAGTGGTGATAATGCCACTGTACTACATTACAATGTGAATAATGACACATGTGATGAAGGCGAGATTCTCTTGATTGATGCAGGATGTGAGTACAAAGGCTATGCATCAGACATTACTCGTTCATGGCCAGTAAATGGTAAATTCAGTGAGGCTCAGGCAGAAATCTATCAGATAGTATTGGATTCTCAATTAGCAGCAATCGATGAATGTAGAGTTGGGAGACCATACGATGCACCGCATGAAGCTGCGAGGAGAGTTCTTGCTGAGGGATTGATTAGTTTAGGTCTGACCAACCAGAGTTTAGAAGAAGCCCTTGACTCTGAAAAGGGGGACTTGAAGAAATGGTATATGCACAATACTGGACATTGGTTAGGAATCGATGTTCATGATGTGGGAGTCTATCTTCCAGATGGCGAAACTCGTGTTTTCGAGGAAGGGATGGTAATCACAGTCGAGCCAGGATTGTACTTTGGTGCCTGGAGGCCTGATGTTGATTGTCCTCAAAGGTATGCCAACATCGGTATCAGAATTGAGGATGATGTTTTGATTACAAAAGACGGTCCAGATGTCCTTTCGAGTGATTGCCCAAAAACAATCGCTAATATCGAAGAGATTGTTGGAACTGCCTGAGGTGGAACCGTTGGAATGGAGTGAAGTGCTATCATCCATGAAAGATGGAAGCCATAGGTTAACCCCTGAGCAGGCCGTTACTCTCTATCGCGACGCTCCATTACATTCTCTACGCAGTGCAGCGAACTTACGACGTAAACAAATCAATGGCGACAAAGAGGTTACATATCTCATTGACCGCAACATAAACTACACAAATATCTGCACAATTAATTGTCAATTTTGTTCATTTTATCGACCCCCTGGTCATGCTGAAACCTATACTCAAACAATAGACGAGATCAGCCAGAGAGTACTCGAATTGGAACAGATTCAAGGTTCAAGAATATTGATGCAAGGTGGTGTCAATCCTGAACTTGGAATCGACTATTACACTAAATTACTGAAGTCTCTCAGAGAACTTCATCCTACAATCGATTTAGATTGTTTTTCACCGATTGAAATCGAAGGTATTTCAGATGTTACTGGTATGTCTACCCTTGAAGTCCTTAAACATCTCAAAGATGCTGGAATGCATGGTTTGCCCGGTGGTGGAGCGGAAATGCTAGTTGAAGAAGTTCGCAAGGACGTTTCTCCGAAGAAAGGTTCACCCGATAATTGGTTACGTGTGATGTCAGAAGCCCAATCTCTTGGCTTAATCACAAGTGCGACCAATGTATTTGGATTTGGTGAAACCTTTGAACATAGAGTCGAGCACATGAGAAGAATCAGAGATTTACAAGACGAAAGCGTTGAGAAATACTCCAATGGTTTCACCTCATTTGTTTCATGGCCTGTTCAATTAGAAAACAACACATATGGTAAACGTAATCGTGGCAGAAATCGAGTTGAACTCGGTGCGGGTCCTAGCGAGTATCTACGTCACGTGGCAGTATCAAGGCTATTTTTCGATAATATTGCACATATACAGGCATCATGGCCAACAATGGGTCTATCCATCGCACAAATGGCACTTTTGGGCGGTGCTGATGATGCCGGCTCAACCATGATGGAAGAGAATGTTGTATCTGCTTCTGGTACAGAAAAGATGGAGGCTAGTGAATCAGAATTACAAAATGCAATCGTCAGGGCGGGTTACGTACCTCGAAGGAGAAATTCTCGCTACGATTTACTGGACACACCTAGCCCAGAGACTCAACTAAAGGATTTAGCCGCACCGCCGCCTACTCAGTTCTGATCGTACCATACCAGCCAAATATTGGCTCGTATTTCTCTGCCGCCACCATTTGTATCCTGTGGGACATATTCTTGTCCATTAAACAGACCTCGGTATTCTAGATTATTTGTAGTTGAATTATCAATCCAATCTGTGATGTCATAAGTCCACTGTTTCACATCTTGTCCAGCACACCATCCTGCTCGCCCGTATGGCCAAGAACCATACTGGTTAGCTACTACTCCATCATCGACTTTCTTTTCACAACCCTGATTGTCACCTACAATTGGGTGCCATTCATATGCATGGAATCCATTGAGGTAGTAGTGATGTTCATGGTCACAAAATTCTGCACAATTAGCTTGGTCCTGATTGAAACCATGTCCTGTGATTGTCGCAACTATTTTCACCGAATCATAGTCGGCTAATGCAGTAAAATTGTGTTGCCTCTTGTAGGTTGATTCATTGTTATATTGACCATTGAATTGACCACCAGTGAATACTTGCTCACCACTACTACTACGCTCACCTACATCCCAATCGGAGAATAGTAATTTGATTGTCATAGTTCCTTTGTTTGCACCTTCATATTTGAAAGTCCTAACATCATTGTCTTCTAGCATGAATAGGTAAGGGCTGATGTCGGTTAACCATCTTCCTTCTCTACCATAGGTCGTAATCCAGCGCATGAATTCTGTTCCGCAACTTGCTGAATCATTTCTCTCACAGATTTTCATGTAAGCAAGGTAATCCCACTCATGACAACCTCCTTCAGAATAGCGGTCTCTTCTATCTTCACACGCGTGTTCATGGAATACTTCTAGAGTATCATATGTTGAGATATTACTTGGCAAAGTCATGCTAATATTCTCATATTTCGAACCGTATCCTGAACTCCATCCCCCGGTGTGCCAGGCCTCATCAACAATAGTTACAGAATGTACATTTGGATCACTTTCCCTAACTTCGGTAGGGAATTCATAATTGTACATCCTTGCTTCATATGCCCAATGAGTGATGTCATTGGATTGACTTGTCCAAGCATAAATCGAGCCAATCTCACGAGCTCTCTGGAAACGGTCGATACCGTAATACAATGTATTCCAATTATTGATTAAATCACCCATTCCCCCACTAGCAGTAGACATGTCTTGGTCAATGTAATGAATTCTATTTTCCCACTTCAGTTCTTCATCAGGGTTGAGAGCATTTTGAACTGCTGCTTGTCTGCCTTGTACGTCGCTGCGATACGAGTTGTCGAATGAACCGTAGAATAAGTGGGCATTGTCAGGTAATTGCCTAATCATTGAACCTGGGTTACTTGACCAGTCGCCATTGTTCCCACTGCCTGAAGAATCTGTATATTTGAATAAAAATATGTAAACATCATTTCCATTCCATTCATTTCTAAACGACCATGTTCCGTCTAATGTTGGTAATGAAAAGTGTGCTACAGTGTCCATTCTTGCGTTGCCGTGTCCTGTTTCTTTCCAAGATACTGGCAACTGGTATACAGCACATCCTTCATTATCTGGAGTCCACTTTGACTTTGTTTCAGAGCAATTATCAACATTTGAGAAAACACCATCTCCGTCCAAATCAGCGCAACCCACCTCGTTTACATTATTTCCAATAGGTGTGCCAGGACATGCATCATCAGAATCCATGATTCCATCGGAATCAGTATCTCTTTCTGTTGCGTCACATCCTCTCTCATCAACATCTTGGGCATCGAGAGGCGAACGTGGACATTCGTCCAGAGTAACTCCTGTGGAATTAACATCATTTACTCCATCTGAATCATCATCTAGATCTTCAAATTCATCATTACATCCATCACCATCATAGTCAAATTCAGGAGTGCTGTACCAGTTTGAGAGCCCTCTCCAACAATCATCAGCCGTATCGTTCACAAGGTCATTGTCATCATCTAAATCCTCAGTGAAATCTTGACAACCATCGCCATCCCAATCGGTATATGGCTTAGACTCCCATCCAATTTCTCCCTTTGGACAAGAATCGAATTCATCAACTATACCATCATTATCATCATCAGAATCCTCTACTGAATCATCACAGCCATCTTGGTCATAATCATTTTCTGCAGTGCTTGTCCAACCAATCTCAGATGCACAATCATCATCCACATCCGGAATCAAGTCATTGTCATCATCACGGTCTTCTTCAAAATCATGACACCCATCTTCATCACGGTCAGTGTTTTCATTCGGTATCCAACCATCATTCTCCCCATATCCATCTGGGCATGAGTCCGAATCATCAGGAATACCATCTCCATCCATGTCGTCACCTGAAAGAAGTATTACCCGTATATTGCGGGCATCCTCGGTACTTGTCCAAGCTCCACATACAGCAGTAATTGTTAGGTTATATGATTCCTCAACAACACCTTGATTCAATGAAAAATCTCCATTTGAATCTGGTGCTTGACTATTGATACCATCTGTTACAGAACAAGTCGATACGTCAGAATGAATCACTTTGCCCGTAATTGTTAGAGGTGCTGAATTTTCCATTTCAATGACCGAGTCAGTTGAAAGAATAGTATCACCCTCATCTGGTGGATTTACGTAAAATGAAACCTGTTCAACTGTTGGTTCTTCAATTCCCTCAACGATGAGGCGTATGCTTACCAGCCAATATCCCGGTTGGTCTGGGGCAAAAATTAATTTCACATTGTCACCAGAATCTGAGAAACTATTTTCAATATCCACAATTCCACTTGGCAATCTAATTTCATACTCATAATTTCTTGAAGTATCAACGGGATAAATCTCTACTGTTCCTTCTACAAGCACAATGTCTCCAACTGAATACTCAGAATTCATAGTTTGCAATGAATAAGCATCTACACTAATCTCCTCTGGCTCAACAACCGAATCTTCTACAGAATCGTCCGTGCCAGAGCCAAAGCACCCTGATAGTAGCATTATCAAAGCGAGGAAGACTGCACTGAGTGCCTTGCGCTGCATGAATCTACACTATGGGGAAAGCACATGAAACCTTTCATCACAGAGTATCACTTTCAGTTCTTCCATCAGAGATCTCAATCTCTTCATTTATGGTTGATTCTGTTCTGTGTGAGACGACTAAAGGAAATACCCAAAGTAATGGTCCACCAACCTTTCTTTCAATGTTAACAATCATTTCCCAGTGTACTCTTACCAGGTCACCATAAAGAGTCCCTGGCCATTCACCTTCCGGTGTTTCTAATTCGAACTTACCACCTTCAAGGCTAAGATTTTGAGTTCCACCTTGGCCCATAATTCGCATTGGTCGCAGGAATACTCCTCCAGGAACATCATGTCTTTGCATGGGTGCGTCTTCACCCATTCCTGTGCCATCATCAAGCCCTTTTTCCCAATGATGTGGCAATGGTGTTGTTAGGCCAGGTGGAGGCTGTCCATCTTGATTCAATCCTAGTGCAGAGAATACCCTGTGTCTTGCAGGAGGTAAAATTCCTACTCTCCATGAAAGTTTCATTGTTGTCCAATTCTCGGGAGTTTCACTGAGACTTATCTTGCCCTTTAATTTTGAACCGCTTTTGACTTCATCAACAGTTATCTTCGGGTTTGGTGGAGCATTTGCCAAGAAGTCTTTTTGTCGCCTTAAATCACCAAGATTAGCAGCTACTCGAAGTGCTATTGGAGTTATCATTAGTGGGACAACAATAACGGATAACAGTGGGTAGTCTAGCATTCCTAGTCGGACTTTACCTGTTCCAAAAACAGTTAATCCCAGCGAATCTTGAATTGGTGCCGTGAATAAATAAAACAGGCAACTAAGCAGTATAATTACTACTATGTTCATGAAACGTCTTGCTTTTGCATGTATAGGGTGAGGAATCAAATACCATCCTGTGCGTTGCTTCTCAATAATTTGTGGAGTCTTACCATGATATTGTGAATTTGCTTCATGTTCTCCCTCAACAACTCTTTCGACCAACCATGAGTCTTCACTTCCTAGTCTGAATGATGGAATCACTGGCCCGTCCACTTCAAATGAATGTTCAACTATGGGGATTTTTTCTGCATTAAGTTTGGCAGATTCAAATGGAGGATACCTAACTCGATGTTTGACATTAACCATAGAATCCAACCTAAGCAAATAGTAATTTAAATCCGGCTTTAACTGCAAGCTTACGGAACTCAGGGACCTTTCTAAGCAAAGTCATTCCCAATGGAACTGGATGTTCAATATCACCTTCAATGTTGATTAAATCTAAAATCTCTGGGCGGTTAAACATTCTAAAGTGCGAATCCAATTCCTCATCATCAGGTATTGATACAATCAGGTCTCTCAATGCTCTAGCACGATCTTGCTCCTTGCGGAAAGCCTTGAATGGTTTACAGACTTTGGCTAAATCATTCGTTTTTAGACGACCATTAGTGATGGCTTTAGTTAGGTTTTCAATTATAGCCTCGACCTGTCTAAATCCAGGACCGATTCCTCCTCCAGTGGTTGGCTTAGCCATCCCTGCAGCATCTCCGATAACCATTACTCGATCTTTGAAAGGCTTGCGAATTACTCCACAAGGTACAGGCCCGCAATATCTTGCAATCTCCTTTGCGTTTGCAAATCTTTCAGCCCATAATGGATGATTGATCAACGCATCATAGCATTGCTCAACACTTCTTCCTTCCAGGTCTTTTGCACGTGACCAAACCCCAATTCTATGACTGTTATTTCCAGTAGGTATTACCCATGCAAACAGTCCTGGTGCCACATCTTTACCAGTGTACATCTCAAGCCAATTTGGCTTACCTTCGAGTCCGCTGACGTCTGCTTGGAAACCAATCATCATCTCTTTTGGTCTTCCCATTTTGAAATATCGGCGAGTCCAAGAATGAGCACCATCGGCACCAATTAGTAAGTCACATTTCAGGTCGACAATCTCTCCTTCCCTTTCGACTTTGAGTTCTACTCCATCAGGTTTCACTTCAGCATC
>CACLCM010000025.1 GCA_902605365.1 uncultured Candidatus Poseidoniales archaeon | reverse complement strand
GAAGTAAGGATTGAAGAAGATTCTCTTGCCATCAGTTGATGCGGTTACACATCGGTGGTCGACCACAGGGATCAATTCGAGATTCATCGCTAGAGTTCCGATGAATGGCATCCAAGTAACTTCATTCGGTCGTTTGTCCAATCCTCGAGAGCAACCAATTTAGCACCTTCATCCTCTTCGGATGGCTTTGCAAAGTTAACTTGTTTCTCATTAATTTCAGACATTTTAATCACCTCAAACAACTATGCGGTTTTCCAATTCTTCGTGGCGTACGTGGTCAAGTAGTGCTTCGATGAAGTCAATTCATTGCTTGAAGATGATGGGTTTGACATTCCCAGAGGTGCTATCCTATATCGCCCGTACAAAGGCGAATCTGCTGAGACTGTTTTTGAACTGATCAAATCCGAAAAAATCGAGATGAGAGGAGAGTGTTTAGATGACCATGGTAACGGTGCGCCTGGTGAAGATACTGAGCCTGGAAATGACGGTACTGATGGCTGGTCGACAATTGAATTTTTAGACCAAAACATTACCGCTAAGGTCGATTCTGATTTCAGGCCAAGGAGGACTGATGACGTTTGGAAGGACTGGAAAAACAAGATGATGGCTGCCGCTCAGCAATGCAAAGAGCGCGGAACTGATATGGAAAATTACAGTGACCACATCGATGACTTGTTCTCGTCCAAGATGCACTGGAAAGAGATCCTGAGACAATTCCTTACTCCAATGTTTAACAGTACCAGAAAATGGCTTCCCCCAAATCGAAGACATGTCTACAAGAAGATGTACCTGCCTTCAATGCAAAAGGAAAAACAGCTAAACATTGTAATTGCAATCGATACAAGCGGCTCTACATCTGGCGATATTGTCAAGACATTCGTAAGTGAAGTATACGCTATACTGAATTCATTTGGAGGATATCAATTGAGACTGATTCAATGTGACTTACAAATCCATGAAGATGTAATCTTTGACATGGATAAACCGTTCATCCCTGATGATTTCAAATTGAAGGGAGGAGGAGGTACAGACTTCCATCCGGTGTTTGATTTACTTAACGAAGATGATGAGGACCCTGAAGTTGTATTATACCTCACTGACGGTTATGGAGGCGCTCCCAAAAACGAGCCAAATTATCCTGTAATTTGGGGAGTTATCGAAGGAGGGGTCGTACCTGCAAAGTGGGGACAATCGATTGACATTAACCTCGGGAACTAGAACGATTTTCGTCAGGTTAATAACGGTGTAATGGCAAATATATATGTTAAGATAGAGCTAACTCTTTTGGACGGTTATTTCAGAGATTTTGGATCTATTTATGGACAGTATTGAAAGGTGATTTTATGGCAAAAATTAATGAAAACAAGATATGGCGAATAGCCGCAAGAATAGATGATGAAATCATAATCAAACAAGCCAGTAGTATAGAGAAGGCGACTCGTACTGTAAGGAATGCAGTCTTCCAAAGGCTGTGTGATAGTGCTGAAATCGAGTACGAATTAGGTTGGTGGAAAGGACATAGGCATGCCCCAAGGAGAGATTTCGTTGACAACTTCATCGGAAAACCGCTGTATGTCTTTGTCGATGAGGAGTTTGAAGTCGACCTCCACGAAGTTCCTTACGAAGTATACTCGATAGAACAGGTACGCCTTACTTTCAGAAAAATGAGTTTGATGACACCTGACAATATCGATTCTTGGGGCTATCTGCATTGGGGCCAAGGTGATAGCGAGAAGTTTTCACTCCTCGGTGAAAAGTTACCAATACCCCCACATTTAGCCTTGAGCAAGGGCTTCGAAGAGGAAGAAGTGCTTGCTTTGAGTGATGCTCAAGAGTGCTTTGACTCTTGTCCAGGGTGCAATAGAGAAATACCATTTGGAACAATTATTCTAGTGACTGAACATTTCAGATTGATGCCAGCTAATTGTTGTGGAAAGATGATTTGGCAGAAGGAAGAAGATTCTGTAGATAATGATGAGTGGGTGTGACTGAAGCTACGGATTTAGCCAAGCATTGACATTTGATGCCAATTTAGCCATAGCATGGGCGAAGCCTCAGTACGTTACACCAACGCGGTGTTAGTTGATGAAAATCAACAGACGCACTTGGGCGACTTCCTATTGCATGCAGACGGGTCTTGGAGCGTCTCAAATGGTGATGAGGACGTTGTTCACAACTTGGATGGCAGCAAGAAATTGATCACCCGCTCATTCCAAAATTGGCACACTCACTTACCCATGCAACTCAATGCCAGGGATTTCTCAGATGGCCTTCCGCTTCAAGAATGGCTAGAGAAATCTATCTTCCCTACAGAGATGAATCTAACCAAGGAATACACGCGCATTGGAGCATTAGCATCGGCTCTAGAAATGATTCGAACTGGCTCTACTTTTGCTTGCGACATGTACCACTTCCCAGAATCAATTGTTTCCGCTCTAAATGAAGCGGGATTGCGAGGTATCGTTTGTGGACCGCAGACTCAATGGCCGCCTCAGGGTGGCGATGATGGTTCTGTGCGAAGAGAGTTGGATGCACAATTAGCATCGAATAAAGCAGGAGATAAAGTCCAGTACGGGGTGGCAACTCATGCAATTTACACCTGTGATGAAGATACATTACTTGCCGGAAAAGAGTTGGCAGAAAAGCATGAGGCTCATCTTTCAATACATGTTTCCGAGACTCGCAAAGAGGTAGCAGATTGCTTTGACAAATCTGGAATGTACCCAATTGAATATCTCGATAGTCTAGATTACTTCATCCCTGAACGCACAATCTGTGCACACGGATCCTGGGTTAAGAAATCCGAGATGAGAACTATGGCTGCAAGAAAAGCAATCCTTGCTCACTGCCCTTCCTCAAACATGAAACTAGCTTGTGGAGGAACTGCCTCCCTTCCTGCATACAAGGAAGCAGGCGTAGAGGTGCGCTTAGGTACCGATGGCCCCGCTTCAAGTGGCTCAGGCCTAGACATGGCTGTTGAGGCCCGTATGTCTTGCCTGGTACAACGCCATGACCACTGGGATGCATCAGCGCTAGTCGCTAAGGAAGCATTTGCAATGGCCACCACAGGCAGCCTGGATTGGGCCGTTTGGAATCTTGATGACATTCGCATGAACCCGGTTGGCAAAGATAACGAGAGGCATATTTCGAATCTAATCTACAATGGTGGGCAGTGTCTTGACCTGTGGGTTGAAGGAAACCCACTAATGCAATCTGGAAAAATAACAACCCTCGATGAGACCAAGTTGTTAGAAACCTTCAACGAAGCAGTCAACCAATACTACTCACTTTAGTTTCATCTAACTGAGCGTTTACTTCAATAAGGGCCGCCAATGGTTGACCTTCATGGCGAAACCATTTCTCAAATGGGCAGGTGGTAAACGCCAATTGATTTCGGAAATTGAGAAAAGGCTTCCTCCAGAAATAAATGAGATTGAGACTTATGTTGAACCTTTCATAGGAGGTGGCGCTTTGCTTTTCCATATGTTGGAAAATTATAATTTCAAACAAGTTCACATTTCAGATATTAACTTAGAATTAGTATTATGTTACAGACAATTACAATCTTCTGTAGATGATGTGATATCATCATTAGACAAATTGGTTGATGAGTTTCCCTCGACCACGGAAGAGAGGAGCGATTATTTCTACCAAATCAGAGAATTATGGAATTCAAATCTCGATATTGAATCAATGACTGATAAAGAAAGATCTGAGCGCGTGGCACAAATGATTTTCTTGAACAAAACATGTTTCAATGGGTTGTTTCGATTGAACAGAAGTGGTAAATTCAATGTACCAACAGGGAGATACAAAAACCCCTCATTCCCATCTGCTGATTCACTGAAAGAGGTTCATTTAGCATTACAGAGAGTAACAATCCATCATGCCTCATATGAGGAATGTCTTGATTGGGTAGATAGCAAGAGTTTTGTTTACTTCGACCCGCCTTACAGGCCTCTGTCAAAAACATCAAGCTTTATTTCGTACTCCAAAGGTGATTTCAATGATGAAAATCAAGCAGATTTAGCGGCGCTTACAACAAAACTAGACACCAAGAAAGTGAAATTCTTGCTTTCAAATTCGGATCCTAAGAATACAATTCCAAATGATGAATTCTTTGATGAACTTTACAGTGATTTCAAAATTGATAGAGTGTTTGCTAACAGAGCGATTAATAGCAACCCGGATAGAAGAGGGAAAATCAGTGAATTGCTGATTCGAAATTACTAGTATCCATTCTAATATCATAACAGAAGTAGCACCAATATGGGCAACCCTTCCAAAGATGTTCCTTGGATGACCATTTTCGACACTTATGATATCCATAGTCACGACTTTGACCATGAACCATTCTTCATAACTAATAAAGAAATTAAAGCTGCTTGTCAAGACTTCAAGAAGACAGCAGAAAAGGAAGTAAGGATCCTATGCTACCAGGCAGAAAGAAAGGATAAGCCACAAGTTTTTGTTGACCGAGGGTTATTCTTACTACCTGTGAAAAATGGCAATTATGTAATTGTCAAAGGAGAGGGGTATGTCGATATTCCAAATATTGATTCCGAACCTATCCTGTTTGATTCAAAAATAGATTTTAGATTGTACTCAAACGAAGTTGGCAATTCAGAAATGCAACATCTAGACTTTGCTCATGCGGCAGGAATGATTGAAGATTTTTGTGATGTAGGAAACCTATACCTTACAATTCGAGGAAGAAAGTACACACCTCCCTTTTCGTTCCGTGTTGGAAAGTATCTCATCGACCAGAAAAGCGTCCAAACAGAAGTTGATGCTGGTTATGAAGGTAAAAATCATGTTGTTTTGATTGAAGCAAAAAATACCGGAGTTGATGACATTATTATTCGACAAATGTACTATCCATTCAGAAAGTGGTCAGAAGACGTATCGGTAGAATTTGGTAAAAAGGTGATTACTGTGTTCTTCGAAAAGAGAGATTTCGAGTATCTATTTTGGATGTATGAATTCACAGATGAAGAAGATTACAATAGCATCACTCTGGTCAAGTCACAAAAATACATTGTAATTTAGTGGTAAAGCCGCATTTGCCATTGTTGTTGGTGCAATGTTTATTTGGGACCCTACTGTCAGAAGGCTATGGCCTCGTTTGAATTTACATCATCCAAAGATAAAGCGCGTTGTTTTGCTTATGTACAGACAACAATTGCTAAGAAAGCCGATTCATTTCCAATGGATTTGATGAGTTCTTTATTGACTATTGATCACACTTCTGGGGAACAAGAACTTGCCGAATTTTGGGACTTGTTCATTACGAGCATATTCCGAAAGCAAAAAAGAGACGATAAGGAGACCATCAAGAAGCAGTATCCGTGGGGCGTATGGAGAATAGGATCCACAGACGCAATTGATGATGCACCGACTCTGTGGAAAGGAAGTGTCTCAAGAGAAGATGATGGTGCATATCAAATCCATGAATATGATTTTCCATTGATGAAAATTGTGCCTGCTCCTGAAACACCCCCTTCAGGTGGAGGATTTAATTTACCAGTAGATGGAGAAGAACCCGACCCCGAACCAGAAATTGTATGGGAACTAATGATAGCAAACCAGCAGGGCATGGATGTAATGGTTGGTTCAATAAATGTCGGCGAAATAGATGCTGTATGTGCAGTACCTCATCTCCCAAATTTCGCATCTCAGAATCAGGGGTCAACATTACTTGCTAAATGGTCTCTAAATCCTAATTTGGGATTAAAGCATTGGCAAAGAAGGCCGAACCCTATCCGTATACAGGCTATTACTAATTTTATGAATGCTTCAAAATCTAACCTAATTATTAATTCAATAATGTTGTATATTCCTGAAAATGCCAAAGGTGTAGAAATTGAAAAGATTGGCAATACTGCAAAAATCACAATACGCCCAAGAGAATTCTTAGCTGCTAAAGGAAACGGTTTGACCGATGTTACTGTTGAGCGAGATTCTGAAGGAAATGGCACGTACACGGATCATCGCCCAATTTGGATTGTAGACGGTCAACATAGAACTCGCGGTATGGCATTGAGTCCGCGAGGAGCAGACTTAGATGTCCCAATTATTCTTACTCATGGAATTGGTGATAATTCAGTAGATCTAGATTCTGTGGCCAAGGTTTTTACCGAAATTAATACTCTAGCAAAACCTCTAGATGAATATCAGCAGCACTATCTTTCACATAAATTCTCTATAGTTGCCGCAGAGAAGGACAAAACATATGGCCGACCAAAAGATGCTATTGATCCTAAAGATAAGAAAAATCGACGTGTAAATATCATGATGTATAAATTAGCATCAATGTTAACAGATGCTGATGGGGGGCCATTTGAAAATGGGGTACAATTAGTGGATAATAGAGGTTCTGCAATGATGTCAAGAATAAAATTACCCGAGTTCCTCAAACAATTACGCTCCTTCTTCACGGTTGGTGTTTATTCAGATGATTCACTAACAATCGAGGAAATTTACGAAGATTTTTCAAACTATCTTAAAGCATGGGAAAATACTGCCAATCATGAAACATTTGCAAACCGGCCGAAAACTCCTAGATGGAAACCAAACAAGGGTTCAAACACATCAGAACTTGAAAAAAGCCAGCCTATTGTGCATATAATTTTCCTTATGTTGCCATTTTTCAAGAAGTTACTTGAAAAGAAAGGACTCGAGGGTTCTGAGAAGAATTATACTGATTTGTTAAGTCCAATTACTGGTGTAGATTGGTTGTGTCCACAATTAGAAAAAAGATTTACCAAGCAATATAGAGAGGCATCAAAGTATATGGCCATCTGGATTAAACAAGCAATACTGAATGAAGAATACAGAAATTACGGCGAAGTGGCGAGTGATGATGTAGATAATGTCCATCATGGCATGGCACTATACGCAAACCCCAGCGATCCTGTAATTGAAGTTATTAAGGGGGCTGTTGGGCTTTCATTCAACTTAACCTGGGCACACGGTAATGTGTATAGAAAACCTATGGAGTCATGGGTTATTCACAAAGGTCATAGGATTGAGCTGGATTCAGAACCTGATTGGGATTTCCCCCCACCAGGTGAAGAAAGTAATGAACCTAGTATAGCGGAATATTCTTTCACAGTGCCTTACTTAGAAGGGGACGAAGACGATTTAGATTGGACTGTAAATGTTAGAATTCGAAATATCTGGACAGATAG
Source organism: uncultured Candidatus Poseidoniales archaeon (assembly GCA_902605365.1). Lineage (GTDB taxonomy): Archaea > Thermoplasmatota > Poseidoniia > Poseidoniales > Poseidoniaceae > MGIIa-K1. The sequence goes on along the minus strand of CACLCM010000025.1, from coordinate 5,452 downwards.
AGTACTCCAGATAAAACCAGAGGATTATTTGGATGATGAAAATCATGGATGAATCGTTTTCGCTCAAGAAGGTAAAATTGCACAACATAGGCTTGATGGGAAGTGCAATCAAAGATTGTAATCTGGATTTATCTACAATCGAGATCATCAGGTATTGCATAAATGATGACAAATTGGTAAAAAAACTCTACACCATTATCAAAGATTCAATTTCTGAAGCTGATTTTAAAATATTCAAGAAATCATATCCTGGTTTACCTAAAGAATCTCTAATGAATTACTTGAATTCATATCAGTATTCCAGGGTGGCTACCAAAAAAAGTCAACAGTTTCATTCAAACATTCGAAGATTATTGTCAATTAAAAAGCCGAAAGAGCTTCGGGAATATCAAAAAGAGTGCTCGAATTTAATTCAATCTAAATTACAAGACTCGAATGATGATATATTGCTAGTATTGCCAACAGGCGGGGGTAAAACCAAGGTAGCATTGGATGCAATAATCAATTATATTGACAACTCAGAAAAACCACTAAACATCCTTTGGATGGTTCATTCTGTACCTTTATGTAATCAGGCAGAAGAAGCAATTATTTCATCTTGGCAAGAACCTAGGCTTGGAGGGAAGAATCAAAAGTTATGGTTGAACAAACTAAATGAAGGCGCACAGAAATTATCAAACATTCAGTTTGACGACTTCTCCTCCTTCACTGTTGCTACACCTGATACTTTCAAAGATAATTTAGAAATGGATGAAGATTTCACTCCGTTTGATTTGATAGTATGTGATGAAGCACACCACGGCATAGCAGAACAAGAGAGAGTATATTCTAAAATACGTCCCAAACAAAAACTCGGCCTAACCGCAACTCCTGAGTTAAACAAAGACAATGTTAAGTTTAACACGATTTACAAAAAAATGCTTGTCCCAAAAGATTACCTTTCAAAGCATGGTAAGAAACCAAAAATTAGCACGTTATCTAAGGACATGAAATCAATACTCGTTAAAGAAAAATTCCTTTCAACAGAAACAATAGTCAAATATTATGCTGCGCACGAAGCTGATGTTTTAGATCTTACATTTGAATCCTCAAAACCTTGGCAAAAACAACCTTCGAGTAGTATAATGATGGCAGAACTTGCAAAAAAGATGTATGAAGAAGGTAATTGCAAACGCATACTAGTTTTTTGTCAGGAAATAAACCAAGCAAGATTGTGTGCGGGAATTCTTAGAGACAAAGGAATTAGTGCCGCAGCAATTTATAGTGGTTTAAAGAGAATTGAGCGTAATTCACGACTTGATGGTCTTTCTACAGAGCACTTCAACGTGTTGATATCCGTAGATATTCTCAGAGAAGGAGTCGACATTCCTCTTGTTGATGGAATTATTGTATTCCGAAGAAATGTTAGGGAAGAATCCGATCCTATGTTTACTCAAATTATTGGCCGGGGCTTGAGAGGGCCTAGAAGTGGCGGTACCGAGAAATGCTTGGTTTGGCACGTAGTCTAATTCGGAATTAACTGCTGAACTACGTATCTAGCTTGGCCAAATCCAGATTCAGTTGAATCAGTGACCTCCATGTGCTCATTGTTTTTGAAAAATCCATTATCAGTTAAATTCGCACTGCCATCAATAATTCCAACTGGGGTGGAAATCGACTTCACATGAGATTTCTTGCTATGGTAGAGCCGGATGCCCTTTTTCGACCATAACTCCTGCAAATTTCTGTCTCTTTCGACCATAAGCCCTTCCCAATCTCTTTTCCACTTTGAGCATCCTGGTTCTGATGTAACTACTACAACATCAAAATCATGTTCTGCGAGTGTAATCAACACATTAGAAAGAGACGATAACCTCCTCCTGACGTTCATTTGGACACCGTGATACAATGAAGTGTTTAAGCTTAAATTTTTGTTACATAGGTCGCTAATCCAAGGACTTGCAACTATTATTTGTCTTTCATTTTCAGCGATGTATCCACCATTGATTTTTACTTGCAGACAAGATAGTAGGAATTCCCAAGCAATTTTATGGAAGTCAGAGTTAATTTTGACCATCAGACCACCGATCAATTCTCATTTTTGTCCAAAACTTACTCTGTACCTGTCCATGCTCACCAAATGGAGAATCTGTATCAACTTCCGTCCACATTTTATCAGGATGTAATTTTGCAAATCTCTCTACGGTTTTGCCATTTATCTCTGCAGTGAGTGGTTTTTCTGGATCAAATGTACCGATTCCTTTGATTCCAGCACCGGCTCCACTCATTGAAACTTCAGTCTGACGATAATCATCTGGATTCTGATACATGAGTTGTGTTAACACGTGACTAATCATTCGCTTGTTAGCAAAATTAGGCCCATCTAGTGGCCCGAACATACTTATTCCATATTCTTCCAAACATTCCACGCAAGATGAGTGACATCCTCCAACTGCTTTAGAGAAGAATTCTTGCTCTGACAAGTTCTCAAATAGGAATGGAATAATTAGTTTGACAAATGGGAAATCTTCTCTGGAATATCCCCTGTTTTGAAGCCTCTTCCAGTATGTCGAATATCGGTTGTAGGTGAACCTGAACTCTCTCTTTAAGCCATGATAAAGGCCCTCGGGATCGATATTTCCCTCATGGCAAGCAAATGCGATGGTGTCTGCTTGATGTGCCTTACAAGGAACCAGATAATCTCCTTCCAAGATATCAATATAGTCCTTTGAAGGTAGTGTTCTTTCTTTTGAATTCTCATATTCATCTTTTACAATTTTTGGAATTTGCATCCATTGCTTAATTGTATCACAACTTCCATTTCCATCGGGAGAACGATCGTATAACCAAATTACAATCTCAGAATCGTCATCAAGAACTCCCGATTCGCATTCAACATGATATCCTAAATCGTCATCTCTGCTGCCTGAGAACTCTCTGGCTGCTTGTAGCATATGAATTGCTAATGAATTGGAATAAGTTCTAACCGCCCAATCATTGGTTAAACCGGTAGAGTTCTCAGAAACAATATTCGGGTTGGCACCAATCTTACGAACTACTAATTGTAAAGAGTCAAGATTTAGGTTTTTCATCGAGGTCCCTCCGCAAAATTCTTTGAATACTCCAAAGTCATCAATGCTTAGTATAGAAATTTCAGATAACCAGGAACTTAAACTAGTTGGAATTGAGTAACCTAGCTTATGTAATGTTAATCTTAGCAAAGAGTCCACTACAAAGCGATTGATCTTCAAATTCTTCGACAACATATATTGTAATACTTGATATGTTGTGTGATTGCCCGACTTTTCTAACATTTGTTTTTGGGTCCATTCTGTCGTCATCTGTAGAGTTGTTTTACTAACTACAAACCTGATACCTTGTGTATTGAATTCATGGCCGATTACAGCATTATTATTGGTAATTTTATTGTCAACATACTGAATTTCCAATTCACCACCACCTTGATATTTTCTAGTATTGCCAAGTATGAACTCTTTGGCATGAGCGCTACTACAAAATTCTGACTTGTCAAACAACAATTTCCTCAAAATATCATCTTCGAAGGCAACATCAAATGGCCCATTGAACGGAACAACCGGCTCTGAAATTGTAATTGCCAGAGCTCTCCATCCGATCGGATAGCAGTCTGGAACGTTGATGTTGTTCTTCTCTTTCTCTTTGTCTTTGTCTTCGCCCTCATCACTATCTTCTTGCTTAGTAAAGTTTTCATTATCAGTATCGTCATTATCTTTGATCAATACATAATTGTCATTGAAACATTTACCTTTAACAACTTCATTTCCACTCTTGATATATCCTGCAAACTTTAGTTGAATTCTTTCCGGCTCATACAAATCTATGTGAGATGAATAACTATTAAGATTAAAATTCCATGGGATATCATTTTCTTTGATTTTACTTCTTTTAATGAATTGATGCTTTATTACTTCCTCTCCTGCTATATTATTCAGTGGCATATCCACATGGGTATGGCCTTCAGTTGGTTGAAGTTGTTTGTAACAACTTGTTTTCATTGGCATTGAGGCTCTTCTATAATTCCACATACCAGGTGCGTGAGCAAACAAAATTTCTCTTAAAGGTAAGTCGACCACTTTACCTTTGGAATCTTCTCCTTTTTTAGGAACGAAGACCGCAACAGATTTTTCATTTGGAGGTTTGAATAATGTTGTTTGGAAAACAAATGGCAAGTTATGTTTTGTAAAATGTAATGCTGAAAATAAATCTCTTAAGTACCATATTGAATAACTACCGTTAGACCACTTTTTGACCTCGGTATTCCAATCTGTAAATGTCCTAGCTAGCGGTATTTTACCTTCTTTAATTGATGACTTAACATAATCACTATTTGATTCTAGGGCATTTTTATACTGTACACCTTTCATGAATATAAGACCAAGATCTGGCAACCCAAAACCCTTTGAAAATAATAACTCGACAGAAGTGTCAATAAATTCACCTAATCTTGGATCGTTCTCTCCTTTTTCGAATTGATCCCAAATTGAAACAGCCAACTCTATTGCTCTTGTCACCTCTTCAGAATTCCCATCATCAAAATGTTTATTCAATGCTATATCTCTTAAGTATTGGTCGAAATTTTTAGCAAGATTCAGGAAGGAGTTACCTTCATTTGAAAGGTAAAGATCTTGCATTCCAGGTTTACGAGTCGCATTGTAAACACCCTGCTTATTACCGATTCGATCTGCTAGGCATGTTGCCCCATGTAACATTGGTGAGATATCAAGAACTAACAAATTCAGATGCTCTATCACTTTATCAATTGCATTTTTACAGATTGACAACTTTTGCTCTTTTAATCCACTCTTCAGTCTTTTAGCGATCTTTTCATAATCAGTGTTCAGAAATTGTATGGCAGCATTAACTACCGGGGTGTAAATATCCCTTACTCGTGGATTGTGTAAATTTCTAGCTACTTTGCCACCATTCTTCGCAATATCATCGTACACTGCCATGTAGGCAATTTGCTTCCTCACTGATTCATTATCTACATTCAATGAAATGGGTTCCAATCTGTCATTACTCAATAATGGGGTTGGATTTCTGTAATAGTGATAATCTATTGCCCTAAATGAGGTTAGCATTGAAGAATATACATCCCTGAATCTCTCTCTTCCTAATCTTCCGACTTTCTGACGGTATGCTGAAACGTTTCTGATTGCCTTGAACATAACTGCATCTAATGCATTATCAAAATCCATTCCAACTTCGATTGCAGGGGAACTCAGAGCTATGTCTGCAACCTGTTCATTATTTTCTATGGTTTTTCCAAATTCAGAAATTTTCCCTTTCAAATTATGGTATTCGTCCAACTCTATCGAGAAATGTTGTAATTCATCGCCCATCTCGATTTGGTCTTTCTTATCCTGAATTGATTGAGATGTTAGGCGAATTGGCCGTATGGAATTCGTATACACAATTGGTCCTTCGTTATACA
>CACLCM010000024.1 GCA_902605365.1 uncultured Candidatus Poseidoniales archaeon | reverse complement strand
CAACGTCCTGTTCAGAACCCGGTAAAAACGGTGTTAGTTGTGTAACTCTTTCAACAAAAATACGTCCAGGTTTCACTTCTTCCTCGACACGAATCTCTAATGGCAAATCGAAGTACCTAGGCTCACCTTCAGATACTTCTTCTGTTACACGAAGATAGATTGTATGGTTACCTGCAAGTACTTGATCTCGCATATTGATTTTTACTTCGACATCGCCAGAATTTCCAGGCATTAATCTAATGGCAACTATCTCGCTACCATTGTCATCCTTCATCGTGTAATCCCAAGTTCCGTAAGATGGATCGATATCTGTATTCTTGGATAATTTATCAGGGGAAATTAGCCTCCAAGTGTTCTGAGTTGTTTCATCTGTACTATCAGTGATTCTAATATCAAAAGAAACCTCTGAACCGGGAGCTACAGGCCCTACGCTTCCAATGTCTTGTCCATCTGAGTCTGCAATTACCTCTGCTAAAATACCGAATGTACGGTGAACTGTAAACGCAGCCATTGAACTTAGTTGGTCATCACCAGCACTGAAGCAATTAACAGATACCAGCCCAATATCAACATCATCTCTCGATGTTGGTGGGAATATCTTCATGACAACTGAAAGTATCTCGTGAGAGCCGATACTAGGAGTTACAGCATAAATTCCTTCAGTAACTAATTCAGAGCCAGTGTCATTATCATAGAACTTGTACATCCAACTTGAACTTGGCATATCTTCTACCTTCAATCTGTAAGTGTCAGTGTCGAATCCTGCATTGAACACATCGATGTAATACTCTCCAATCTCATCTGAATCGATGTAGTGAGACAATGTGGAGTCGAATGCTTCTGGCCTATTAGAATCTGCAATTTGCATTTGGTGGTCCACATCTTCGTAAACGTTGAGGCGAGGAGGGGCAAACACGCCAACTTCATCGACATCGAGAACCATTTTCTCGATTACTACTTCTTCTCGGATATTGTCTTCATTCTCAACAAATCCTCTTGCCCAGACTTCAATTCTTTCTGGCGCTGTAGAAAGGTCACCATCAGGTGCCTCGATAGACAGAGTTGCTATCTTGAATGAGCCACCACCATTCAGAGAATAACCAGCTGGCTGGTCCCAATTAGGGTCGGACCAAGTGCCTGGTAAAGAAGTGAACAATTCGAATTCAACTTCCATTTCAATTCCTGCAGAACCAGTGTGCTCTACCATGAATTCTACGCTGCTTATTTGACCAGGTGCAATTAACACAATATCTGCCTGTTCAGTAGGGAGGGAGAGATACATTCCATATTCTAGGAACTCTAGGCCTTGATGACTGTATACTACGGTGTGGCCTTGAACATCGGTAATTTCTAGCTGCAATGGATATTCACCTGCTGCAATTCCGGCATCATAAGTCCAAGTATAATTTCCTACTAATCCATTATTATCTAATCTCAGATCGTCGTCTTCAAATTCTTTGTCGAAAACTGCATTAGTGCCCGAAGGAGTGGACAAAACCAAACTTACAGATTGGATATCATCCCTTCCAAAAGCATCGCGTACATCAACAGAGAATTGTATGGTTCTAAATTCAGGACGGTGATTAGGAGACCACTCTAATTGTTCTGCGTCAGTCCAAATTCCTCCTGAAGAGTGCACTCTAACACTCGAATCTGCTAATGCATTTGCTTTCATGGTTAGTCGTGAGAAACCATTGGTCTGCTCTACATCTCCGTATGCCACCAACACCTCACAATCGCCCGATTGCCCGACTCCTCCTTGGCCTTCACAAGATGCAGAACCATCTATTTGGAGACGTAATTGAGCGCCTTGCTCCACAACAAATCCATCTGCAGGTACATCGAAGAATACCTCATTCAATGTCCAAGAACAATCACTGTTAAAGAAACCACTATTACAAGGGTCGTCAAGACTCATTGTTTCAGTATATGTTGGACCTCCTACTGCATTCAGAGTAAATGTCAGGTCAGAAGTTGAACCTTCTTGACCTTTGAATTGAAGATAGATGTACAAGTGAATCTCAGTTGCACTTCCTTCGCCATAAATTGTTATGTCGCTAATCAGGTCATCAGAACGGAATTCAACTCCAGAAAGCACGCTTGCTTCCTTGTGAGCCCCTTCAGGCTCCATTGTGGTAATTGCTCCATCTCCGCCAGAGTCACCCTCTTCATCGAGATACAAATTATAGCTCTCCAAATTTGCAGGAACCTGCTTAGCAACAACCTCTTCTTCTAGAGTTTCAAACTCTACAACAGGGAGGCCTGAAGACAACATCAAAAATAGCACGAGGACAGGAACAAATCGAGTTTTTAGCATGCGCACCGAATTACCGTCTGCGCTTGGGTGTTAAACGGTTTTGCACTCATTGTGTCCTAAGGTAGTCACCCTACGGGTGAATCTACTTGCGCCGAAGCGACCATGCAGTAGCGCCACAAAGGCCGATAATTAGCAGTGCCATAGGATCAAAACTCCAATTGTCAATAACTGAAATTTCAGACTGGCCACCTTGACCCCCGCCACATCCTTCAGGAGGAGGACCGATTCCTGGACCCCAAGTTTCACCATGACCAGCACAAGGATTGTCGCCTCCACCGCCACCTTGGCCACCGCCAGCGTCGCTAGACATGTCAGCCTCACCATGATAACAAATCAAGAAGTAAGGGAATCCCATGTCACCATCTCCATTTTGCATTGTAGTATGGTAGTGATAAATTCCTTGAGGGAAATCAGGAGTTGGTCCAAAATGGCCATTACAAACATCAAGATGGCCTAATCCTTCAGTAAACTTGTAATCGTCAATTCCATTGTATCCTGTTTCCCCAGATTTCAACTCATATGAACTCTTCATTTCGACAATATTCATGCTGTCATCATATCCCCAGAATCCGTAAATCGGGTATCCATCATAGGCTACACCGATTACTTGTGAATGATTGCCATCATATGTGTTCATAGCAACTGCTTGGATTGTAGATTCATCGTAATCATTCTCAATTGATTCTCCATCTTTTGGATGCCAATGCATACAATTTCCATCAGCATGGTAGTGATAAGTCCCACCTTGAGCAGCATGACCATGACAAATTCCCAATTCAATTGGTTGCCTATCTTCATTGTAGGCCCCATGTTCAGCTGCTACTGCATCGCCCCCAGGTCCATCCTCAGGACCATAAATTGGAACGCCATTGATTGCAACAGCAACCGCACCACGATCAGGCGCACACTCGTAATCTCCAGCTGCTTCTGGACAATTGGAACTGTCGTGGCCGCCTGATGTATCGTTAACAGGACTTCTCGGAATTGACCAAGAGTAACTCTTTTCTGAGGTACAATCTCCACCTCCAGTACAAGCCAATGTTGATTCGAAATCATGGTTTGGTATGCCGTTTGTACTTATTATCAAATGAGTTTCATTGAGTGTTATCGATACTTCACACTGGAAATTGTCATCGCCATTTGTATCTAAATCGTCAACACTTGGCCGATCATCCGCAGTCTGGCACTGGAAGAAATCCATCCAGAACTGTGCTAAATCTGTTGCATCATAGCCTAATTCAATTACGCTCAATGTCACACTAGCAGTTCCAGAACCTGCAGAATTATTGGCATAAACAATGTATGTTGTTTCTTCCATGACCTCAGAAGCAGTTCCACTGATTCTTCCGTGTTCTGAATCAAAATCCAAACCAGTCGGTAAATCAGGTGAGATTTCCCATGCTTCAATATGACCACCTTCGCTGGTGAAAGTAATATCAGTCATCGCAGCATCCTTAGTAAGCACTTGTGAAACTGTGAAAGGAGTTATTGATGGAGTAGTGATTACCGCTTCTAAAATAATCGTATCTTTACAAAAGTCTTCACCATCATCAACGTAAAACTCGAGAGTGAAGTTTCCTATCATATCGGGAGTAAATTCAGCGACTAAATTAGATGTATTTACAACTAGGGCTGTTGAGTTCTCAGGTCTTTCAAGAATTTGCCAAGAAGGGTTCTGTAGCGAATCGCCATCTTCATCTGCAGAGTTGCTGGCATCGAGATATACTAGTTCATTCACATCAGTAGTAATATCCTGACCTGCATCGCACGCAGGTGGCGTGTTCTCACCAGTTTGATTGCTACCATTATCAGTTTCATTGCCTGTATCTCCGGTGTTATTATCTGACCCATCGGTTTCATTGCCATCTGTAATATCGGTATCATCACCAGAGTTGTCATCAGGAATTTCTTCTGCTTCGATTATGATAGTCAGATTTTCAGACCAAGTATCTTCAGGCAGATTATGCGCCCTGAATGTTATCGAAATGTTTTCGCTTCTGTCTTCGACATCAATATCGAAACTCCAGGCACCATTCATGTCTGTTGCTAAATTATCTCCGCTTGATATCCCATCAGCAGACTGCATAATCCAATTTATTCTTACTTCCATTGGGTGGTCGTGAATAACATTACCTGCAACGAATTGGTCCGCCTCTATTTCAACTAAAATCGCTTCCAGAATCGGGTCGGCATGAAGATGTTTAGAGTGGTCAATCACATCCTCATCAGAACTATCACTACAATCTTCAATACCATTATTTTGTAAATCTAAAGATCACAAGTGAATGTGTTACCAGATGAATCTTCATCATTATTTGAATTAGAATCTATTGCAACATAGCCTAAAATTGAGAACACTAATACTAGTGTCAGTACTATAGGCGCCGTTTTGCTCATGCGCTTACATTATTCCAATAGCATATAGTCTTGTAGATGAACTGTTTACAATGCCTATGTTTGGTATTTTAGTCCGACTCATTCATTAATTCCCAGCCTCGCCGACAGTCTGCGCAGGGGTTGCCGAGTGGTCAAAGGCGCCGGGCTTAAGATCCGGTCTCAATGGGTTCGTGAGTTCAAATCTCACCCCCTGCACCAAACTATGTTATTGACCATCCGCCGTCAACCGGAAGGATAAATCCAGTAATGTAATCTGCTTCAGAAAGGAATTTGACGGCCTTGGCAATGTCTTCAGGAGTTCCAGCTCTACCTAATGGGACCCTAGCAAGTACTTTCTCGAAGCGCTCCTTCTCCCACTCCGCGGCAAGTATTGCCCCTGGAGCAATTCCGTTTACTCTAATCTCAGGGGCTAATTCTCCGGCTAGATTGACTATTAATTGACGCAAAGCACCCTTTGTTGCAGTATAATGAGCCAACTCTTCCCAAGCATGATTCCAGCTGGTATCAACAATGCCAATAACACTACCATTTTTCGCTTTTAATTTAGGAACTAAACCCTGTGTGATAAAGAATGGTGCATCTAAGTGAATTGACGAGAATCTGCGTAACTCTTGAGGTGTAACTGTGGCGAAGTCTTCTTGATTATAGATTGATGCGTTGTGGATTAACAAGTCAATCCCACCTGCTTCTTTGACCAATTCGTGGTCATGTATCTCTTCGATTATTCTGAAGAGATCTTCATCGTTTGAAAGGTCGCCAGAAACTATTGCTCCGCTACCTCTTGTGAGGAGTTGCCTTGCTTGAGTTACCGAGCGATTACAATGAACAATAACTGTCCAATCTTCGTCCAGTAAATGATTGGTTATCGCAGCCCCGATTCTGCGCGCTCCCCCGGTAATTACTGCTACTCGCATAGATGTCGGAAAACGAGTTTAGGCTTGAATGCTCGTAATCGACCAAGGCGACTCTTTTTGCACTCCATCCCTTCGGGATGGTTACAGAGGGGGGATTAAATGACTGTTCGGAAGTTGAAAATGGCGAAGAAAAGGTCACGCCTCCCCGACTGGTTTAGAACAAGATTGCCCACTGGTGAATTACAGAAAAAATTCTCTGAAACCAAGAGCACAGTTACTGAAAACACACTGCATACTGTTTGCCAGGAGGCACGGTGCCCGAACATACACGAATGCTGGGCTGCAAAGGATGCAACTTTCATGGTTGCAGGGCAAGAGTGTACGAGAGCATGCAAATTTTGTGCTGTCGGCACCATAAGAGCCCCTCCACCGCTTGATGAAAATGAACCGGCAAATCTTGCTGAAGCAATTTCAACAATGGGACTTAATCATGCAGTTGTTACCGTTGTAAATCGTGATGATTTAGATGACAGTGGTGCTATGCACTACCGCCGATGCTTGGAAGCGGTGAGAGAAACATCTCCTGAGGTTACTCTCGAATTGTTATGCAGTGACCTTGCAGGAGACCACGGAGATTTAGCAATGCTTCTAGAAAACTTAGAACTCGAAGTTTTTGCACACAATGTCGAATGTGTCCCTAGGCTTGATTTGAAGGTTAGAGACCGCCGTGCAACTTTTGAGCAATCGATAGGAATTCTCATCGAAGCTAAGAGATTGCGTCCAGATATTCTGACAAAGTCATCTTTGATGGTTGGCTTAGGAGAAACAGATGATGAAGTGACTGAAGCATTACAAATGCTTAGAGATGCAAATGTAGATTTAGTTACGATTGGTCAATATTTGGCCCCAAGTCCTAAACATCTGGCAGTTGACAGATTCCCAGAGCCTTCGCAATACGACGAATGGTCTATTCAAATCGAAGAGATGGGATTCCTTGGTTGGGCATGCGGCCCGCTGGTAAGGTCATCGTACAAGGCGGGCGAACTTCTTGCTAAAGCAACGACAAGCCTTAGAACAAACATGGAGTGAGGATTAACATGACGGAAGGGGAGAAGGGGTCGCTTGAACCATACACGGTACCTACAGCGCCTTTCCGCCCAGGTGATGAATCTGACTTCGGCGGCCCTTGGGTAGAGCAACCTGGTGATTTAAATCGCCCAGATCCAGTAAGTTGTGAAGCATCTGATACACACGACCATGCGCACGGTTTGATTCGAGTCCTTGGTGATGACGATTCGGCTAGTGGAGCATGGAATCCAGAACTCGATGCTGCAACTTTGATTCGAGGACTAGAATTAATGATGCGTCTTAGAATCTATGATGACAGAATGATAAAGATGCAGCGAACTGGTAAACTGTCATTCTACATGCGATCTTTAGGAGAGGAGGCGATTGCAATTGCCCAGACCATGGCTTTGGATGACACCGATTGGATATTCCCATCTTACCGGCAACCAGGTGCTCAGTTTGTACGAGGAAGAGACATGGTGAGCATGATTTGCCATTGCATCGGTAACACTGAAGACAATATCCGTGGAAGACAAATGCCGGTTCACTATTCTTGGAAAGAAGGTTATTTCATATCAATATCCAGTCCAGTTGGCACTCAATTTAGCCAAGCGGTTGGGGTAGCAATGGCTTCTGCTTACAAAGGAGATGACCAAGCAACAATCACTTGGCTTGGTGACGGTACAAGCGCTCAAGGAGACTATCACTACGGGCTTAACTTTGCATCTGTTTTCAAACCACCAGTAATTCTCAATGTAGTCAATAACCAATGGGCGATATCAACCCACAGGAATCTTGCAACCGGAGGAGAAAACTTCGCTGCCCGAGGATTAGCGTACAATATTCCATCTCTAAGAGTCGATGGAAATGATTTCCTTGCACTTTACTCGGTTACAAAGTGGGCTCGTGAGCGTGCTCGTGCTGGGAAAGGTGCCACTCATATCGAAGTATACACCTACAGAGCAGGCGGGCACTCATCATCCGATGACCCGTCGATATATCGACCTGGTAATGAATTCGAATGTTGGCCGGGAGGAGATCCTGTAGAGAGGTTGAAGATGCATTTAATTTCAATTGGAGCTTGGTCTGAAGAAAAGGACGCAGAGTTGGCACAAAAAATCGATGATGAAGTGATGGCTGCTTACAAAGAAGCATGCACTTTCGGTGATTTGGCTAATGGCCCATTCCCGCCAGCATCAACAATATTTACTGAAGTTTACGAAAGTGTTCCGTGGCACGTACAAGAACAACGCGAGGAACTTGGAAAGTGAGGTGATTGTTATGACTGAAATGAATATGATACAATCACTTAACAGCGCTCTAGACACTCTGCTAGAAAAGGATGAGAATGTCGTTATCTTTGGAGAGGATGTTGGTTACTTTGGTGGAGTATTCCGTGTAACATCTGGCTTGCAAGAAAAGCACGGTATGCATCGTGTGTTTGATGCACCACTAGCAGAAGGTGGAATTGCGGCAATAGCGTTCGGAATGGGTCTCAATGGATTAAGGCCAGTTGCTGAAATCCAATTCGCAGACTACATATTTCCTGCATATGACCAAATTGTCAATGAAATAGCAAAACTTCGCCACCGCAGTGGAGGAGAATTCTCAACACCAGTAACAATCCGTACTCCTGCAGGTGGAGGAATCAAGGGTGGTCACCATCATTCTCAAAGTCCTGAATCACAATTTACCCATACTCCTGGTTTGAAAGTTGTATACTGCTCAAACCCTCGTAATGCAAAGGGATTGCTAACCAGTGCTATCGAATGCAATGACCCCGTAATCTTCTTTGAACCAAAGAGATGCTACCGTGGGCCATTCTATGGCGACCCACACAATGTTCCAACTTGGAAAGGCCATGAAGATGGAGATGTTCCAGATGGATATTATTCAATTCCTCTCGAAGAAGCGAGAGTTGTTCGTGAAGGAAGTGCTTGCACTGTTATTGCATGGGGAACTATGGTTCATGTTGCTCAGAAGGGTATCGAGGAAAGTGGAATCGATGCAGAATTAATCGATTTGCAGACACTATTGCCGTGGGACAGAGACACAGTAGTAAACTCAGTCAAGAAAACTGGTAGATGTGTTATCGTCCATGAAGCGCCAAAGACAAGTGGATTTGGAGCTGAGATGAGTGCTTCAATTCAAGAGAGGTGCTTCTGGCATCTGGAATCCCCAATCATTCGTGTAACTGGTTGGGACACACCGTTCCCGCACACAACCGAGTGGGATTACCTTCCAAGCCCTGAAAGAATATCAGAGGCTATTAAGAAAACACAGGAGGACTAAACATGGGAATATTTGCATTTAAGTTGCCCGATATTGGAGAAGGAGTCGTAGAAGGAGAGGTCGTTGAATGGATGGTCTCTGTTGGAGACACAGTGAAAGAAGATGACCCGATTTTATCGGTGATGACTGACAAAGCCACAGTGGAGATTCCATCTCCTACAGATGGTGTCGTGAAATCGATTGTGGGTGAACCAGGAACGATACTAGCTGTTGGCCAAGTATGTATTGAATTTGAGACCGATGGGGAAGGAACACCTGCTCCGATAGAAGAAAAGGTAGAGGAAAAGCCTGAACCAGTTGCTAAACCGGATCCAGAACCTGAGCCTGAGCCTGAGCCTGCGCCTGAGCCTGTTACAAAGCCGGCTCCAGCATCTAAACCTACACCAGTTGTAACCGCAGCACCAGGTGCTAGGCCTCTCGCATCACCTGCAGTACGCCAGCGTGCTCGAGAAAGTGGAATTGACCTCGCAGGAGTTTCAGGAAGCGGACCTTCTGGGAGAATTACTCATTCAGACCTTGATACTTGGAAGGATGCAGGCAGCCCAGTTGCTGCAGCAGGTCCTATGAGAACTGCTCTAACAGGAGTTACTGAAGTTCCAGTTATTGGATTGCGCCGAAAGATTGCAGAATCCATGACTGCGTCATACAGCACAATTCCTCACTTTAGTTACTTTGAAGAGGTTGATATTACTGATTTGGAAACCCTTAGAGTTCATCTGAATGCATCACGAACCGACGGTCAGCCAAAACTAACCTACTTGCCATTCATTATGCAAGGATTGGTCAAGGCACTTGGTGAAAACCCAGTATGCAATGCACTATACGATGATGAAAAAGGTGTAGTCTCTAGGCATGATGCAATCCACTTAGGAATTGCAACACAAACCGATAGAGGATTGTATGTACCAGTTGTAAAGCATGTTGAAGCACAAGATGTTTGGACATCTGCAACTGAAATGCAGCGTGTAAGTCAGGCCGCTCGCGATGGCACTGCAAGTCTGGATGAATTAACTGGTTCAACTTTCACAATTACAAGTCTTGGAAGAATGGGTGGACTTGGAGCCACTCCAATCATCAACAAACCAGAAGTTGGAATCCTTGGAGTTCACAATGCCGTAGATACGCCAGTCGTTAGAAACGGCCAGATTGTAATTCGTAAGATGCTTCGACTATCTTCATCATGGGACCACCGTGTGGTCGATGGATGGGATGGAGCAGTTCTAGTTCAGAGGCTCAAGACACTTCTTGAGAACCCTGCAACTATCTTCATGTGAGGCGTTTAGTATGAAAACTCGAAAATGTCAGGTTCTAGTTATTGGCGCAGGCCCTGGTGGCTATGTCTCTGCGATTCGTTCTGCACAATTAGGAATGGATACTGTAATTGTTGAAGGCGAGAGAGCAGGCGGTACTTGTTTGATCAGAGGATGTATTCCGTCAAAAGCAATGATTCATGCCGCTCATAAGTTCCATGATTTAGCTAAGCATTCGAAAGATGGTGGGCACATGGGAATTTCAATTCCAGGACCTGCTGAACTCAAAATGGCTGGACTAAAAGGATGGAAAGATGATATTGTCGACCGTTTAAACAAGGGTGTTGAGCAACTATTGAAGAAATCAGGTGCTGAATTGATTACCGGCTGGGCTGAATTCAAGGATGCGAAGACAGTTATTGTAGGAGATACTCAAATTGAGGCAGAAAATGTCATTCTAGCAAATGGAAGCGTCCCTATCGAATTACCATTCATGAAGTATGGCGATGGTGTAATCTCCAGTAGAGAGGCACTTGATATCGATGAGAAACTCGAACACTTAGTGGTAGTTGGTGGAGGATATATTGGCCTTGAATTGGGAATTGTTCACCGCATGCTAGGAGCTGAAGTCACAATTGTAGAAGCCATGGATAGTGTGTTACCAATATTTGACAAAGAACTCCGCAGACCTCTTGAATTGTTCTTGAAGAAGAATAAGGTCAAGGTAAACACCGGAGTATTTGCCAAGGGTGTAGAGAAACTGAAAAACGGCAAACTAAAACTAAATTACATTGACAAAAACAATGCAGACGATGAATCCAAGATGCAGTCTGTTGAGGCAGACCGTGTATTGGTGACTGTTGGAAGAAGACCAAGAAGTGAAGGGCTAGCGCCTACAGGTGTTGCTCTGAATGAGCGTGGATTTGTCAAGGTGAATAACCAGTGCCAAACCAACATGAAAGGAGTATATGCTATTGGTGACCTGACCGACCTCGGAGAAATGCTAGCACACGTTGCTTCATTCCAGGGAGAGATGGTGGCTGAGATTATTGCAGGCCATGATAGAGTCTATGACCCAGTTGCAGTTCCAGCCATAGTATTCACAGAACCAGAGATTGTCTCAGTAGGACTATCGCCAGATGAAGCAAAAGAGGCAGGACATCCTGTCATCACAGGGAAGTTCCCACTTGCTGCTAATGGAAGGTCTCTAACACAAGAGGCAGAGAAGACTGGAGGATTTGTAAGAGTTGTTGCAAGGGAAGATGACCATAGAATCCTTGGTGTGCAGGCGGTAGGAACACACGTTAGTGAACTCGTAGGTGAGTGGACACTTGCATTGGAGATGGGAGCGCTGTTGGAAGATATCGCAGGCACAATTCATGCCCACCCTACAATGACTGAAATGACTCACGAAGCTGTGTTAGCAACACTGGGTCATGCAATTCACATAGCGTGATTTGTAAGTCCGGTTCACTTACTTTTTATTAGAAGTAAAGTAACCTTGGACTTTGTCGTAAATTTTAGTCTCGAATGACGATATCTTAGTTACCATTTTGTTAGTTGTTGGTTTCTCTTTATTCAAAATTGGAACCATTGATGACCAAACTCCTTCGCCCTTGATTCTAGAGTAAATTGCTGCTCCGATGTGAAGGAAAATAAGCATGTAACTGAGATCTGCTACAGCTCCATGCAAATCCAATACTAGATCCATAACGGTTTGCTCTTCATCAGGCGTTGCGTTTACAGTGTATCCTTGATTGTACAACCCGGCGATCATCAACCCTGTCAGCGGCAAGAGGATGAAGCATGCATACATGGCTTTGTGAACTGTTCTTGCAAAGTAATAATGAACGATATGAACTGGTTCACTTGCACCTAAGAAAGTCTCAAAACGCCTCATGTAGAAGTATCGAATCAAAACGATGAGAAGAAAGAAACTAGCAAAAATAACCTCAAATATGAGTAATCCTGAATCTTCTAAATCTTCTAATTCATTCACTTGTTTGACGATACCATAAACATAGAGAATTACAAAAAGCCAATGAATCACTTTTGCAAGTGGGGTATGGGATTTTTGCATATCTATTTGTGAATCCACCTAGTATTAGAAGTTCGCATATAGATGATATCAGAAGCAACAACTACCTTTCGAAATCGTCTTTTCGACAAGTATCCATGTGATTTTAAAATAATGTGATAATAAAGAATACAAAGAACAAAATTAGTACCAAAATTTTCTTGTTTTTCCAAATTCTAACTTCGATGTTAGAATTGACAATCTCATCGCCCAGTAGAAATCTTTCACCATCTGTGATTGAGTGTCGCCTATAGGAATCAATGGCTTCTTCACGACTCCCGAAAGTTGTGATAGTTTTGTCCGAATAACGGTCTTTGGGAACTTGCCTTCCTTTGGAGATAGTCAGTAATTTATAGATGCCCATAATTCCAAAAACTATTGCAACCAAGATACCAAGACCTGCAACACCGGCGCTACCAAGCCCATTTCCTTCATTAATAGCGATAAAACATAACAGTACGCCCAGAATTGCAAAGCCTATGTACACGATTCCAAAAATATGTCGGCCATCACTATTTTTCATAGTTTTAACTTGTTACAATAAGTGATAAACATATACCCGGTTACCAAAATCAACTACTACCTTTCTAAAAAAGCCATACCTAACAATCATTTAATCTTCTAATCTTTCTTAAAATTGAGATAATGCATTCAGCAATATAAAGAATCCAATAATTGAAAGGATAAATAAGATTAACAGAACAGAACCAAGAGATTCAAGGAATCCTACCTTATGTTCAGTAGTTGAGGAAATTGATTGGATAAGTAAGGAAAAGCCGATTACAATTAGGATTAAGAAAAAACAGCAAGCTTCATCACCAGTGTTGATTATACCAAAAAAACCGAACAACATCAAGAAGAATCCCAGCAGGCCATTTTGTACACGGTTGTCTTCTTTGGGATTCTTAACGGCAATATCTGTTTTTTTTCCTTTGGAATCATTCTTTCTACTACGTTTATATGAAGTTCGTTCCTTTTTTTCGACAGTAGGGTTTGACGACCACCCTGGTTTTTTTGATTGGGGAGAAGAAATTTCAGAACTCTCGATTAAGATTGATTCAGGTTTGGATCGAGACATTATGCTATCTTTATGTTTGAGACAAAAACCGGATACGCGGAACTCTAGTCTATTACAGCCTTCCTTTGCACATTTCCTCTGACCCATATAACATGATTTACATCACCCATAATGAATGTTAGTCCGGTAATTTCTAAATGAAAAATGCTTACTAAGCAGATTTCAATTCCCAAATATGACGAATCTTTATCGGAACACTGAATCTCCTATATCTCGGAAAATCACTGTGAAATTATTTCTGTGGCTGATTGACACGCTTTTCCCAAAACGAATCCTCTAGATATCGCGGTTCAGTGGACTTATATCCCAACATTCTTGCAAATGGCGCTAATAGCATGCACAGGACAGAGGTAATGGATGGGGGAGGGAAGGTTTGTACGGTGTCATCGAAATACTCTCGACCTATCAGTATCGCGTGTAAGAATTTGGGTTGCCCTTTCTTGGAGAGTTTTCCCTCATGTGCCATACCGAATAAAGTGAAAAGGACCTCTAACATCCGAGCTGCTGGCCTTGATTCAGCAATCACAAATCCATAGTCCTCGCCGACATTTCGCCAGCAATGTCTAACCCCTTTTTCTACGGTTAGTTTGTCACCAGGACCCGCATTTATATCCTTACGATTCACTGAAAATACATAGTCTCCTGATATCACCTCGAATAGTTCATCATAATTGGGATGGAAGTGCTCTGGTGGCCCCTTATTTTTGGGAGAGAATACCACCAACATTCTTTCTAACTTACCATTATTTTCTTTACCATACGCTAGGGGGATTACAAACTCACCGAGTTCTGGTTGGGTAATTATCGGACCTACTCTCTGTGCTAACAGTTCTGCGACATACCCGTCGCTCTCATATTGAAACCCAGTTCCGGGAATTGGATTTCCGTCTTCATCCAATGTCTCACCAGTAGTTAGTATTGCCATACGCGATTGCATAAAGATTTGATATTTATACTTAAGACCGTCAGACTAACTTTTAGATATCTCTTGAGTTATTCCAAGGAACAATTTCATGGTTTATCGGTCAGGCCACAACAATAGCCCCTTCTCATCGTTTTTCTTTTCGTTCAAAACTTGGGCTAATCGGTGATGATTTCAATAAGTATGAGATTTTCCTCGCAATTATAGCCAACTTAGATTGCTAAGAGAGGGTGAGGATATTCAGAAAAATAGTATACTTTTATGGATAATTCTATTCTTTGCCATCATTTCTATTTCCAGTGCAGGGGCTATCTTTCAACTTATGGAAGAAGTTAAGCCTATGCTTCGTGCTTCTTGGAGATTTCAGCTTACTGCAATTTTGATGTTCCCGATGTTTGTCATTCAATACAGGCAATGCAGGCAACAACCTGAAATTATGGCCAAACTTATGGATAAGGAAACCATGTACATCATTTTAGGTTCGGGATTAAGTCTTGGGCTACACATGGGCGCTTGGGTGTGGTCTTTAGACAACACATCATTGACACACAGTTTACTTTTGGTGACAATTCATCCCTTGCTCTTAGTCACCGGAGCTTTACTTCTGAGAAGATTTGTACCTGCTAAACAAATAGCGGGTGCCATCGTAGGTTTTGCTGGAGCGAGTGTCACACTCCTAGGAATCTCATCTGAAGTTGATGCTACTTTGATCGGTGACATAGCAGCAATATTTGGCGCTGTTGCGATTTTGGGATACTTGATTGCAGGTAGTAAATTGAGGAAATGGATGCCCTTATTCGTCTATATTTTCCCGGTTACGTTCATAGCTGCAATTCAATTAGCGATTATTTCATTGATTTCAAAAGGTTCAACGTTTTCAATGTCTGATGCAGATATTTCAGTATTAGGTTGGATGGCTTTGTCTTGGCTACCCTATGTGTTGTATCTTGCTGTATTCCCGAAAATTGTTGGACATGCTGGTATAAATATGATTTTAAAATAATTCCCCCCAATTATTGTTAGCGTTGCATATCTTTTCGAACCATTGATTAGCTCAATAATTGGCTGGTTCTTAGAAACTACCGAAACCCCCAGTATTTGGACATGGATTGGCGAAACGATATTGATTGTTGGAATAG
>CACLCM010000023.1 GCA_902605365.1 uncultured Candidatus Poseidoniales archaeon | reverse complement strand
AAATGGGGAAGGACAGACCCTGTTACAAAAACGCTGCTGCAACTAAGGAAAATTTTCGATAAGCGCAACGACAAAAAGTGGTTGGGTAAGAGGATGATGGCTAAGCGAGGAGATGCTGTTGGTAAGGCATTGGCTGGGTCATTAGTAGCGGCCCATGAAGAAGATATTTCGCTAGTGGGCAATTACAGTCACCAATCCTTTGGAAAGGCGTCGTATGTCCGTAAAGGAGATGGCAAGGTTGCTTACCAGGCCGGACTCCAGAACTACCACATGCCAACCCTGCGTATGCTTCCATGGGAAGATCATGCCAGAAAGGGTTACTTCTTCTTCTCTTGGCATGGTGGATTCGTATGCAGTGGGCCGGTTGCTAAAATTCCCGATGGTTGGCTAGGCGACGTATTAGAGCGTTCTAGATTCAAATTCAATAACGAAGGTAATATTTGGGCAACTGGTGGCTTAGATTTGAATAAAATTTCTGAAAATGAAATGTCAGGCACCGGTTACCTCTTACTAAATTTCATTGACGGTAGCAAGGTTGCTATTGGTTTTGATAAACTTGAAACTGTGAAAGGAAAAACCTCGTTTATTCACGACCTAGCGCTATCTATGCTGCCCCCCAATCTTTCGACTGTCATGACTCCTGATGCAGTCTGGTACCCAGAAGGCGGCTCAAGAGAGGGGGCCAGAGAAGCGCTCGATAGGATTCTTGATGGATGGATGGGCCTCACTTTGAATGAGGGTTCGATATCCAAGCGAGTTAAGGCGGCAGTATTGCATCACATAGACGATGGGTTTGTAGTTGGAGAGAAGTGGTTTGGAACTGCTGAAGAAGCGGTGAAAGAATTGAATGGATCTCCTGCGGAAAAGGACCTTGCTCTGCGACTAATGATTGAGGCTGACGGCTCAGGAATCAGAATATCTAACAGGGGAGAAGTGCATGAAAGAAAGGGTACTGCGTTAGAAATTGCTGCGAATTCATGTAACGATGTCCTTGCGGCATTGTGGGAAGACCACGGCCTTTCTGGGCTCATCGGAATTGGTATTGAAGAAGATGAAGCGCAGGATTTATGGTCAGCCCAGTGTAACAAGAAGCGGGCATTTGGTAAATTTTTGAAAGACATCGAGTCTCAAAGGTCTAAGGCAGATATAATCCAAAAGTTCCCATACAGGAGAGGGAAGGTTTCTGGCCCTGTTGGAATGATTAACGATCTAACCATCATGGGATTGGTGGACGGCGTTGGAAAGGCAGAGAAAGAAGCGCTCTCTAAAAAGGATGATATCGATTCAGAGGCTTCTTCGTGGGCCTGGTTAGTTGCCTCGGGTAAATCAAATGGCCAAGAGTGGCAATTCTCCTCAGACGCAAGAGAAAGGGGCGGCGCCTGGAGCAATGCTGCGACTGAAGTATGGAGCGTAGGTAAAGCGATGGTTAACGGCGAGGATGTTGACTACAAGGCCTCTCTTGAACTATTGCGCAAAGCCTGTGGGCAAATCGAAGAATTGCCATAATCAGATACTAGCAAGCGCATTCGAAATGTCGCTCCATAGGTCTTCAATGTCTTCTATTCCGACTGAAATTCTTACAAATCCAGGACCTAATCCGGCAGCTATTCTGACGTCTTCTGGAATGAACATATGGCTAGAGTTGAATGGGCATTCAATCAAACTTTCAACGCCACCAAGGCTGGTCGCCTCAAATATTACTTCGAGTCCCCTCATAAATTTCAAAGCAGCAGCATCGCCGCCCTTTACAGTAAATGCAATCATTCCAGTTCCCTTTGGAACTATCCTCTTTGCTAATTCGTAATCCCTGTGAGATTCCAGTGATGGGTGGTGTACTAGTTCGACTAAATCGTGTGCTTCCAGGCGCTTTGCCATTTCAGCAGCGTTGGAACAATGGATAGGCATTCGGGCCGCTAGTGTTCGAATTCCTCTTTCTAAGAGATAGCAATTGTGAGGATCTGGTGAGCCTCCGAAATGCACTTTCTTGATGAACATTTCAGCGATTAAATCGGCTCTTCCGACGACTGCGCCCCCGACAATATCTGAGTGCCCCCCGAGGTACTTTGTTGTAGAATGGATTACTAAATCTGCGCCCATTGCAATTGGCTGGCAGCCCCAAGGAGAGGCGAATGTGTTGTCTATTACTAGCAATAAGTCGTGCTTCTTAGCGATCTTAGCCATGGCCTCAATATCACAAATTTTGATTACCGGATTTGTGATTGTTTCAATATACAACATCTTGGTGTTTTCTTGGATTGCCGCTTCGTAGGATGCAGGGTCTTGCATATCTGCCATGGATGTTGAAATTCCAAACCTTGGTAATTCCTCAGTCATTAAGCCATATGTGCCGCCGTATACATCAGAGCTAGAAACAATGTGGTCGCCTTGGGAAAGTAAACCCATCAATGTAGTGGATATTGCCGCCATACCGCTGGCAAACAATTCGCCATCTTCCGCTCCTTCAAGTGCGCAAATTTTCTCAACAACCGCTGCTGAATTTACGCTAGAAAGCCTAGCGTATAGGAGAGTGTGTTGTGCACCAGCAGCCCAGCCGGCATATCTCTCATCTGTGAGTTGATAGGTGGAGGATTGGAAAATTGGTGTATTTACTGCTCCTTCGATGTGCTTCGTACCTGCGTGGACCGCGTTTGTTGAAAATTTCCTTTTGTCGGACATAGGCCTCTCCAAACCAATGTCTGGGCTTAGTGCACATGAACAATTCGCCTCCAATATGTGGTGATTGTCGGAAAATACCCCTTTTTCCACTGTAATATCCGACAATATGACGGAATCCTTCATAATGTGGCGTCTATTCGTTTTTGGTATGAAACTTAATCCCAACGATTTGAAGTTGATAGAATTGTTAAAGCAAGATTCGCGCGCTTCGGTTACCTCGCTTGCAGAGTCGATGGGCATTGCAAGAGTGACCACTCATGATAGAATGGTTAAACTGCAGCGTGAAGGAATTATTCGGAGATATACTGTCGACATCGATGCAAAGGCATGGGGTTATGATTTACGCGCTTTCATTTTTGCAAGGTGCGATAGTGGAAATGTGGACAGGCGGGAAGTCGCTCAGAAATTGTGTAACTTGCCTTATGTGGTAAGATGTAATGTTGTTGCTGGTGACTGGGATTTACTGATCGAAGTGGTAAGCCCATCGATGGATTCCTTAGGAGACTCCATCTTAGATGGGTTATCCAAAGTTGGAGGGATTGCAAGTACTCAGACAATGGTTTCGTTCTATGATTATTCAGGCCCTGCGTCTTCGCTTAGATGAGGCTCTTCTCCAGACTCATCCAACTCCACAATAATGTTTCCAATTAGGAGCAATAGCCCCATTGTAAGCCATATTGATACGTCTATCATTCCTTCATACCACCCATACAAAGTTGCCCAAACGGGCTCAAACGAGTAGATTATAGCCGCATGTGTAGGATTGAGATACTTCTGGAAGGCGTTGAGCATCAAAATACATGCCAATGAGCCGAAAAGGCCGAGGCATAGTAGTGGAATTACTACTCCTTCCTGCCAAGCGACCTCTGCCACCATGGGGTCTCCTGAAGCGACTAGTGCGAAAATTGAGGCTCCGGCAACCAATACTGCGAATGAAGTTGAAGTCACAGCAAGGGGGTCGAGTTTTTTGGTAATCGAATCGGTGTAGATGATGTGTAGAGCGAAAAAGAAGGCGCACATTACTGTAAGTACCTCTCCCCTTCCCCAAACGATGTGAGGGGGACCGTCTATGAACCCGGCACCAAGGGTCGCTAGCAACACACCGGCTATCATCATACGAGTGGGTTTTCTGTCACTGATTTTGACGGATAGAATTGCAGTAAAGACAACATAGAGAGATGTCAGAAACGCTGACACTGAAGGTGTAACAGATTCTATTCCGATCATTTGTAACACGAACCCTGCTAGCATTAAACTCCCGAGAATTAATCCTCCTTTCCAGTCTTCCTTGGATGTTAATGCCGCCCTAGCGCGGCTTGAGAATGGCAACAATGCTACGAACGCTATTAGGAATCGCGTAGCTACAATTACTCCGACGACTCCTGCTTCGGAATACTCGTCTAATTCTACTTCTAAAGAATTCATGGCTTGCTTCATCCAAACGAATGTTCCGCCCCAAAGTAAAGTGACGAAAAAGAGGCCAATTATCGCTTGGCGCCTAGTTGCCATGTGTGCGGCCTATTTTGATTGCATTTGATAATGGCGGTCGCCATGGTGGTCTTTCATTCGGAAAGAATATGGTGAAATTATGCCCCTTTCGTACTAACACTCTTGTGCCTAATGCGTTGTGAAGTCAATATGGCGACTGGGCAGTTTTGGGACATGCCCATCGAGACAGGTGAAATTCCGCCGTCGAAATCGGAGTTTGATTGTATCGTTGTAGGTGGCGGGCCAGGAGGAGCCGCTGCTGCATCCTATCTAGCAATGGATGGGAAAAAGGTGCTATTGGTCGAGCGTGGCGTATGGCCGCGTGACAAGGTTTGTGGAGATGCTGTTGGTGGTAAATCACTGGGTCACGTAAATGCCCTAGGGGTCAAAGCAAAATTAGAATCTTCACCTCATTTTAAAGTCACAGGTATTGTATTTTCATCACCAAATGGGAACGCAGTGACTGTTCCACTTCCTGAAGAAGATGTCGAAAAATTACAGGCGGGGTACTCCTTGCCGCGACAACAATTCGACTGGTTGTTGTTTGAGCGGGCCACTGAATTAGTCCTCGAAAATGGGGGTTCTGTAATTCAGGGCGGCATGGTCACTAATGTTTACGACACGGATGGAGTGATCACCGGTGTCGAGGTCGGTATCGGCGGAAAGAAGGGCGAAAAGAGAGATTATTCTGCACCTTGGACAATTGGGGCCGGAGGATATCTTTGTCCGGTCGCTAAGAAAATTATTCGAGAGTTAGAAAAAGAAGAATTGGTTGACAGGATGCATTATTGTGGAGGGTATCGCGAATATTGGACTGGCGTCAAAGGATGTGAAGGTGATGCTGGAAATATTGAGATTCATTTCGTAGACAGTATCATTCCGGGTTATTTTTGGCTATTCCCTCTAGGTGGAGGAAAGGTCAATGTTGGAATTGGAATGGTTCTAGGATTGATGGATAAGCAAAAGAAGAAGCTTAGACCATTACAAGCCGAAGTCATAGCAAATCACCCGCTTTTCAAAGAGCGATTTGCAGATGCCCAGATGGTAAAAGGCACCGGTAAAGGCTGGCAATTGCCATTTGGCAGCCCGCGGAAGGGGGAGAAAAATCAGCCTCGGAAAGCGTATGCTCCTGGTGCCTTGTTGATCGGAGACTCTGCTAGTTTAGTCGACCCATTTTCGGGAGAAGGTGTTGGAAATGCTTTGGTGAGCGGGGAAATGGCTGCCAGACATGTCATCGAAAATATTGGCGGAGCTGCTTACCAAGAAGAACTCTGGGCTGCCCTAGGCCCTGAGTTAACGAACTCTTTCAAAATGCAAAAGATGAGTAGAAGAAAGTGGCTTCTAAATTGGTTTGTAGGAAAGGCGAGTAGAAAGCCGGTCATCCAGGAAATGATGACTGAGATGATAGCAAGCAAAGAGGCGCAAGAAAACCTTCATTCCAAGTGGTTCTTGGTCAAAACTCTCCTATTCTAATTGGTGATATAATGGATTCAAAATTGTCTGGAGTTAAGGCTGTTTTCTTAGATTTAGATGGCACAATTTACCTTGGGGGCGACTTAATTCAAGGTGCGCTTGAATTTTTAGATCGCTGTAAACAGCAAGGGGTTCGGCGATATTTTCTTTCCAACAACTCCTCTAAATCCGTAGACCAGTACGTTGCTAAATTAGAAAACATGGGAATTCCGTGCTCTCCTGAGGACGTATTGCTTTCGACTCACGACTTATTGTCTTGGTTAGCGAAAGAAGGAGTCACTAGAACTTGGACGATTGGGACTGAAGGTATGTGCGAAATGATGGAGAATGTAGGAATAAGTACTCGTGATGATGACCCTCAATATGTCGTCTTGGGTTACGATACTGAAATCAATTACAACAAAATTTCGACTGCGTCTATCCACATGCACAAGGGCGTTCCTTTGGTTGCTAGTCACCCAGATATGGTGTGTCCTTCTCCCGACGGAGGGTTGCCTGATGTAGGTGCGTATCTTGCTATGCTCAAAGTTACGACAGGTCATGACCCCGTTCATATAACTGGAAAACCAAACCCTGGAATGATAATGCACAAAATTGAGGAATTGGGGATCAGCCCTTCAGAATGTGCAATGGTGGGCGATAGATTGTACACTGACATGGAAATGGCTATTCAAGCCAATTGCGTTTCTGTTCTCGTTTTATCCGGAGAAGCTACGCGTTCAGATTTGGACGAGTCTGGCAAAAGTGTCAGTGTAGTTGTCGAATCAGTAAATGATTTACTGAGGTGAATTTGTGGGAAGAATTAGTGAGTTTCTCTCCAGGAGGCAGCGGTTTGACCCTGAAGGGCATGTTGTTTCAGGGCGCCTTGCGGAATTCCGTTTGATGAAATTAACAAGGGCTGTAGCAGGCGATGCACTAGTGCTGGAAGGAGTAAGACTTCCTGATCCTGAAGAGGGCGGAAGGCGTGAAATCGACATGGTAATTGCAACAAAGGATGAAATCTTATTTGTCGAGCAAAAGCATTGGTCTGGCTCATTCACAATTACTGAGGAAGGGCGCTTTTTCCAAAAAAGAAAGAATGGTGGAACTCTACTTCACAAAGACATCGTCGCTTGGACAGCTCGCAAAGGGGAGCTCTTGTGCGCTCTGCACGAGAAGAGGGTTGCAAAGCCAGCGCCTCCTAGCCGAACGGTGTTGGTTTTCTCAAACAAGAATCTAGAATGGGATCCATTGCCAGAAGATGTTCCTGCAGAAGCTTATGATGAATTAGGATTCATTGATATGGTTGAAAAAATGACTAAGACTCCGCCCTCTGTAGAATTAAATGAGACCTTGGCTGGATTTGGAACCTGGGACACTATACACCTAAATGGTGGTAAAACTGTCCATGGGGACATTCTAGAATACCCCTACGAAAAGAAAGATTGCACTGTTGCAAATACTGGTCTTTTGGGATTGATTCTTGGACCTAAAAGTACGCTATCTAGTGGTCAAGTTGTGTCTGACCAATCAGGCCCCCTCATCTCTGTAGTGGGCGAAGATGGTTCCAGAATTATTCCATTTGCTCATATTTCCCGTATTGAGTTTAGCAATCCTAGGGCGGAGTGGGGATGATGCTGGAATCAATTGGATTTGCGGCTGGCGTCTTGGGTATTGTCGCATGGATTCCTCAAGTCAAAACCGTGTGGGTCGATAAGAAGCATGACGGCGTCTCGCTACCAACATTCGCAGTAGTAGCACTAGCACTTACGCTTTGGATGATCTATGGCATTCTGCTGCCATCGCCTGCGATAATCTTCAGCAATGTTGCTGCATTGCTGATGATATTATCTGTAATTATTGGCGTGGCCAAGATTCGAAAAAACGAGCCTTAGTTAGGCAGATTTTGTTGTTGAAATAATTACTGCGCCTATCTTGTAAGGGTCGCCGTTTGATGCTGGGCGGCGATCTTCAAGTCTGCCTACCCAACCATCGGTTGGAACTGATGCTGGAACTCTGATAGATGCTCCACGGTCAGAAACCCCGTAAGAAAATTGGTCGATTGACTGGGTTTCGTGAAGACCGGTTAGTCGCTCTTCGTTGTGAGCGCCATAAACGTCCATGTGCTTCTTGATATTCCTGCCAAATGCTTCACAAATACTGTCAAACATTTCCTTGCCGCCAACGTCACGCATAGCGCCGTTGGAGAAATTTGCATGCATACCTGAACCGTTCCAATCTCCCTTAATCGGCTTAGGATGGTATTCAATGTAATATCCGTAGTTTTCTGTTAGACGGTCTAGTAGGTATCTTGCAACCCATAGCTCGTCACCAGCACGCTTTGCGCCCTTAGCGAAAACTTGGAATTCCCATTGTCCGCAAGCGACTTCTTGGTTGATTCCTTCGAAGTTTATTCCTGCTTCTAAACATAGATCTGCGTGCTCTTCTACAAACGCACGGCCATGAGTATTCTTTCCACCTACAGAACAATAGTACAGTCCTTGTGGGCCAGGATATCCCCCTACTGGGAAGCCTACTGGGAGTTGGGTTTCTGTATCCATAATGAAATATTCTTGTTCATATCCAAACCAGAAATCATCGTCGTCATCATCTATTGTTGACCTTCCATTACTTTGATGGGGTGTTCCGTCTGCATTCATGACTTCGCACATTACTAGGAAGCCGTTGATTCGCTGAGGGTCTGGGAAAATTGCAACTGGCTTGAGAAGACAATCTGAATCTCCACCATCTGCTTGCTTGGTAGATGACCCGTCAAACATCCACATTGGGCATTCCTCAAGGGTGCCTTCGAAATTGTTTCTTACGAGAGTCTTGCTTCGCATATTTTGAGTTGGTGCGTATCCATCTAGCCAGATGTATTCGAGTTTCGCTTTGTCGTACATAGTTATCATCCGCCTCGCTGTCGAGACGGTATATTATACAATCGACTACTTTTATGAGTATTTTATAGTGCATATCAGCATTAATTTCAAGATAAAATAATCATTTGATTAGAAGAATAAGGAGGGGGTGTGTTTAATCTTGCTCAAATGAATCGTAGAAATGGTTGCATTTGGGCATTTGTTCAAAGAAAGTAATTTCAATTATTTGCAGCTTCAGAACTCTGCGGAGTTACGAAAACTGTATCGCCATCACGATCGATTTGAGGGAAAGAGAAGGTTCCTCCAGCAACCGTTACCGGGCAAGAGTTTCCGCAAGCAGGAGCCAAATAGTCCTCTCCTGTTTCTGTTAGCACGAGTTTTATTCCATGGCCTGCAGGCAGTATCGCATCTATTCCTTGGAACTCCATCAACATCACCAAACTTTGTCCGGGGAATACGGTCTGAGGGTCATATCCTCCAGCATAGTAACGTATGTCCATAGTTGCATGACCCAATCTTAATCCGGTTTCTGCATCCTGTAATTCTGCGAAGATTTGGCCCCCATCCATTGAAGCGGATACATCGAGGTGCAAGGTTGGAAGTCCCGCTATGTGCATGTCTTGAGTGAAGCCTTCACAGGTGAATGTCACGGTTTGTTGGCCGCCCCCTATGACTGAAGTTCCGCCCACGTTGTTTCCTTGCTGATCACAACTTGAAAGGTCAATAGATTCCCAAGTTGCATCTTGCGGCGGCCATAATTCTTCAATTCGCCATTCGCCGTCATTTCTCTGTATTTGCGCATGGTTGTCAGGTTTAGGTCCAATTCCTTTGAGATAATATTCGAACCATTCAAACAGATCTTGGCCCCAGTCCCATCGAGTCATGTTGTGAATTGCTTCTCCTCCATACCCGGAATCTTGTGCATTGTGTTTAGACCACTGGTCGGGGTAATTGTGTTCCCATTGTCCTAGCATTCCTCTGACATCATAACCTGCTTCTGAATAATCAAGATACCAATTTGTTCCAGAAGGGCCCCCGAAAACCTGGTGGGGGTCGACGTTCCAATCTTGCATACCTTGTATCCAATAGATGGAGCCATTCCAATTTTGAAATGCTTTGTCGATATGGCTTCTCTCGTCGTAGTAGTTTTCCATATAAGGGTCTAATTCACCTAGGCCGTAAGTAACGGGGCCTGCGAATATGCCTTCCACTATATCTGGACAAATGTTGTCTAAATCATCACCATTGTAATCCACAGTACTTCCGAAATAATTCATGTGCATGACTTGGCTTCTTGCTTCAGCGCTACCATTCTTGTATAGAAGAGGGTGGAGCGCAGTTGTGCCGGAAATAGGAACTATTGTTTTGAGGTGTTCACTACCAATTGCAGCAGCTTCCCATTGTGTAGCCCCTTCGTATGATTTACCATAGAGCCCTACATTTCCATTCGACCAGTTTTGTTGACCGAGCCATTCAACTGCGCTATGTATTCCGAGGCCCTCCCCTGCTCCACGATAGTCAAAGCAACCACTGGACTCTTCGGTTCCGAAAACTGAAACCTGAGCAAAGGCATAACCATGAGGAATGTAATTGTCGTAAATGAATTCGCCCCTCCCCGCCCCTACTACATTGGTGGCACCGGATTCAGAACCGGGCTGACCATAGGAAAAATACGGACTAATTACTGCAATTACTGGAACCTTTTCGCCATCTTCGGTGTTAGATGGTAGCCAATATGAAAGATGTACATTGGAGGTCGGTGGACCGGTTTCCCAGATATCAGAGGTGTCAACTTCGAAAGTTGCCTCTTGAACTTCTAAGGGAGTGTAAGGCCCTTGCTCTAAAACCATGGAATAGGATCCATTCCATTCCCAATCCAAAAATTGCCGATCATTTATGTCTGGATAATAAGGCGGTGCTTGTGGCGAGTTTTCATCTTCAGAACTACCAAAACATCCCGATAAAGGGAGGAGAAGGAAAAGTAGGCTGAGCAAAAACGCCGTGCGCATCATTGGGTGCGTAGCACCCATGCGGCAAGAAGATGACCCTGTTGTGTTTAGGGGGATTTATGCCAGTACTGGTGACGGGAGCTAGTGGATTTATTGGAGCGCATGTTGTGCTTGAATTATTGAAAAGAGAGATTCCTGTTAGGGCTATGATGCGCGATGTATCATTAGCAAATATGTTCCCTGAATCAAATATCCTAGAGGTTGTTAAGGCAGACTTGTTCGATGTAGAATCTCTACGAAAAGCAGTGGATGGGTGTGAAGATGTTATTCACTGTGCTGCTGCTCTTTATGTTGGAGTAAAAAATGTGGAAGAGGATTTGGTTAAGCCTTCGGTTACCGGGGTTGAAAATTTATGTTCTGTAATGGGTGATGTTAAACGAATCATTCACACATCCTCAGTAGCAGCCATACGCTCTACAAAATACGAAAATGGACATGTTTTCAATAATGAGGATTGGTGTAATGATGCTTCGGTAACTTCTAATCCATACGGATTCGCTAAAGCTGAAGCGGAGAGAAAAATCAGGGGTTGGGCCAAAGATAAGGATGTCCGATTGGTGACAATCCACCCCTCCATAGTTTTCGGCCCAATCATACACCCTAGGCACACACAGGGCTCTATGGCGTTTCTCGAACATTTCGTGAATGGCCCTCCATTTGTGTTAGATATCCATGTGAATTTTGTCGATGTAAGAGACGTAGCATATGCACACGTCAATGCTTTAGAAATGGGCGAGGACAGGGCTAGATACATTATTCACAAAGATGGTTTGTGGTTGAAGGAAATCGGCCAGGCTTTGAATGAAGCTTTACCAGGGAAATATGCAACTAGAAGGTTGCCGCGTTACTTGGCCTATGTAATGGCATTATTTCATCCGAAATTGTCCATCAGTAGATTGAAAGGGACTTTAGGAAA
Source organism: uncultured Candidatus Poseidoniales archaeon (assembly GCA_902605365.1). Lineage (GTDB taxonomy): Archaea > Thermoplasmatota > Poseidoniia > Poseidoniales > Poseidoniaceae > MGIIa-K1. The sequence goes on along the minus strand of CACLCM010000023.1, from coordinate 7,108 downwards.
ACATATTGGATACAATATTGGAGATTCTGTTTCTGCTCTATCCCTTCCTAATTATGAGGTTGGTGACACTCTTATCGATTCGATTAAATCTCTACAAGCGCAAGATTGACACGCAAACCCATGTGTGCCTCACTATGATGGCAGGCGATGTGTGGGGGAAGCGTTGGTCAAATTCAACATCTGAAATTGCCCGCCGATACATGGAAGTTGCTTGTAGAAAGCAAAGTCTAGTCTGTCTAGCTGCTGATAGGAATACAATGGCTGGACTATTCGATTTAATCGAGTCTGTAGGTCCGCATATCGCTGCCTTGAAGACTCATGTTGACCTTGTAGATGATTGGGACAAAGATAGTTGGTCTAAATTTTGCTCTGCAGCAAAGGATGCTGATTTACTGATTTTTGAAGACCGTAAGTTTGCAGATATTGGAAAGATAAGTCGAAACCAAATGGCAGGGGTTTACGACATCAGAAGTTGGAGTGATTTGGTCACTGCGCACCTGATAAGCGGCCCAGATATTGTGGATGGATTACAAGCAGGATGGAGTGATGTTGGCCGGAGCGGGGGGGTTTTGCTCCTCGCGCAAATGTCTAGTCGAGGAAACCTGCTTCATCCAAATTATACTGATGAGGTTGTGGCCAATGGCTGTAATCACCCCGGGGTGTTTGGTTTCATTGGCAACGGTTCAAGGCCGGATGAATTGGCTGAATTACGTTCTAAGGTTGGTGGAGAAAAAATGATCTGGACGCCGGGCGTGAATCTAGCCGTCGGAGACGGGGAAATGGGTCAGCGATATGGCGACTCTAGGGGGGCCGTTCTTGCTGGCTCTGATTGTATTATTGTCGGTAGTGGAATTCATCGCTCGGATAATCCGGAGAAATCTGCTAAGGAGTACGCTGATGCTTTTTGGAACGCTTTACTAGAGAGAGAGACATGAGTTCTGGAATTGTCGGATGGTTGGTTGTAATTCCAATGTCAATTGGTCTTTCGTGGCTGATTTGGAATATTTGGGATAATAATAGAAAATTAGACTCAAGGCTTGCTTCTGGTGATGTAGAACTTTTGTCCTCTTCATCTTACAAAATAACCGAGATTGTACAGGCCTTTGTTGGAAGTAGAATTGAAGCTTCAACAAGTCCGGTTTTATCACCCGGTGTTTTCGGTTATATTCAACAAACACTACCAGATGGTAGAATTGCCATGATTCCAGTGACGACTGTGCATCAGCCTATCCAATCAGTCCACTCGACCACGCATACCAGCCAGCAGCCCCCAGAGATGTGAATATCACCAATATGATGAGTAATCTCTTTGCCTTACTAGAGCGTTTCTTTGGCTTGGTTTGATTGATTACTGGATTTATTGCAGGTATAGGTAATGGAAGAATTGGTAGTGGGGCAATGTCTTCTTCGACCACAATCATTTCTTCAACCGGGTGGATTGAGTCAAGGTCTTCTAGACCTGGTGCTTCTGGAATTGGACCTAAAACCAAACTCCAGATAGATTCGATTGCTGCTGCAGTGATTGGTTTTTCGACCCAACCGATTGCGCCTGCAGAATGAGTTGCATCTTGTGCAAGTTGTGCTTGGCGCTTTGGCGCTGAAAACAAAATTCTACAATCTTTCCCATGCTTCCTCATCTCTAAAGCGGCCAAATGTTTGTCCATAGAAGGTATGTCTAATGACATAACTACAAGTTCTGGATCAAGGCGAATGTATTCATCAACCGCTTTGTCTCCATCCTCGCATGTTACGACGTTGAATTCTCTCTGGCGAAATATTGCAGTTAGGCGATGCAGGGACATTTGGTTGTTATCGACAATGAGCACAGTTGGTGCCTCTTCGTCTTCAACATCGGTTACTCTCGCCATGGCTAACAGTCCTGTGAGTGGCTTCATACTCATGAAATAACCGCTTCAAATCTTAATTTGAAGTCATTCTTCCTCGTCTATGATAATTTCCGCCGGTCCGTCCTTTGGATTAGTGAAGGTGTCTCTAACTGCTTCTGATTCTGAAACTTGGTCTTCTAGTGCTCTCTGGTGGGCCGGGGCTTTGATGAATTGTAATTGTAATTCTGAGATTATTCCATTGAGCATAGTGCTTTCTTTAGAAGAAAGATTGCCTTGCATTTTTTCCTTCATCATAGATAAGGTGTCAATTGCGGCTTTGGTTTCTCCTAGGTTGTAATGTACCTTGCCTTCACTATCTTGTAACATGCCCATGTGCATCATTGCACTTCGTTGTAACATGTGCACTAATTGGAATAAATGGGTGCTAGTTTCATCGTCAAAAAATTCCTCGGCCATTTTAATCACTCATTCGAAAAGTTGCTCCAATAGCCAGTCTGGGTCGAATTGTATCAAGTCATCATACTCTTGGCCAACCCCACAAAGTACGATTGGGCGCCCTGTGGCGTGGGCGATGGATAGTCCAGCGCCACCTTTGGCGTCGGTGTCTAATTTAGTCAATACCGCTCCATCGAATTTTAACATATCTTGGAAATTTCTTGCTTGGTCTACGGCGTCATTTCCAGCCAATGCATCTCCTACGAAAAGAGTCAAGTGTGGATTTGCAACCCTTCTGACCTTTTCGAGTTCAGCCATTAAATTAGATTTATTTTGCATTCTCCCAGCTGTATCTACTAGAACTACATCGATTCCTTTTGCTTTGGCTGAATCGATCGCATCTCTGGCAATTGCTGCTGAATCTCCGCCTCTTTGTGAGGAAACACAACGTATATTCAAGCGGTCGCAATGGGTTTCTAATTGTTCAATAGCGCCTGCCCTGAACGTGTCTCCTGCAGCCGCAATTACTGAGTGGCCGCGTTTTTGTAGTAAGTGGGCAATCTTAGCTACAGTTGTCGTTTTACCGGTTCCGTTTACTCCGACAAACATAATCGATACAGGAGTATCTCCTTTATCGATGAAACTTTGGATACTTTCGAAAAAGTCCCAATAACCCGCTTGTAGAATGCTACGCAATGACCTTTTGAGGCTGGCTTCAAGAACTTTGGAGAGATCTGCTCCTTTACGTAATCGTTGGCCGACCAGGTTTTTCCTAAGAGCATCCATTACCGCTGAAACCGCATCTGATGAAATGTCGGATTCGAGCATTATCCATTCTAACTCTTCCATTAAATCGGTTAGAGCGTCGCTTTGCTTGATGACGCGTCCGCCGGATTCGACAACACCGCCGCCAAGGTCGATTTTTATTCCATCTTCTTCTTTGGTACCAAGGCCGCCAGTTGGGGCTGCTTTGACTTCGACTAATTGCCTCCCAGTCGTTGTTCGCATCATATGCAAATCTACTTTTGAGCCTGCCAATCTTGAGACTTCTTTTCCACCTCTTTTTTTGAGTTCTTTTGCGTTGACTTTGCGTTGTTTGGTTTCTCTCTTGGCTTGTTTCGCTAAAATTTTCTTTTCTTTTCGAGTTAATTTTGTTGGAAGGGTGTATTCTTCTTCTTCATCCCATTCATCCCATTCTTCTGTAGATTCAGGGGGTAGTTCCAATTCTTCACCTTCATCTAACTCCTCCCATTCTTCTTCGATGGAGGTTTTTTCCTCAAAATTTTGATGTTGAACGAGGGCCTCTTTGGCTTCATCAGACCCCTCTTCAGCGGAGAGAGATTCGGCGTCTACTTCAGATGTAGCGTTTTGCACCTTTTTACGGAATTTATCGAAAAGACCCATTTCAATCACCTAATCATCTAGAGTTAGTTTCCCGCCCATTCCCCTTTTTCTGCGTTTGGATGACGGTTTTGGGTCTTTCTCTTTCTCGGAACGAGTTTCTGGTTCTTCAATTTGTTTTGAAGTGTTGGAAATTTCTTTTGCGGCTCTATCGAAAGTAGAAGCTAATTCCTCAATTCTTTGAGTAAGGGTGGTAGCATCGGCTTCGAATTGAGTTTTTAATTCAACCAAATCTTCTAGTCGCTTAGAAACTAATTCATTCGCACTTTCGGGACTTCTTTCGCCGAAAATTCCACTCCCCAAATCTACAATTGTTGTCGAGTCGCTAGGGATTGGAACCATTACTCCAGCACCTAGTGGTATGTGGCCGCCTTTACCTTTAGCTAAAGCGGCAAGTGCCTGCTTGGTATCCCTGTGTTCAAGTTGAACTGCTTCTATTCGTTCAATCTGCGCTTGAATCTCTTCAAGGCGCTGCCGATTCATGTCGACTAACCGCGCCATACGTTGAAGTTCGCTTGAATCAACCATAGGCCTCACCTAATGGGAGTTGCCTCACCATCAAGAACCCGACGATTGTCGAAGTTCACTCTTCCTCTGCTTTTGGAGCTATTTTTCCGCCTGCTGCTTCTATTTGATCACGGAAAGCGTCAAGGATTCTAGGTTCGGTAGAAGTTCGTGGGTCAATTTCAGAAACTGATTCGATTTTTATTGAGCGACGGTTCGCTTTGTGTCGAGAACCAATAATCGAATAACAGCGGTGTTCTGCATCGTCTGCTGAGTCTGCGACTAAGTCGATATCGAACTTCTGTCGTTGGCTGCCGAAAGGAGCGGTGCCGGATACGCGGAAGGCTTGCATGTAGCCGCCGACCTGTGAATGTAACTTAAACGCGCTGGCGCGAAGCCATAAGCCTGAAGATTCAATCATGATGTGTTTATCAGGAGAGTTATGCGGGCCATGGTTGCTCTAGTCTTCATCGCCCTGTTGGCTCCGCAGTACGCCTCTTCTCCCAGTTCAGAAGTGATGGTTGTTGATGTCAAAGATGAAGATTTGAGCGCTTTAGATGGTAGTGGAGTTATCATCGCGGTGGCAGATACAGGAATTGACATGGACCATTCGTGTTTCAGAAATTCAACGGAGGAGGTTGGAGTGCCCGGCCCTTCGCATCGAAAAATCATCTTGCTAAACGATACTGTCGATGATTGGGATAATCAGGGTCACCAACAATTTAGGCATGGCACACATATTGCAGGTATACTAGCTTGCGATGCGGTCGATGGAGCAGAAGGGGTTAGTTCTCTATCTAATGGTTCAAGGCTACTTGTGCAAGATGTTGTTGATTCTACAGGGTGGGTTGTTCCCGATAATGTCGATTCGCTATTATCTGAGGCTTCTGCTAACGGGGCAGTCATCAACTCGTGGTCTTGGGGAGATAATTCGATTAATTACACCAATAGAAGTCATACAATAGATGAATGGACTGTTGAAAACCCGTGGTCGCTAATATTTGTCGCGCCAGGGAATAATGGTGGGATGATGCTAGAGCCATCTAATGCTTACAATGTTGTATCTGTGGCAGCAACCGACTCTGAAGAAAATGGTAGTATGTGGCCATCAAGTTCGCATGGCCCCGATGTTAATGGACGTAGGGGGACCCTAATTTCAGCGCCTGGAATGGGGGTTGTTTCTGCAAAGGCCGATGGAAATAAATCTAGTATGAATAATGGGACATATGCGATGACAGGCACATCTATGGCGACTCCTATGGCCGCTTCTTTTACTGCACTATTACAACAAAAAGTCGAGCAAGAATACGGTTACACTCCCTCTGCACCACTATTGAGGGCAATGCTTGCTTCTTCTGCAGAAGGAATAATTGGAGACGGCCCAGACCCAATTCAAGGATATGGTAGGCCAAATTTAGATTCATTTAGTGAAGGTTTATTCATTCATGATTCCTATCAGGTAGAGGATTGGATGTCTATCATTCAATCCAGAGGAGGTACGCTTGATTCGATGAAATCTAATCCTTGGAATGGTTCTGAGGCAGTTGGCCCATTTTTGTCACAAAACGAGTCTTGGAGTGAGTTTTTCCGGCCAACTCCTGGAGAAGATGTTGAAATTGTAATGTCTTACAATGCACGGCCAATGGGGCAAGAAATTGATGATCTAAGATTGATTTTGAAAACTTCAGATGGTAGATTTGCAGTGGATGATAAAATAGGTAGTTCCGGGTATAGTCAGTTGTATTACAGTTCATTTACAACGCCGATTGCTCTTAATTCATCGAATGAGACAACGGTAATGATTCGAGTTGCAGCTGAAATGTTAGAAGACGTAGAATGGATCGAGGTAGAAGTATTGGCTAATTCTATTTCTGGAACTGGACAAAACGGCACACTAGGTATAGATGGAACAATGTTGGGTTTTGGAATTGCTGCAACTGGGGTTTCTGATTTAATCCAAAATACTGGACCTACAATTGTAATGGATGATGGTCCTTCGGGTGGAGAAAACTATTCTAATAACTTCACAATAAATCTGACAATTAGTGATATGGAACTAGATGGAATATTCGTCGAGACAAATTTAGTAAATTCTAATTTTTCAATTAATTTAGATGAGTGTACTTTCGAATTAGTAAATCTGAGTAAGATTTTGTGCACGATTGATGTATCAAGAGATTTGGTTCCAATGCCTATAAATCGCGAAGATTGGTACTTTGAGATTAATGCTGTTGATGATAATTCATCATTCTGGACAGAGTCTAGAAATTCTTCTTTTGAAACTGAAATTTTTACCATTTGGTGGGAGGCCCCATTGCTTGAAGAGCCGGTTGTTTCGCCGCCGGTGGAGAAAAGTGACAGTGTAAGAGATAATCGCTCGTTAATATGGGGGGTTTTGGGAATTGTCGCAGGAGTCGTTGTGGCGACTAGTGTCATGTTTAGGAGTAGAGAAAATGCAATTTCAGAATGGGTTCTTCCGCCGTTTAGGGAAGAAGAATAGTAAACCATGGCGCGAGTGAACATTAAGTCAAGTTGCTCTATGGGCGCTATGTCCGAAGGACAAAGGTGAGAGAAAAATGGGAGAAAGACTCTATGTTGGAATTGATTTAGGAACATACCAATCTACTATCGCAAGTAGTGCTGGTTCGATGGAAACTATCGAAACTGTGGTTGGTCGACCTAAGGACCCCATCGCTAGAAATATGCTAAAGCGTGATGTTTTGTTTGGAAACGAAGCTTTGCAGAATAAAATGTCGTGTAATCTTTACCGCCCAATGGCTGCAGGAGTTGCTTAGGATGATGAAGCAAATCTTGCTGCTGCAAAGGCATTCGTAACCCACTTAATCGAGTTTGTTGGACCTGAAGAGTACGACGAGGTTTTCGGAGTAATTTGTTTTTTGTCACACGTTTCTTTCACCGAT
>CACLCM010000022.1 GCA_902605365.1 uncultured Candidatus Poseidoniales archaeon | reverse complement strand
GTTACAGAGTATGCGATCGAAGGCGAAAAAAGATTACATCTTGGTTTGATGATTTCGATGATAGTCGTCTGGTCTGCTATTGGGGCAATAGTAGGAACCACCCTAGGGCCAGTTCTATCTGCAACTGGCCTGTTGTTAATGGCCGGATTCGGCCTGTGGTTAGGAGAAATTTGGATTCCTAAAAACAGCATGCACCTTTTGGGAGTCACATGGGTAATTATTTCGATGAAATTGTTGTATGGTCTTGCGATTTCGATGTATTCTTGGGAGTGGGTTGGTCAGAACGAATTAGGAATGATATTACTGGGATTAGTTGGAATTAATATCGTAATAGCTCAACGTCATAATGAAGATGCAATCGCCGCTCAAGCGACCTTGGTTTTGCTAGCAATCGGCTCTGCAGCAGGCGGCCCTTATGGCGAAGAAGGCGTAGCCGCTATGGTTGGATTGGGGACACTGCTTCTTCACGGACTTGCATACCTTAGAAAGTCTGGAAATTTGGCATCATTGGGAATTGCCGTCTCTTACCTTTGGATTGGCCTCCATGCAATTAGTAATGATTGGATAATATTTGGAATTAAGATTACACCGTTTGATGATGAATTACTTTTGTTCCTGCTGATGTTTGGAGTTACCGGAATCAATGCAATTACTGCAACTAGATTCGCTAAAGCGGAAAATTGGTTCTCTGCAGCATTCAAAGGAATGGGTCTTGGAAAGCCAGGGCTGTGGTCTGTTTCTGTCGGTTTAGGGATGATTGGAGCACTTTTGGCCATAGCATCGCACCGCCTAGAAACAGGTTACGCAATAGCTCAATTAATTCTCCTCATCTCGGCATTCGGACCTTCATATCTTGTCGTTAGGGGGGAGAAATGGTCGCGTTTACAGCGGTATGCATTGTGGCCTGCACCAATCTTACTCGCCGCTCTGATATTGATGGTTAGAGGAATCATAGAACCTCCATTCTCAGAACCATGGTCCGTATACGCAGTCTTTAGCGCAACGATTACTGGAATCGCTCTACTTAATCACCAACATGCAGTTTCAGATCACGTTTTGTGGATGGGCTCGATTGTAGTAGTCATTTTACTTACACTACTAATCCAGGCTGAAGAGCCAGTTTGGGCACGCAGCCTCCTCATAAGCCAAGCAATTGTTTGGATAGGTTTGGCGTGGCTTTCAGTGCAGAGAAACTCCCCCTCACTGGCCGGAACGGCTTCTTTAGCCCCGTGGGCATGGCTACTATTCTTCGCTAGTAATATCGAAGACCGATTAATTTCAGTCGATCTCATTCCAATTAATATCGGCGAAATAGACTTGACAGTTTACATTCTATTATTGGTAGGAATTCAAATTCCTCTCAATCTGAAATTAGGAGACACTGGTGTAAATCTTGCCGGCCGCCTAGCAGGGATGTCCGAACTTAGTGCAAGGATGCGAGATAGCGGGATGCTGAGGCTGTGGAATATCAGTTTCATCACAGTCCTAGCAACAATTTTACTCATCAGTAATCCAGGTGTTCTACCTTCGTATGGCTTGATACTAATCATGGGCGTAATTCTCATTTCTCACGCTCTATCGATGAGGATGGGCAGACACCAAGGCACACCTCGAACAATACTTGTTTCCTGGTCTCTTGCGGCACTTGTACTGCAGTGGAGGTTTGGATTTGGAGCATTCTGGATAGCGTTGTTAGGTATTTCTTCTGTACTGATAGTTAGTTGGTCTGAAGAAAATGCTAGACGTTTATCACTGGGCGAAAAGGTATCTCATGAATCATTAATGCCGGGCCGACTAATCATGATAACACTCGGTTTCATATCGGTAATGATGATGATAATCGGTTTGGATGAACCGATAAATGCCCCCTTAACCGATAGCGATATGCTGCCTTCGGGAGTCGAGAATTTGCGACTATCTGCAATTATGAGTTTAGTCACTCTTGGAGGATTATATCTCCCACGCGCTTCAACACTGGACCGACTATTACCTTCAGCAATTGCTAGTATTGCGGTACTGGTAACTGTTGGCTTAGCGGGCAATAGTTACGATGATTATCCAACTCTAGCACTCACTGGAATTAGTTTCATAGCAACAGGCGCTTGGCTGGCCGCACAAGGGGAAATCAGAACTCGATTGAAACAGGTTTCTTTGCGAGAAGAACGCCTTGAGAAGCATTTAGCAAGAGCTAACATGGTTGAGAAAATCCAAGAGAATCAAAGCGGCAAGTCTCAAATTAAGATGATCGATAGCGAATTAATTCAACTGTCTGAAAAACAGAAGAAGCGCTCACGCCGCCGTTCATCTTCCGGAGAATACGACCTCATCGTAGGCGATATACACCACAAACCAACAATCGTAATTGCATTCATTTCGGTAACAATTCTAATCGGAGTGTACTTTTCTTGGATTTCCTCATCTTCCTTATTGTCAATTGCTATGGCCTCATTTATCTCTGTACTATTCATTGGAATAGCGCGATGGAGGGCAGAGCAAGTCAATATGCAACTTCCAGATGTTATGGGGATTGAGTCGCCTGTTGCAATCACTATGGCAGGTTTAACTCTGATTCAAATCGCTGGACGCTTAGGTGATTCAAATGTCGAACTGGAATATCAATGGGAAATTTTAGTCTTACTAGGCTCTTTAATCATCTTGGCTGGGATTTCTTTAGCTGGAAAGAAAGATCTCGGTCTTCGTATTCCTTCAGTGTTGGAAGGAATAGTCTTCCTAATTCTGATATCTAGATTACTAACTTCGTTGATGGGAGTTGACTCTATACAACTATTGCCAAACTTCAGTGATGAAATGTCATGGTTGGCACCCGTTATATCACTCGAGGTATTCCTCCTGGCCTCTGTACTTCTCTTTGAATGGGTGGAGTCGGAGAGGCTAAAGCGCGACTTAGGAGATCACAGAGGTGCCATCGGCCGTTTCTCTTGGGCCGCTATGATAATTGTAATTTCATTCGGACCTGCGGGCTTAATCGCGGCCGCGTTCGCATTGAAGAACGCAATCAAATGGGTTCAGCCTGCCGTTCCGGTAGGGGTGTCAATATTCGTTCCAATCAGTTGGTATGCACTGAGTAATTGGGTAGGAGTAATCGATGAGACGACTGCAATCTTCATGATTGTGCTCGGAGTAATTGGAATGGCTTCTGCGATAATTTGTGTTCTAAACAACAATGAGGTTTGGGTACCAGCAGGGTTGTGGATAGGTCACTTGTTAATTCCAACCGGTGCATTCGGACAATATGAACAAACGACAGTCTTGATGATGGTGTTGTTGCTTGGAGTATCCGCAGTTTCATGGTTAATCGGCGTGATTACTTTACGACGGGCATGGAGGATTATCGGAGCTTTGGACTTGATTATCGCATGGATAATAGCAGGGGTATTATTGCTTGCAGGAGCAACAGAAGCCATGATTCTAATTATGCTAGTTGCGACAGCAATTCTACTTGGATTAGTTACTTGGCTAGGCCAAAAGTATGAAGCTGAAATTTCGAACACTTAGTCGACTAGTGCTTGCTTTAAGCACGCCACAATTTGTTCTACAACTTGTAATGGAATTGAATTATCAATGCCGGGTGCCAATCGTAAGGAAACATTGGTTTTGGCTTGGGTGCCTGAATTACGCACCCCAATCGACACTCCGTCCTTTTCCAACAGCATCAAATTATTTTCACCAATCAAACCATGCCGAGACATTTCACCAAGTTTCAAATTAGCAATATGCTCAACACTATCCGCCAGTTCATTATCTCCTGTCCAGAGAGCCCTATTGGTGTCTTTAATCGAGATTCGATTTTTGAAACCTTTAGAAAAAGCGGGGGACCTATCTTCACAAGCCATTGCACAAAGCACAGAGAGTAAACTAGCAACTCCATCTCCTACCAAGCATCTACCGCCTTTAGGGTGAGGTGCTGACATCACCAAGTGTCCAGAATCTTCAACACCAAGGACATTGCAAGATTCTCCCCTCAACGCCTTGGCTAACCATCTGTCTCCTACAGCAGTTTGAGAAAATCGAACTTCTGAGTTCAGGCGCCCCAATGAAGTCATCAGAGCAAGGTCTGATTCGATACTAGCTGCAAGGTGCCATTCTCCTTTCGAAGAGCGCAGAATATGGTCTGCCATCTCATCTCCATCGATAACTTTGCATCCATTTTCTGTAGATTCAATCAGGAGACAACGATCTCCATCGCCGTCTAATGCTGCAGCAATAATTTGCCCAGGGGGGGATTTTTTCAAAGACCTGATCAAAATGTGGTCATTTCTTGCGGCTTCCTCCCACGTCCAAGAATCATTTGGCGACAATTCTCCTGCGCCACAATTCTCGTTTAGAGCAGTTGCCTCTTTCGAAACCTCGGTTGCATGAACTCCACATTTGGACAAGAAAACCTCGAGCCAATTCGTGGCAGCACCTTTTGAGGAATCTATCAAAATATTATTTTGTAAAGGTTGAGAGAACATTCCTGAGAACTCCGCCAGTCGAATAACAAGGAGTTCTTGATGCGCTAGGTCGGCGTTAAAATGCGAATCTGGTTTGGAAAGTTCTTCGCGATGAATATCATCAACTTCTCTGTCCTCAGCCGCCAGTTGTACAACAAGTTCAGACACCTCGATCTCACTTTCTGGATTTGTTTTGAAGCCCGAAGAATCAAACACCTTTATCCCAGAATCTGAAACAGGATTATGGCTGGCTGTAATCATACAACCTAGAGATGAGCCCGTCTCTAGCAATGCGTTATGCAAAGCCGGAGTTGCACAAACCCCTCCATGAATAACTCGGCAACCACCCAAATGCAAACCTTGGGTTAATGCGGCAACTAATTCGGGGTTACTCGGTCTTTCATCCCATCCAATTATCACTTGAGAATTCATGCTGATAGTTCGACTTAGAGCCTCACCTACTATTCGCATAAATCTTGGAGATATCACTCGGTTTTCATGCAATTCTGAAATAGCGAGTTCATCACTGCTGGGAGATTCACGAACTTCTCCGCGAATACCGTCGGTCCCAAATAGCATAGGATCACCCAATTTTTGAATCGGATTCAAAGATTCCAGTCACAGTAGTATTCGGCATAACCGTACATCCCATTCCAAGCACAACTCCTGGGTTTGTAACCGCGTTACAACCTAGTTGAACACCTTCGCCTAGAATCGCTCCAAATTTACGCAATCCCGATGCGACCCTTTCTCCACCTAATATGACATGAACTTCTCCACCATCATTTCGTAGATTAGAAAGTTTGACACCAGCACCTAGGTTCACATTTGGACCCAAAACAGAGTCTCCAACATAATTGAAATGTGGCGCTTTTGCTCCAGGTAGTAGTACTGAGTGTTTTGTTTCACTAGCATGTCCAACCAATGCATTATCGCAAATCCAAGAATATTCGCGAATATATGCTCCATGCCTGATTGTTACATCTGCTCCTATGTAGGCGGGGCCAATGATGTGAACAGCCGACTCTATTTTTGCTGAGTGATGGATGTGGACTGGGCCTTTGGAAGAATCGATGTGTACACCTTCTCTTTCCAATGAACCTACATCTTCTAGCATATCGCTCATCTGTCCCTTAAGGGTCGGTAAGATAGACCACACAGGACCACTGGGAAAGCAAGGCTGCCTTCCTAAAGACTCATCCAAAGAAGGCCAAAGGTCTTCGGCGGATGGAGCGCTCATCAGTACATCCGAGCAACTGCATCGATTTGACCTTTTCATGCAACGCTGTATACTCTCTTACCAGTAGAACGGTCAAGAGTAAACATCACGTAACTCTTCAAATAGCGCGGAATAAAGAATCCAACCTTCCTAGAAGTCAGCCCATGGTTACGCATCCTACGGGTATTGGATAGGTAATCGACAATATCTGCCGCCGAACATCCAGGGTTAGTTGAGATATATTCTACAATCTCTAATTTCAATCGTTCAAGCCTAGCTGTTTTCTGCGATCCACGTCCAGTCATAGTAGTTATTTGGCCTTGATGATATATTATCTCCTAGTGGGAGGGCCCCGGGACCCTCCTTTCAGTAAATCGCTTACAAGCAATTTATCATGTCAGACCACTTGAAAGAAGAGCCCCTTCTGAACATATTTTCATGGAATTCAGTTTGAGCGAAATGGGAGCAACGATTAACTCGACCTCTGCTGTTATAGCATCCAATTCTGGTATTGATTGGGACCATTATAGTAGCAAGGTCCAGCGCTGGACCGTTTGCTTTAGGCATCTCTGGAATTACTTTCTCCTCAACTCCATCCCACGACAGTTGCTCGAACGAAGGAGGCATTAATTCTAGGTCACTTTCCAATCTGATAATCCCTTCAGCTAATCGTTTAGGCGCCCAAGTATTAGCAAGCGAACCATCTAACCATTGAACGATTCTTTTCATTTCAGACGGTTCTAAAAGTGTGATGAACGTATTTTCCCACCACCCAGGAGAGCGAACAATCGTGACATGGTGAATACCTGGGCTGATGTCGCGCGCATCCAAATTATCAGCCCATGTTCGGCAAATATTTTCAAGACGAACTGGAATAATAGGCATCTTAGGTGCTGCAATATCACATAATCTGTATGGATTTGCTAACTCTCCAGCGATTAAGAGCGGACGGCACTTCAGTACATCGATTTGGTCCGAAACTTTACTTCCATCCTCAAAGGTATGTTCGCCGATAAAATCTCTCAATCCACTCAAGCCGATTTGCTCTCCTTCGGGCATCTTAGGTGCTTGAATATCGCTAATTTCTCTACTGGAGAAAAATATAGCTTTGCTCGGTAATGGGAGCGGAGAGTTCCCTGGAGGATTAGGCCATAGCCTAGGAGATGAGGACATAGTTAACCGACATAGATAGTATTGTTGAACATTGCTCAAAGAATGAACCTTGGCAAGTGTCTGGCAACTGTACTCGGCGAGACAGTTCCAACTATTGCTCCTTCAGAATCTGTTACTGCAAGTTGATTCAGATCATGAGTTAGCATCAGTGCTGCTGCCTTGAGTAGAGGAGTATTTTGACGCATTGTAAAAATCCCTTGAGTAATTAATTCCCTAGCAGGAACTGCATGCATCCAAGCAATGTCTCGGTTTACAGTCTTTCTAGCAATTAATTTGAGAACATCAACAGCATGGATTCTCCCAATAGGAACTCCCTCTGAGTTGACGATGAATAAGTGGTCCCAATTTTTACTTGTGATGCGATCTAATGCATCTGCAACTGATGCATCCCTACTGAGAACATTCGGAACGCTCATCGCTTGACCACATGTCAATGAACGGATAGCTTTCGCCCTAGGGTTTCTTGCCGAATTTCGTGGCTTACTTTGTGGCATTTTCAATCCTCCGTAATGGCCCGCCCTCCACTTAACCTATTTGAACCCATCAAGTATTTGGAAAGTAAAAATGACTTTATTACGGAAAGAAAACGCCTTAAAGCGGTAGATTAAAGCGCCCATACGGGCGGTAATCTAGAAAAAAATCCCCGTATTGTGACGGGATATCCCTTTGCGATGCGCGTAAAACGAACCTTCAATGGGAAAGAGACCCCGAGCCTATGTTATGGCCCTGCCCGCCGACGTACTAACTCGATTAGCCAGCCTAACTGGATATGACCTAATGCTTGAGATGGATACTATTAGCAGAACCCACAATACTGGCCTTGCTGAAATAGAATCTCAGTTGGCTGCTTTCAAGCAGGCTGCAACTGCACCGCCCATCCAACAGGACAATTTTGTTGAGGAGTTTGTTCCAGGTGCCCACAAGGACGTAGTGGATTTGGATCAAGCCCAGCCCCTTCAAACAGCCCCTCAGTATATTGACAACCCCGACCAATATCGTTTGAAGTATGACCCTTCACAACAAGGGCAAAGCAATCAATCACAGGTCAAGCAAGCGATCATTTGTCCGGCTTGTTCTGCTCCTTTAGGAATACCAGACGTTCGCCCAATCAAAGTTACATGCCCTCAGTGCATGCATGAAACGGTATTCAATTCGTAATCAAATTCCCCAGTAGCGGTCTGCTTGGGCTTGCCTTGCTTGTACAGCACGGACGATTGTGGTAGTAACCCACAGGATAGCAATCCACATCAATGGCTCTAACATGACTTCCCAAATACCCCGAACCGAGAATTCGTAATCCTTTCCTTCAAGCACATCCATCGCAATCTGTAGGCCTTGGTCAAGGAATGAATAAACAACCATTGCAAACACTCCAAGCACAATCAATCTTCCAGAGAAAGAACCCTTTTGCAGACGTAGTAGCATGAAACCAGCGGTAGAGGTTAGGAATGCAATAACAATCCAAGCTAGTGCAGAATGAACAACACCGATCCATAATACCGAATAGCTCTCTTCAGCAACTAGTTCGACATATTTGTCATAACCAGTAGCAACAGCGAAGATAGCACTGAATACAGTAGTAGTCCAAAGTAGAGATGAGAACATAGCAGCATCTGCGTTTTCCCTCATTTCTTGAGCCACTCTGCTCACAGTTGCTTCAATTCCAAGTCCCTTAGATAATATGAATAATCCAAAGATTAGAGGTAATGCGCCAATTACAATTCCTCCTAAAGTGTCAGGCAGCATAACTCCCAATCCAAACACCGCCATGATAGCGCCAAGAGGAACCAGCATCTTTGCTCTCCATTTCGGGTCTTCAAGAGCCTTTACGATGTAATAGTAGGTCCCTTCAATACCCTTTGATTGTTTGACAATAATTTTCTGAACATGGTCGATTCGAACCTGGCTTTGAATAATTGGCAATACAGATTCATCCTCTGCCCCGTCAGTTACTAGAATCGCTTGGTCAGGTTGGAATTCAGTCACAACTTCTTCCAATTGTGCAGCAATAGCTCTGTCTGACCTGACGCCTACCTTTTCATCACCGGTGAGAATTGCAATTTCGACTTCATCGGTTTCATTGTTGGACTCCGCTAGATTGTCGTGTTGGTGTAGTGCTCCTAAAATCGCATTAGTATCGCTTTCTTCAGGGTCAGCAATACCGAGTTTAAGTGCAGCGGTAAGAACTTGTTTTCGTCCTACTACGGGCCCGCGTATTGCTGTCTTTATTCCAAGATCATTGTCTCGGTCAACAGTAATTACGAGTGTTCGAGTCATTAATCCCAGCCCCGGCTACAATAGCCCTGACGCGCTCCCTATTCATCAAGCATCGCCCGAATTGTGAGATTCAACACTGACTTCGAGAACTTCCTGTCTTTTTCGGCGACGCTGTTTAGCACGGATATACTTGAGAGGGTGGTCCATCCATGGCTGGTCGCACAATCTGTCATCGCCTCTCTGAACAGCACAATTGTGATTCACTTTCAACTTAGAACATCCAGAAGGCGTGTATTCCCTCTCATAGAGGTGATTAACTTGGTAGGTGGTTGTACCTTCACTAAAGTCAGGAGCTGGTCTGAAAAAATCAACAGTAGTCTCTGCAGGTAGGCCAATACATCTGGACATAGAAGCTAGGAATACTCTTCCAAAGTGATTGACGTTTACACCTTGGGCAAGTTCAGCAACCGCCTTTCGCATGCATGGAGGCCAATCCTCTTCTCCGGCTCCGATAAGAGCGATAGTTTCAGCAGTACGTGATGCAACAAGTCCTCTAATCATACCGACTGGCTCTGCCAATCTTATCAGTAGACTCTCATCCATTTTAGTCATCTTTTCCATTGCGTCTAGTTTGATGTCCTCTTTCATTCTCTCCCGCAATAATCTGGCAACCTTTGCACGCGAAGAATACTTGTCTCCCTCGTCATGCAAAGTCACCCAACCGTCTTTGACATCACAATTAGGAAGCCTCCATCTCGAACCGGTTATGCCTGTGCACAACTCTATGAAATCAGAAAGTCCCATCTTCCATAAGCCGTTTTCATCGCATTCTATTTGTGAGATATATGTGTTTGCAATCGATGTAATCGCATCATCTCTCACGAGAATATGTTGGGCCCTTTCTGCTTCGGCTTGAGCCCATCTAGAAATCAACCTTTCATCCTCACTGGCTCCGACAACTAATCTGGCGTAGTAAAACGAAAATGCTTCGAGTAATCGGCCTTCTTCTGTATGAATGTCTCCTACTGAAGCGACTTCAACCCCCTCGTCGCTGTCTACTGAATCCACCAGTCTAGATCGTGCCCTTACTCGGGCCCTATCCATCATAGAGCCATCCAGTAATTCATCGATATCGATTTGATGTTGAACCGCCATTTGTGCAATCCATTCCCTAGCTTGTGGCAAGAATGGATATCTTGCTAAAGTGACCTTGTCCGAAAGGTCGGGAATTGCGAAAGGCTTGGGCACATAAGACGACTCTGGATGGAGGCATTTGAACCCTCTTATTCATGTGGGATATAGGGGTGGCCAAGATGATGGAGGCGGTAAACAAAGAGTTGATTCTCATTCAAGATGAGATCAGAGAAACCTTTGGCTGGTCTCTGAATTCAGATTATGAAAGCGCAATCTCTCTCTCAGAAAAGTGTGAAAACCCAACAGTATCAATTGTTCTCGAAGGCAGGGTCACAGTAGTAGGAGCGGCTGCGCCTGCAAATTATATCCCATCAAACCCAACCATTGTTGCTGACGGCGCTATCGGTGCATTAGGAGACAAATCTGATGTTGTACTAATCGTCAGTGACGGAGATGGAACACCATTCATTGAACAATCTTTGAATCAAGGTATCCCAATCTGTCTTCACGCCCACGGAGACAATCTCGATGCGTGGAAAAATATCCTCGCTATTGCAGATGATGACCAACAGTTCATCCTGACACACCAAACCCCCTATGAGATAGATGGAATGTACAACCCAGGAGGATTCACTGATGGCGATAGAGCGGTATGTATCGCCTTTGCATTAGGGGCCAAAGAAGTCGAATTAGTCGGATTTACTACAACTGAGGTTGGTGTTTGGTCCGGCACTACTGATGAGAAACGAAAACTAATCAAGTTAAAGTGGATGAATAAAGTGCTACAACTGTTATCATTGGGGGTGGATGAGTGAAAAAAAATCGCGTGTTATGGATTATTGCACTCATAATCGTGAACTCCGGATGGTACGCAGTTAGCCAACAAAGCGCAAGCCAAGAGATAAACCGGCCAGGAGCCGATTTTTCTGGTGCGAGAGAAGCAAAAATCGTAGCGTTTGTTGGCGACTCCAGCGACTTCGAAATTGAACACTGTTTCACATCGATAAATGGCGCAGTACACAATGCTAGTATCAGGGTGGAACTTGATTCTAAAGTTCTATACGAATGGTCTGGAGATACCGATGACGGTTGCGTCACGTATTCTTCCGAATCAGATGAAGGTACAATTGTGATATTTACAGAAATGGAAGATGGTGCAGAATCTAAGACCACACTGAGTACATGGCCACTAAAAAATGCATTAATTCCAGGGATGATTATATTTTCACTTGGGACACTTTTAGTGGCTTATCTTGAAACATTAGTTCGTGTAGTGATCAAGAAGAAGATAGAAAAAATCGATGCAATGGCGATAGAGACCACTACTGAAGAAGTAACGCCAACCAACTCGATTTGGCAAGACCCGGTAAGGCCAAATTAATCACAAGAAATCGGCCAAACTCATCTGTTTGGCTTTGTCATTATTGAATAGACTCTCTACACTATCTGCCAACCACTCAACATTTTGTTTGGTATAGTAATCGACACCATATGTCTCCATAACGTGTTTTGTGACCTTGATATATTTTCTAACAGCACCTTCTGTTACCGTCAATGCAAGATTCCCATTACACATTTCTCCTTCCGCTTTACGAACTCCAAATGCACTCATGCCTCGACCACTCTGTTTAGGTGGCTGGATACATTTCGCAGCTAATGGCATTCTGCGATAGGAGTGGCCACACTTCAGGCAGCGCACCTTTTGTCTTGTGAACGCCACAAGGTTGCCTCTTAAGTCGGGTAAGAAATGTGAACGAACAACACTAGATGCTACGGTTCTAACGTCAACGCCTCTTAGCCTATGGCCCAGAGATAACTGGCCATTCATCTTGTCAATCATAGTCTCCAATGTCTTGTATGCAGATAATGGCGGCCCTTCGGCCATACTCTTTGTCGAATGAGTAAATCCAAGCCCTCTAACGGCTGCAATACTGCCTAATCTACGTTCTACAAAGTCCATTTTATCAGCGAGTGTTTTAGGGTGAGGTTGTTCTAATGTTGCTTCGTAAAACCATCTTTCATAGTGCCATCCGGAATCTACATTCAAAGCCTCTTTATCGACTTCAGTCGGGTTAAGTCGGGTGGTCAGAACTAACGGCGCATCCATTTGCCCTCCTCTGTTTGAAGGTAAAATATCGCGACTGAAATTAAGCAACCCGTCCATTAGGAGCATAATGGCATCTTCATCCCCATCACAATTTCTCCTCTTAGCCGCATGGAAAATGGGATGTGCGTATCCGCCAGAACTGTCAGAGAAACCGATGAGTCGTGAAAGAACTCCGCCTGATGTGTGAGGTGCTAGTGCGCAGATTAGTTGGCCGACTAGGTCATCAGCAGTTTCGACATGATAGAATGGTTTCATACCATAATATCTTACCAGTAAGTCATCAATATACTGTGCTGCTCTTACGAAATATTCAGCTCCATTTTTGGCTAATATGAAATCTTGAGGGAAGATTTCTAGCATCTGGTCCCCACGCGACAATTCTTCACCAAAGCAGTCGTGAGAATAACCGAGATGCTTCAATTTACTCCAAGAAACCCCTACTTCATCAGGAGTAAAGTGTGTCACTGGTACATCGCTCATATCGAATCGGACAGTGCCATCTCTGAAAACAGGAAGGCCGTGTTTTGCACGTAAAATTCCTTTTTCTACGGCCTCAGGAGTTTGATTTTTGCTCATTAATTTCTTTACGCCTTTGATTCGTTTTGGCACTCGATCTAGGCCTAGGGAAATTCTCGCATCTTCCAATAAATTGTCTAAGCGAATGGTTTGAAGTTCTCCACGGCGCCTCGAATTTTCCTTTTCACTAGATACTCTCAATTCGGTTCTTCCACCACAGGTCTCACCCGCTTTGCCTTCTCCAAAATCATCTAATTTACGATGATGACAGGTAATCATTGGAGTTTTTTTGTCACAAACTGTGCAAAACCTAACACCCATTTGCACTCGTAATTCTTGCTGTTCGGCGGCATTCCCCATCAGCCTTTGATTTCCGCCCGAAAGCGCCAGAGGGAATAATGAGTGCACGGTCGGCTTTTCACGAGGTGCGCTTTTTTCAGGGCGCCCCATTCTACAACCAATTCTAACTGGGGCTGAATGCTCCCACCTAATCCGAGAGATTTGACGTATTTGAGTAAGAATGCCATCTACTGAATGGTCATCTTCCAAAATTTGTGCTCGCAGGAATATTTCTGGTTTTTCAGGTCCAAGGTCTGGTAATTTATCAGCAGCCTCTTTCCCGATTGTATCAGTTTCCGCAATACCAAGACCGCGCTGTCTAGCAGCAGTTTCAGCCGCAATTCTTACCGAAGCTCTTTCGCTTTCTAATTCCGCTTTTCGTTTAGTTTCATTTGATAGAACAATTTCAGCAGATCGGAGTCTCTGAATTCTATCTTCAAACACGGTAGCAGCATCTTCAATTCGCAAAGGAGCCTTTCCATTCGATGAAAATCCAAGACCATCCAGCATTGCTTGCCAGCCTTTGGTAATGACCAGGTCATCTCCATCATGATGGTGTTCAAGCCCTAGCATTAGAGCGGAGCCCTTGATCAATCCATGAATTCTTAAAACCCAAATGTGAGGGGCCATCTCATCGAAAATTCCCCTTTCAATAGGAGTATTAGGTCCGGGAATTGCATTGAAATCTAATTCCTTTTCACTCTCAGGACGTAACTCTTCCATCTCGGAAGCATCCCATCCCCTAACTCCTGAAATAAATCGTAAAGTTCCATCACGGATAATCGCAGTTTCGATATTTTTTAGTAAAGCAGGAACCCATTCAATCGGCAAATCTAGCCACCATGGGTTGTGAGGGACAATTAGTGAAGTAGAAAATCTGATTGCGATTTCCTTTGCAGATTCCCATGATGGATCTAGAGCAATCAATGCATTTCTCCATTTTCTTCTTGTGTGAAATCGTGAATCCAAATCGGTTGATTGACCCACGGGTAAACCAGGTATTCCATCAGGCATACTCCCTCTGTCGATAATCATTATTCGGCAGAAATCTTCCACGGCCTGTTCACTGTCTAGTGCATCGATAAGGTCGGCAGCCCACCAGTCGTGAGAATAACCTGCTGGGACGAGATTTTTGTTATTCTCCATGAATTCCCCGTAACCCAAAACGAGCTCCCCGTTATCCCAAATCGACGCGATTTGAGACTTATCTTTTCTAAAAGAAGGCTCGTCATCATACCTTTTGAAACTACCATCTCGCAAAATCGCCCATGGGCCTTCAGCGACATCACAAGGAGTAATTGCACACGCTTTACCCGGCCTTTCGATTTTCATTTGTGTGCCTACAGCAATGAAATCATCCATTGCTGCCATGCTAGCGGCGTTACAAGACCCTGCTGCTAAACCAGAAGGCCTTGCCCTTCCATATTTTAATCGGAAACCACCCGGTTCTAACGGTGCTCCAAAGACCGGTCTTCCTGCAATAATGTCCTTCATAAATTTGGAAATCGGGGGGACTTTTCTAGACTTGAAACCATTAGAACTGACGCCTTCTTCTTTCTCTTTCCCTTTGTTTGCAAAGGTGGATATAAAGTCCCAGCCTGGGACATTTAAGCGCTCAGTATGCCGTTGAAGTTTTGGTGCTTTAAGACACAAACCTTCTCCAATAACCAGTAGAACTCCTCCGCGAATACGTGCTTCATCGATATTTCGAACTCTACCATATCCTGCACATTCAATATCTTCTGTAGATTCGCCGTTAATCATAACGGGGCATGCTCTTACAATCGTATCTACTTCTTCAGGAGGGGGCCGATATTGTAGGCCTCCGCGATATAATCCAAATTCTTCTTTAACTCTCTCAACTTCACCATCTGTTGGCTTGTAAGCATCAACATTCAGCTCTCTACGAATCATATCGGCAATCAGTACCGCTAGGGCCTGTGCTGTCCCTCCCGCAGCACGAATCGGTCCTGCGAAATGAATTGATAGGAATTGAGAACCATCTACATTGGGTAGTAGTCGAACTTCACTGATTCCTTCGAGTGGAGCCACCAATACCGCTTCAGTCAATATTGCAAGTCCGACTCTCAGCGCCACATCTATGCTCTTTTGCAAGTCATATCCTTCATCTCTGAATTTTTTTGCAACCATAGTTGCCATCTTGATCGAAGTCGTTTCGCGATCCTCTTCAGCAAGGAGAGCCCTGATGTCATCAGCAACTTCTACACCTTCAAGGTGGTGAATAAGCAATTTTTCAGTTCTACTGGCCAAGTCAGATGCTCTAGGTATTTCAACTTCCAAAGTGTGGTCTAAGCCCTTAGCCCTCGCTTTAGCAGCAATCTGATATGCTTCTTCGGTTCTTTCATCAAACCAATCATGGTAAGAATCCATTTCCTTTTCGAGGCGCTCGATATCTAGACCCAACAGGGGGTCATGGACATCCTTCGCACCCTCTTGTATCATTGCTATCCCTCACGCCTTCCGGCGGTGGCTCATAAGGGCTCTCACTCGAACGCCGATTTTGCAAGGGAAGGTTCATCCCCCTCAAATGGATGGCATAGTCTATGTCGGTACCATCCTCACTACGCAAAGACCCCCGCTGGGCACGTTTGGTTGACATGGTTCGGGACCTTGCATTTTTGGATGGAGGGTCAGATGAAGCCTTTACTTTAGCAAGTGGAAGAACCTCTCGTTGGTTTTTCGATATGAAGCCAGTGATGATGCATCCTGAAGCTGGTCGACTTGTAGGCGATTTAATGAATATTAGATGTGATGAAATTGGCGCAGACTACGTTGGTGGCCTAGAATTGGGAGCAGTTCCATTGGCTGCCTTAGTTATCGCCACAGATTTCACTTCCGATAGACTTGGATTCATGGTACGTAAAGAAGCCAAAGGAAGAGGGGGCCGCAAGACCAACAACCCCCCTGGAATTGAAGGTACGTCAATAGCAGAAGGCGGCGAAGTCATCATTTTAGAAGATGTGACTACCACTGGAGGTTCTGCGATTAAAGCAGTCAGGAGAATCGAAGAAGAAACTCCTTGTAAGGTGGTGGCAGTAATCAGTATTCTTGACCGCGAAGAAGGCGGCAAAGAAGCCTTTGAAGAAGCAGGAATTCCTTTTGAAAGTTTATTGGTACGTACAGATATTTCTGGGTGAATTAGTTGGAATTAACACCTAGTGAAGCAGACCTTTCAGGTCCAACAATTAGAGATTCAACAGCCCCTGAAGGTTTACTTTTTCATTATGCAGACGAAGCAAAACCTCTAGCAACTCCATGGCAAGTAGCAGTCGAAAGAGCCAAAATGGTAAGGAAATGCAGTCTTCCAAAAGGAATTATTCTCGATCCTGCATGCGGTAGTGGGATTCAGTTAGCAGCCTACTGCGCAATGATGAGCAGGGAAGGGATTGGGATAGAACTCGATGAGTCTACAGCACATGCTGCCAATTCAAATCTCCTTAGAGTTTCAAATCATGGTTATGATTCTTCATTGGCCGATTCTAGAATCAGGATTGGCGATGGGACAATTACCGACCCTACTCTGAAGGTTGCATTGTTACATCTTGACCCCGCTAGGCCGAGAAACTCTAGGACGCATGGAATCGATGAGATGAATCCAAAATTAGACGAAGTTTTTTCGGCATGGAAAGGCCAATTAATAGAGGGGGATTTGGGTCCAGCAATTTTACTCGACCTCTCTCCAAGATTAACCAATGAGCAACGCCTTGAAGTCGAAT
Source organism: uncultured Candidatus Poseidoniales archaeon (assembly GCA_902605365.1). Lineage (GTDB taxonomy): Archaea > Thermoplasmatota > Poseidoniia > Poseidoniales > Poseidoniaceae > MGIIa-K1. The sequence continues at coordinate 5,794 of CACLCM010000022.1, read as the reverse complement.
CAATAGTTGAGACTTTTTGGCCAGGAATAGGGAAAACCTGGGTATGGACGAGCCGTGGGCGAGGGAGAATAGACAGACTTTCACTTTGGTTGGGCCAATTATCTTCTACTCAGAATGAAAATAGATTCGTTAGAATCCCCCCTGAACTCAAAAATAAGCCAGTCGTAGTACAAGGTGAAACCTTGCCGGTTTCTGGACATCGAAGACCCCCTAGGAAGGGGGAGCATGTTAGCATTTTAGACGCCGCATTAGTCGAATCAGGTTTGGCTACAGAATTTCTTAATCAAACGCTTCCAGATCAAGAAATAACATGGAGTGTAGTAACTGGCAGACGTCCTCAAATCCATCACCCCTCTTCGTTCACATTCGAAGACAAAAATCAATCTCTTCTTGTACAAGCCACTGGGCGTATTGTGAAATTGGTCCATTGCGAATTAACCGAGGAGACAATTCCTCGTCTCGTAGATGCTGCAATTGAATATGGATTTGCCAAATTGACCCTACGGGTCTCACTAGATCCTGAGCTCCAACCACGCCTCCAAGGTAGCATTGATCGGCAACTAGCCGCAAGGGGTGGAAGCCATACCGGTTTTGTGGCCCAACAGCCAGGCGATTCGATGCTACTGTTGTGTCTTATCTCTTGAGATGGCTTTGCGCACTGCGAACAGGGCCTATTGGACAACCCCTTTCTGTGGCGCAGTCTCGCGAATGTCAATCGCGGTCTTGATATAGGGGTTGTTTGTCGCAAAGTCGCTCGACATCATGTTGTACGCGTTTAACCGGTGAACCACCATGGCAAATGATAAGGAATTGGGAGACGATTTCTCCTACATGCTTCGTATGGCAGATACAGATATTGATGGTCTAAAGCCCCTAGGAACTGCATTGACTGCAGTCCGTGGAGTAGGCGATAGGACTGCTGCTAACATTTGTACTATCACAGGCTTCGACCCTGGTATGAAAGCCGGGCATCTCGACCCTTCCCAGCAAGAAACCTTGAAGGAAGCAATCGAAAGTTACGCTCAAAACGTCCCATTATGGATGTTAAATCGTCAGAGGGACCTTGAGTCTGGTGACGAACTTCACCTGTCCGGACAGGATTTGAAACTTACACACCAAGACGATATTACTCGCCTTCGTGGAATCAAGTGTTACCGTGGAGTCCGCCATGCTGGCGGCCACAAGGTACGTGGACAGCGCGGTCGCTCCAATGGCCGCTTCGGACTGACTCTTGGAGTACAGCGTAAGAAATCGTGATAGGAGGAATTAGAAATGGGACATCCAAAATTCGCTCGACCTAAGTACGACACACCTCCTCATCCTTGGAAGGCTGACAGAATCGAAGAAGAACATGCTATTCAGGCAAACCATGGCCTGAAGAACATGACTGAAATTTGGAAGTCCAAGTCAGCTCTTCGCCGTATTCGTGGCCAAGCAATGAAGTTGATCGGTCGAGTCGACACCTCTGAAGGACACTACTCTCGTGAAAAAGATGCTCTTCTAGCATCTCTAAACCGAAAGGGACTTATCGCTAGCGATGCAATTCTTGACGACATTCTGTCTCTATCTGCAGAGGACATCCTCAACCGCCGTCTGCAAGCCCAAGTTTACTACAAGGGTCTAGCATGCTCAATGAAGCAGGCTCGCCAACTAGTAACCCATGGCCAGATATGCATCGGCGACCAAAAAGTAACAATCCCTTCCTATCCAGTAACTCGTGATGAAGAAGAATTGATTCGTTACCACCCTCGCTCCAAACTAAATGATGAAAACCACGTCATTCGCCAAACAATTCTTGGTGTTCGTGAATCTGCAGAGTATGCTGAAGATGAAGTAGACCCTGAAGCAACTAAAGCAGATGCTGATGTTGTCAAAGAGTCCGCAGCTGAAGCACCTAAGGCAGAAGACACAGTTACTGAAGGAGGTGACCAATGATGCGTAAGGCAATCATCAATATCTTCTCGAGTTACAATAACGTTCTAATGACGGCTACTGATTTGACAGGAGCTGAAACAATCGCTACATGTTCCGGTGGTCAAGTAGTAAAGTCTTCCAAAGACTCTGGAGGACAATTCGCTGCAACTCGCGCTGCAGAGCGCATGGCTGACCAACTAAAAGAGAAGGAATTCACCCAAGTCATAGTCAAGTACCGTGGACCTGGTGGAAACAAGTCAAACAATACTGGGCCAGGTGCCCAAGCAGCAATTCGTGCTCTAACTCGTGCAGGGGTAACCGTCACTCGAATCGAAGACGTAACCCCAATCGCTCACGATGGAACAAAGAAAAAGGGCGGACGTCGTGGACGCCGTGTCTGATATTCTGAGGTGTTTAAAATGAAGGCTCAAATCGTTGAAGGCTGGCCCAAAGGTAACAAGATTAGAATCGTCTTGTCAGAAACAAACGCTGCACAGGTCAATGGCCTGCGCCGTGCAATTCTTTCTGATGTTCCTAAGATGGCAATTACAAAAGTTCGCTTCGAACAAGGCGTAACCCAAGATAACAAAGGAGAGGTAATCGAATCTGTTAACGTTCTACCGGACGAAGTTATTGCCCATCGCTTAGCAATGGTTCCGGTTCCAACATTCCTAGATGAATTCGTATTCCCTGAAGATGATGAGAACAACAAGAACCTTCCTGAAGACCAATGGGGATCGCCACTTTCACAAATCATCTACCACCTATCTATCCGTGGTCCAAACTCTGATTCTGATGAGCAATTCAAGACCGTATACGCAGGCGACTTGAATGTTCTCGGAGAAACAAAACTTCAGATTAGTGAAGAACACGCACGCATTCCTTTGACCATTCTTTCGAGTGGACAATATCTGGAATTATATGCATATGCAACACTTGGCCGTGGTCGTGACCATGCAAAGTGGTGCCCAGCAGCAGCAGTTACTTTCCAACCACGCCAGAAGGCAAAATTGAACAAGCCAAAGAAGGCAAACACCTTGTTTGACCTCAATCTTACATCTAATTCTGGACGTGCAATCAACGCTAAACTCTTCACAAACAAGGAATGTACTGATGTAGATTCAGTATTGGACTTAGAACGTGCACTGCACCAAGTTGGATATGGAACCAACCGTGATGATGCATTCGATAATGCAATCACATTGGAAGATATCGAAGGAGAATACATCTTTTCCTACGAATCAGACGGCTCCTTGTCCCCAGAGGAAGTCTTCAACCAAGCATGTGAAGAATTATCTTCACGCTTCGGTAAGATTACCGGCGAAATCGACACAGCTCTGGCTTGAAACACCCCTGGCCTTTCTCCTCAATATTGGAGAAGCATGATGACCTAGTTTGGCTAGCGTTAGCACGATGAATGAGGTCACAGTCCAAGTAGGGGGCCACGTAACCCTGCTATTTTCCATTCATTCCAAGCAGCTGCTTGCTAGAAATCAAGGCTCGCGTGGAGCGGGCTTGTGCCTAGAAGATGGCGTAGTAGCCTCTGTAAAAAAAGTCGGAACTGGAGAAGATTCTATTTCAGTCAATTTCATGGATGGGACTCCATTTATTGAGGGACATCAATTGTACTTTGATTTACTAGAATCATTTAGAGATCTGTTCAAAATTGAAACCGCAGTCAATATCGACATTCAATTAGAGTTACCAGTTTCTCAAGGATTTGGCATGTCTGGAGCCGGCCTATTTGCGGCTAGTTTAGCATTAGGTGAAGTGTTCGATTGTGGCGATGAGGGACAGTTAGCGCGTCTAGCACATAGGCACGAAAGAAGGAATTCTAGTGGTCTAGGGGATGTTCTAGGTTTGTGGGCTGGAGGTTGTGAGCTAAGAATCACACCAGGAAGTCCTCCGTTCCCCGGTAAAGCATACGGATTTGATGTCGGTTGTCCTGCGCTGCTGGTTTGGGACCCTGAAGGAGGTAAACATACTTCAAATTACATTGATGACCCAGAGTGGATATCAAAGATAACCAAAGCCGGCGAGTCTGCAGTTAATCGTTTGAGTCAATATGACTGGGACCAAAACATCTGGAAGAAGTTACTTGATGAAGCAGACAAGTTCGCTTTAGAATCCGGTTTACTAGAAGAGCCTGAACGAGCTAAATTACTCAGTGCAGTACAGGACCAAGCGAATGATTCAATGAGTTGCCATCTCTGTATGTTGGGCACATCATTGATAGTTCTTCCAAAAGATCTTAGGAAAATTTCTGATTATGATGAATTGGCATCAAAATTACGAACTCTTGGTTTAGGAGTCAGAGAAACTATTCTTCAGTAGAACGGTTTAATGATGACAAGTCCAATGGACCACAGTCCAGTAAAACAGTTCCAGGTATGTGCACATTTGCACAGAACCCATGACGGAAAACTAAGGCACCTTGCCCCCAAGCCTCAACATATCTGTTGGCTTGCTTGACTATTTTCTTCCTTTGGAAATCAACATCTGCGCCATAGAAGTGTTTAGCATCAATCCAGGCTACTGGCTCGCCATTGATTTCGACATGGTCCAAGAATAACAAATCAGGAGTATTGACTGGCCTACCGTGTTCTTTCATCTGTTCTTTTACCATCTCTGGCTGCCGACGTACTCTGACACCCTGGTCTTCGAACCAATCTGCAAGGATCTCCTCAAACAGGTCTGCACGAACATGTGTTTCAGATTGGTCAACATGACTTACTCTATCTGCCGCTTCAGCAGCTTCGAATTCATTCCTTTCTCGCTCTTTGAATCTTGAAGGTGCTCGTAGTGTTTCCTTTATTCGAGATTTGGACCACCCCATTTCTTTCAGAATTAATCTGAAGATATTCATCGGCGGGAAATCAAAGCGTTTTGATAAATCAACAATACCAACTCCCTCCCGATAGAGTCTAATTAGCGCTTTACCTCTTGCTTGTAATTGCCCATGCGAGTATACTGTTTTTTGCTGAAGCAATGCACTTCTTAGCGAAAGAGCCTGATCTAGAGTCATGTCGAGATTATCTACCATGGTACCGATTTCAGCAACCCTCTCATCAGGTAACCACCCAAACTCGCCTTTTCTAACAACTTTAGACGCGAGGGTAGACTCGGTCTTCAAAGCAACAGGATTGTTGGACCATTCGAAGGAGAAATGTCTAGGCTCTTCGATTTCTTTAGGGATTCCGATAGGTCTGGGCTTTGCATCAAACCTAGACCTTGCAGATAACTTTGCAGCAGCATCAAACTCTGCATGCCTTTCTAGAAGATTAGCCTTAGATGGACCACCGTAGCGCTTTGGTTTCGATGAACCCTTTCCTTTACGGCGGGACCGATTGCGCTTTTGTCCATCCGCCATGCCGAGTGCTGTTAGCGCACGCTCCATAGATACACCGGCTTATTTGATGGCCGACATATCGTCTAACATTTGTTCGGTTTGTTTTTTCATGAACGCATTGATACGACCTGAAAACATCGACATCATCCTTGAAACTTCACAACTCGAATGAATTTCAATCCCACCATCATCTTCTGAAAGGAAAGTAATACAAATTTTTAATTCTTTCAATCCGCTACCAATTGGGCGCTCATTTCGAGTTTGTCCTTGACCCAATAATTCGATTTCACAAAATCCATCTCCTTCTCTAAGAGAATTGACTAACCATCGAATTTCGATTAAACCACCTTTGATTATTTGATGAACTGCAATGTGATCTCCTTCATCTAAAGATTCAGCATTAGTAGCTAGCATACTCTTGGCGCCTGTGTTCCAATCCGGCCAAGTACTTGGGTTTCTGAATAAGGTTAGAGCGTTATCCACTACTTCAACTGACAATTCGCGCCTAGCAGTATAACTGAACGCCTTGCC
>CACLCM010000021.1 GCA_902605365.1 uncultured Candidatus Poseidoniales archaeon | reverse complement strand
GCCGTGCTGAGCTGCCATCTCGAGCATTTCCTTTTGGAATTGGTTTTGACTCTCCATTCTCTGCGATTGGAAATCTTGTTGGCTTGCAATTCTAGCAGCCTTCTTTGCTTGTACTTGCTCGAACATATCCATGGCCCTTTTTGATTTAGCATCCGCCTCGTCGACACGAATCTCCATCTTACTACGTTTGTAATTGACCTCAGCCTCCCATTTTGCTTCTTGAGCTCTTAGTTCCTTTAATTCAGATTCTAATTCAACAGTTACTTGGCCTCTAGCACGAGCCTTTGCTACGTTTGTTTCCATTTCGATTCGTGCTAAAGTTATCGCTTCAGTTTGAGCATAGTGAGTCAGTTGTGCTTCAGTGTTCACTTCATTGGTAGCAGTTTTTGCTTGTACTGATGCCCTGTGCCTTTCGACTAATTCCATATCGGTTGGATTGGTAATTGGGAATGCTTTGAGCAATGTGAATCCAAGATTTGACAATAGATTTCTCATTTCAGATTCAGCGGTCATCTCAAATCTTTCTAGGAAAGATGCCGTTCTGAGGTCTGCAGCTGTTGAACAAGCGGCAAGACAAGGCATCACAACTCTAGCATTCACTTCTGAACCTATAACTCCAATGAGGCCCTTTCTAGTTAATACTGGAGCATTGTTAGCAAAATAGTTCAACAATTTTGGAACATCTTCGAGATTCATTCGCAAGCGAAGGTTGGCGAAGCCCTTGGCTTTCTCTCCATTTGCAATTTGACTTTCGAATGGAATCCAATAATCCATTGGCCCAGTCATAGCGAAAAGTAATCTGCGGTCATTTGCAGTAACTCCCATTTTGTCACCGATCCATCTGCTGAATCCTCCTGCCATATTTTTGAGCAGAGTTTCAGTCAAAATGTCTCCAATTCTGCCATCGACAATCATTGCACATGCTTCATTAGGCTTCAGTAAAACCTGTTGCGACGCCATTGTCTGAATTTTGTCAGCATTAACCAACCTTGCAATGGTGTCTGGGCTATCTCTCCATCTAAAATCACTCATAATATCACTCTCTCTTTACTTTCTTTTGTTTCAAACCTGCTAGAACATTTGCTCTAGCGCCAAAGAAACCCCGGCAACTTGAGACCATTTGTGTAGTCTGTAGAATCAGTTGTTTTGGGTTACCTTCTCCGGTAGCTATTGAATGCTCGGAACTATTTGCAATGTTCACAGCCTTAGTCACCATTTGGATGACTTCATGATCGTGTTTGATCAATTTCTTAAGGTCTTTATTTGAGGGTGAACTTTGACCTGATAGGAATGCATGCTCCATCCCGGCAACAGATTTGCTAACATCTTCGATTAGGTAATCACATTCTTCCATGCATTGTTTTGCAGAACGAGCTAAATCGATATTTCCACCTTTGAATTGGGAATCAAACATATTTTGCATATGGCTTCTTACCCTATTAGCGGCTCTAGATATTTCTTCACGAACGATTTTGTCGTTTTCAAATCTAGAACCTTTGGTATATCCGTTGTATCCAATCAATACTAATTGGACCCCGCGAATGTACGGTACAACATCAATTGGAGTTCCTACCATTGGCTTCCCTAATACTAATACGTCGCCACTAGCATATCATGGTAACGCTAATTCGATAGAGAAATCACTGAATCAGCGAAATCTCCAGCAATCTTTTTGTTGTGTGTGACCAAAATAGCAGGGCAATCACTTTTTTTGAGAATACTTCTAACATCTTGTACTAATTTCTCAGATAAATCTTCGTCGAGTGAACTAAACGGTTCATCCAAAAGTAATACCTTGGGTTTTGCTAATAGTGCTCTCGCAAGAGATACTCTCTGGCCTTCACCCCCTGATAATGACTCGACCCTTCTCTTTTCGAATCCAGACAATCCTACTTCCTCTAAGGCGGTTGATATGTCTCCATTTTCGTCACCCAATAACAAATTTCCTTGAACTGAAAGGTGCGGGAAAAGTACGGGACTTTGGAATATTAAACCGATTCCTCTTTCTTCCGCTGGCACATTTGTAATATCGACATGATCCAAATTAATCGTGCCTGAATCGAGAGTTTCTAATCCACAAATTGCTCTCAGAAGAGTGGTTTTACCACAACCGCTAGGTCCAGTGATTGCAATTATTTCACCAGGTTTTAACTCAAGATTAAAGCCTGTGAACAGTTCTTTTTCAAACGACTTGCTAAGTTCTTTACATTCTAACATTAAAACATCCCTCCGTCTCTAGCAGGGCGGAATTTTTCAGCCCAAGTAAACAAAAATAAAGTAATAATCATCAATACAGAAGAGATTGCACATGCAGCAGGTGCTGTGTATGTTGTGTTGTAGGGAATAGAGCGTAATGAGTCGATCATTATTGGCAAAGTGGTCCAATCTGAATTACGAGTTACTACCCACGATGCTCCAAATTCTCCTAGCGACATTGCAAGTGTAAAAATACCTGCAATTAGAATCGAGCCCCAAAGTAATGGTAGTTTTATGAAAAAAAATCTTCTCCATGCGACTATGCCTAAAGTACGTGCGCATTCATCATATTCTGGGCTTATTGAACGTAGTGCTGGTAACATTATTCGTACAACGAAAGGTGTTGTTATCATTATGTGTGCGAAAACTGGAGTTGGCCAAAATGAGTAAAAGAATTCAGCATCGATTCTTATCATCCCAAGCATAACACCTAGTCCAATCATTACGCTTGATGCTGCAAATGGTAGCATTGTTAGTATGTCTAATAGGCGTGCTAGGCGAGGTCTTTGTTTTTCGACATCGAGTATTGTCTGTGCTAAAACCCATCCAAGTGGTAGTGCGATAATTAGCGTCAGGCCAGCATATCCGAGGGAGTTAGCTAATGCATCCCAACCTGATGGGAGCGAGTTCGTTCCAGCAAATGCAAATTCCCAACCTGAAGTTTCCCAAGTATATGTTGTCCCAGTGGAATCTGTGTGTCGGACTCTAAATGATGCCCACAATACTGCAATCAAGGGTGAAAGTGCGAATAATAATCCTGGGCCGATGATCAACCAACCTTTTCTGTTTGCACTTTTTACTATGGCTTCTGATGCTTGAGGAAGAAGGCTCTGTCTACGTTGCTGAAGCCAAGACATAATCCATAATGCTGCCAGCAATATAGTGAATTGTATTAATGACGCACCTAAAATAATTTCATTTCTTGAGATCATATAATCCTTGATTCCTGCAGATGAACCTACGCTTGCCATCACGCTTTCTAGTGTATTATCTCCTAAAGTAATCCATTTTACTAGGGCAAACGAGGTAAATGAAAATATGAATGTCATACAGGCTGCTGCTGCAACAGATGGCATCAATAATGGAGCCCATAAATTACGAAATCTTCCAAATTTAGTTCGTCCAGCTGGCAGTAATCTCATCTGTTGTTCAAGATTGGGGTCGAGTGTGGAAAGCACCGGTTCACAAAATCTGATTACAAGGGCCATGTTAAACCAAGCATGAGCAATTATCAGTGTTGTGAACCATGTTGATTCATCCACCCTTATGTTCAGACCTGCTGGTCCTATGATGTGTAGAAAACCCATTGCTGCCACGATAGAAGGCATCACAAAAGGCATTGTTAAAATTGACTTTACAAACGATTGTAATGGCCATTTGTGCCTACCTAATTGCCATGCAATTGGAATACCAATTATTAGTGTGAATAATGTTGACAATGCTGCTTGTAAGAATGTAAATCCAATTACTCCTTGAGTGATGTAGTTTTCATTAAGAGAATTAATCCAGGCGTATGGGTCAAAACCAGCAACCCACACCAGTCGGTCTAGGGCTAAGTATAGCGGCGCCACGATGAGTAAGGAATATCCTGCTAAGGCGAAAATACTCGCTACGCGCATTTTCATCAAGCATCAACCATTGCAGTGTTCCATTGCTCAAGCCATGTCTCCATACTGTTCGCAATCGTGGTAGAATTCACCATAGCCGTTTGTTGAGGGATTATCGAATGGTATCTGTAACCGTTTTCTTCAGGTAAGTCAACACCTTCCAAAACAGAGTACATCGAATTCTCTATTGGCATTTTGGAATTAACTTCATGGGATAGTAAGTATTCGATAAATGCGGATGCTGCACCAAGATTGCCGCCTTCAATTGCTGATGCATATTCAACCTGATGGAATGCAGATCTAGGCAAATCTAGTGCAGCAGATTTCGTCCAATTCTCATTGTACCAAGACTCAACACCCGGTGAATGACAGTATGAAACAACGATATGTGCATCTCCTACATATCCGTCAGTCCATTCTCCGTAACCTCCAGTGTAATGTGTTTCGTAAGCTTCAGACCAACCTGTGGTGATGATGACCTCATTCTCAGACATAGCGGACCACCAATCTGTCCACTCGGTTTGATTGTCATCATCATGTGAGAAATAATCTGTAGTGGCGGTCATGAATGCTCTACCCGGGCTACTAGTTTCAGGGGATGGTATTGCGACTTTACCTTTCCATTCTTCGTTTGTCAAATCCCAAAGGCTTTCTGGTACTGTGTAATTTTCACCATCAACTATACTTGTGTCGTAATTTAAGCACATGTATCCTTGATCAAAAGGCGCAGCAAATGGGCCATTATAGGGTAGCAAAGCAGACTCGGATATGTTATTCAAAACAGCTGTATGTTCCCAGAATACATTATTGTCAATAGCAGTCTGCAAATATGTATTGTCTAGACCAATAGCAAGGTCTGCTATCTGCAAACCTTTGTGCTGAAGTAGATGGTCAAGTACTGAACCAGCATCATCAAGTTTCAACATACTAACTTCGTATCCAGATTCATTTTCAAATTGGCTTATCATCTCATCAGTCAAGCCGTATACATCGTAAGTTACGATTACTAATTCGCCGTCATCCACCCATTCATACTGTTCTGGCGTCTCTACAGTGTCGCCATCTATTTCCTCGCTTAAGCAGCCAGAAATCGAAAGATTCAAGATAATAATTCCTAAGAATAGTGCAGTTTTTTTCATAATAATTCCTCAGTTCAATGCCGAAATAATTCTGTGCATGCGATCTACTAATTCCAGAGGGTTGTGCGCTAGTATGTACAGCGCAGGTTCCCATCCAAAAGCTCCCTCGTCAAGGATAACATCGATCCCTTGGTGAGGGGATAGTTCTCCCTTTGGTGCAAATGTCAGGTTCAAGTCTAATTCCTCACACATAGTCTCAATAGCGTCCTTGTCATTTCCAGGGTGAATATTTAGAATCGAATTTTTGGCTTTGTCATGTGATCTTGCGGCAAGTAGCATATTTGCAAGGTGGTTAGAAGTGCCAAAAGTGGGAGTTTCGTGATGACGTAACTTATTGTCGACGATTGTAACCTTTCCTGGGAAAGCAGCGACTTCAGCCGTAGACCTTGATGACTCTAGGCAACATGCAATATTCATCCCAACAGCGGGCATCATTTTTTTCAATCGGTTTACATCAATTCGAGATACTGCCCACTCCAGCCTTTTTAGAAGCGCAGTCTGCTCTTGGTCTGAATCTAAATCAGTGCCATTCAATGACTTGTCAAATCGTAATACTTGGCCTGGGGCGAATGCGATTTCCATTACGAACCTAGTTCTGCTTGGTTTGGCTTGTGGACCTAATTGTTTCAGTGCCATCGAGATCTCATGTGCCCATCCATCGATAGTAGATTCATCCGAAGTTCCAGCCATTTCGGGCAATTCTCTGTGCGCCATACGAGAGATAGTTGATTGTGTTGAGCCCAAAATATCCGCAATGTCTGCTTGAGACCAATCAGCGGCACGCAAATTTCTAGCAAGTTGCATGTGTAGTCTTTCGAGCCATGCGGCTCCATCGGTCCCTAGCATGGGCGGTGCTCATACTCGCCGCTATTCAATGTTACTAGTGGAAAATGCACTTTGCATAGTTTCTGCTAACTGTGTGTAGGGTAGCAACCTGTCCGCCCAATTCATCACAGCACGCCCGGAAGGAGACGACAGCACCCATATTTGGCTATCTAATGGGAATCCCGGAGGTTTGAGATTCTGAACTCCCAATTGTACTCTCTTCAGAGGCGGATCAAATAACATTGCAAATTGCCTTTTCCCAACAAATACTACATACTCAGGATGCTCTTTTACCCGGATTGCATTATTTAATATGCGTTTGTAAAAAAAAGGTTGCTGCTCAACAAAATCTTTACGCTTAAGGTTGTTAGAAGAACTATTCGGCGTTCTTATGACGTCTGTAAAACCATACCCTGATCTCTCCAACAATATGTCATCATTTAGGGCATTAATGTCTCCATCTGCGAGTCCCGATTGCAACAGGAGTTTCCAAAATCGATTTGATGGTTGTGAAAAGTAATGACCTGACTCCCAAGAGTGAAAACTTGGATTATGCCCCACAAATAATATTTTTAGAGGCTTTTCACCGTACTTCTCCTCTAGAGCCATGTATGCCCGAACCAGCACAGGGTTCTAAACCCGCCTTCACTGCGAGTACAAATGGGAGTGATTCATATCGAAGTCGACGATTTTCTAGATGAGGTCTTACTCCGGATACGTTCGCATTTCGAAGGCGAAGAAAAAGTAGTTGATTTTGTACCTCAAGGAAGTTTGAGAAAAACAGTCGACTTAAGCCTCCCTCTTGAGGGCAGGGGTATCGATTCAGTCATGGCTGATATTGATGAGTTTCTACGTTATAGCGTACGAACTAATCATCCTGGATTTATGAATCCATTATGGGGTGGAATGAACATTGCAGCTTTTGCCGGTGAGGTAATAGCCACACTTTCCAATAATTCGATGTACACATTTGAACTATCACCTATGGCTACACTCATCGAGCAGGCCCTTATTCGTAGAATGTGTGAGATTGTGGGCTATAGTGACGGTAATGGTTCTTTGACAACTGGCGGTTCTAATGGTAATATGATTGGTATGATGTGTGCCAGATACCAAATCGACCCTCTAGGTCAAAGAAGAGGTTTCAGTGGTGATAATTTGGTATGTTATGTTTCAATAGAATCCCATTATTCTGTTTTGATGGCTGCTAATGTACTTGGTATTGGTTTTGATAACGTTATCAAAATCCCATGTGACGAAAGTGGCAGAATGCGTATTGACAAACTCCAAGAAGAAATCGAAAGAACACGAACAAATGGACAAACTCCATTTTGTGTAATCGCCACTGCGGGAACAACAGTTAGGGGCGCATTTGACCCGATTAAGGAGATAGCAGAGACTTGCTCAGACAATGACATTTGGCTTCATGTAGATGCAGCATGGGGTGGATCTTGCATGTTCAGTACAAAGTACCGTGAACTCATGGATGGCGTAGAACTTGCAGATTCAGTATGCTGGGACGCTCACAAAATGATGGGTGTGCCGCTGGTTTGCTCAGCATTTTTAATCAAAAAACCAGAGATACTGAGAAAAGTATGTTCACATGGCGATGTTGCTCATTATTTATTCCATGGCGATTCTGAAGATGTCGATATTGGAAGGATTAGTCTTCAGTGTGGACGTCGTAACGATGCGTTGAAATTATTCTTAGCCTGGAGGGAAAAAGGAGATGCTGGTTGGGCCCGACTTGTGGATTCTTATGTCGATTTAGCAGACCATCTACAATCGCTAGTTGAGGCTGACGAAAAGTTAGAGATGGTCTCATCTCGAGTTTGGTCAAATGTTTGCATGAGATATGTAGTCGAAGGATTTGACCTCAATGATGTCAATTTCCAAATCCGTGAGCGGATGATGCGAGAAGGTAGATTCATGGTTTCAAGTTCAAAAGTTGGAGACATAGTCATACTAAGGCCGGTTATTGCAAACCCAGAAGTAACCAGAGATGTATTGAATCGTTTCGTTGAAAATGCTGTACAAATCGGCGATGATATCGTTAGAGGATTGCCTTCTAAAATTTGATTGAATTATTTCAGATTGAAAGCAAGAAATCATATATTGTGGTTAGGACTACAAAATATGCAAACAGGTGTACCTACTTGGTGGGAGTCCGCAGTTAGTTTTCTTGAAAAAGATGAAGTCATTGGACCTTTAGTTTCTCAATACAAAGGCGAGTCACTAGTAGGTCAAGGCGATATTTTCTCCACCCTTGTCCGTTCAATAGTCGGTCAACAAATTTCGGTACTAGCAGCAGATTCAATTTGGGGGAGATTATCTGAAGTTGTAGGACCGATGACCCCTGAAAATATCTGCAAATTAAGTCCGGAGATAATTGCAAAGTGTGGTTTAACTAAACCAAAATCACAATACATTTTCGGCATAGCTTCTCAATCAGAAAATTTCCTTGCAAAAGATTGGGAATCAATGACCGATGAAGAGATTACCAAACATTTCATTTCGTTCAAAGGAATTGGTCCATGGACTTCTGAGATGTTACTAATCTTCGCACTGATGAGGCCTGATATCTTCAGTATTGGTGACTTGGGTTTGGTTAAGGCTGTTCAAGCGTTAGTTCCATCTGCCCTTACAAAAGAGGATGTGCTTGAAGTTTCACTGCGTTGGAAACCATATCGCACTGCGGCATCGTGGTATTTGTGGCGAATGTTAGATCCAGTTCCAGTAGCCTACTAGTTGTCTAGAAAGAGGTTATATCACTCGAAGTATCCCGTGAGGATATGGAATTTGCTTATTACTCTCTTTCAATGATTTTGGGTTTTGTAGTTACTAGGTGGGTAACTGAGAATTTTAAATTTCATCTGCGTAATGACTCAGTTTGGATGCACCATTGGATTGTTGCTTCTCTTGCAATGATAGTGATGTTGTACTTCAAAATAGATTCACCATTGATTTGGGGTGGATTGTCAGGAGTAGCTTTAGAAGGTTTAGGCCGTAAGAATTGGTCAATTCGACGTAATTCTGGAAAATAGAAAATTCAATTTTTATCAGTGATGATTTAATGCTGGTTATACTAGCAAAGAAACATGGGTGAAGGCGCTCCTGTACGAACATCTCTGTTTGATGAACATGTTTCCTTGCAAGCAAACATAGTAGATTTCCATGGTTTTGAGTTACCAATATGGTACTCTAGCATTACTGAAGAGCATCTTGCATGCCGTTCAACAGCCGGTCTGTTTGATGTCTCGCACATGGGTTCATTTCGATTCAGTGGCAAAGGTGTTAGAGAATGGTTGGAGACTGTTGCAACTCAAAAATGCTCAGATATTGCTCCAGGTCGATGCGCTTACACGCATTTCCTTGACCATGATGGATTTTTGATAGATGACATGATTTTTGCAGTGGTTTCAGAAGATGAGATATTGGGTGTTCCGAATGCTAGCATGATTCCAGTGATGTGGGATTGGTTTAACTCAGTATTACCGGAAGACGGTTCGATTATTCTAGAAGATTTGTCTCCTGCGACTAGTATTCTAGCATTGCAGGGGCCAAATGCAAAGTCAATTTGTGAATCGGTATTGGGCTCTCACAATCATGTTGGCAGATTCAAATGGTCTCTAATTGGAGAGAACCCTTTGGGGATAAGCGGATGGATACAAGGAACAGGATATACCGGTGAAGCTGGATACGAAATATTTGTGCCAAACGAAGATGCACCCACTCTTTGGAGAGCATTGATCGCTTCAGGTTCAACTCCAGTTGGCTTAGGTGCAAGAGACACACTTCGTCTGGAAAAAGGGTATCTTCTATCAGGTGTTGATTTTGCTTCACCATCTCTTGATGACAACAAGGTTCTACATCGTGATTCATGGGAAACAAATGTACCGTTCGGCCTTGATGTGGAGCACGATTTCATTGGCCGTGACCGAGTGATTTCACATGAGCCAACAGATGCTAGGTTGTGGGGTATTAAGCAACTCGAAAGAGGACCTTTACCACGACCGGGGAAAAGCGTTGAAGATATGGATGGAAATGAGATTGGCACCTTAACAAGCGGCGCTCCTGCACCATCACTTGAACGACTTGGAATTGGCATGGGTTACATTTCTGATGTTAAGCCCGGTGATGAGGTAATGATCGTTGCATCACCTCGTAAGAAAGTCCGTGCTGTAATTTCACGTCCACCCTTTGTTTGATAACGCCCCTAAGGGGCGTTGGCTTGATGAAGGGTGAATGCTACGCCATGTCATGCGCAGAGCAGTAGCCCTTGGGATTATCGCTTGTTTTCTTCTTTCACTCGTCCCTGCAATCACGCAAACTAGTTCGATAACCATCACTAACGACAGTGTAGTAATCAACGACAAGTTGATTGATGATTCTGAACTCACTCAGCCACAAATCGATGCCCTAAATTCAGTTGGTCTAGGCCGTGGAACAAATACAAACTGGTCTGCAGCAGGCGGTTCTCAGAATGATGATGAAATCTATGAAATGGTATTTGATTCACAAGGAAATGTCATAATTTGCGGTACAATTTACCAAGTTTCCTACTTTGGAACTATCCAAGTACACACCGAAGGAGAGGGGGACATACTTATGGCCAAATTATCCTCTGCAGGGACTTGGCTTTGGGCGGTATCCGCAGGTACTGCGCTATACTATGACGAGTGCCGAGGAGTTACTATTGATTCGAATGACAACGTGTACGGTACTGGATATTTCCAGGGCACAGTTAATTTCGGTGACAATACTGTAACAACTACTGGTTTTGATGGATGGCTCGCTAGAGTCAATAGTACAGGGCAATTCGATTGGGCTATGAAATTCGGAGGATTCGATGTAGATGTTGGATGGGATTTAGCGGCAGATAATTATGATAATTTGTATGTCACTGGCTATTATCAAAACTTCACAGAATTCGATGGTACGCAGTTGTCGACCGATGACACTGATGGCGATGCAAGATTCTTCCTAGCATACTACAATGTCTCTTCATCACTATGGGATTGGGCTAAGGACTCAGAAGGAACCGGGGTAAGTGTACCATATCAGGTAGTTGTCGAACCTTCGACCAACGATGCCTATGTTGTTGGTTACAATACGGGGACTGAAATCTGGAATGGAACTTTCATGTCTAACCCTACGTCGACTTATGCTGGCTTCATAGTCAAATACTCTGATGATGGCTCACTACTATGGGGTCAAAATACCGGTGGTAAAGTCTGCTTCTTCGGTAGTAATTGTGGAGTTTATTTCAATAATGTAGTGCTACATCCAGATGGTGGAATTATCGTTGGAGGTAACTTCATCCAGTCGTACAAAAAACAAAACGGTAATGCTGTAGATGGAGAAGGTAGCTGGGACGTGTTAGTTCTGAAGTATGATTCTTCAGGGTCACAAATTTGGACCTACCATGCAGGTAGCAGTGATGACGACAGATTACAAGCTCTATCTGTTAATCAGAAAGGACAAGTGCAGTTCGGTGGTAATCACCTAGACGACATGACTTTTGGAACTAATACTCTTGTCAAAACCACCAATATGAGCAAGTATGACGGTTTCATTGCACAAATCGATAACGACTCAAATTTCCAATGGGCAATGAGTATTGGAGGTGCAGATAATGACACCGTCGGCGCACTCTTAACAATGAGCGATGGTACAATCGTCGCTGGTGGAGATTTTAGTGGAACTGTTTGGTTTGGTGGTGTTCCGAGAACTGCTACAGACCAGGACATCTTCGTTTGGAAATTCCAGCATGACAAGGATGACGATGGAATAATCG
Organism: uncultured Candidatus Poseidoniales archaeon; assembly: GCA_902605365.1. Taxonomy (GTDB): domain Archaea; phylum Thermoplasmatota; class Poseidoniia; order Poseidoniales; family Poseidoniaceae; genus MGIIa-K1. The sequence goes on along the minus strand of CACLCM010000021.1, from coordinate 11,195 downwards.
ACTACACGGATAATTGTTTGAATACGCCCAACTCAAATCAAAGCAACTTTGATGGGGATCTGAAAGGTGATGAATGTGATACTGATGACGATAACGATGGTTTGCACGATGCCATTGACGACTGTAGGTACGGGGTTCTAGATTGGAATCAATCGAATACTTCGCTAGATTATGATGCAGATGGGTGCAAAGATCTGGAAGAAGATGATGATGATGACAATGACGGAATCATTGATTTGAATGACAATTGTCCTACAGGTGTACTGGATTGGGAAGTTAATTCGACTAGTGACCTAGATGGAGATGGCTGTCGAGATTCAGATGAAGACAATGATGATGATGGAGATAGTATCCTAGACATTGATGATAATTGCCACTACGAAATTAATCCTCTTCAGGAAGATTATGACTCCGATGAAATTGGAGATATTTGTGACGGAGACGATGACGGAGACGGAATCGATGATCCATTAGATGACTGTGCGCAAGGAGCCCTAAATTGGACATCTGCAGTACAAACCGACAAGGATAACGACGGTTGTGAAGATGAAGGTTCAAATGAAGACATCGATGATGATAATGATGGCGTCTTGGATACTGATGACGAATGCCCCCGAGGTGAAGTTGGATGGAACTCAAGTCAATCCAATGACCGTGATGGTGATGGCTGTCGCAATGACAATGAAGATAACGACAATGACAATGACAGCGTGATCAATGAAGTTGATATTTGTACTAACGGTATTGCAAATTGGAGAAAGAATTCTACCAATGATAACGATGGAGATGGATGTCTTGATGATAGGGAAGATAATGATGATGACAACGATGGTTTTTCCGATTTGGTCGATTTTTGTCCTTTGCAAGAAGGTACAGCATCCCTCGGTGGAATGAAAGGATGTCCCGATTTTGATGATGATGGTTGGGCGGATGCTGTCGACGCATTCTTCCAAGATGAAACGCAATGGAATGATGGTGACGGTGATGGATTTGGCGATAATCCAGCTGGCAATAATCCAGACGATTGTCCATTCTTCTTTGGAAACTCCAGCCAAGATAGAATTGGCTGTGTTGATTCTGACGGTGATGGATATTCAGACCCTGAGATTTCTTGGACCATCGCACAAGGTGCTGATGCTTTCAAGGATGAACCTTCTCAATGGGCAGACTCTGATGGCGATGGATATGGGGATAACTTCGAAGGCGTAATGTTCGACTTTTGCTTTGAGGATGAAGGCACATCAACTCTCGATAGATTTGGTTGTCCTGACCTAGACGGAGACGGATATTCAGATCCTGATGCATTTTGGGGATACAACAAATGGGATTCCTTAGGATATGGCCCCGATATGTTCTATCTCGACCCAACTCAGTGGAGAGATAGCGATGAGGATGGATTTGGAGACAATTGGGGCAACCCTGAATGGAATGAATCGCGAGATTCGGAATGGCCTGGTGTCTTCATAGAAGGTGCTACTTCAGCAGACATGTGTCCATTTGAAGTTCCAGATGGTCGCTTTGACGATGATGTCAATTACCCGGGATGTCTGTTAACCGAACCAAGCGATGGCGGTCAAACTGAAGTCGATGAGGAAGTATCTAGTGAAGATGACTCAATGAGTACAATTACCATAATTGCTATTGTTGGTGGAGTGGTTGTACTGGGACTTGTGGGTGTTGTTGTAATGATGCTTGCCAAGAAACCTCAATCAAAGAAGGGCCGTTCAAGTCCTAAGCAAATGACTGATTTACCGGAGCCTGAATCACCAGAACTTTCTCAAAACGATTCTGAAGAAACCTCTGCAATTGATGAGAATCCATCCGATGAAGAAACTCTTGATTCATGGGAAGACCTTCCTGCTGGCGATTATTTAGATCCTGATGAAAACGGAACGGTTTGGTTCCGAGCCAATGATGGCACTAGCTGGTATCAGAATTCTGATGAAACTTGGACTAAGTGGAACGACTAATCGAGAAGATTGGCAACTACTTGAACTAATATTTCTCTGTCATCTCCTTTGACATCATTGATTTCCATTGTATGAGCTTTAGCCATTGCTTCTGCAATTTCTTCTAGATCATCGAATGATGCTGTCACACCTAGTTTTTCATTACTACAAAGAATGCCCATCGGTGTGTCGCTATTCACGATACTTGGTCTTCCAAAAGCAGCAGCATCAAGCATTTTAGTTGGTATGGCTCCTTGCATAATGTTACCTCGTTCAGTTGAGTACATGGCAAACATTACGCTTATTTCTCCAATCAAAGCAGGTAATTGTTCTTCTGTGAATGGCCCTCTGTAATCTACTTCTGGATATTCTTCAATCATTCTTTCAGTCGCTAATCCATCTCCTGCTGTAATTACCCGAAATCCAGCGATTTTAGATGCCTCAATCATTTTTTTCATTGATTCAAAGTCTCTTATTCGTCCAAAATAACCAATCACTTTCTCATCAATTCGCTCCAAATGTGATGCATTCCTGCGATTCATCACTACTTTTGAATGGTGGCCCTCAGATTTAATCCAATCCTGAAACCCTGGAGCGGAAGTGATAATCATACTGGATTTTTTCATTATTGACCTAGCATCTCTCAGCATTTTCCTTGATGCATATCGGTGAAAGATGGAATTCCCTCGCATCAATGGCCACGTATGCGCCATATCATGGATATCCAATATTATTTTTCCATTAAAATTAACATTTGCAGTATCTGTATCATTTAAAATTAGTAAATCTGCTGAAATATTTAATTTTGAAATGAACTTTTTTTTGTTCTTCCAAGATGCAAAACTGCCAACAGATGGAGAGTTGCCGATTCTAGTTCTTAGGATATCATAGCCTTGCAGTGATTCATTCAGCGGGTGTTTATGACCTCTGTCCCACGCGTAAATTTCTACTGAATGCCCTTCTTCAACCAACCATCGAGCATGCCTTTCTACTCTGGGGTCTGGTGCGCATGCATTGGTAACTACCATCGCAATACGCGCCATAAATTACCCGATGAAGTCACCTTCAATGACCTTTGCTAGTAAACCAACATTCATGTTGGGTCCGCGCTGCGAGTATACTGGAGGCCGATACACATGGTCGATCAACTACCCAATCTCGGACGAGAAAAAGAGATGTTAGAAGCAATGGGACTGTCATCGATGGATGACCTGTTTTCAGATATTCCTGAAGCAGTAAGAATGAACGGTGAACTTCCTTTGAGGGGGCCACAATCAGAAGAAGAAATAATCGCAGATGCTCGCAGAATTCTCGGTGCAAATGTAGCATTAGGTGACAGAGTCAATTTCCTCGGCGCTGGCCTAAATCGCAATTATGTCCCTGCCAGTGTTTTCCAACTGATTACTCGTGGAGAGTTTTTGACATCATACACACCATATCAGCCAGAGGTAAGCCAAGGTATGCTACAGGCAATGTGGGAATTCCAAACTCTAATCAGTGAACTTTTATGCCTTGAAGTGGCTAATTTATCGGTGTATGATGGCTCAACTGCTGCTGCTGAAGCAATCACTTGTGCAGTTAGAGTGCACAACCGTAAAGCGACACAAAAGGATACCATTTACATTAGTGAACTAATACCACCTGCTCGAATTTCAGTAATTGAAAACTATACTCAGGGAGGCGGAGTCATCGTCAAGACTCTACGTCACAATTCTGATGGCACCCTCAATCTCGAATCGCTTTCCGAAGCAGCGGGTTCTTGTGGGATTTATGTCGAGCAGCCTAATCCACTGGGCGTACTCGATGGGGGACTTACAAGAGTTAAGGAGATAATTGGAGAAAGTACTGCATTCATTGTAGGAGTCTCACCTGTAAGTCTCGGCCTGATTGAAGCACCTGGTAATTATGGTGCTGACATCGTTGTGGGAGAAGGTCAAGCATTGGGCTCTCCAATCACTTATGGTGGACCGCTGTATGGAATATTTGCCTGTACTAAGGCCTACCTAAGACAAATGCCTGGTCGCATTGTTGGTCGCTCGATAGATGTTGATGGGAAAGAAGCATTTTGTCTGACTCTTTCAACTAGAGAACAACATATTCGACGTCATCGTGCTACTTCCAACATTTGTACGAATGAAACTCTGATTGCCTTGATGGGTGCAATGCACATGTCACTACTAGGTCCTGAAGGGTTACAAAAATTGGCACAACGAAATATGGCTGCTTGCCAATTGGCAAAGAAGAAGTTGTCCGAAATTCCGACAATAGCAATTCCGCATGCAATGAATTGCCACTTCAACGAATTTGTAGTTGAATTACCGGGTTCGGCATCAGATTGTATTGCATACCTAGACACTCAAGGGCTGATTGGCGGTTATGATTTGTCTAATTGGTATCCTCAACGACGTAACTGGTTACTCGTATCATTTAGCGATCAGACCAAGGAGACTGAAATTGAATTATTAACGGCTCATCTTGCAGTTTGGTCTGCATCGGTTTCACCGGGGGTGAGTGCATGAGCCATTTATTCGAACACAAAGGAGCAGGTGGGAAAGGATATTCTCAACCTGAATCGATAATGCCAACTGACAATTTACAGATACCGTCCTCACTTATTCGCAAAGATTTACCGAAGTGGCCACGTTTGTCCGAGCCAGAAATGGTGAGGCATTACACATGGCTTTCAACTCGTAACTTCGGAATAGACACTGGATTTTATCCATTAGGTTCGTGTACAATGAAGCACAACCCTCGTGTTAACGAAGTAATTGCGCAATTGCCAGGAATAGCAGACTTGCATCCATTACAACCTGAGCATCAGATTCAGGGCACATTGGCTATTTTCCATGAGATGCAAGAAATGCTTGGAATTTGTGCCGGTATGGACGCAGTAACTCTTCAGCCAGTCGCAGGAGCTCAAGGGGAATTCACAGCGATAAGGTGCTTCCAAGAGTACTTCAGAAAGCGTGGCGAGTTACAACGAACGAAAGTTATCGTTCCAGATTCAGCGCACGGTACCAACCCTGCAAGTGCTTCAATGGCCGGTTTTGAGATTATTGAGATACCAAGTCAAGAAGATGGCCGCATAGATTTGAATGCACTGAGGGCTGTTGTTGGAGATGATACTGCTGCAATGATGATTACCAATCCTAGCACACTTGGAGTATTCGAGCCAGAAATAGCGGAAGCGGCAGAAATAGTTCATGCTGCTGGTGGCCAGATGTACTACGATGGTGCGAACTTCAATGCCATTCTAGGCTTAACTTCACCCGGAATTATGGGATTCGATGCGGTGCATTACAACCTCCACAAAACATTCAGCCAGCCACACGGAGGTGGGGGCCCTGGTTCTGGTCCAATCGGTGTGAAGTCTCATCTTGCAGAATTCCTACCCGGCCCTGTTGTAAAACGCCGTCCGGTATTGTCAGGTGACCGCTTAACCTCGGTCAACAAGGAATGGTGGTACCACTGGCAAGAGCCAGAGAATAGCATCGGTAAAGTTCAGCAATGGCATGGCAATAGTGGTGCTGTCATACGTTCATGGGCATTTTATCGCCGTTATGGCCGAGATCTGAAAACTATGTCACAACATGCAGTTCTAAACGCTAATTACCTACGCTACAAAATAATGCAAGAAGCTGAGGCAAAAGGTGTTGGACATCTATTCTGTGATGGTGCACCTATTGATGTCGTGAAACATGAATTCACCTTATCTTTCGCACCTATGAAAGAAGAAATGGGAATCGGGGCTATGGATATTGCCAAGGGACTACTCGACAGAGGATACATGGCGCCTACAGTTTACTTCCCACTGATTGTACCTGAGTGCATGATGTTTGAGCCAACCGAAACTGAATCGAAAGATGTGTTAGATGAGTTTGCGATCAAATTTGTAGAAGTCTTACAAGAAGACCCTGATGTCCTTCATGCTGCACCAATTACCACTAAGGTAAGGCGTGTTGACGAAGTTTACGCTGCTCGTAATTTGGTTTTGTCATATCCATTTGATGAAGAATAATCTTCGCTTTGAGGGTTATTTTGCAAATGCTTCAAGTCTAGTGCGCATCAGCATCTGACGTGAACTGGGAGGAAGTGTCGATTCCCGGCCCTGGGCCGAGAATGTTGTGGCCTATGGCTTGGTCACTACTACCACTTACCGCCGGCCTTCTTCTTATTCTCGTCAAAGGAGGTGGCTTGCTAGCAACCTCATTCCTAGCACTGGGATTGATGCTATCACTCGCAGCGGTATGGATTGGCACTACTATGGTTCCTGGTCGTGTAGACATGCTAGTGCTGCTAATCTCACCGTTCGTTGCCTTCTCTCTGTTTTTCCAACCTCCCAACATAATTCAAGCACTTTTATCCTTGATCGCTTGGACAATAAACTATCGAACAGCCTCTTCACTTTCCGCACTTTCAGGTGTTGCTTATCGCTGTGAATGGGACCCTAGAACTCCTTTACCCGAAGTGGAAGGTGCGACTTACATGCATAGGAAATGGGCTGCTAGGCCATTGATTCGTATCGGTTCCAACATAGTTAGAGGCGTTAGAATTGATGACAAAATAATGTTGGAATCCGATTCACCGATTACTTTCACATTCAGTGAAGAGTGAGCAAAAAGATTGCCAACCAATTCAAGGCTCTCTTGATTTATGCGTGAATATCCATTGGACATTAGAGGCCTAATACTCCGGAATATACTACCCCATAATGAGTACCGTTGGGTGGCTCCATTTTTATGGAATGAGACTCTTGATCTACGAACACATGTTGAAGATGAAAAAGTCTTGATGAGATACCAAGTCCTGTTGGATGTTGATAGTTCAGGGATGGGTAGAATTATTCCTAGAGCTGCAGGAATTGCAGCAAGGCAGGGGAGAATAATTCTAGCGCAGAATTTGCTATCTGCACACATTCTTGATGTTAGGCCAGATGCTCCATTAGAGGCTAGGGCACTAAATTTGCTGAACGATGAAAAAAGGAAGATACGACGTCTATTGAATCGCAATAGAGAATGGCCCCAAGACATTTGGAATTTACAGGACACACCTGCTTGGATAATACCTGCATTCATCAGGAGATTTAGGAAACTGGTAAACAGCCGCTCAGTCTCCATAATTTCTGGTGGACATCTCTTGGCATCAGGTAATTGGATGTGGGATTTCGATGCGAAATCTCACAAACCCACACGGGTAAAAACATACTCTATTACAGATATTTCAACGAATTTTGATTAGATTTCTCCCTTGAGTATTCGCGGTACGTTGATGAACCACCGTCTATGGCGCAACATCATGGACGTTACAATCCTATTAGGTTCAAAGTCAGACATGCCGGTTGCAGAAAAGTGTACTAAGATACTCGAACATTTCGATGTATCTTACCAACTACGTGTTGCTAGTGCGCATAGATCACCCGCCTTTGTTGAGCAAATTATTCACGATGCTGAAACAGACGGATGCACTGTTTTCATCGCAATGGCTGGATTAGCAGCAGCACTACCTGGTGCTGTGGCTGCCCTCACAACCAAGCCAGTTATTGGAGTTCCATGTGGTGGAAGAGTTCCTTTCGACAGTTTACTTTCAATCGTCCAACTTCCTCCGGGAGTTCCTGCGGCAACAGTAGGTGTTGACCGTGGTGACAATGCAGGATACCTTGCAACTCAGATACTTGCGCTTGGCAATGAGAAATATGCAGCAGCGCTAAAGCAGAATAAGTTAGACCAAGTTGCTAAAGTTAAGCAAATGGATGCAGAGGTCAATGGAAGGGATGTCTGATGTTTGATACATCTTCATTTATTGAAGAGGCAGCTCAAAAAATGAAGGATGAAATTGATGAAACAGCGATTATCGCATGTAGCGGTGGCGTTGACTCGACAGTTGCAGCAGTTATCGCAAACCAAGCAATTGGTGACAAATTACACTGCGTTTATGTCGATACTGGATTAATGCGGAAGAATGAAACTGAAGAAATTCAGGAAATGCTTGCAGCACATGGTCTAAATCTTACTACCGTATTTGCAGAGGAGCGTTATTTCAAAGCCTTAGCCGATGTCACTGAACCTGAACAGAAGCGCAAAGTCATCGGTGAATTATTCATCAGGATTTTTGAAGAAGAACAAGCAAAGGTTGGAGCCAAGTATCTGGTACAGGGAACCATTGCTCCTGATTGGATAGAATCGGGAGGTGGCGTTCGTGACACTATCAAGAGCCATCACAATGTTGGAGGCCTTCCTGAAGACATGACTTTGGAAGTTGTAGAGCCACTACGTGATTTGTATAAGGATGAAGTTAGAGATTTGGCAAGAACTCTCGAAATCAGAGTCGCAGATCGCCAACCATTCCCCGGACCTGGTTTGGCTGTACGTTGTCTTGGGCCTCTTACCCTTGAGCGCGTGCATGTTGTTCGAGAAGCATGTGCGATTGTGGAGGAAGAATTCGAAAAAGCCGCTGAAGAAGGGAAGATGGAGATTCCATGGCAATATTTCGCTGCACTTTTGCCAGTTCGCTCAGTTGGAGTTCATGGCGATGTTCGAGCCTACGGTGAAACAGTAGTTGTCAGAGCAGTGCAATCATTGGATGGCATGTCTGCTAGATATTCCGAGATACCACATGACATTCTAGCCAAAATTAGCACACGAATCACTAACACAGTCAAGGGTGCAGTGAACCGTGTGGTATACGATATAACTCACAAACCACCAGGTACAATCGAGTGGGAATGATTTGTTCACAGTGGGGTTTTGAACCCCATTGCTCTGACTATACACCAACCAGCTCTTGCTTCAAAGATAGAGAATGCTCCGCCAAAAGTTGTGGCCGCAAATAGATACCACCAATAATCTGAGGACAGTACTCCTCCAAGTATTAATCCACCCAACATCGCAGCACCTACCATTGCCATAATTCCAAGTCGTAGTCTGGCTGCTCTACCTTTATCTCCAATGTTACATTGCATATTATCACCTTAATTTTCAATCAATTTGTAGCCAGTTTGAGTCTTAGTTTCATATAGTTAATTTTAACCCAAAGTGAAATCTTAGAGCGCAATGTCAGTTTGAGTGGTCCTGTGAACACGTCTCCAGAACGTCTAACAACTATTTCATGGAAGATTTCAGAGTAGGCATCAAGCATAATCTTCGGTTGTACTCTCGAGCGAGGGTCGAGATAATCGAATAGATGCATTGCAGATTCTCTATGTCGATTAACAACTTCCGAATACTCTCTGATGAAAGAGTGCCATGATGGGTTTTGAGCAAGGTTTGGTTGGGACAAATCTTCAATCTCAATGTTGTGTGCAGCCAAGATATCTTTCGGCAAATATACGCGTCCTCGTTCATAATCTTCCGCAACGTCTCTCAAGACATTGATCATCTGCATCTGTATTCCCAAATCAATAGCGTGCAGGCGTGCAGCACGGTCTTCATAGCCATAGATTTCAATCAGGATTAATCCTACAGCCGAGGCTACCTTGTAGCAATAAGAACGCAATCCGTCCCAAGTATTGCTCTGCACGGGATACAAGTCATCTTCCATCCCTTCAATAACGGTTTCAAAATCATGTAACCTGATCGGGTATCTTTTGAATACATCTTGTAGTGCAATGAAAATTGGTTGGTCCTTATCTGTAATTTCACCCAAACTTGCCCTTTTCAAATCATTACGTATTGAGACAAGTGCCATGAGGCGCTTTAGATGTACTTCAGGTGGATTTGCTGTTTCTAAGCCAGAATGAATTTGCCCCAGCAAAGCATTTCTCTCGTGTGTTTGTTGGACCAATTCTTCAGTAGCATTTACTATTGGCTCTTTATCTCCATCGACGATGTCGTCAACCAATCTACATAGAGCATAAACTGCATGAACAGCACTACGTCTTTCATTTTCTAGAGCTGTGAAAGAACTGAAGAAGGTAGTCGATGAATCTCGACATATCTGTTGACAATGCGCGTACGCACCTTCCAATGTCTTCTCATTCATCTAAATCCCTCAATTGTGATTTGGGCTTGTCATTGCAACTTCACCCTGTGAAGTTCTGCCTGTCTTACTTGGTTTGCTACGTCTTTTACGACTGCTGAACCAAGTGTCGACTCCGTTCCAGTCTGGTCTTATTCCCAAACTGTCGAGTAATAATTTCGAACTTATTCTAGCGGACTCATAAATTACTGGAAGTCCACTACCTGGGTGCGTTCCACCTCCGACCAGATACAGATTGTTTATCTCATCAAATTCGTTCTTAGGTCTCTTCCAAAGCATTTGGTCAAGCCCGTGTGCTAAGTTGAAAACAGCACCACGATAACAATGTTCACCCCACCCTTCTGGAGTTATTATCAACTCTGAAATTATGTGTTCACTCAGGCCTTCAAAGCCTAATTTAGTTTCAATTTGTTCGATTATCCTGTTGCGGAATGGGTCCTTTTCGTCATCCCAGTTTATGTTTTCATGAATGTGAGATACAGGAACTAGGGCATAAACAGTCGAACATCCTTCTGGGGCCATTTGAGGGTCGGTGACACATGCATTTTGAACATAGACAGAAGGATCATCCCATGTTAGCCTGTGGTGCCTCTCGATATCCTCTAGGTTTTCAACATAGTTTTCTGAAGCATAGATTTGGTGGTGTGGTAAATCATCAAATGTTTTGTCAACACCTAGGTACAACATGAAAGTAGAACAGGAATATTTCTTCTTGTCGATTTTCTTATTCGACCACTTTTTGCGAACATTATCTGGGAATAGTGAAGTCATTCCTTGAGCAAAGTCAGCATTCATTACTACCTTGTCTGCATAGAATGGTCCATTATTGGTGACAATACCTTTGATTGTCTTTTTCTCCATGATAACTTTGGTAACTTCTTCTTCCATTCGGAATTCTACTCCCAGGTCTTTGGCAATTTCACCCATTCTAGCCGATACACTTCCTAGTCCACCCATTGGGTGGAATATTCCATACTCGTATTCTAGGAATGCAAGCATTGTGAAAAGGCTAGGGCAGTTGAATGGAGACATCCCTAGATATTTAGTTTGGAAAGACATTGCGAGCATCAATCTTTCATCATCGAATAATTTCATCAAATCTTTAGCAACCGACCTGTGTGGCCTGAGTACTTTTGATACACGCATGGCTCTTTCAGAAAATAGGTCACTGAATCCGAACCATGGTTCCTGTAGGCATTGTTTAGAACGGTCGAGCTTGTTTCGGTTATCCTCTAGATACTTTCGGAAAGCCAGAGCATTTTTTGGTCCTGA
>CACLCM010000020.1 GCA_902605365.1 uncultured Candidatus Poseidoniales archaeon | reverse complement strand
TTCGTCGTAACCCTCTCCTAATTGAGATTTGATATTGGCCTTGTCGTCAGCGATTTCAACTTTGAGTTGACCATCCCCAGTACCCCATTCAGGCGTAGTGGAGTAGATGCATCCCGACATGAACATAACAAGGACCAGCAGCATAGCAAGGCGCACTTTAGGTCGGGCCATGAAGTGGCTACGGCGCCTTGAGTTGTTGAACCCTTTCCATGGATATGGCTAAAATTACACAAAGTCGAGATAAGCGCGGAGAGAGAGATTCGAACTCCCGTGTCCGGGGGACAGTGGATTTCAAGTCCACCGCAATACCAGGCTATGCGATCTCCGCTTGTTTCGAGGGGGGGGGCCATTCTTTCAAGAATCTATCTTTCCTCATTCTTCCCTTCTAGCGGCTATAATCGCTAGACCAAGACTTGCACTAACCGTTACAAAAGTAAAACCGGGTAAACCAGAATCAGCCTTATCTCCAGGGTTATCTGCATTGTGAGCGGCCCTTTTCACATCATCTACGAAGTCATCTACATTCCAATCGTATCCAACCCAGACCACAATCGGCTTCCAATCTTCATCTAGGATGAAAGTTTGAGTAGAATGTGAGGTTTGAGTCTGTAGAACAGGGTTGGTTAGAAGAGAGGAATTTTCTCCCTCTGCAATCCAAGCATAGTGATTGTAGTCATCGCCTAGATAACTCTCCGAGCCGCTATCAGAAGCAGGCATCCAATGACTGTATTCCCCTCCTTCTCCTAATTCATGCCAAACATATAGGTTGTAATCTGCTTCAATTCCATTGATTGAGAGTGCTGAATCATTATCTGCTACATACTCAATATTGCTTTGTTCTAAAGTTTCTATTGAATGTCCAATAGCACTTACTGAATTAATGTCAGTATAAGACCCCTCAACCATTACAGTTTCTCCACCAGGATACACAATTCCTAATCTGTGTTTGAGAACTTCTTTCTGAACATGCGGGGGCTTTGGAATTAATGAATCACTTGTGCTATTAGGCGCCCAAGCTACATGATGCTGATCTGATAAGTTCTGGGCATCCAAATCTGTATCCTCCCATGATTGAGTGGTCTTGTTCCAAGTGTGTAATTCCCACGTCCAAGACAAATCATCTGGACCTCCAATTCCTGAAATTGAGTCTACTTTAACACTTGAGTTTGTCTCTGATGTAATTATTTGCCACCCTGTAGATTTGGACATAGACAATGCATTGTTAGCCCATCCTTCATCTAAGACTGAAGTATCGTTTTGCCCATCTGCTTGAACTATAACAAAAGTATCTCGATTTTGAAACTCAGGTATTGGAATTAAAGCATCATCTGTTGAATTTGGGGCATATGCAAATTGACCAGGTCCAATTGATTCAGGACTCACATCAGTAGGCTGCCAAATGTTATTCTGATGATTCCATGTATGCAATTCCCAGTACCATTCGATAGGAGGGCTTGTGTATCCAGTTTCGCCTTCATCGCCATTTATCCATCTGATATTCTCGCCAGTCCATCCCCATTCCCAATCATTCTGTTCCGCAGAAGCATCAAATTGAGTCAAGGCATTAATGTTGACATTTTCTCTGTCACTGCTTACATCAGATGTTCCTGCTAGAGAGTGTCCTGCCTTTTCGAGATCTTCTCTACTTGCTGTTTTAGAGACTGTTGAGATGTCTTCATTCAGAACAGAAACGTATTCGGTTTCTTCTACAACAATTTGAGTATCTACGGCTATTTGGAAATCATCAAACCAGACTTCTTGAAGCTCATCTAAATCACCGGTAAGATGGGGCCATGTCGCTCCAAAGTCTGTCATATATTCTTTGAGAATTTCAGGCGAATCGGTTGCAGGGTCAACAGTGATCGAAATAAATTGATAATTTACATCTTGTAGTTGCTGTTCAGCAGTCATTAGATTGCTAGTGATCACTGGACAAACGTCAACACATGTCGTGAAAATAAACGATACAACATTAACATCAGCAGTTCCTTTTTGTAGAGAATAATTGTTTCCATCTTGGTCAATCAAAACACGGTTAGGAATAGATTCTCTGTCCAGATTGTACCCATTCCAGTGTACTCCGTCCCCTGCTGCGGTAACGGTAGGGAGTGTTGAGAAACACAGAAGAGATACAATTGTAATCGCTATGAAGCGCATATCTAACCCTTCAAAGCCTCATTAATGAATACTTTTGACATATGTGAATATCACTCGGTTACATATGAATAATCATAATTTGGAGTGCACCAGGATGGAAGACCGTCGATTCCATCAGGGTTAGATAGGCCGATTCCCCACATCATTAGCGCTACAAATAGTACTGGAAATAGTGCGGTACGGGTGTAGATGAAAGGGTCTCCCTTCAAGTGCATGAAGAATGCAGCAATGCCGTATCCTTTGATTATTCCAACAATAATTAGAATACCCCAAACTGCGGTTCTGGTAATTTCGATATCTGTGCCAGGTATTGTTTCAAAGAATACTGCAGCTATTTCGAATAATGTAAAGAACATCAGAATTAGGAAGTTTACGTAGTAAACATCTTTCCCGATCATATCTGCCATTTTCTGGAAGAGTCCTGCTATTGGTCCTGTATACTTGTGTTCGCCCATATTATCACCTCAGTATAGATAGAATGCTGGGAAGATGGCAACCCACGCCAAATCCACGAAGTGCCAGTACAATCCAAAGTACTCAATTCCCTGGCCGTTTTCCTCGTCATAGCCCACAGTGTCGGCTTTGAAAATCATGAATAGCATAATTAGCAATCCAATGAATACGTGGAGACCGTGTGCCCCAGTTGCTACGAAGAAGATCGAACCTGCTTGGCTGTCAATGGTGAACCCTTCAGCGATAAGGTGACTCCATTCAATCAACTTCAGTACGATGAAAAGTGAACCTAATGCCACGGTGATTAGTAAATAATTGCGAACAGCCTTCTGTCTTGTAGGGAATAATCGAGCCATCAGTGCATTCTTTGATGGCTCCCAGTCAACATCCTTAGCGACCTTCAGTGCTAGAACAATTGTGTATGAAGAGATAATCAAGGCAAATGTGTTAATTCCACCCGGTAGCAATGTCCAGAAATCTCCATTTCCTGCACCCCCAAGTTCTGCTCCACCTGGCCTTAGATAATCTGACGCAGTTAAGGTGTCAACCGCATCACACTTTCCATCATTTACCGCCCATTGAGTACACCATCCGGTTCTCATTCTCAAGTAGGAGGAGAAGAAAGAAGCGAAAACCATAGTTTCAGATATTAGGAAAATCCACATTCCAGCCTTACGGATATCTTGTCCTTCAAACGGCTTAGAGGTTGCAATTTGCTCAGGGAACCCCTTTAGGTCTTCATTCCACCAATTTCCAATTCCCATTATTGTAATTATCATTCCAATAGCTGAAAGCATGAATCCAGACATATCTGGGTCATAATCAAGTCCAAGCCATGACTTACAGGTGACAACGAATCCCGGGAATCCCATCATGAATAGTAGAATACCTCCTGCCATCAAAATTGGAGAAGCAGACCCATGATGTTCTTCATGGTCATCACCGTGATGGTGCTCATCATCATCACCATCTGGTTGTATGCTATTGAAGAATCCAGCCACTCCATAGAATGCGGCATAAACGATGAACATGACCATGATAGTCTTACCAGCAGTACTCCAGGTTAGGTATGAGAGGTGAGCATCAACATCATCGTGATGCGCCTTTTCCCATGCAGCATCGAATGCATCGTTATCAAAAGTCAAACCACTTTCGTTAGCAGTATTCCAGTCTGCTTCAATTTCTTCTAGAACATCATGGGCATCTTCCCATTCATGGTGTTTGACAGTACCAATTCCTTGTGCTAAAACAGCGTAAGCAGCAATACCAGCAAACAGAAGTCCAACGGAAATCATGACCGTCTTCATCCAGACGCTATTTTTGACATCATGTAGGCTTCCGCTCATTCTTCCACCTCCTTGTTCCAAAGCTTACTCATCGCCCTGAATGGTGATCGTAATATCGATTCCAACTTAGTTTGATGGTATTCTTCTCCCTCGTTAGCGTCGAGTTGAACTGGATTAACTGCGAATGAAGGCGTTGGAGGTGGTGATGTAACTGCCCATTCTAGCGACCATCCGCCCCATGGGTCCTTTCCGACCTTCTCGCCCTTCTTTACAGAGCGAACAATATTCCACACCAGAATTAGTTGAGATAGTCCAAAGATGATGGCAAATGTAGAGATTGCCATATTCAATTCAGCAAATCCTGAATCAGCGGCATAGGTGTGGGTTCTCCTTGGCATACCCATAATTCCTACAGCGTGCATAGGCCAGAAAGCAGCGTTGTATGAACAGAATGCGATTAGGAAGTGCCACAACCCAAGAGTCTCATTCATCTTGCGTCCTGTTACCTTAGGGAACCAGTAATAGATACCAGAGAATAGTGCGAATATGATTCCACCAATGAACACATAGTGGAAGTGTGCTACTACGAAGTAACCATCGTGGAATTGAGTGTCAAGTCCAGCAACCGGGAAGAACATTCCAGATAGTCCACCAAGTGTGAATGTAATCAAGAACCCTAGTGACCAAAGCGTGTGCGTCTTGAATACAAGACTTCCACCCCAAAGCGTCGCGAGCCAATTGAAGATCTTCACTCCAGTTGGAATTGCCACAGCCATTGTGGTAATCATGAATGCAGAACGCCATGCAGGACTCATACCGCTAGTTAGCATGTGGTGTCCCCAAACAATGAATCCTACTACTCCTATGCCAACCATAGCATAGACCATCGACCTGTATCCGAAGATCGAACGTCTAGCACTTGTGGCAAGAACTTCTGATACGATTCCGAATGCAGGAACCACCACCACGTATACCTCTGGGTGTCCGAAGAACCAGAACAGGTGTTGGAACAGTAACGGGTCTCCACCGCTAGTGAAGAACGTCGTACCTATCGTTGAATCGAATAATAAGAAGAATATTCCGATTACGAATGCAGGTAGGCTCACGTACAGCATGAATACACTGATTAGAACAGACCAGGTAAACAGAGGCATTCTCATCCAACCTACTCCTTTTGCACGCATAGTGAATGTTGTAGTTACGAAGTTTACACCAGATAGCGTGGAAGATGCCCCAAGTAAGGCAATTCCAGATATGAAGGCAATCGTACCAGAGTTGGGTCCTTGGTCGGTACCAAGGCCTGCTAAACTCGAATATGGCGGGTACATAACCCAAGTGATGTCTGCAGCCTCTCCACTCCAAACTCCTGTGAAGATAAGAGGTGCAGCAGCAACAATTATCCAGAATCCAAGAGCGTTAATTCTAGGGAATGCTAGGTCCTTAGCTCCAATTTGCAATGGTAAGATGTAGTTCATGAAACCAGCAATCATAGGCATTGCAGCCAAGAAAATCATAGTAGTGCCGTGTAAGGTGAAGAATGAATTGTATTCATCATATGTTAGGAAATCATTCTCTGGAAGTGCTAACTGGATACGGAATAGTAATGCTAGCAATCCTCCTACTAAGAAGAAGAAGAATCCGTACAAGAAGTATAGAATTCCGACCATTTTGTGGTCAGTGGTAGTTAGCCACGGTTTGAGGTAACTCCAGAAGTTGCCAATCGAGAAGTTTTCAGGGTTTCTTGTGTAGAATACCCACATGCTTCCAATTAGAATTAGCCCGAGTGCTAATCCAATAACCGTCATCAGAATTGTAAGAGCCTCAGCGCTTGGTGCGACAGGATTGGCATTAATTCCTAATGCAGTTACCTCTATGCGATTCCAATCATCAGCATCAGTAGCTGCTCCGTCTCCATTTACAGCGTTACCATAAATTACAAAGTTTGCAATTGCAGTATCATCTGCAGGAGCGGTCCACTTGAATGACCAAGATCTTCGGTCATTGATCTCCATATTGTGAGACAAACCTCCATCCATCTCAGAAGCCCCGTCTAAGGACTCTAGATTTCCGACGCCATCTTCAACGAATATTCTGAACCCGCCATTTTGGTCAGGATTTGTTGCAGGAACTTTGTCGTTAGATATTGTTAATGTAAACAGATATTCTTCTGAAGCATTGAATACATCAGGAAGTCCATCTACGGTGATAACCGTGTCACCGGTCATTCCGCCGTGACATGAACAACCTGCAGGCTCAACGTTTCCGATACCGTCTTGCCTAGCCTCAAATGTCGTGGTCGAAGCTAGCGCAACCAGTAATATGGCGAGGATAGCAATAGCACGACCCCTCATCACAGTTCGCCTCCATTTTCGAAGTAAACTCCGTAATCTACATCACAACTCGTTCCTTCTTTGGCTACGACTTCAACTTGGCCTACCATCATTGAGTGTTGATTACCACAGTATTCTGCACACCTGATTGGGAAAACTCCAGCGTCATTAGGTTGAACATACATCCATGTTCCACCATCAAGACCAGGAACAGCGTCTTCTTTCATCCCCCATTCTTGTAACCAGAATGCATGTTGAACTCCTTGGTAAACGTTTGATTCTTCGAACTCAGAATCTCTGAGAGGATTATTGCTGTGGATATTGAACAGTACATCATCATCACACGGGATGATTAGGTCTCCACTCATTTTGTGGTCTACCGGAATATGTTGCCAGCGATGTAATACACTTCCTTCAGCATCCAAGATGTCAACGGATTGGAAAATAAATTCATTGAATAAAACATCCATAGTGGTATTATTGGCCAAATCAAGATTAGCAGAATTGCCGCCAAATGTAACAGCAGCGGTTGATGCACCATCTCCTGCATCGATTGAAAGTCCACTGAATGTGTCCCAAGTCACATTGTGGCCAGTATCGAAGTCCTCCCACGTAAGTTCATCTTGGTAGTAAAAGTCCCAGTACCATTGCTGTCCATTAACTTCAACAGTAAATGGGTCATCACAATCAGCTTTATTTTCTGCCAATTCACAATCGACAAGGCCTCCCACTGTACCCCAAACGATGTTCATTGAGCCAAAAGCGAGAATCGTTACCCAAATTACCAAAATGGTAGGACCAACGAACCATGCCAATTCAAGGTCAAAATTGTGGCGTTCCTTAGGGAACGTTCCAACTTTGATTTCTTCTAATTTGACATTTGGGTCGACACCATCTCTGTAACGAAGAATGGCGATAATTAGCCAAGCGAATGTGAACAATCCAACTACGATTGACCAGAAAAGAAATTTATCATACAGAATATTGAACACTGTAAATTCATCTGGCCACAATTCGCGGTCAGCGCCCATGGCCCAAGCGGTCACACGGGTGTATTAAGCCATTGTGTATTCATGATGCCCTCCCGTAGGGAGGTTTGTTGATGAGCCGCCTCCCCGTAGAATAAATTGTGGGGCTAGCCGCATGTGTACAAACCACCCTTTCAGGTGATGTTTTAATCGAGGTTGAGGTTCAACCTGGTGCCAGTAGGCAGGGCATAATTGGCTTCAATGAGTGGCGAGGAAGAATCCAAGTGGCAGTAAAAGCCGAAGCCCAGAAGGGCAAAGCCAATCATGCAGTTTGCAATGTTCTCAGCAAAATATTTTCAGCCCCGGTAAAAGTCGTTTCTGGCCAAACCACCAGACAAAAAAAGGTGAGTGTAGAGGGATTATCAGCGATTGAAATAATATCTATTTTGGAGGGTCGACTTGAATCGTGAGCAAAGATATGATTTGGCCCATAGGGCACTAGAGTCATGTATTGAAGAAAATGCAGACGGGGTTGTTATTCTTGTAGAAGGCCAGCGCGATGAGATCGCTCTGCGCTCTCTCGGTTTTACGGGTCCAATCGAAAAACTAAATCGTGGTTGGCCGATAGATAGAGTGGTGGTTTACATCGCAGAAAATTATGGAAATTGCATTGTGCTGATGGATTGGGATAGGACCGGGGGGCGGCTTCAACGTAGACTAATGGACTCGATGACCAGCCTAGACATCAGTCCTTCAGATGAATGCCGAAGAGCATTATCAAAGGCGATGAAGCCTGATACGATGTGCGTCGAAGATTTACCTTCATTCCTTGGGGAGCCTTACTCCTGATTCCTTCACCGTATTGAGTACAACATGTGTGTATGAACGGCTGATTCCTTTCAATGTGAAAACCGACTTAGTGAGGTCGTCTAGGTCTTCTCTGTCCTTGACTCTAGCGAGTACCATCGAATCCCAATCCCCTGTTACATCATAGACGCTGAAAACTCTCTGGTCTGCTGAGATTTGTCTTTGAACATCCATCATCATTCCCTTTTCAATACAAAGTCCTGCCATCACAGTCATGCCCCATCCTACCTCTTCAGCACCTAGAATCGGAGCATAACCCTGGATTGCACCTTCTTGCTCTAGTTTGCGAATTCTATTGGCGATGGTGCCTTGGGCAACACCAACGATTTGCGCTAATTGCCTCTGCGATAAGCGGGCATCTTCACAAAGTGCTCGAATAATTGAGCGGTCGGTGGAGTCTAGGACCATAACACACAACGAAAGGAAGCAGGTATTCAATTATTCGACACAGGGTCTGGTAGATTTAGGTCAAGAATCCAATCTCCTAATTCGTCTACCTTAACAGCCAAACGAAGTGAAAAGTCTCCACTCCCGCTGACCTTTAGAGTACCTTCATGCGTTTTACTACCCAACAATCGTTCGCGCTTAATCTTGCCATTAGCTCTCCAACCTTCGCCAATATTCAATTCGCCAATTTCAATTGGGTTTCCGACTATTAGTCGGTATTCAATGACATTTTCTTCACTTGACCAAGAGCCCTCCAATCGTGGCAATCCCAGTTCACGCTTTCGTTCTGCCATTACTACAAAGCCAATGCAGATGATAATGATGATTAGAAGAATTGCTGGAGTAAGAGTTGCACTTTGGTCTACAGATTGCCAATATGTTGGCATTTCAGACCTTTGAATCGACATTACTCGGTTTGCAGAATCATTTTCGAATCCACCAATCATCACGAGTAATATTTCGTATTTGTTAGCATGACTAGCATCACCTAATTCAATTCCAGCACCATCTAAATGGTCCTTTGTAATCGTTTCATTCCAGTTATTCTCAGAGCCATTTGAAAAGTTAAAAGACGCAGAGGGAGCCCAGTCTCTGACCAAATTTTTGATCTCCCGGCCACGGTCATCGATAGCATCGGTTTCAATGATGAATACATGCATCTGTGTAGCTCCATTCAACGTCTGAGGATTAGTCCAAGTCGCAGTGATGTTGAGGAGTTCAACCTCTGTTGAGCCAATTAATTGTATACTCCAATCAATCATCACCTCATTTGTATTTATTTTTGGATTCAAGTCAGAAATATTCTCTGCATAACCATCAATCGCTGCAGATGAGGTATCGGTCAAACCATGGAACATCATTCTGGACTTAGCATCATCATCAGGCAATCCGCCATTCTCATCTTCAGCACCCGTTCTCCAATGTAGCAGAGTAATCTCTCCATCGTTTTCTAAACGCTCGAGTTGCTCAACTCTATTTTCATCCTCTGGTCCGTGAAACCACTCGACTAGAATCGGAGCATCATCTTGGCTATCATAGTGTTTTTCAGAATATATTGTAAGGTCTGAAATTGCTGTAGCAAGAGGAACTAGTAGCAACACGACAAAAATAGCCAAAGCCCTCATTCTTCTTCCCCCCGATTCTCAATGCCAAGTTTCAGTCGAAGAATATCTCGTTCGTTATCATCAATCATCAATGAAACTCTGGCTGCAACCCAGACTGGTAGTAGGTATTCTCCACATCGCAAAATTGCCGAACCACGCTCTATTTCGGTAGGGAACTCTTCAGTGAGAGGTACTTCGCCTTGTAGCATAGATCTCATGGTCGCCTCTTCGATATCAACCAATCCTTTTGTGATGTGGGGCCGGAGTAATTCCAATGCTTCCTGTCTGGTCCTCCACTGGCCTTTGTTATCGGTAAACGACGGCTGCCCAACATGTATTACCTTCAGAGGATGAAAAGTATCATCAGGCCAGTAGTCTCCTTTTTTGTTGAATACTATTGGCTTGTAAAGTCGTTCAATAGCCACATTTGTACATATGTTGACTCTTCTTCCACGGTACCACCAAGAGAATATCGATTTATCAATTCCCCAGTGATTACAGATTTCATCTATGATTTCTGAAGTTGCTAAACTTGTGGAATGCTTGTTTTTCTTTGGGCGCGGTAATTCAACCGGCTCACGATTTAATTCACGTTTCAAAATCATTGAACGCGCCATACCTTCAGGAGTTCTATCTGCTACATGCTCAAACAATGCAACATAGAAACCTCCTGTGTCATTGTCATGTTGATGTACTCTAATCGTTGATGAAAGAGGCGGGCTCTCAATTCCTCTTTGAATCGGATTCAACATCTCTTGTGATAATCCTGGTAATTTGGGAATCTCTCCATTCCATTCAGCAACATTTGACTCTTCATCTAGAATTGGCCAATTGTCGATTCCCTTGTGATGCATAAGTGAGGGGAATAATCTGTCAGTATCAATTTCGATTAGTTTCAACCAAGGACATTTCTGCAATATTTCGCAAACTACTGCTTCATTTTCAATAGGGTCCAGTGAGCATGTAGAGTATACCATGCGGCCACCTGGCCGCAATAAGTTGGCAGCGCGAACCGCAATATCCGTTTGTAATTTGAACAGACTTCTTCCGACTTTTGGAGTCCACGTGTTCCATAATTCTCGATTCTTTCTGGTAGTAGCAGTTCCGCTACAAGGAGCATCGACCACTATTCCGTCAACACCTGGTGCCGGCATTCTTCCGATATGTCGGCCATCATGTTGCATTATCAACATATTTTCAATCCCCAATCGGCCTCTATTTGTCGTCAAAAGGTTGAGCCTACCCGATGAAGGCTCATTTGCTAATACCAATCCATTTGGAACCGCTTCTGCGAGTTGCGTTGCTTTGGAGCCGGGTGCTGCGCACGTATCCATCACTAGGTGGTCATCCTCTGGCTCCAATACCACGGGAGGCAACATCGATACCGCTTCTTGGCGAGTTATTCTACCAGTTTCATGTAGCTGTACGATTAATTTTTTTGTTTCATCATCTGGAAACTCGCCCTTTGAAAATGGCATAACCCATGATTCAGAGGTAACCATCCATGGAATTCGCTTACCACCAACCGACTCTAGCATCTCTCTGGTCCAATCAATATCGTGCCTTCTAGGGGTGAGTCTCATAGTAACCGGGAGCGGTGATGATGCTACCGGTAGCCAACTTTCAACATTGATGCCTAGACTTCTCGCTAAGCCCGATAACGGGGTTTGAGCCAATTTTTCGAGTAACTCCTCGTCGGCTGGCCGCACCATGCCTGTGGGTCAGGCCTCTCACTCTTGTTGCTTGTGCAAGTCTAATGGCTCAGTTACCTGTCGCAGGGGTATGGCTGAAACATTGGTAACCCTTGCTTTCCTTTCAGCTATGGCGATGATCTTGTCTACTACTTTTGATAGAGGAAAGTGGTTAGCAAGCCTGGCAGCATTGTTTTGCTGTATTGCATTTTTTACATCACCACTAGACTCAGTTCAACAATCTGGAGGATCAGTTTTAGTCATTGTAGTTAGTATGGCTATACTTTTGCAATATCAGATAAGACAAGGACTTTCGATGAAATATCTCAATGGAATGGGCGGTTCTGTAATTTTACTGATGTTACTAGCAATGTATCCAGAAGGTGGAATTAAGGAGTCTGTAACTGAATATTCGCTAATCTCAAACACTCAAGAGTTTCTAATCTCAATAACAATTGGTCTTCTAATCGCCCAATTACTAATCAATTCAATCGCACCTAATCAGAAAACAAGTTTCGTAATGCTAGGGGCAATAATAATTTTATTCGCTTGGGGAGATTTGTTAGATAGAGATATACTGGCCATAATTGTTTATTCATGTGCTATGCTCTCTTTCCTACCGTTTTTAGAAGATAAAATCAACAACAGAATAGGGTCTGGCCAAGGGCGTTCGACCTCACTTGGAGTTTCAATACTAGTTGGCATTGTCCTAATATTTGCAATAACGTATGTTTCGGTATCAACCGTAGATAGAATAGGTTCTGGAAATGGAGCAATAGCCGTATCGTTATGGATGACACTTGCAGCATCTAGTATTGGCTTGATTGGAATGCTGCTACCACTTTTGGGCTTCGACTCACACCCTCGTCCTGAAGCGTGGGGGTGGAGGACTAGTCTTGCGCTCAGTCCAATGGTTTTGACTTTACAAACCGATTTAGCACCCCACATTCTACTAGGAATAAGCCTTGCAATATTAATTTCAATCAGCGCACCATTGGTTCTTGAGAAGAACCACGCGAAAGCGGTTTGAATTATGGGAAGTCCCCCCAACTCTTATGAATGGATAGAAGCCGATTGCGTTTTGGAGAATTCCGATTCTCCAAGGGATGGGGATCCTGATGGGAAGAGCATTTACAGATGGCGTAAGCCGAGAGAATAAAGTCACTCTGAGAACTCGAAAGAGGTCTTGGAAGCCACTAGCAGATTTACAAGGATTAAGCGGTCGTACGAAAACGATAGGTTCCGAGATGGGACCTCTAGTCGATGTACCTGCAATGGTTAGAATCGAAAACGACAAATGGGTCTTTGAGCGAATTAGTCAAGAGACGTTAACTCATCTAACTCATCGTTTGATTATTCACGAAACCGAGGGCCCAAGGACTCTTGGAGCGACATTAGATCTTAATACAGCTATGCAAGTAGCACAAGGAATGGCTAAAACAGAAGGCTCTGTTGTATTGATTGAACCACTAAAGTGATTCAGAACATATCCATAATCCAAGAAATAACTCCCTCGTTCACGAGGTAGATGAATCCTGATAATCCGATACATGCTAAATAGATTTGAGTTGGAGTAATTTTCCAGGCGTCTTCAGACTCTTCATCGAAGTATCGAATCAGACCTGCAGCCTGCTGAATACCGCCACTGTCTTTCTTTGCCATGATACCGCCGACAATGATTTCCTTTATGAACGCGACGCGCGACCATTATTCCTCTTCAGACGACAAATCGACGAATGGTATCTCATTCTCATCAAAGGTTAGAGTCATTCCATCAGGCGAGACATCCTCAACTTCAACTTCAATCGAATCTGCTTCGATTCTTGCCAGAGCACGTAACACTGCGGGTGCATTATCATCGGCTAGAGCATTTCTTGCAGTTTCGATTTCAGGTGAATCTCCTTTTGCTTGCAATGTAGCCTCAATCATTTCATTGAGATCCTCTCTCGCTCTCTGAATATGTGTGGACCATAGAACCGAATTCTGCTTGGTATCACCAATCTTTGAATCGAATCTACCATGCCATGACATCTCCCAGGGTTTGTGAGGGAGTGAGGCAACTAAGTCAAAGATTATTCTAGCCCTATCGCTAATCGGCCCTTCTAGCGTAATTGTATTTGCATAACATTTGGTAATCAATCCGAATCCCCAGTAAGAGTAACTCTTCAATCGTAAATTCACATCCCCAATTTTAGTTGTAAACTCCCAAGATTGCTCATCAAATCGAGGCTTAACCGTCATCGTCGGAGTAGAATTGCCTTGCATCACTTTTAACAGAGTAAGGCCGATGTCACCCAAGTATATCGATGACACATTTGCAGGATGGGCTCTCGGCCTAAGGTAATCCTCACCATCATATCCGTGAGTTGGTCCAGCACTGCGAACTTGAGCATACAGTACCGTCTTGGCCGGGTCCAAAACCTCCTGCATGACTAATGACACAACATGCCTTGTCCTTCAATCATACCCCTAATTGAGAGAAGGGTTCATCATAGTGGGCCCTCATCCCCTCATCAGGTGAACACATGGCAGGCAAGTCAAAGAAGGACCCACTCGCAACTCTAATGGCATTACCTGGAGTAGGTAAAGCAACAGCAAAAAAACTCAGCGATTCAGGTATCAAAACCGCAGCTGGAATCAAGAAGGCAGGCCAAAAGGGATTGGTCAAGGCCGGATTGAGCGCAGTAATATCAAAGAAACTACTTTCTGCAGTTACTAAGAAATCTTCAGCAAAAAAAGCAACACCAAAGAAGGCGGCGCCTAAGAAAGCAGCCGCTAAAAAAGTTGCATCTAAGGCCGCAACCAAGGTCAAATCTACTGCTAAGAAAGCAGCGACAAAATCAAAGAAAACAGCCAAGACAGCAAAGGCAGCAGCATCTAAAGCCGTGGCATCGGGGCGGAAGGTTGCAGAAAAAGCCATCAAAAAAACCGGTGGAAGTAAATCAGTAAAAACCTCAAAATCAACCGATGGTAGGAAAGGCAAGACCCTCAAAGTACCTCGCTCTGTAAAGGATATGGCTTGGTTCCGCAAAGATTGAATAAATCTGACCGCTATATTGTAAGGCCTTCATCATACAAGGTCATTCATGCCAAGGCGCAAATATGGTAAATTGCGCAAGACGGTCGAACTACCGTCCAAGGCTAATTGTTCACGTTGCCGTAGTGGAAAACATTGTCCAATTGAAGGTCATGATGGTTATGTGGTTGCCAGTCACCGAGAATGGACAGGCCCTCCTAAAACCGAGAAGCGCAAAAAAGCGCGCTCATGATTCATCTTCTTCGACTTCGATTGATTGTGCCCGCTTGTAGATCTCTCGTAACGTTTGGTCACTTATTTCGAGATAAACTCTAGTCGTAGCAATACTAGCGTGCCCTAGTAATCTTTGAATGCTAACCAAATCGGCCCCTCTCTCGAGTAAACCTGTTGCGAAATTGTGACGTAAAACGTGAGGAGTAAGCCTTCCGCGAGGTATTTCGGCTTCGTCTGCAAGCCTATCCATCATTCTTTGAATAGTCCTAGATTGCAATGCAGTTCCTGTCTTTGTTACCAAAAGGTGCTCTCCTTTGGGGCCTCTTGCATCTCGTAAAGGAAGCCAAGCAAGTATCCTAGCGACCGTTGCTTCAGTAAACAAAACCAACCTATCCTTTCCACCTTTACCATCGATAACCATTGCTGAATGGTCATGTAAATCAATATCTGATAAACTGAGTTCACACAATTCACTAACACGAAGACCAGTATCCAGAATCATCGTGACAACTAGGTTCGTAACTGGGTCTTCACTGCAGGATGCAGCTTCCTTAACCAGCGTCAACTCTCTACTCGTCAAAGTACGAGGTAATTTTTTGCCGCTCTTAGGTCTAACAAGATGCTCTGGCCATTTTTGACCAAGCCAATTCATCAAATGATTTGCAGCAGCCAGTCTTGCCTTTACAGTAGATGGCGATCTGTCGATTAGAGAATGAACCCATAGGTCTAACCTTCCATTGAACGGTTCTACTCTTTCCAGTAACTCCTCAACACTCATACCGTCTCTTTCCCTTTCAGAAAGTATGTTTTCTCCAGGAAGTGGCATTTCGATGAGATGCCTTAGAGCGACCATGTATGATTTTTGAGTGTTAACCGATTTACCTTCAGTTTGTAATTGAGTTGTATAGCAGGCTAACCATGGAAGATGTGCTCTAGTTACAAGACGCGGCGGTAGCACCGGACCATCTGCGTACAGACGTTGCTGTACAGCCCTTTGCTTTGCCTTGTATGGCTCTCTTCTCATTGGCGTCACCGCCTAATCTGCCGAAGCAGACCGTGCATCCCGTGTCCCGAAGGACATGCTCCATTCAGGGGTTCCAAGATATGAAGCCTTCGCGCGAATACCCATGCTATGTGTGCTGAAGAAGGCGAAACCATATTCATCAGAAGGTTTTGGAACACTTCATGAAAGCAGATAATATTGCTCTTCTTCAGTTAACAAAAAGCAATAACAAATCCAAAACAGCGACTAGGTATTTGTTCGTTCTAGGGTTAACTTTGGCTTTACTTATCCCTAGTGCCATTCAGGCAGAATTAACATTCCCTGAAGATAATGATACCTTCATTATTGATGATATTGATGCGATTGATGAAACAGATGAATTAGCAATCGATGATGTTCTTTACGAAGCATATGATCTGTGGGGCACTGAAATTGTTGTCGTGTTGATTGAATCTACAGCAAATTATCAACCAGAACCTGAAAGCAATACAGAGTCCAGTGAATCAACAAATGAAAGTCAAGATAATAATACTAATTCAACAGATGGCGACACATCTAACAATACTGGAAACAACTCTGCAAACGACACAGAACCGGAAGAAGAGCCAATGAGCTTACAAGACTTCTCAGTCGCTCTATTCGAAGAATGGGAACTTCAGGAATCCGATTGGCAGGATAGCATTTTGTTAGTTATAGCAACCAATCAATCAGGCACTTGGGAATGGTGGATGCAAGCCGACATGTTTTGGGATGACGTTGGCGACTTCTCCAATGTTGGAGTGGATTCCGAATCTAGTTTCGATTCTGGTGATTGGGCAAACGGCGTTCTGGTTATCGCCGAAGATTTAGTTTGGGCGGTTGACGATGAATTATGTTATCAATATCCAGATGAATGTGAAACTCCTCCAGTTGTTACTGCCCCTTCTAATAACGGTTCGACCGATACAACCGGTGAAGAAGTTGAAGCAAGTACCACCGAACTGATAATAGGGGCAGTATTTTGTTTGGCCATCCTTGCAGGAATCGTTTTCTTGGTTGTGCTAGTAGGCAAATCTGGCGGTACTTCCCACGGTGGAGGATGGCGAACCAGATTCACTCGTTCTAGGTATGATGACCCGTATTATGACCCCTATGGAGGTAACAACTACATTGACCACAGAGAGGTTCATCATCACCACAACGCTCCTCAGCAACAATCTTCACCTACTCAAAAACAGGCACCAGCATCTAGGAAGGATTCCGCGCCGGCATCCAGACGTAGTTCAAGGTCTTCCAGAGGATCAAGAGGTGGTGGCGCATCTCGTGGTTCACGAGGTAGCGGTGGAAGCAGTGGTGGAAGCAGCGGAGGCTCTTCAAGAGGCGGAGACCGCAAAAGCGGCGGCAGACGCAGACGTTGATACCTACCGGGTGATTAGAAATGTCGATCTTCATCAATGATGAGGTGAAAGAGAATTTCAAAGGTTTTTGGTTTGGATTAGCGATTCCAGTTCTTGTTGGAGTGGGCATCTCTACAGTTTCACTTATGGTTTTAATGAGTAGCGATTTGCATATTGATCATTATAGCCATATTGGTTATTTTTTCTTAATAATCATGATGATTGGGCATCTAGTTATATGGCCATTATTGGCATGGTGGTTGCTACGACGTGCGAATAAACTTCAAAATTTGCATCGTAGAAGAGGGGCCTCGATGTCAATAAAATTGTACATAATATGGGTTACATGGATTGTTGTAGCTGGACTTTTGGATAGTGCGTAAAAATGTCTTCTGATATACCTGAAACCAAAGAAGAGAATGTGATGATAGAATGTCCTTCTTGTGACAAAATTCTATCATTTCCATTGAACCATTCTGGGAAAATGCGCTGTCCCATTTGTAAACAAGTGCTGATAGTCGGTACTAAAGAAAATATAGAGGTGATTGAAATCAAAGACCGAAATTATTGGCTTGGTTTCGTTGCTCCCATAAGTCCAATTTTCATATTGGCAACTATTGGATTTGCATCATCAGAATTAGATGCTTTGTTTGGGTTCATGTGTTCACTTTTTCTATGGCCTGTAATTGGTTTTAGTATAGCAAAAGGTAGGGGGACTTTTGTAAAAAGTTTCCGTGCAGGGGCAAGTACTTCTGCAGTTATAGGTTTGATTTTTGGTGGTTTACTTGGGTTATGGATCTTTAGTTGGCTCGGGAATGCTCTTCGCTGACATACCGGTGGAGTTACTAACTGAGCCGTTTCAAAGGCTACTCTCTTGGAAGCTGATTTTCATTTTTTAATTTTCTTAAATCCAGATACAATAGTCTGCTCAACTAATTCGGCTGCCGGATTAAGAAATAGTACAACAAAGAATTGATAAATCCCCCATAAAATTATTATTACACCCATCACAAAGAAGGTTTCATACTGCATTGAGGCTCCAAATAACCCGACGATTATTCCTGCAAAAAGGAAGAGAAAGCACCCTACAATTGATTCCGCCCAAATTCCAGAACCAGGTACGACACTGAACCACGGGTTTTTTTGTATTGTTTTTCCAACTTTGGGTGATAGTGGGGAATCAAAGTCACAACTCCTGCACCTAAAATAATCATAATTTCCAGGGATGGTAGAGTTCACATCATTTTCCGCTCCACAGTGAATACATGTGTTTGTTTTCTCGGGTTCTTCCTCATCAATTGTTTCGGGATCCAACTTTGGAATCTTATCGAATTGAAACTTGCACTTAGGACACCCTACTGTTCCAACGTAGTTTATCGGTATCCTCATCCTCTTGCTACATTTTGGGCAATCTATCAGTATTTTAGTGCCCATGCAATGAACTCGCCTTTGTAGTACATTATACTTGAGCCGGTTCTTTTTGCTGAATTAATATTCTAATCAACATCGTATTCGATTACTGTAACATCGCTTATTTGGAAGAAAAGGAACATGATGAACATGAATACTCCAATGAACTTGTGATAGCCTTTTGAATTGGTAAATACAGCTGCTAATGCAGCGCAGCCCACTATGAATGGCATCACTGTCATATCAGAAATCATTGCCTTGCCGAACAGAGAATAATTTATTGCTACTGATGTGAAAAGTGAGAATGCTACAATTGAGAAAAATGCTTGATGTACGGAATAGTAATGGTTTTCTAAATCGATAATTCCCTTATCTGTAGCCTTTGGCAATACTAAAGTTGTGAAGAAGTAAATAGAGGCGAGATTTGTTACGAGGAACCAATATTGGAAATAATGCCATTCGTTTAGGTCGATAGAGAGTTGCCACAATCCCCACCACGCATATACTGACCACATGGTTACGGTCACAACCCATAATGAATTGAGCCAATAAGTCTTGACCCTATCTCTGATTTCATACAAATCAGTAACCGCTCTCAATATGTGTGAAAGGGCCAGGCCCAGAATCAAAGAACAAAATATGGTGACGAACTCAAATGGAGACATCTGCATTGCTATCGGTTGAGTTAACCAAACGGAGCCCTATAATCAAATTCCAAAATTTTGACAGAACATGTGCTTTGCCACCCCTTCTATGCAAATGGAACTAACTGTGCAGAGGATAGCGACAAATAGGGCCCATTCAAAGCCCCTGGAACTATCTGATTCGATTATTCGAATTGATTTTAGGCCGCCCTAAACTTATCAATGAGTTGCCTTACGGTAACAATATGGGGCCATCCTCGGATAGAATGCTGACTATTGTCGGAGTAATTTCGACTATTGTCTTATTATCCAGTTTGGCTTACGAATTTCTCCTGCATGAAGAAAATGAAGTTTCATTTTCAATAGATAATTCGGACATGGTTGAGGACATCGATCGAATTGCTTCTTTTGGCCCTAGAGTAGCGGGATCTGTCGAAGAAAATCTCGCAACAGATTACATAAGCCAACGCTTTACTGAAATTGGCCTTGAAAATGTAAAAGTCGAAGAATTTCAGGTAACTGGAGCATGGTTTGTTGATGCTGAACCAGAAGACCACCAAATTTTGATGCATGCACAATTGGAGCAAGGAGTACAAAATGGTCCAGGATTACCCGACGGTACAGCTGGTACAGGTAGAGTCGCTATCGACGAAACAGGAGAGTTAAATCACATTGAAAGTTTCACGTTTTTGGGCTATTCAGGCTCAATACACAAGCACGACAACATGCTCACTTTCATCGGTAATGGCTCGGCAGAGGAATTTGAAAACATTGGCGACATGACCGACCTTGCCGTGATGATTAATTATGATAATTCACGAAGTCTTGCTGACATCTACAAAGACGCCATCGATCGAAACGCAGGTGTTGTAATGATGTACACTGAGGGAGTAGAAACACCGCCCTTCCGCTCCGTAACGGTCCAAGAAAACGGTGCAACTGTTCCGTTCCCCGATGCATATGGTGGGCAATACGCTGATGCATTGATTCCTTACATCTACATCGCTGAAAGCGTTGCTACAATGTTCCATGATTACATCGAACAAGCGGAAAGCGATCCCACATTGTTCGCTTCACTGGACGGTTTTTGGGAAGGAAATAATGTTGGCACTAGGAGTGTTAAAGTCGTCACTGGAGAACTTCCTGGTAACGGAGATGGTGAGATTTTGGTTGGCGCTCATCATGATTCTGTTTACATTAGTCCCGGAGCAGTTGACAATGCAGTCGGCGTGTCCCAACTTTTCGAAGTTGCAAATCAACTAAGTGAACTGAATCTTGAGTCAACCGTCACCTTTGCAACATGGGGCGGTGAAGAGCTTGGTTTACTTGGCAGCCAGGCTTACATTGAATCAAATCAAGAATACATAGACTCCCTCGATTTGTACATCAACCTTGATTCAACAAACCTTAATCCATCCAAAGGGCTTGGTACTCTTGGGATTGAAACATCCGATTCTAAACTTGTTGGTTCTATTTCTAAAATTCAAAGTTCAGTGTTGAATAATGAGGAATGGAATGACTATGATGCGACTGTTCAAGTCAACCAGCAGGGTAACAGTGATCATCGAGCGTTCAATCAATTTGGTACGAGTACCATAGGATTTTATGGATGGGAATACGAAGAATATCATCGTCAAACTGATGTACCCAACGTTGTTCATCAAGAAGGTTTAGCATTAACAGTAGAAATTGTCTTACAAATCCTTGTCGCTCAGGGAGGTCATGAGAGTATTGAGGAACCACTGATCCAAATTTCCGGCTTGGAGGGCGAATCTGAATCATGGGTCTTCCCTTTTATTCTAGCTTTAATGGCTGGTCTTGCAACAGGAATTGGTGGATTGATTGTGTTTATTGTTAAAGAAATCAGTCAGGAAATGATGGCATTTTTACTCGCCATGGCCGCAGGCGTGATGCTCTTGGTTTCAGTGCTTGATTTGTGGTTCGGCCAAGCTATGGAGAACGGTTTCCTTCCCATCACGCTCTCGTTTGGTGTGGGAGTAGGCATCGTTTATGCTGTGAGCATGTACACTAGCAAGGACGAGGATATTTCCTCCATGTCAAAGGAAAGAAAATTGTACAAATCTGGTATCCTTACAGCCATCGCCCTCGCCATTCATAATTTCCCCGAAGGTTTGGCCATGGGAGTGGCCGTTCTTGAAAATGCTCAGTACGGTATCGTGCTCATGGCGGCGATTGCATTACACAACATACCAGAAGGCATCGCAGTAGCTGCTCCAATCCAAGCAGGGGGCGGGGGGCGGATGAAAGCAACACTTATCGCAATGGCAACTGGTTTCACGGAGCCATTAGGAGCATTGTTCGCCTTGTTGGTCTTAGGACCAATTTTGACACCATTCATGGTGGGGTGCTCGCTTGCATTTGTCGGAGGAATCATGACTGTTGTTGCTTACAACGAATTAATCCCTCAAGCAATGGAACAAAATCGTCCAAGACATCTTGTTGTAGGGGCAGTCTTTGGAGCTGCAGTAATGCAACTTAGCCTTCTATTACTTGGTTGACGATACAACTTCCGAAACCCATACGAACGATGGTGTTTGGATGGGTAGCGAGGCGGGAAGCCCACTGCGAGCCCATACATTCAGCAATTGTGAGCGCGAGGGTGTTATGGAGACACCCTCTGCTTCACTGTATAACAGTATGAATTACCATGGAAAACAAAAAATGTGAGTATAGAATACGGCATTCGTGGAAGAAAAAGAACTGAAGGTTTTGAAATTAGATGAAATTACCGAATTAATAGGGACGATTTTCCTTGCATTGTTCGGAATAATTGCGATAATCTCATTAATTAATGGATATGGTGTCTTTAGGTTCATATACACTATAGGCGTAATGCTAGTCCTATTTCTGCCTCCTATTCTTTGCGTTATTTCAGGGATCATAATTATGATATTGAGAAAATTGAACTATGTCAAAATCGATGGGAATTGGGGTACTTTAAATCTAATAGTGTCAGTCTATTCTGTAATTTATAGTAAAGAAGAGTGAGCCCCCTAACGATACCTTTCCTGAGCAATCGCATGGGCCCCCCTCACGCTCAAAATGAGCGCAGGGGTACCCATACGACAGACGGGTGTTGAAAGGGGGGCCCTTGCGATTTTCAGAAATAAGGAAAGTGAAAATAACCTTGACTAATACGGAGTAACATGAGCGCCGAGCACAAAGTAGTGAAGATTGACATCAACACCGGTAGTATGGATGAAGACCTTCAGCTCACTCTTGATGAACATCATAGTGGCGGATGGAATCTCTTTTCCATAATACCCATTACAAGTGGGAAGATGGAAACAGTCGGGCATCATTCCGGAGCGGGAGGATGGGGTTTTGGCTATACCTCACATCTCCTAATCACATTCTCAAGATAGACAAATAGTTCTAATCTATCAACTAACCAATTCGGATAGGTTGGAAGGGGTCATCCGAAACCCCTTTGCATTTTATTTCCCGATACAAAGGGGATTCAGTGGGTCGATACAGAGGCTACCGTTAGCACCGGCCCAATGAAAGCCCTTTGAATCGATGGAGATTTACTGTTTGAAATTTTTATTCATTTCTCGGCCAATAATTAATCTTTGAATCTGACTAGTGCCACCAAAGATTTGGTAGATCTTTGCTCCACGCATTCTTCTAGCAGCAGGGAACTCTTCCGAATATCCATAACCACCAAAGATTTGAACTGAATCGGTTGTTATTTCCATACCAATATCTGCGGCATATCTCTTGGCATGTGCTGACTCTAGAGTCGCTCTTTCTCCATTATCTAACAGGCTAGCAGCCTTATGCGCCAATAGACGGGCAGCCTCAATCTTAGTACTCATATCTGCGAGCATGAATGAGATTGATTGGTGCTCAAAAAT
Organism: uncultured Candidatus Poseidoniales archaeon; assembly: GCA_902605365.1. Taxonomy (GTDB): domain Archaea; phylum Thermoplasmatota; class Poseidoniia; order Poseidoniales; family Poseidoniaceae; genus MGIIa-K1. The sequence continues at coordinate 359 of CACLCM010000020.1, read as the reverse complement.
GGGTTTGCCAAAGGTTCTACGCTCGTTAGCATAAATCCAAGCTTCTTCCATAGCACCTCTAGCATTGCCTAGCGCATGAGCGGCAAGCATTGGACGTGATCTATCGAATGAAACCATTGCTTGAAGCCATCCATTACCTTCAGCTTCACCGATGAGATTTTCTTTTGGAACCATAACATTTTCAAATGTAACAGAACGTGTATCTGACGACCTTTGGCCCATTTTTTCCTCTTTTTTACCGACTTCTAATCCGGCTGAATCCGCTTCAACAATAAACCCACTAAGGGATTTGTGCGATTGGTCATTACCAGTTCTAGCAAGCACATAGAACCAGTTTGCATGACCTGCCCCCCCAATCC
>CACLCM010000019.1 GCA_902605365.1 uncultured Candidatus Poseidoniales archaeon | reverse complement strand
CTCCTGCCTCTAGTGCGCCAACTTTAGAATGGCAGGATGGGGATATATTCCCATCTCCTAACGACCCTGATGACTGGGTTGACATCGATTCTTCATCTTGGTCTAGCCTGAACAATGGTATCTTGGAGATACATTGGTTATTCCATGTGAACTCTAATTTCCCAGACCAAGAGAATGTTAGGTTCACAACAAACTGTCTCGATACATCTGGAACAAACGGATACCAGCCAGTCGCACTTTCTAGTACAGAAGGTCTGCGTGTAAACAACTCATTCGGCTTAGGATGGTTAAACATTAGAGATAACGATGGAGAAGTAACTTCTAATGACGTCGAAGACGGAAGTTGGGTTGCAGCTGGAGAAACTCTTCACTTCCAAGGAGCAATGTGGTTTGCAGACTCAACCGATGCACCTAAGGACAGTGCATTTGACGTACGAATTGCTCAAAACGGATTCGTACATGCTGATTGGAGAGATACTTCAAACATGAATGGCACATTCTTTATCTCGATAGTTATGCCTGAAATCGATATAGAAAGTGGACTTTCATATGAGATTCAAACTTACAACGAACGAGATGCCAGCATGGTCATGGAATCAAACTCAGATTGGTTCAGGACATACAAGGTTGATGCAACTTCACCAGAAGTTTTGGCAACCCATCCGCTGAATGATGCTTATGAGGCAGCTGATGATTCACAAAAAATTAGTGTGACTATTGCAGATGCTGTAGGCGATCCAACACAACTCTCACTTCATTATTGGGTTGAAGCAGATCATGACCTTAATCGGAATGGTGAGGCTGACCCAAGCGAATATGCTACAAAGATTGTAGTCAATGAAAGCGAGGCAGACTTGAAGACATTCACTACCAATATCGACCATTCTAGAAATCCAAATATGGGTCGAGTTTCATACTATTGGGATGGAGGGGACAGAGCAGGTAATCCTCTTCACCACACGACAATAATCGATGATGAAACATATTCATGGGAATCAGGGCCTGGCTTTGACGCAGATGATGCAACATTCCGAAGCAGAAAGGACTCCAGTGCTATATTCACCGGCTTAGATTGGGTTGGTCATAGTGATGGTGCTCCAATATTTGCCGGAACTGAACAAACGATATCCCTCGGATTAATTGATGCAAACACCGCTATTGACTTCGAATACATTGATTTGGTGTTTGACTTTGAAGGACCAGATAGTGAAGTTGACCAGCAAAGAATATCCTATTATGGAATAACAGATACTTTCGCAAGTCATTCAAATTTCATAAATCTGGCATCCTCTTCATCCATGGTTCAGACCACTAATGAATCAGGTATGCCTTGGATTTTACTAGATTATCAATTTACTATGGGTTGGGATTGGCCAGATGAGGATATTTCAGATATCTCTCTAGAATACAAAGAGAGAGGATATGAATTCCCTACACGCCACATCATTGCAGAGCATACCTTTGTCGTGGAGAATGATTTGGTATTGGATCCATCATCATTCCTCGTACAAGACATCAGCGAACCACGCACAGGAATTGTTGCGGATGGAAGTCGTGTTAGAAACGATGACCGATTAGAATTCACAGGCAAGGTCGTCTACGAAGGAAGCAATGTTCCTGCACCTAGAAATGCAGCGATAGTCATCGAAGTATTCGATGGTGAGACTATTTGGTCAGACGGTTCTCTTGATGATGATGGAGGTTATTCGGTTGAAGTTCCTTTATCGCATGCAGAGACGTTAAGGTCTTCACCAACTCGAACTTGTTTGATTTCGATAGGTGGAATACCTGGTGAAGGTGAAGATATGACTGGACAAACAGTGTCAACCACTCTTAGAGTGATTGTTGATGATACAGCTCCTAGAGTTGTAAGTAGAACATCACCTATCAATATCATCGATATTTCTGCAACTACTGACTTGACCAAAGTTCCAGTAGAGTTCCATGGTACTGAAGATGCAGACATGACCGGATCTGAGCAAATTGTTCATTGGGTTATGCGAGATTCTAGCCGTACCTTGACTTTGGGGGCCGGGCAATCCGTATTGGGTATGCAGCAAGATGGACAGCAAGTAATCTGGACAGGAACAGTCGATTTGACAGATGATGGAAGGGTAACCATGCGTGAAGGAGATTGGGTTGGATTCTATCTTACAGGATATGATTCAGCAGGAAATGAATTCCCTGTAGTATCCAATTCAGAAGCGAGTCCAATTGCAGAAATAGCATCTGATGACACAGACTTTGAACGACAATGGGTACGCTTAGGGGCGATAGGGCCACAATTGAAAATAAATTCTATTTCGTTGTCTGATGACCACGTTGCTCCAGGTCAAGAGATTAAAATTACAGCAGATGTACGCAATGTTGGTGGAGAAACAACTTCACAATTCAAGGTGTCATTTTATGCTGGTGACTCTCTTGTTCCTTTTGATTCAACTACTTTGAACAAAATCGGTGCTGGGGAGATAATTCCAGTTACAGCCACTTGGAATGCTGATGAAGGCGTTGACAGGATTCGAGTCAAAGTTGACCCTGACGATGTTATCGTCGAAGTAAACGATGAGGACAATACTGCTGAGCATAAGGTCGAGATTGTATATGTCTCTTACATGGGATGGTTTGATTCAGTTCGAGAACAGCCCCTAATCTGGCTCTTCTCAATCCTGTCGATTATCGTTCTAGTTGGTATTGGAATTACAGCAAATCGTACTGCAATTACTCACAATGAAGATTCGCTTTACGGTGAAGATTGGGAAGATGAATCCGATGAAGAAGATGATGATGAATACGAAGATGATGACGATTATGATGATGACTATTGATAGTTATCTGAATCGTTGCCCTCTTGAACCAGTGACATCGCCCAATCGATATGGCCGAAGGCGTCTTCTCCAAACTCGATGAGAGTCTGCAGAAGGCTCTTGATGAAAGAGAATGGGTGCCAACACCCGTTCAGCAAGTCACTCAAGACGATATTGCAGCTGGTAAAGATAGGCTGGTAGTTGCTCCAACTGGCTCTGGGAAAACAATGGCAGCCATTCTCCCATTGCTCGACAGATGCCTTCGAGAAGAATGGACCGGGATGTCAATTCTCTACATCACACCCCTTCGTGCTTTGAATCGGGATGTTGACAGAAGACTGGAAGAGATTACTTCAGCGGTTGGTCTCACTCTGGGTTTGAGGCATGGTGATACACCTCAGTCTGAAAGAAACAAGCATGTTAGAAAGCCACCAAATGTGATGATTACCACTCCAGAAACATTTCAATTGATGTTCACAGGTTCCAGATTACGTGAATTACTACGCACAGTAAAAGCAGTCGTAATCGATGAGATACATGAAATCGCAGATGGAGAAAGAGGATGGCAATTATCAGTAGGTCTTTCACGACTAGAATCTTTCAAGGGTTCTCCTGTTCAGAAAGTGGGCCTCTCAGCAACTATCGGGAACCCAGAACAAGTAGCTAAATGGCTTTCAAATGATACCCAACCTATCGTAGCCATCGCTCCTCGTTACACTGAATTATCGGTTGATGCAATTATTCAAACTCCAGAGGACGAAATCGGTTCACTCGAATTAGCAATTTCTCCAAGAGCTCATGCTACACTTCGCGGTTTAGCAGATATCATTTCAAAGCGCCATCCATGCTTAGTATTCGTTAATTCAAGGAATAGTGCTGAAACGGTTTCACAAAGATTGCAAGCGATTGGGCCTGATTTAGCAATAGGTGTGCATCATGGATCTTTGGCTAAAGAGACTAGAGCGCAAATGGAAGATGATTTACGAGATGGGAAACTTCAGGGATTGGTTTGCACCTCAAGCCTAGAATTAGGAATAGATGTTGGTAGTGTCAATCATATCGTTCAAATCCGTTCTCCTCGTTCAGTAGACAGAATACTGCAAAGAGTCGGACGAGCGGATCACAGACTTGGTGGGATTGGAAGTGGTAATCTACTAGGTTGGGAAAGTGATGACCTCATAGAAGCTGCAGTAATTGCCCGCAAGGCGATTGCCGGTGAAATCGAACCAGTTGTATGGAGAGAAAAGCCTCTATCGGTTGCTGCAAATCAAATTGTCATGATGGTTCACAGCCATGGTGCCCTACCGATAGATACGATTACTGAAGCGATTGCTGGTGCTGGACAGTTTGAAGGATGGCGCCGAGAAGATACGATTGCAATAGGAAATGTTCTCGCCGATGGATGGGTAATTCGCTGTGAAGAAAACCCAAAAGAAGTACCTTGGTATCGCTGGCCTCATGATGTGTGGCAAGAATTGATTAAAAATTCTAAAAAAGAGTTACCAGAGCAACCCAAACTTGCTTACAATGAAACTCCTAGTGATGAAATAGCAAGCCTGACATTCGATGCACCTGCGAAATATGCAAAGGGATGGATTAGCCGCTCAGGAAGAACTCGTCAATGGGTAACAAATCACCTTTCGATGATTCCAGATAAACAATCATACAGGGTTAGAGACGCAGTTACTCGTAAGAGTCTTGGTAATGTAGACGAGGCATTCGTCCTTTCATTAAACGATGGCGGGGAAGACCAAGATGGTAGTCAAAGAAGATTCGTTATGGCTGGAAGAACCTGGATTGTAATCGATGCTGACCCCGAGCAAAATGAATTGTTAGTAGCACCGGTATCTGATCAAGGACATGCTCCGCAGTGGGTCGGAGAACTCCCACCAACTCCTGCAGAAGTTGCTCGTGAGGCGGGTAGAATGAGAAGATTATTTGCGATTGATTTGGGGTTGATGGAGGATGAAGAAATAACCCAAATAGACCCTGCTGGCTTACTGAGTGGTGACTCTAAATTAGATGATTATCCGTTAAATGGTGAAGCTAAAGGGATTCTAGCAGACATAGTGAGCACTCATTTTAATTCTACAAATTTGATTCCTTCAGAGCGTATGATAACTATCGAAGACAGAGATAAGGCACTGGTAGTAAATTCCTGTCAAGGTAATCGTATCAATGAGGCGATTGGGCACTATCTACTGGCCATGGCTAGTACTCGTTCAGGTAAATGGGGTCGACTAATCGTCGAGCCATGTAGAATATCGCTACAAGTTGCAGGGGTTAGGCCTGCTGAATTGATTGAATGGTTGGCGGAGACTCCACCGGATGCACTGGAAGGTGTTCTATCGGTCACTCTACCAAACTCAAGAGAAGTACGTTGGAGGTTTGCTCAAGTCGCTAAGATATTTGGAATATTGAAACACGGAGTAGATCCCCGAAAAATCAACCTCCAAGCTTTACTCAAAAAGTATAGAGGAACTCCTGTAATGGAAGAGGTTTTGAACAAACTTTTCCATGAAAGAATGGATATTGCTGGAGCGACAGATGTGTTACGGGGCATTCAATCAGGCCTTATTGGTTTGGAGGTTACAGCAGCAGGCCCATTGGGGATTTCTAGTCGTTCTGAAAAAGATTTGTTACTTCCAAATTTCGACAACAAACAGGTTCGAGCAAGATTAGAAGGTCGACTGATGAACGAAAGAGCGGTTTTATGTTGCTTACAATGTGCCTCAGTGAGACGATTTAGAGTTGCGAGATATCCTGAGATTAGCGACATTAAAAAGTGTCTCAAATGCGGTGGTAAAATGCTAGCCTGCATGCGCGAAGGGCTCGAGAATCAATTGGTAGCTTGGGTGAAATCAGACGAGGAGAAAGACCGAGATCGTATGATGAAGAATGCTCAAACTGTTGCCAATAGGGGGATGGATGCAATACTTGCCTTGATGGGTAGAGGGATTGGAGAAGCCACATGTCAAAGACTGATGCGAAAGGTGCAGCGGGGTGACCGCGAAGGGTTACTAGAAGCAATTCATATCGCTGAAATTGAATATGCCAGAACTAGAAGGTTCTGGGGTTAATCGTCTTCTAATTCCAATTGGTTAACGCGCTTAGCCGCTTCTACAACATCGCCTTCTTCCCACCAATCTACGGCGATAAATGTCGGCCTTTTGCCATGTGTTTCAATACATTCTAGCGCCCTATCAACCATGAAATCGACATCGTTCGCTTCTCCAGCTCTTGTCGGGTCTGATAGACCAGCCTGGTTTTTTAACCAATTATTCATATGGAATGCGGGTTGATTTGAATCTCCTCTTAGTGGCTCGCAATCCATCGAAGAGGTATCGTCGTCAGCATAATTTGTAGTCCAACTGTGGGTTAAGAAATCGTGGAAATAAGGATGAGATGAATCACTAGGTTGTTCCCAAAATACAACCAACCTCTTTTCCATATTAATCAGTTCAATCAGAGTCGGCCATTCTGCATTCATCTCATGAATGTACATCATCTCTGAGAGCCCTACGTCGTCAAATAATTCCTTCAAATGGTCTCCTTCAACATGGTTCTCAATTAGCAATGTTACAATATCTCTATCTTCGCTATTCATTTCTGATTCCAATGCATTTAGCCAAACCCAAGGGTCTACTGCTCCATAAGTACAGGGACTGAATCCTCTATCTGAATCTCCATGACAAAATCGTACCGTTGAAGCAGATTGGTCTGCAGTAGTCAAGTAATGAGTGTCGAGCATGAATGCTCTCATACCAGCATTCCATTGAGCTTGGAAACCAGTTCTATGGTTACTTGCAGGATAGTAGATATTGTCTTCATGGGTTGAAAATGAGTTGTGAGTTTCTGGGAATGTTACATCATCATAGGTTCTGTGACACAAAATTACCAGTCCATTACAAGGAATAGTTTCTAGAAATTGGCAAGTCCCGTCATCTTCTGTTGCATTTGAATCATAATTTTCTGCATCCGAATCTGTACAACCTAGGACTGGTTCCGGTTCTGGTTCATCATATTCGCAAGAACCATCATCTTCTTCAGCAGATTGGTCGTAATTATTTGCTTCAGGATCAGTACAACCTTGGCGTAATTCAACTTCAGGTTCTAAGACCTCTTCAGTTTCAGATTCACTGCCACTTTCATCGAAGTATGTGCAGCCGGGTAACAGCAGCAAACCAACCAGTGCAATGACGGGTATGGCTCGCATAAACAATTACGGGGGAAACTTCGCCTTGAAAACACCGGTCGAAATCAGGGGTTATGGCGATTAAACAGTGCTTGAAAATCAAACTGAGCGAACTAAAACATTGGCTTCAGCAAGCATACTTGTTGATATTTCAAAATCCTCAAGCCAGCGTTCTGGTATTTCTTCATTCGATGAATATACGACTTCTCTAATGCCTGCTTGTATCAAAGATCTAGCACAGCGTGAACATGGTGGCCAAGTGACATATGCGGTGCTATCTTTGAGAGAAACTCCGATTCTCGCTGCATGCATTATGGCATTCTCTTCAGCATGACAAATCAAAGGGTACTTTTTTTCTCTATCAGCCAACCTTTCAGGATCATCATCGATTCCCCTGGGAAAGCCATTGAAACCGGTTGAGCGGATTTCACGGTCTTCACCTACCACCACACATCCTACCTTTGTTGAAGGGTCTTTACTCCATCCAGAGATATGTCTTGCTAATTCGATGAATCTTATATCCCATTTTGAAGTCATTTAATCACCAGATGCCGTTGAAATTGCTTAGTCGAAATTTCCCCTACACTCCCCTCAGGGGTGACCTATTCATGAAAGTATGTTGGCATCTAATTCCATGTGAGAAAGAATATTTCCACAAAGATATAGTGAACCAATCACTAAAATCAATTCGCATGGTTGAGTAAATGATTGTATTGCATCAACTGGATTTTCAATGTGCAAAACTCCCTCAATCGGATTAGCAACTCCAGGGTATCTTCCATCCTGTGGCTCTGTTGTAATAATTTCCTGAGGAGGAAAATGTTCGATTAACTCGTATAGTGGTTGTAGGAAATCTTGCATCTCTTGCTGAGGAGATGTCCCGAATAATAGTGACCAACTTTCTGGTAATTTATTTGCAATTTCTGGAATTGACCTTCGCATCCCGCTAGGGTTATGTGCCGCATCTAACAATAATCTAGGCTCACTTTCTACCAATTGCATTCTAGCAGACATAAATATTGGACGTCTAACAAATGAATATCCTATCATGTTGCACATCATTTCAGCCAAATCTGCTGCTTCTTCTAAGAATGAAGATTTTTCAGGCTGATAGAATCGTGCACTAATCGCTTCATCTCTCATAGCGTTACGGACACTTGCAGAGCCAGGGTCTCGAATCAGCATAGGTACTCCCGGCCTCCAAATCGCAGCTTTTTCACGCGCTATCTTTTCGATTGTGTCTCCCAAAATATCACTATGTTCTAGACTGACAGATGTTACTAGACAACCCACCACTTCTGCAGATCTAGTAGCATCTAATCTCCCCCCTAAACCTGTCTCAAGGACCATGATAGAAACTCCAGCATCACGACAAGCGACGAGAGATGCTAGGTATGTAATTTCAAAAAAAGTTAATTCCATTTCTAATTCTTGTATTTTCGAAAGAGAGGTGTCAAAATCTTCACTTGAAATCGACTTACCGTCTACTCTGATTCTTTCTTCAATTTTGATTAAATGAGGTGATGAAAACAGCCCAACTCGATAATTTGCTCTAACTAATCCCGCAACTATCTGCGCACAAGCACTCCCTTTGCCATTTGAACCAGCAACATGGATACAATCCATGTCTTTATCCGGGCGGCCAAGGGCTTCCAGTGCTTCGTTTACACGAGAAAGACCGAGTGACATACCTTTTGTTTTTGAGGCATCTAACCACTGCCTACTCGTCACCATCGTCATTGGCCCCGTAGGGGCCACACGCTCCAATGATTAGAAAACCACCCTCACTCTCGGTACAAAGCATGGGAGAGTCGACATCAGAGGACCATGTCAAACGCGTAGAGCGTGAATTGGCCAAGGAAGACAGTCTTCTAGCCAATATGCTTGAGCAAGCGCCAGGTATGATTGGCATGGCGTTTATGTTCGTTATCACAATCAGTTTGGGACTTTGGTTACAACCTTGGTTCAATGCAGCTGGGCTACAAGCATTCGGCGAATCAGGTGCTACTCAAGCGAGATGGATAATGCTTGAATTGGTCGCAATTTTCGCGTTCACTTTCTTGATACTCTGGCTTGCTAAAAAGCACCTACAGAAGGTCATAAAATACGGTTTATTGGCGGTTTTATTCCTGGCTCTTTGCTATACCACCGTCCCTGGAGCTCACATATTACTGGTGCCAGATGTCGAAACCGAAGCATTTGTCTTTACAGACTCTGAATTATTCGAAGAAGATGCGATTTCATTCAATTCAGATGGTACTATGATTACTCAGGTGGTTCAATTGGGCCAGTCAATAGAAGAACACTCATTTGTGATTTCAAAGCGTTCTGCAAATGCCTCTTCAGTAGAGTGGCAACATGAACTTGACGCCTTCCCTGGCCAGCCAAACATCAATGTGATGGAAGGAGAATACGCTTACACTGCAACTAACGGGATGTGGATTTGGTCTTTCGATAAGGATAGTGGAGAAATATTGAGCAAATATGCTTGCTTCGAAGCAGATGATTGGAATGGCACATCAGAAGATATTCGTGAAGACCCTGACATAATGGGCTGTATCACAGCCCTAGAAGTTGTAGAAGAGCCAGATGGCGATACAGGAGCGGCTAAAGGAGCCCTTTACATTACTAACGCAGCTAATCAATTAATTCGTATGAACACATTCCATGATGTGAACATCACATCCCTTCAGGCTAAGTGGTCGTTCCAACAATTGCAAATGAATGAGGAGATATTACAGATAAAGCAGTTAGATACAGACAGTATGCTACTAGTAAGTCCAGTCGGTGCAACAATAATTCATTTGGAAGAGACTTCAGATCCTTTCAATGGACCGATTACTCCTAATGGCTGGATTGATGAAAGCACAACTGAATGGTTTTATGATTCAAGCGAAGGAAACCCGATTACCGCTTTCAATATAGTTTCTAGTCCTTGGGAAGATAGTGAACAATTAGCTATTGTCGGAAGAGAAGACGGTTTGCTCGAGGCATTCATTGTAGATGATGATACAGACGGGGAATTTGAGATGGAAGACCGTTTCTTAGCAGGAGATGCATTTGAAGGTCCTATCAACGCAATAGACAGTTTTGACATAAGCGGAGATGATGAAAACGAATTATGGATTGGTGATGCTGATGGAATACACGGCCTATTCTATTCTTCGCTTATCGAGTACGCAACATTCGATGTTGAAGTTCCAGAGCGCAGTAAACTATCTGTTGAGGGAGATACTATCCAAATGGTCAACAAAGTTACTGTCAATGAACTAGATGGCATTTATTCGATGAATGTAGATAGTGGAGACTTTGATTCTGATAACATGTACAATACTTACGGTATTCAATTATCAGATAGTGCAACTCTAATTGGTTTAGTGATCGCAGTAGTCCTGATGGTTTTGCTAATCGTACATCCTGAATGGTATGTTGTTAACACAGTAGGAGTGTTAGTTGGTGGTGGAGTAATCGTTATGCTTGGAGTTACGTTTGTCCCTACTCTGATTGTGATATTCATGGTTTTAGCCGCTATTTATGACGCTTGGGCCGTCTACCGCTCCAAGCATATGCTAGACTTAGCAGATACGATGATTGGACTGAATCTGCCGATTCTACTCGTCGCTCCACAAGAGAGTGGATACTCGATGCTAGATGAAAAGGATACTATTCGTCCGGTTGAAACATCTCAAGATAGTGAAACTCCTGTAAACCAACCTGTTATGAAAAAGCGAAAGAAACCTAAGGAGGCGATGTTCATGGGTCTTGGAGATGTAATTTTCCCAGGTATGCTAGTCATTTCATGTGTTGATTCAATTTCTACAGGCGGTCTCGCAGTAGGAATATCTGCTTTGATAGGTGGATTAGTTGGATACTTAGTACTCATGGGATATGTCGCATCAGGTAGGCCTCAGGCAGGATTGCCATTACTCAATGGAGGAGCAATCCTTGGATATATCATAGGTGGACTAATTTTCGTTGGTAGCGCAGCGTTCTCTTTTGGAATTACATTGTAGGTGATCTGTTATGCTGAGTATGGACCTCTTTCGAAACGAAGCGGATAAAATCCGTGCCGACCACGATAAGCGCGGAATTCCTCATGACAGTATAAACCAAGTAATTCGACTTGACGAAAAGTGGAGAAATGCCCTCAAACAAATGGAAGAGGGGCGCCGAGAACGCAACCTTGCAGCAAGAGGAATTGCTGATGCAAAGAAGAGTGGTGACAAGGAAGAGTCTGACAGAATAATGGCTCAAGTCAAAGACCTTGGAGACCAAATTGCTGCTTTAGATGACAAAGCCAATTCATTGCTAGAAGAGAGGGATTCTATTCGCATGAGTATTCCCAATTTGCTACACGATGCAGTTCCAGTAGGAGAAGATGAAGGTGGAAATACTCAACATTCTCTACATGGAGTGAAACCAGAGTTCAGTTTTGAGCCGAGAACTCATAACGAACTAATTGAGATGAATAAGTGGGTCGATTTAGAACGAGCCGCCAAGATAGCGGGTAGTCGTTTTTTCTTCCTAAAAGGAGACCTTGCTCGCTTAGAGTTAGCATTGCAATCATATTCTGTTGATTTCTTAATCGGACGTGGATTTACATTTATTCAACCTCCTGTAATGATGAATAGAACTGCTTACGAAGGAGTAACAGACCTTTCTGACTTTGAGACGGTAATGTATGGAATTACCCCAGACCCGCTTTACATGATAGCCACAAGTGAACATCCTCTGACCTCAATGTACATGGATGAAGTCATTGAACCGAGTATGCTTCCAATCAAGATGGTTGGAGTTAGCCCTTGTTTTAGAAGAGAAGTAGGGGCGCATGGCCTATCTGACCGTGGTATATGGCGTGTTCATCAATTTACAAAGATAGAACAAGTAGTCATCACCCATCCTGATGATTCATGGGATCACCACGAAGATTTGTTGAAGAATTGTGTAGATTTATGGGATGCATTAAATCTTCATTATGAAGTTGTAAATATCTGCACAGGAGATATGGGGACTGTTGCTGCTAGGAAATATGACCTAGAAGCATGGCTTCCTGGCGCTAAAGCCTTCAAAGAAATCGTATCTTGTTCAAATTGTACTGACTATCAGGCTAACAGATTGAAAATGCGTTACCGTACAAGTGAAGGTAACGCTGCGGTTCACACACTTAATTCAACAGCAGTAGCTACTAGTCGTGCTTTAGTTGCTATAATGGAACAGAATCAATTAGAGGATGGTCGAGTGAAAGTACCTGAATGTTTAGTGCCTTTAATGAATGGAAAAACTCATCTTGACCCTTGTGAATGGTGATTAAGTGCGTTGTATTTTTCTTTCTCTGATAATGATACTCGCCCCTTTGAGTGGTTGTTTTGGAGAAGAGGTCAAGAAAGAGCCAACTCCTGAACTAACAATCAGTGATATTTCGAGTGCAATTAGGGGGCAATACCTGACAATAGAAGTAGATTCCAATGTGGATTGGACTTTCAATCGCTCAAACGGACTATTCTATGTTGATGAGTTTGGTGTTGCCCGTGACTCGATGGAAATGACATTCCCTTCTCAAAAGAAATCACTAGAGTTACTAATTCTAGATAGCGAAAGAGAAACTGTCGATATTTCAATCACAGCGGGTGACAATTTTTGGAATGCTAGTCTAATTCTTGAAGATAGTTCAGAACTCATGCTTGTAGATGGAAGAAGGGCATATGACACGATTGATATGCTGACCAGTTCATACAACAATCGCTGGTGTGCAAGCGCTTCTGTTCACGAAGGGGGCTCTGCTTACGAAGCTGCAGCGGAGGCTATGGCTGATGAGATGTGGGACATGGGATTCGATTTTGTCGAAGTTACAAGATATGATGATGATCCTGACCAGCTAAATGTTGTTGGATACAATTGGGGTCGAACCAATCCTGATGAATACATCGTTATCGGTGGCCATTTCGATATTGCCTACATGTTTACACCACCGGGTGGAGGCACCAATGAAGGAGCAAATGACGATACTTCAGGTTCTACAGTTTCACTAGAAATGGCTCAGGCCCTTGCTAAAATGGAATTCGACCATACTGTTGTTGCAGCTTTATGGGCATGTGAGGAAGAAGGGTTACTAGGTTCTCGAGCGTATGTTAACCACTTACCTGAGAATGTTACTGTGAAATCCTACTTGAATTTCGATATGGTCGCTCTTAATTATCCAATAGTGCCATTGACCGAGCCAGTTATTGGACCAGCCGGGGAAATCTTTGAACCAACAATCTATGAATGGCAGATTAGCATTGCAGGTGCTAGTGATGCTAACATGCAAATGATGCATGATTGGGTAGGCACTACGATTGAGGATGACCTGGCATATGAGCCGACAGAAGGAAATCCGATATATTGGCAAATCGCAGAATCGTGTGCTTCAGACCACTGTTCCTTCTTTTCAGCAGATTACCCCACATTCAATTTCTTTAGTCCAGGAGGAGAACTTTCGTTCTGGCAAGAATGGCATTCTCCATCAGATACATTTGAATTTATGACTGCAAAGGCAGGAGGTCCAGAAGGAATGGCAAGTGGGTTCAATAGTTTAGTTTGGTCTTCACTTGACCTTTTCATTAGAATCGATAACTCGGATGAAACATTCCAAGGCAGATGGTACGCTGAACCTTGATTCGTGCGAAATCATTGAAGTGATTGCAATGTTAATAACTGTAAATCTGGAAGATTGGGAAGAGATATGTCAATCGTTTCGAACATTTTTCAAAGATTTAGGAGTTATCGAAACTAAAGAGAATTACATTCAATTTAGTTCATTCCCAGATAATGTAACCACAAGTTTTTCAATTTCAAAGGAAGGTAAATTTGCAGCATCCATGCCATTGCATGCACTTGATGGCGCGGTTTTGACAGTCCAATTCGACTATCAAGAAAATGTTGTCCGCATCTTGGGTTCTGAAACGAGATACACCTACAAGGTTCCACCTGAGATACTTGGATTACGAACTTAACCTACTGTTTAACCAATTTCTTGGTGAGGGTACGCAATACGTATTCAGCACTCACCTTTGGAATTAATCTTGACCAAACCATTGCGATTGGAATCCATATCAATGTGTAAATTAGGATTACAAATAGCGATGTCTCAAAACTCCAATCATTATTCTCATCAATTGTATGGAAAAGCCCTATTGGAACGAAATGTAGTAAATAAACGCTCAAAGAAAGTTTACCTAATGGGTTGAGGCGTGCCGATTTGACATTTTGAATAAGCATCCACAGTATGGCTACCCCAGTTAGTGCTGCGATCAAAAACGGCGCATTGGCGGGATAGAATGTGAGAATTGCATCTCCTCTTGGTCTAGCCCAATCGATACCATTCTTTTCTGAATACAATAATGTCGCTATACAAAATCCTAATCCAATCGATATCGATGTGACTGTACCTTTAGTTACAGGGAAAGTGAGCCTAGAATCTTTCTGCGAAGCTATCCAAGAACCCAATATGGCAAAAATAAGCCAAGGGAATAGAGGATATGTTCCTGTTAGAAGTAGGTGACTAAACCAAATTATTATGCTTGCAACTTCGATTCTCTCATCCCATACCTTTGAGCCTTGAAGTCCTGAAACAAAGTAAACTATGGCTAATGTCGCAAATATTGAAGCCCAAAGAATGAAGTTTTTTCTTTCATGGTAATTTTTGAAAGGACTTACCCATAGAGGCTGAATCAGAATCAGAACCGCGAACAATGTTAGAACTCCAGGGGTGAATACGTCGAATAAATGAGGTGCTGTTAGGTTAATTACAAGTTGACTCAAAACTAGAAAACCTGCTCTTAAATAACGTTGGGAAGGTGTTGATGATGAATGAAAACACCCCCATCCAAATACGGTTACAAAAAGAGGTGCGGCAAGACCTCCAAGACCTGAGACAATATACACAAGGAATGAGGATTGACTATTCGGACTAGGACCCCAAGTTGCAGCGGCATGAACCATTACCATCAATAGGACAGCAACTGCCCTAATCGAATCGACGTGTTCGATTCTCTGGCCCATAGAATGTGCTCATATTATCCCTATATGAACAGATTTGTTGTTATGCGAAACCACAACTCAGTTTCACATTCGAACCTTCTTTCCAGTAATCTTTCTCCAGATTCTCTGCAATGGGTCGTAATATCGGTCAACAACTCTCTCTTTCAATTGAATAATTGCATCATCGGTAATCTGTATTCCTGCAGGGCACACTTCTGTACAACAGCGTGTAATGTTACAATACTCAATACCGAATTCCTTCTTTATCTCAGGAACTCTATCTTCTAAATCAAGAGGGTGCATCTCATATTGCGCAAGTCTCACAAGATTACGAGGTCCTGCGAAATCATCGAATAATTGGTGGTCTCTCAAAACGTGACATGTGTTTACACACAGGAAACACTCGATACATTCTCTGAATTGTTGAACACGATGAGCTTCATGTTGGTTGAATTCCCAATTTGGCTCTTCTGGTCCTTTAATCGGTTTAATTCTTTGAGCTACTTCGTAGTTCCAAGATACATCGGTCACCAAGTCTTTGATGTGAGGGAAAGCCTTCATCGGCCGGACTTCAATCGGTTGTCCTTCAGGGGTTTCTTCAACCACATCTGACATACGAGTCATGCACATCAGGCGGGGGCGTCCATTGATTTCTGCACTACAAGAACCACACTTTCCAGCCTTACAATTCCAGCGAACAGCAAGATCTGGCTCTTGTTCATATTGAATGCGATGCATGCAATCAAGAATAACCATTCCTTCGTCCAATTCTAGGTCATATTCCTCGAGGCCAGCATCTTCGCCCTCCCCTCTGAGTACCTTGAATTTCTGACTCTTGCCTTTTAGTGACATCACTTGTCACCTCCCTGCTCAGCAGCTCTTTCAGCAATAATTGCCTTGACTTCCTTAATTGCGCCTTGGAGGTCTTCACGCATTTCTTCAACAGGCTCCTGTCGAATCTTAATTTCTCCATTCTCCATCCAACAGATATTGAGAGTCTTGCCCCAGTATTCATCTTCATGTCCAGGGAAATCATCTCGCGTGTGGCCGCCTCTGCTCTCTTCTCTGGTCAATGCTGCTAAAGTTGCAACAATCGAAATATCTACCATATTTTTCAAGTCCAATGCTTGATGCCATCCTGAGTTGTATTTTCGACTGGTTCCTGGGAAGCAAGTCTTCTCTCGCTTTGAGAATTCTTTTAGGTCTTCTAGCGCTTCCTCTAATTCATTCTTAACTCGAATAATTCCAACTTTTTCTTGCATCATGTCCCTCATAGCATCATAGATTAGTCCAGGGTTTTCCCCTTCTCCTCTCTCTAATGGTGCTACCATTTCTCTGATTGCAGACTGAACTTGATCATCATCAATTCCAGGCTGTGCTAAATCAGAAGCACGCTTAGCAGAATGTTCTCCTGCTCTCTTACCAAATACGATGAGGTCAGAAAGGGAGTTTCCTCCAAGTCGATTCGCACCATGCAATCCACTAGCAACCTCTCCACAGGCGTAAAGCCCTGATATGGTGGTTTCTTGGGTTTCAGCATCAACAATTACTCCGCCCATTACATAATGTGCAGTAGGACCAACTTCCATTGGTTCTTTCGAAATATCAACACCTGCCAGTTCCTTGAATTGGTGGTGCATCGACGGTAGTTTTGCCAAAATAGCAGCTTCTCCTCGGTGCGAAATGTCCAGGAATGCGCCACCATGTGGGCTCCCTCTTCCCGCTTTCACTTCACTGTTAATCGCTTTAGAAACAACGTCGCGAGTCAATAATTCAGGAGGCCTTCTAACAGTCGCAATTTTACCCGACACAACCTCTTCGACCCATTGGTCAGATTCTTCAATAGTATCTGCATGGTCGCCAGCGAACATTTCAGGAACATAATCAAACATGAATCGTTCACCTTCAGAGTTGGTAAGTCGTCCTCCTTCACCACGAACACCTTCTGTTACCAGAATACCACGTACAGACGGTGGCCAAACCATTCCAGTTGGATGGAATTGTACGAATTCCATATCTCTCAGTTCAGCGCCAGCCCATAGAGCAAGTGCATGGCCATCTCCCGTATATTCCCAAGAACCTGAACAAACAGACCAACATCTTGTGATTCCGCCAGTTGCCAATACTACAGACTTACCAGAGAATGCATGGAACTCTCCATCTACACGGGTGTATGCAACACAGCCGGTAACTCTGTCTCCTTCTTTTAGGAGATGACGAACCGTATACTCTGTGAACATGTCAATCCCTTCATGGATACCTCTTTCTTGCAGCGTACGAATTAATTCGAGTCCAGTTGCATCGCCAACGTGAGCGAGTCTAGGGAATGTGTGGCCACCGAAGTTCCTTTGATTGATGAGATTCTTTGTTGTTCTATCGAAAACCGCCCCCCACTGTTCGAGTTCACGAACTCGGTCAGGCGCTTCCTTAGCATGGAATTCAGCCATACGCCAGTTTGCAAGCCACTTACTTCCCTTCATTGTGTCATGGAAGTGAACTTTCCAGCCATCCCTTGGATCTGCGTTTTGCAATGCAGCAGCACATCCACCCTCTGCCATCACGGTGTGTGCCTTGCCGAGAAGTGATTTTGTGATTATCGCAGTTTTTGCCCCACTTCTTGAGGCTTCGATGGCTGCACGTAAACCAGCGCCGCCGGCACCGATAACTATCACATCGTATTCGTGAGTGACGTATTCTTCACTCATTCAAGCACCTCCGATTAGAACTAAGCTAAAGTCATTGATTATGCCTTTAGAACACGCAATCGTCCATGCATCCCCAACGAATACTAGTATTAGAGATACCCAAAACCAGAACCCATGGTCTCGATTGATAATGCTAACTTTAGAAAATAATGCACCTCTAATCTTGGCAATACCTGTAGCCCACCTATCTAGCATTCCACCGGCCAGATGCCTTAGTGCGTGGCATGATGTGACATACATGGTAAGGCATACAGATTCTAGAGTTAGAATGATTGTTCCTCCTGAAATCCCATATCCATTATTGGAGAATGACATGCTATGAGTTATGTCCCACCACTTGATTAGAAGAATAGGAATCACCATGTACAGGAAGTATCGGTGAAGATTGTTTACTATGAACAATCGTTTTTCACCCTGATATCCAATCATTTTGTTTATCTCTGGTTCATCGACCCAGCATCCCGTTGGACTGGCAAAAAATGTACGATAGTAAACTCGGCGCATGTAGTAGCATGTACCTCTAAACGAAAATGGAATCCACAGAATCAAAACAGCCGCATTTACCCAGGATGGATGGTCCCACCCTGAAAACATGTCCCAAGCGAGTACATTGGGTGAAAACATTGGTGAGATTACATGTGCTCCCCCGACGTAGTAATCGATATGTTCTGAGAAGAAAATAACTCGCCAGAATGTCCAAATCATGGCAACTGTGAGGCCAATCCCCATCACCATGGGCTGTGCCCACCAGTTGTCGATTCTATCTGTCCTACCCATGCCATTCAGCATTGGAAGTTTGATTCCGTCGCCCATCAGTTGCCACCTGTGTCGCCCCCTATAGGGGGCGGATATCCACGGCCACTGAAGATGGGGTCTTTGACCTGTTCGGCTGTTGTTCAGGCGAGTTCGGTGTAGTCAACTTCTGCTTCCACCATCTCAATTTCATCTACATCCATCTGAGCCAGTTGTAGTTTCCCAGACAATTCATCGTTGACAGCGTGCCAGTAGGAGTAAGATTCGATAACCCAAATTCCAGATTCTCTTGTACCGTTACCGCTACCTTTTACTCCACCAAATGGTAAGTGAGCCTCTGCTCCAGTAGTTGAATTATTGATTCCAGTCATTCCTGCTTTGATTCCGATTTTGTAACGGTAAGCCTCTAATCGATCATTTGTGTAAATCGAACTTGAAAGTCCGTATGGTGAAGCATTAGCTAGGTGCAATGCGTGGTCGAAATCTTTAGCTTTTACAACGGTAATAGCAGGGCCAAATACTTCCTCATGGAAACATTTCATGTCTTCAGTAACATCAGCATAAACGTGAGGCCACATGTAAACTCCATCTTCAGGATTACTAAGGAAATTATCAGGCGTATTGCCTGTTGTTACTCTCCCATTACCCCAGAGTTTGGTTGCTCCATCGGCTTCGACCATTTCTAGTCCTTTCAAGAAATCTTTAGCGTATTTTTCTGACAGCATAGGGCCGTAAAGGACATCTTCATGTTTCAGCGAATCTCCAATACGAGTGTTCTTTACTTTGAGCATTAATTTCTCCATAAACTCGTCATAAATATCCTCATGAAGAATTAGATTGCCTAGGCTAGTACAACGCTGTCCGGCGGTTCCAAATCCTCCCCAGTATGCTCCTGCCACAGCATTGTCTATGTCTGCAGATGGCATTACTACCTGTGGATTCTTTCCACCAAGTTCTAGACTGCAAGAAACTAAATTTCGTCCACAGACTTCACCTATTGCTTTACCAACTTCTGTACTTCCTGTGAATGAAATCTTGTTGATCAGACCTTCATCGACAGCATCGACGATATATTGGCCAGCACCGCTTCCCTTCCCGTGGACTAGATTTACAACTCCATCAGGTAATCCGGCCTGATGCATAATGCGCGCAAGTGCAAAAGAAAGTAGGGGGGCATCTTGTGGACTCTTCCATACACATGTGTTACCACAAATTAGTGCAGGAATCATTTTCCAAAATGGAACTGCAGCAGGGAAGTTACAGGCATTTATAATTCCACAAACACCAAGTGGTCTGCGATATGTGAATAACTCCTTGTCGGGTAATTCAGAGTTTACAGTTTGGCCATATAGTCTGCGACCTTCAGATTGGAAGAACAGACATGTGTCAATCGCTTCTTGAACACTACCTGCGGACTCTTTGAGAGTCTTGCCTATCTCTCGTGTTTCCAATGCGACAATCGCATCCTTATGTTCCATTAGCAGACGGCCCATGTTTCCGATGATTTGTCCTCTTGTAGGAGCTGGAGTTGCGGCCCAATCTGCTAATGCAGAGCGAGCAGCAGCAATCGCTTCATGGACGTCATCTCTAGTCGATAGGGGGAAATCTCCTAACTCATCTACTAGTATTGCTGGGTTCTTACTTGTGAATCTTGATCCATCAGAAGAAGATTTCAGTTGTCCATTGATAATATTGTATCCTTTAACCTTAGGAAGGTCGCCAGGATTGCTA
Organism: uncultured Candidatus Poseidoniales archaeon; assembly: GCA_902605365.1. Lineage (GTDB taxonomy): Archaea > Thermoplasmatota > Poseidoniia > Poseidoniales > Poseidoniaceae > MGIIa-K1. The sequence goes on along the minus strand of CACLCM010000019.1, from coordinate 3,448 downwards.
CTTTCCAAAAACTCGAGGCCGGTCTCCAATACGTGCGTCATGCCCCTCCGTTTGGCATGCAGAACATGAATCCACCGCTTGTGGATAGATGCGTGAGTTAAAGTGATACCTAGTCTGAAGAGGTAATATCCGGAGGGGTCAACCATGTCTGACGAAGATTCTGAATCCATATCCTTGAAGGTTTCAAAGGCTATACCTAGCGATGTAGGGCACGGGCGTGCTCGTATTAGCGGAGAGAATGGTCTGGACTTGAAACCGGGCGATATAATCGAGATTAAAGGCGAGAATCGTTCTACTGCCGCAATCTATTGGCGAAGCCGTCCAGAAGATGCAAAGATGGACATAATAAGGGTAGATGGAATTATTCGTAAAAACGCAGGTGTTAGCCTTGGAGATAGGGTAACTGTCTCTAAAGTAGATGCTAAAATCTGTACGAAGTTGGTTCTCTCTCCTGTAATGGCCAATAAGCAGAAAGTAAAATTCGGACCCGGAATTGAAGGATTCGCTCGAAGAGGATTAAACAAGCGACCAGTAGTTGCAGGCGACCGGATTTTCATTCCTGGAATGACTCTATTCGCTGAAGCACTACCATTTGCAGTTCTCCAAACAACTCCTAAAGGAATCGTTCAAGTAAATTCAGACACTGATATAGTAATCAAAGACGAAGCGATTGATGATGATGATGTAGGACAATCTCAAGGAATAACTTACGAAGATATAGGTGGAATTGGGACTCAGTTGCTTAAAGTTCGTGAAATGATTGAATTACCTCTAAAGCATCCTGAACTGTTTAGACGGTTAGGAATAGATCCGCCCAAAGGAGTACTTCTTCACGGGCCACCCGGTACTGGAAAGACAATGATTGCTAAGGCAGTCGCTACTGAAACCAATGCACACTTCACTTCGATAAACGGCCCGGAAATCATTTCAAAATATTATGGTGAATCCGAAAAGCAACTTCGTGAGATTTTCGATGAAGCAGCCAATAATGCTCCAGCGATTGTGTTCGTTGATGAGATAGATTCGATATGTCCTAAGCGTGAAGATGTAAGTGGAGAAGTCGAGAGGCGAGTTGTCGCTCAGATGCTTACATTGATGGATGGAATGCAAGGTAGAGACAATGTCATTGTGATTGGTGCTACCAATCGAAGAGATGCAATGGACCCTGCTCTACGTAGGCCAGGAAGATTCGACAGGGAAATAGAGATTGGAGTTCCAGATAGAGATGGAAGAAAAGAGATTCTTGATGTTCATACCAGACAAATGCCAATTGCAGACGACTTCGATGTAGATTGGGTCTTGGAAAACTCTTACGGATTCGTGGGAGCCGACTTAGCAGCCCTCGTTCGAGAATCTGCAATGAAGGCATTACGCCGTTATCTTCCTGAGATCGATTTGGAAGAAGAAACCATTCCACCTGAAGTTCTCGAAAAGATGGAAGTCAACATGAGTGACTTCCGAGTAGCAATCCGCGAAATAGAGCCTAGTGCGCTTCGTGAGATCTATGTCGAGATTCCAGATGTTTCCTGGGAAAGCGTCGGAGGACTAACCGAAATTAAGGATAGGTTGAAAGAAAGTGTAGAATGGCCGTTAACAAAGCCAGAGTTGTTCGAACACTTTGGAATAAAGCCTCCTCGAGGAATTGTACTATTCGGGGCTCCAGGAACTGGAAAAACCCTACTTGCTAAAGCGATTGCTAATGAGGCAAAAGCCAATTTCATATCGATAAAAGGTCCTGAATTGATTTCGAAATGGGTTGGAGAATCCGAAAAAGCAATCCGAGAGATTTTCAAGAAGGCAAAACAATCTGCTCCTTCGATTATCTTCTTAGATGAATTCGAATCTATTGCCGGAATGCGTTCATCAAATTCACAATCTGGTGGTTCTGATGTTGCAAACCGAGTTGTAAACCAATTACTAGCCAGTATGGATGGGGTTGAGAGCCTAGACGGAGTAATCATTGTTGCAGCTACAAATCGTCCAGAAATGATAGATCCTGCTCTATTGCGCAGTGGTCGTTTCGAAAGGGTGCTACATGTGCCACCACCGGACAAACCTGCTCGTGAAGTTATCATGGAAATACATGCTTCAGATATGCCATTATCCAAATTTTCAATGAAAGATGTATTGGGCGGAATGGATGGTTTCACCGGTGCAGACATAGAAGCCGTTTGTCGGGAAGCAGCCCTAATCGCTATGAGAGCAGGCAAGAAGAAAGTGACAAAAGGCCACTTTGAAGATGCTATTTCTCGAGTTAGACCTACTGTGACACCAGAAATGTTGGAGTACTACTCAAAGATGGAAGAAAGATTGACTTCAGGACTATCTAATATCAAACGTTCGCGAGATACTGGATATGGAATGGAATCAATGTGAGCCAACTAATTAGCCGGTTCATTGAAGTGGGCGGAGTTATTGCCTATTGATGGGGGGCGTGAACTAACAATGTCTAGTTTCAGTGGTGAATTCATCAAGCGTCCAGTAGTGGATGTTAATGGTGATTTGTTTGGTCACCTTGGAGACATCGTAATCGACCCTCGTAGTGGTGAAATATCAGAGATTTTGGTTGAAGTAGTGCCCGAAATCGATGTATCTAAATTGCCTTGGCCAATGAATGATGGATTGTGCTGTGTTCCTGCCCAAGAAGTAGCCAAAATAGGGTCCAGCATCAGTTTGAAGCGATGAGCACCTTATCATCATCAATACGCAACCTTCTAAACCGATATGATAGCGTCGGATGTCTGTATCTTGTACTAGGGGTGAATAAATGGAAGAAAAACCGCGCTTTAACCGCAGAAGACTCGCTCTTCAGTTTGCGTTCTGGTTTGTACTCCTGATGCTTCTTTCTACAGTTGTTTCAAAGGTCATCAATGTAGGTAAGGATGATGGACAATCTGCATATGGCGAAGATTGGAACGACATGTCCGCCTTCCGCCTAGACATCAATGAGATGGGTATTGAGACTAAGTCGTTGGTTTCTTCACCCTTACTACTCGCTGATATTGAAGACCCAGGTAACACTACGTTCATCATAGCAGGAGTTGAAAGAGACACGATTTCACTCCCCCAGTTCTCTTCTGACGGTTTCCTGACCTTCGCCTCTGAAGATGGTTATTCTCCAGCAGAGGTTAATGCGATCAAGGAATTTGTATTTGCTGGAGGAGATGTTTTGGTTATGGATGATTTTGGATATTCATCATCTATTGCAGAATCATTCGGTGTTCGTTTCAAAGGCGTTCAGTTGTATGATACCGTTTATGTTACAGAATTAGATTACAACTTTGTTTGGATGTGTATTCAAGAATCTCCTTGCGGAATGGATGGCACACAATTAGACCCTAATACCGTGGAAAATCATAGCCGTTGGTCAATCGCTGATGGTGGCGCACATATCTGTAAAGTGTATGATGGTCGGGTTCTTGCAAAATCAGATGCAGGTGTTTGTGAG
>CACLCM010000018.1 GCA_902605365.1 uncultured Candidatus Poseidoniales archaeon | reverse complement strand
TGGAATAGGATCTCTGTTGTGAATACAACAGTTCGATCAGGCGTGGGTCCTTGACTAAAGACTGAACTTCGCCTGGTGTTTTCCTGGCCATTTCATCACGGGTCAGGTCGCTAAATTGCCGTACTTTAGCCATTAAGGCCTCTCTTACGCGCTTTAAGTAAAGATTAGGGTCAACCTTGTTTGGCCTCTCCCTAAATCTTGTGAGGTCGAATACATGGCGCCAGTTTTCTTTCTCTGGAACAACCATAATTGCAATAGAAAGAAGTGCCATCAAATTTAGTACGATTAACCACTTCAATAGAGTGTCACTCGTTAACATCACAATAGCGCCCATAGCTTCTGTGAATGGTGAAGACATAGCAGAAGTTACGTGGCGTGATTCATCGAATACGATGTAAAACTCCTTATTATTACGAGTAACTGTCAAGGAAATTTGGTCGTTTTCATGTTCCATCATATCATGGACTAACGCAACAAAGTAGTCTTCATTACCATTCCAATCAGTACCGGTGTTATCCGGTGACGATAGCAATGAATCCCAACATGACCTTTCGCCATAGAATCCAGAATCACACTGCTGCTTACCGGTTACTTCCGCATCTGCTTTATCCCAAAGATGGTTTGCAAATACTGAGTGGTCTGAGATGAATACTATACTTCCTGTAACGTCAACTTCGCCTTCCTTGACTCCTTTAACTTGGTCGATAACTTCGATTCCAGGGTAATCCATCCTGATAATCAGTCCAGTGTTGTTTCCACCTAGAATTGGATTGTCTCTGTCGTTTGCATCCATATTTTCCCTAGCGATGAAGGCTGAGCCTGAAGCATGGGCTAACACTTTGACATTTCTCGATGTGTCATCGTTTTCAAGAACTTGAATCGCAGTAGGTCTGTGGAATAATACAGGTAAGGCACAATCGCCATATTCATTGCTCGATAGATTGTTATCGCTACAGTATGACCTCCTTTCGAATTGGTCATCCCAAACCTTGTTGACTCCAGCCACAGCCCAAAGTTTTCTCGAGTCTGCATTTTCCTGCTCCCCGGTTGGACTTGTAACTTCATAAAACCGGTTAGGGTCTACAACTGGTGCATCGAAAAACTTGACATCGAATTTTTCTGCAACTGTTTGCGCGTTTGTAGAGTTAGCAGCAATAATCACTTTGCCGCCTTTTTCTGTTACGAAATCATAGATTGCTTCAGCTTCTGAATTATCAAATGGCTTTTCAGGGGCGGCAATAATTAGCATAGTTCGGTGAGGCTCTCTCCAATCATTAACCAGCATTGGAGTTGACATCGTGTTAGCGATAACATATCTTTGTCCATCTTCACCAAGATCTGAACGCATTGTGGATATTTGTTGATATTGAAGAGTAGTATCGCCGTCAGTAACATATGCAGAATACACTGTTTCCTTGCCAGCAGATGTGACAATGATGATTGTTGTCGATAAGAGCATAGCAGTGACGAAACCAATCAGAAGCCAAGTTTCTAACTTGACCCCTGTTGCCTCTTCTTCCGCCATTTCTAGCCACCTCAAAATCGATTGCGAACAAACGCAACATATTTCGCAACTTCACTCCACTCATATAGATTATCGTGGCTTGCTCAGTTTGACATTAGAAGTATCAACAGATATGTGGGAATATCATTCCCTAATTACGGCGTATTTTGTATTAATTACGACGAATAACGGCAGATAATAACACAGTTAGAATACATAAAAGTGATGAAATTGCAGGAAGTGAACTATCTTCAACCTCGAAATCAGAGGTTTCAGTTACTGATTCATCCTCGTCATTATCTTCTACTTTCACATCAGGTGCTTCCACTACAAATTCAACTTCACCAGTGTAAGATATTCCGTTACCCTCACTGGTTACTGCAACTATGAATTTACAGGTTTTTTCAGGATGACTCGATGGTGCTGATAATTTGACTGATCCCTTTATCCAGGCCTGGTATGGTGAGTCTGTGGTTGAGATTACAGTTCCAGCATCGAGCCCTGAATCTTTAGCGTCAAAATTCATCTGAGGGCATCCTCTAAAGGACATGTCAATTTTTGATATTGCATCATCTTCATTTCCAGTCAACCCGACTATTACATCAATTGTTTCGTAGGTGCCTGCGTTTATCTTTGGACCTTTACCATTTGAAACCGGTTCAAATGTAACTTCAAGCCCGTAAATAGAAGAAGGTTGGATTTTCTGTGAGAGTTCCTGACTACCTTGTGCTTGGTCTGCAACATAATTTGTTGCTGTAAAATCTACAGTGGTCAACCATGAATTTTGAGCGCTCCATAAGGCACAAGAGGTTTGACAAGAAATTTTTAACTCGAAACTTTCGTTTGAATTAGCAGGGACGGAAACCTTGCCGGGATCGTCTATCTGGACAAATTCACCAAAAGATGCACTTCCGAATTCTGTTTCAAAATCTACATCGATAGGTATCAGATATGTATTCTCAATCCAAAATTCAAGAATTAGTTCAAATGCATAAGTATCTGAATCTAATTCAAAGATAACAATATCATCTTCACCTTCCCAACCGATTTCCCAACCAGGGGGTTCTGCTTCTGGGATTTGAGCATTGGATGCCGGAACTAAAGCAACCATCAACAGGATAACTACCAAAAATCTCTTCATTTTGATTCCTCGCATGCTCTTTTGACAAGCACCTTGATCATATTTCTACGATACCTAGGTGGTAGTGAAGTATTATTCACTGGTTTAGTTGACTTGTATATCGCATCACAAATCGCTTTGACATCGCCATTAGCACTAGCAACTTCTTCGTCGTGGCGGCGAGGGATGCTTTCCAAAGCAGTAGTAGCTACACGTAAGGTGCCTCTATCTCCTTTCTTCCATGCAGCCGCTGCACCTGCTTCAGGGAAGTCCCATGATTCTCTAACACGTAGTTTACGATAGGAACCTGTCCAATCGGCAATGTCTTCTGGGAGAGTAATTTTGAGCATGAATTCACCTGGCTCGAGAATATTTCTAGTCATGCCATCTAGTTGGTAGAAGTCGTGTAGAAGAACAGACCTTGCTCCTTTAGGACCAATTAGGTGAACTGTTGCATTGAGTACCATCAAATTTGGTGCAATGTCTCCTTGATAAGTAGCAACACACAATGTATTTTGATTTGGAATCACTCTACAATCTGAACCAGTACCGCAATCACACTTGTGGCACCAATCGATGCTGCTTCTCCATTCTTCTGTTTGGTTGAACCAGAAACATCTGGTATCCAAACACAAATTGCCACCCAAAGTAGCATTCCTACGAATTAAAGAGGATGCTACTTTGCTTGCCGCTTCGGCGACTAATGGATGGACACTGTCGCTTTCAGCAATGTTACTTAGCCTAGCCATGCAACCGATTTCTGTCATTGAGATTGTATCAATTCCTGCTATCTTAGTTAGCGAAATAACATGTGGCTTGGTATTGATGTGCCATTTGTAATTTGGAATCAGGTCAGTTCCACCTGCAATCCAATCAAACTCATCACCTGAATTCAACAAATCTGCAGCGATGGCACATGCCTCTTCCACTGTGTTAGGAAGGTGTAATTCAAAAGGAGGCATTAGCATTACTTACCATCCTCCATTTTCCTTTGCTCGATTTTGGTCCAAGCACTACCTGCAAGCCCAAGACTCTCTAATTGTCCAGAGTCAGGTCTAACCGATATCTTCCAATCTCCATCCTGGTCTTCAGGAGGAATCGATGGGTCGAATCCGAATAAAACTCCATTGATGTAAGGGTCTGTGTCCTCAGACCTCTGTCGGCGTCCATCTCGATCATTGTGTTCTGTAGAACGCTTTGCTATCTTAGCTTGAAGTTCTGAGAAATCGATTCTAGGAACTGGTAAATCTTGAGCGTCGGCAATATCTTCTCGCTTCATTTTCTTAGAAATGGCCGCCCACACCTTGTCGGGAGTTAATGGTAGATCATTGACTCTAATCCCAATTGCATCGTAAACTGCGTTAACTACGGCCGGTAGAATTGGTAGAAGTGGGCCCTCTCCTGCCTCTTTAGCCCCGAATGGCCCTTCTGGGTCGCAGGATTCTATGATAATAGGAGTAACATTAGGCATTTCATGCACACTTGGAATTTTGTAATCTAGTAAATTCGGGTTCTGTAGATGCCCGGTCCGGCCATAGACCATTTGTTCAGACAGAACTTGCCCCAATCCCATATGGCAGGAACCAATAATTTGACCTTCAACTGCCAGTGGATTCAGTGCTTTACCACAATCGTGTGCTGCCCATACATCTGTACACTTGATTAGGCCAGTATCTACGTCAACTTCGACTTCTGCTACGTATGCTGAGAACGAATATGCTGGTGCAAGTCCTGCAGCCGCACCTTTGTGCACCCCTCCCATTGGAGGGGTTCTATATGCTCCACTTGCGATTAATGCTCCTTTGTCCTCTTGTGATTTGTGGAGTGCTTGAAGATATGAGGTTCCCACAGCAGGGTCCTTCTTATTGTAGATACGTCTGTCGTTTAGAATCAAAAGTTTAGCAGGGACGTCCAATATTTCGCTTGCAGCATCCAATAATTGTTCACGGACATCTAAAGCTGCAGTAATTGCAGCATTAGCATTCATGAAAGTTACACGAGATGAATAAGAACCCAAATCGACAGGGCTAGTATCGCTTTCATGAGAACGTACGTGAATCATTTCCAATGGTAGAGCTAATACTTCGGCTACAACTTGCGCCACAGCGGTGGTAGAGCCTTGTCCAATATCTGCAGCCCCTGTGTGAACGGTAACTCCTCCGTCCATGTCGATTTGAATATGGACCGTAGCGTGAGGGAACTTGTTTGGGTCCCAGTGAATTGGTAAACCAGAACCTGAGATGAAGAAGCCACAACCGATTCCAATGCCTTTACCCAACGGTAATTGCCTAAACTTAGAATCCCAATCACTACCTTCACGAACTCGCTCTAATGCTTGACGCATTCCATTCGAAGTAATTCTGAAACCGGTTATCGTTTTCGAATGAGGAGGCAATAAATTTGCAAGACGTAAATCGATTGGGTCGACTTGCAATTTTTCAGCCAAGTCGTCCATACCCACTTCAATTGCACAGCGAGTATTCACCGCGCCATGGCCACGCATTGCGCCACTTGCAGGTTTGTTTGTCCAAACACGAGCGCCGGTATAGTGGAAAGAGCCTAATTCGTAAGGAGCGGTTGCTAATACTCCATTGTAGTAAGAAGTGACGTGCCCGAATGATGCAAATCCACCGCCGTCTATCAGTGCATCAATCTCAAATCCAGAAATTCTTGCATCATCATCAGCAAACAACTGAACTTCAATATGAGATGGATGACGACCTCTATTGACCCAAAATACCTCTTCTCTGTCGAAGGTTATTCTGACTGGACGACCTGCTTTTCTTGCTAGAATAGCAGCACACATCTCGTGAGGGAATGGGTCGGATTTACCACCGAATCCACCACCTACAAATGTACGAATGACGTTTACTTGATGCATTGGAACATCCAATACAGTCGCTAATGCTCTGTGCGCATAGTGGGGAACTTGTTGTGGCGTGTATAATTGAAGGCGCCCATTTGGGTCCCAATGAGCCACAACAGCATGAGGTTCAGTAAATCCGTGATTGACCCCCATAAACTTCCATTTACCATGATGAGTTGCTCTTGCTTGTTCTAATTTTGAGCGGTCGCCAAATTCTTGGAACACTCTTTTCTGAACGTTGGTCGAACCGATGTGATATTGTCCACGCCAATGTATGGGGTCATCTACATCCAGTAACCCCTTTTTGGGATCATGTACTGCATCTAGCACCTCATATTCAACTTCGATTAGAGCCGCTGCTTCACGTGCTGTTGCTTCATCTATTGCTGCAACACAAGCGACAAGGTCTCCAACGTGCCGTACTTTCTCGACTGCCATGGCGTGTTCATCTTTGGTTACTGGTAGAACTCCGAATCTTTGAGGAGCATCAGCACCCGTTGAAACTGCTAATACTCCAGGTAATGCTTCTGCTTTGGAAGTATCAATACTCTTTACCTTGGCATAGTGATGAGGGGAGCGAACAATTCTGCCAATTATTTCATTGGCTAACCTTACATCATCGCCATACCATGCTTGTCCTGTGACTTTGGCATTTCCGTCAACAAGAGGTGTTCTCTTACCGACAGTAGTTCCTGTTCGGTATTTATCATGAAGGTGATGACCTGCAGGTTGGGCTTCTCTTCCACCCTCTACTTCTGGAATGAAATCGAGATCTCTCTCGGCCATCTCAGGACGAGAACCACCCGAACCAGGGGGGTTGAAACTCATCTTACCGGCTACGCGTTTACCATCGACGCGTACATCTTTACTGCTCCCCGGTTGTTGAACATAGCCATCAGTCATCATATCACCTCGTTTGACTATTCAGGACCTGAAGGATGAGGGTCAGAATGCGCATCGCTTGCTGGTTTTGCAGGAGATTCATCTCCGCGATGGATTGCAGCAGCTGATTGTATAGATTGAATGATTTGTTGATAGCCAGTGCATCGACAAAGGTTTCCTTCAATCGCAGTAGCGATTTCAGAATCTGTAGGATTGGAGTTCTTGTCCAACAAGGCTTGTGATGAAATCAAAAACCCCGGAGTGCAAAAACCACATTGAGAACCTCCGCATTCAGCGAAGCATTGCTGTATAGGAGCTAAATGTGCACCGTTGGACAAACCTTCAACGGATATGATGTCACTTCCTACACACTCGTTTGCCATTGTCAAACATGAAAGACGAGGTTCACCATCGATTAAGACAGCACAGCACCCACAAGTGCCCATGTCACATCCTCGCTTGACTCCGAGGCATCCGACTTTGTCTCTAAGGACATCTAGGAGGATTGCGTTTGAAGGAGCAAGAATCTCTTGAGCACGCCCATTAACCTTAGCACGCCACACATTATTGGGTGCTATTGGTATCATTGAGACATGTTCTTCACCCACCATAAGATGCCACCTAACCATGGGAAGGTGAATCACCCTTTCAGCATTGGCACGATTGGACATACTTTTTCCTAACAAAAAATAGCACATTTTGTAGGATTTATCTTATTGTCTTTGAGATACTGAAGTGAAATCTTCCATTCCCGGACTAGGCTCAACCCAATCATCATCACCCGGTAGGACTAGATTGTCGCCTATCTTCACTAAATCAGAAGCTAATCTTCTCTGCTCATCGCATAATTTGTCCCAGTCAAAAGCAGGATTGCGCCACATTACCCACAGCCTCATTCTTCTCCAAGCAATAGTTGCTTTAGATTGGAGTGTCAACTGTAGTTTTCCTGCCGTTGGCATCCACCACAACAAGAGCGGGAAAACGGCATAACTTGGTACGGCGAAAAGGAATTCTAAGATCACACTATATTCTGCAAATTTAGCCAAGGGACTACCATCTGAAGTTAGAGTCCATGTGAAAGCCCATGCTGTGATGGCCCACCAGACAGGGTAGGCTACAAATGAGATATACAACTTCATGGCACCACGTCCAGACTGACTCAACTTTGAACCAATTAACTTGTCACCGGCAACCACTACCAATAATGGAGGGAGGGAGCCGATTATAGCGCTTATAGTGACAAAACCCAACATGAAAGACCAAGCAAATAATAGCCACCAAATGGATATCATGAAACCCTTGTTTGTCACAGACTTTGGTCTAGTATCAATATACCTTGGTTTGAGGCTGAATGATTCTAACTTCGACATATGCTCCTTAGTTCGTTCCTCTAGCAATTTGCAACTATCTGGGTTTTCTTTGGCAAACCATTCCCAAGCGGCTCTAACTCTTCTAGCACCAAGTACCTCTTCTCCATAACTAACTCTCTGTTTCATTTCAGGATTAGTGCGAAATCTTTCAGCACGAATTATTGAACGGGCTTTCCAAATCAGGACACGGTCTTGCCAATTTTCACTGGAATGCGATGCCCTGGATATCTCGCTTGAAATTATAGAACTCAGTTCTTTGATTGAACCTGTAATTTCTATTGGCCTTTCTATCGTTAGTGCCACTCTTTCCCTGAAGTAATACTTGCGACTGTAATGAATTCCTATTGGCACAATTACTGGCTTATTATCGCCAGCTAATTCAGCTGAACGGAAGGCTATCTTTGCAGCACAATCTCGTATCTGATTAGGTTTAGGGGATTCATGCGACTCCCCCTCAGGGAATACTACTACATTAGCACCATTTGCTACTTTAGTAGCGATTAGGTCTAACTCGGAATCGTCGTTAATGATACCGTCAAAATAAATTTGCTCTCCCGGTATCATGCCCTTGGTTAACATTTTGTCATACAAACCTCCGGGATGCCATGAAACCATGACTGCGCCCCTATCTTTAGGGAGGTTTTCTGTATCAATTACACTAATTTCACGGAACCAAGTAGACATCATAGTTCGGTTGAACCAATTCTGAAGCCCCATTATCCGCCCTATCAGACTGGGGGTTTTCACTTCTCGCCCGACTTAACACCAAACAAGAGGGTTCAAACAGTATTGCTGTGTCGCGCGGAGCGCGGTGAAGAGATGATGAACTACAAGCGGATTTTCTGTTTATTTGGCTTAGCAATATTATTGGCACCATTAGCGGTTGCAACAGTTCCTATTTCATCGCCGATTACAGACGATGAAGAACCGATTGGATGGTGGACCGAGACAACTGTTGACCGTAATCAGAACAAAATTGGTGACATGGTAGAACTTCACATTGACAATCCAATTTTCTTAGATGAGGCAAACACTCTCCCACTAATTATTGACTTCCACTACACTCCCGGTCAAGATGACATTGACATGTTGGAGAGGAATGTAGACTATGAACATCAGTTCATTCTACATGGAATCGATGCATTAGCAGGTAGAGTTCCAGTTACAGAATTACTAACTCTTAGGGAACTACCTGGTGTTGTAATGATCGAACTAGATGGAATTCTTACAATCGCTAATGCAGATGCCAGAGCAGGACACGGAGTCGACATGACCTTCGAAGAAACTGGTTATGATGGCTCAGGAGCAACTGTGGCAATCATCGATACTGGATTAGATGGAAACCATACCAGTTTAGATGACCAAGATGATGACCCTGCGACCAACGACCCTAAGATTCTAGGGTTCTATGATGCAGTAAATAATGCAGGAAATACCAACGGTACTGATTTCCCTTACGATGACCAAGGACACGGCTCTCATTGTGGAGGAACAACTGCTGGAACCGGAGCACCTGACTACGTTCACGTAGGTATGGCACCTCAAGCACACCTTGTTGGAGTGAAAGTTCTCGACGCAGGAGGTTCAGGTTCTTTCGCTGGTGTTATGGCTGGTATGCAATGGACAATTGATACCATGCATAAATACAACACTAAGGCTGCTTCAATGAGCCTAGGTGGCCCCGGAGCAATCGAATGGACCTCTTCTGAGGAAGATAGCGTAAACCGCCAAGGTAATGAGATGGTACGAGCAGGTATTGCCTTATTCATCGCAGCAGGTAACAACGGCGTTAGTGCACAAATAGGAACTCCAGGTTCTGCTGAAGATGCAATTACTGTAGGTGCTTTGGATAAGAATACCGCAATTGCAGTATACTCAAGTCAAGGCCCTACTGAAGAAGGCCGCATTAAACCAAACCTCGCATACATGGGCAGTAGTATCATGTCTGTAGAAGCAAATTCTGGTGACCAATACACAGGCATGAGTGGAACAAGTATGGCCACACCAGGAGCTGCTGGAGTTGGAGCATTGATGCTTCAAGCAAATCCTAACTTGTCACCATTTGACATGCGCAACATTATGCAAGAAACTGCTACTTACAGACAGTGCCACTACATGGGTGCTAACGAGCCTTGTTTAGATGATGCTATCCCAAAGAATCGTCAAAACAATGTGTATGGACACGGTCATGTTAACTCTCTTGAAGCGGTTTTAGAAGCCGCTGAATATCAACAGCAGTGGACATTTAACAGTAACATTTCACTTACTGTAACGAATTCACTCAACATGAATGGACACGTTCACCTTGGACCAGGAGATTCCATTGAAGTTCAACTAAACCAAGCCATAGATTCTGTTCAATGGATGAGTAATGATTTGAGAGATTCATGGTCCTATGTCCATTCCTATGAAGAAGGAAATTCTGTTGTACTGGAATATGCTGACATAGTTGAAGAACTCGAAAACCTTCCAGGAACAACACTTGAAGGAAACCACACACTATCGATGAGGGGATTGCTAGGCACAACATCTAGCCCTCTAATATCGATTGACATCATGCTAGGAGAAAATACTGGGCCAGTAGACACTTCCTCAGAATCTAGTAATGTAGTTCTATATGGTTCAATAATTGCTGCAATTATGCTTGCCATAATTCTCTTAGCTGTAGTTCTAAAAGGTGATTATAAGAATGAAATGGCGCTTAATAACAATGACGAAGAAGTTCCTGTGGATGCTGAAATTGTCGAATAAAGCGATTTGCCGGCTCAACATTCAAAAGTAATTAGTTGTACTTTAAGCCGATAAACATGGCTAATGCACCGTCTAGACCACAAAGACCGACTGCTGCGAGAACACTATCTGCAAGGGCAGGAACTCTCAGCGCCACCCCAGTAGCACCCGCTGTCAAGATGGGGTCTGTTGGCGCCCCACCTGCTAATGCCGTAGACTTAGGATTACAGAAATTCGCACAATTAATTCTATTTGGAATTGCCATGGTAGGAATTTGGGCAGGATTACTGTCGATTGCTTTTGGAGAAGCCGGTGAAAATGCACAACGAAATTTCTTAATTCTAGGATTTGGAGGTTTAGTGTCTGGATTAATGGCTCTAACTTTGGTAGAATTTCAACGTAGAAAAGGAGGTCACGAATTAAAAAATGTTCACGACTACATGTTAGGAGTTTCATTTTTCTTCTTAGCAATAGGTGCTCTTTGGGGTGCAAGGTGGCTTGTTGGATTCCTTGCTCAGCAAGATATCACTTGGCTGATTAATGACGATTACCCAGACCCATTAGCTGATGATTGGATACCTTCGGCAAATGCGGTTTATGTCCAAATGGCAGCCACTTTAGTCCTTGCATTAGCGCAGACTGCATACCTATTACGCCTCAAGGGAGTTACAACATTCAGCTGGTCTGTAACCACTTTTACACCACTTGTAGTCGCTCTAATTGGATCTAGCATCTGGATGAACTGGTCACAAGACATTGTGTCTTGGGAAATTGGAATCGCAATGGTTTCTTTGACTTCTTTATCGATGTGGTTAGCTCTACGAGCAAATAGTGGAATTATTTTCTCTGTTGTGGCTGTAACTTCTGGTTTAGTACCACTACTTTACGAATATAGTAATGATGAAGGTGGAGCTGGAGGAGCGATGTCTTTGATGGTATTCATAATAGCAGTACAAGGAATTCTAGCAGCAGACAAGCGCCTTCGTCAGGATTTGATGCAATGGACTTCTGCGTTTTTGGTTGGAGAAGTAATTCTTGCAATGATAATTGCTAGAGAGGGTGACTACGAATTGATCCTTGGTCCGATTCGGCAATACGATTTAGGAGTATTAGAACCATATCTAACATTACAAGTGGGGTTATGGCTTGCTGTATTATTAGCGTATTTCCCTGCTACGCTTCAACGTCGTATCCCTTACATGCCGATAGGATTAGCCGCTTCACTATTCATCATTGAACCAAGTGCAGGACTAATACCGTGGATTGTAACAATTACAATGCTACCATATTTGTTAGTTATTTCCAAGGTTACTCGCACATGGGTTGCAAATATGACAATGATCGCTGCTGGATTCTCATTCTTTGTCCAGTCGCATTGGACAGGAGGCTTTGAACCAGGATGGCTAGAGGCTACAATTCTAATTGCGATTCTTGTAAGCGGCGAGTTGGGACGTCAAAAAGGACATCTTGAGGATTGGGCGCATTTCGTTACCTTGGGACTACTAGTTCTCTCTGAGTCGGTTCTATTTGGAGACGACCCTGTAGTTCCATGGGCTATCTTCCTATACGCAGTGGTTTCATCTTACATCATGATGCACAAAGCAGAGCAAAGTAGCGATAAGAAACTAGCTTTCGAAGCATCTGCTGCCGTTGGAGGTTCAATGTTTATTGCAGTTATACTATCATTGTACGATAGGCTAAATGTTACTTTACCCTCCTCCATGAATGAAAGTCTTCAAGGATTTAACATCACACTAGCATTGGTTGGCTTGATAATTTATGCATCAATGAGGAAATTCAAATCTGTAGAATTAGATTTGGGAGTAATACTAAATTGGGCAGATGTTAATCGAAAGAAAATGATGCCTGTGTTTGATAATGATGCAAATGCATGGGTGGTTCCTGATGCAGGAGATAGAGATTTGGAGCCTGAGAGTTACTCATGGGGACCTCTTGGAAGAATGAGTTTGATTGGGCCGATGATCCTATTCACTGTCGCATTGACAGCAGTAGGATTTGAAAACCTAGCAGAAAATATCATTTGGACTATTTTGCTAATTGTCCCAATTGGAATAATAATTTTAGAAGTCATCAGAGAGAAAGAAGCATCTTCTACTGGCAGAATGATTGCAACATTCACTTTGATAGCAATTGCTGCTCCGATGTCATATAGTCTGAATCATGGAAGAGCTGAATTAGGTGAGTTAGAATTACCATTCATCCTCTTCGATTTGATAATGCTTGCAGGTCCTTTAGGAATCTCATTGATGCTTACAAAGAAAGGATTGAATGAAGAGTCTTTGAGCAGAAGTGCTGATTTTGCAACATTATTCGGATTACTTATTTTAGGATTGTTTGATACTAGTGGTGGATTATTGTTCATTCCAATGTACTTACTAGTAATTAGTAGAGCAATGAAGCATAGAATGAATGTAATAATGTGTATTACTCCAATTTCATTACTCGTATTTGGCGCAGAAATTGATGGAGACAGGTTTGTTTCAGATGGAGCGATTGTTGGACAAATACTATCCTGGATGGACATAATATCCTATGACCCGGCAGAAATTACTATCTTTGACCTAAGTAGATTCTCATTCATACTTATGGCAGTTACTAGTTTAGCAATTCTTGCAAAAGGTGTACTCGACAGGCAGAATCCATCAACTGTTGATGTTGATGAAACACCAATGACTGTACCTGCATTTTGGTTAGCACTAGGTATGTTCGGAGTAATTCCTGAAGCGAGTTGGTTGTTGCTTGCAATGACTATTCTCCTAGGAATGTACGCTTGGTTAACAGGTAGAATGGAAATTATTCCATGGGTGCCTGTTGCATCATTATTATCCTTCATGATTGGATTCGAAGGTGATTCTAATTTCAATCACTTTGAAGGTTTAGATTACATAACTCACAGCTTGTTAGGTACAGGAATTATTTCTTTGATAATCAATCAAGCAAGCGCTAAGGGATGGCTATACAAGTGGGCTGATCAAGCAATCGATGATCAAAATTCGATTGGCACTGTGTTCAACCTAACATCGGTTCAGGGAAGAGAGAAATTGACCAGCCAAATGCGGATTTGGACGATTGTTGGATTAACATTCTCTTGGACGGCTTTCAAGGGAATCGGCACAATGATAGGAGCAATTTGGGTAACTTATGACACATTTATCAACGGTCAAAAATATGCAATATTGGCAATGCCATTACTTCACGCATTTGCAGTATGGAACATTCTAGAACAATTTAACCAGGACAGTTTGATTCAAGACATTCTTGTAGGCACAGTGTTGATGCTAAGTGGTATTTTGATGACTATGCTGGCTACTAAAACAGAGTTTGCCTGGAATCTGAACGTATTTGATTGGCTAGATGAAATCGAATATTATGGATGGATTGACAGAGTGGGTCAACTTGCAATTGCTTACTTCTTAGTGGGTATTACTTGGGCAATTGGTGAAGCTGAATTAGAGGCAATGCTTTGGGCCATTTGGGCAATATTCTTGTCAGGTGTTGCGATTCAAGGATTCCGTGATGAAACCGAGACGCCTTGGAGGAGAGGTATTGGTTCAATGGGATGTATTTTCTCACTATTCATGCTCTCTTGGGAATTTAATGACGACCTTTTCACCTACGTCACTTGGATGTTCATGGGAGTTGTTGCACTAGGATTTGGATTTGCATATATTGCACGAATGGGTGAAGTATCAACTATCTTCAGTGAACAATATACTGAAATTAAGGATGCAATTGTTGAGACAATGAATGACGAGAGTGAAGATATTGTGATACCTGCACCTGTAACAGAAGAGGAATCTGTTGAAGAAGAGGAAGAATTCGAAGAAGAACCTGAAGAGGATTCTGAAGATATTGAAGAGGAAGAAGATGACGATGAACTCTTGGAGCTCTTGGAAGAAGTCAGTACTACTATGCCTTTGTTAGAGAAGGAAATCAAAGAGGCAATCAGTCCTCCCGAACCTGTTGAAGCACCAATTCCAGTTCATTACAATTATGATTTGGAGTTGGATGCATCTGTACTAAATGCGATACAGAATTCTCTGGCATCTACGCCGCACGAAGGTTTCCAACCGGTTGTATCGATTGCACCAAATGGAAACTTGAAGATCGACTTCAAGGAATTGTAATTATTCCTGCTCAGCAGGATAAGCGCCCCAGTAGGCTTCCCTAGCCGCTTGGTTAGCCTCCATACAGGAGTTGACATCACTGCTACGTGAAGGTAAGGTTGAACTGCCATTCAAATGTTGAATCATAGGGTCGATATTAGACCAATTCAGTACACCCCAACCCACTTGCGTACATGGTAAAATAGGGCTGATAGGGGTAGTTCCTCCACTTGGGTCCCAAGAATCTGAAGAAGGATACCATCCAGAAAGATTCAGCGCATTACGAATATCTGAATTAGTGATTTGAACATCTCCATCGACTAGGAAACCATCTCTGCCACCGGAGCCATTATCGCTGAATTCAGCTCTTAGTGAAGTCATTATGTGGCCTAAAAAGCCCGCAGTCCTAGGCGTTGCAAAAGAAGTTCCTGATGTTTCATGATAACCATCTACATCGTCATGATTTGGCAATACTTGTGTCCAGTCAGAAGCCATGTCGGGATAAGAGCCGGACATTGTCTCTTTTTGGTCATCATCACCTTCAGCATATCCTGATACTCCAATCGACCATGGAGGGCCTGCAGTAGCATCCTGAACCGCTGGTGAAGGGGTATTGTCTGCTGCGCCTGTGTGAATCTTGTGATTTTCTACCACGGCTATTTTTGTAGCATCTTCAATTCCAGGCACGGGAAGGGAGCCTATAGCTCCGAATGATGTTGTGATAACATCAACCATCGGATGATTACCAGCGGTATTTACTGCATTTTCACTAAATCCTTCAACGAAGAAAATTATTGCATCTGGGTCAGCATCAATTACAGCACCGGTTACTGCAGTTCCATGACCATCATTTGGGTCATCAAGAATCATAGTTGGTGTACCACCATCCGGGGATTGCGCAAAGATCCTGGTACCAGGGAAGTATACAATATCGCTAGCAGTGATAGTATCCCAGCATGTTGCACGGTCTGCATCGACTCGCTCTTGATATGTTCCTTCCTGAGTTAGATTGCAGATTATAGTGGTCTGCATATCTTCGATAAACCAATCTGGCAAAATCTCATCGGTCTGGAAATGATTGTGATAAGGATTAATTCCGGTGTCTATTGGAGCAATTACAGTGTATGGACGGAATTCAGTACTTTGACTGGACTCATGAGGAATCAGTTCAAACTCTTCTTCTCCAAAACAACCTGCAAGACTAGCGCTGGCCATCAAAACGGCAAGCAATAGAGTTCGCAGCATGGTACCGCCTGATGGAACTCATTGAATAATCATCCGCCATTATGAAACACTCGAATATAGTGGGAGTAATATGGCGGGAGAAATGGTTTGGATGGATTTAGAGATGACCGGTCTAGATCTAAAAACAGAATCAATCATTGAAATTGCAACTATCATTACAGATGGTGAATTGAATATCATCGCACAAGGTCCAAACCTTGCAATCAAGGTCGATGATGAATTACTGGATAACATGGATGAATGGAATACAACTCACCATACTTCATCGGGACTCGTAGATAGAGTTCGTAATGAAGGAGTTACTTTACAAGAAGCAATAACTCAGACCTGTGACTTCCTGAAAGAAAATATAGAAGTTGGCACTCCGCCTCTATGCGGCAATTCAATCCACAATGACAGGGCATTTCTTGCAAAGGAAATGCCTGAGGTGTTAGAGTTGTTACACTATCGAATAATAGATGTTTCAACGATTAAAGAATTGTCAAATAGATGGTATCCAAATAATCCTAGACATCACAAAAAAGAAGCACATCGTGCATTAGATGATATTATCGAATCAATAGAGGAATTAAGGCACTACAGAGAAACTCTGTTCAAAGATTAATTCCTTTGTGCCCTGCTAATATTTCGGCTAGTACCGCTATTGCGATCTCTTCAGGACTCTCTGCACCGATGTCTAGGCCAATTGGACAATTGACTTGGTCTAAACTATCTTGAGATATACCAGCATCAAGCGCCACCTTAGTGAATGATTTCCACTTTGATTTTGAGCCAATGACTCCTAATCTACCAGAATACCCTGCAAATAATAACCCCAGTAGCCTTTCTTCGTCCTCTTTCCAATCATGACCTAGCAATAGAATATCGCTAAACCTAGAAAGTGATTCAGAGTTTTCATTCATCAAAAAATCCTTCGGACAAGAGTGATGTGTTTCAACCGCTCCATCCAAGTTAGCATAATCTGCCCTTGAATCCTGAACCGAATATTGCCAATCTAATGGTAAACAAGCATCTGCGATTGCTTTAGCACAGTGTCCTCCCCCCATTAGTAGAATATGTGGCATTGGAATCAGAACCTCCAAGGCGACTGTTACACGGCCGCCACAAAGACTGTCCAGTGGCGTCACTTCATAGCCCTTGGCACCTTTATTCAGCCCATATGTGACTACTTCTCCCGATGGCTTTAGTGAAATTTGTAGCAATTCTTTCAAACGAGAAATTACTTTCATCTCTAGTCCTGCACCGCCTACTGTGCCCACTATTGCAGAATCACTCAGAGCTAATCTTGCTCCAACTTTACCAGGTACAGAGCCAGATGTTGAGACGACGCTTGCTATTGCGACTTTACGATTCTTTGAAACCTCATCAAGGGCCCATTGCAATGTTCTCGCAGTCATTTAAGCCCCTCCAAATCGGCGGGTGTGTCGATATTCATATGTTCACCGGGGGCTGTAATCTTGACGATTTCCAACTGGTCTCTCAATGAATCGTTCTTTTTGAGGGAAAGAACCTTTTCAACATCGCATAACAATAATGGATGACCACTTGGGGATGGCGAGGTGTTACTATTGCAATCCAGTAAGGCTAAAATTGTCTTTTCATTCCATCCGCATCTATCGACTGGAGATACGAATACCCTTCTAGGAGTTCTGCCTAATTCACTCATCAGAGATATTAATCCAACTTGCAAAGAACCCGTTCTTCCATCTTCAGGTTTAGGATTTACAACAACTGTTGCCTCTTCACAAGAGAGCATTATGTCAATTTGTAATTCAGAACGTGTTACAACAATTATCGGAGTGCAACCACATTCTTGGAATATACGTACAGAACGGGACACTAAAGACTCATCATTCCATTGAACTAAGGCCTTAGGTTGTCCCAATCTTGAGGATTCCCCCGCAGCCAAAATAATGGCTGGAATGCCTTTTGCCATTTTATCACAGGTCCTTTGTAATCTCACGACCGATAATCATGCGCTGTACTTGGCTACTTCCTTCATAGATCTGCATAACCTTAGCGCCACGCATTAATCTAGCAACTGGGTATTCTTCAGAATAGCCATATCCACCATAGACTTGCACGGCATCTGTTGCTACTTCCATGGCAGTATCTGCTGCAAATCTCTTGGCATGAGCTGCAGATTCAGTATTAGTGATACCAGCATCTGACTCTGATGCGGATTTCCAGGTAAGCATCCTAGAAGCTTCGATTTTGGTTTTCATATCTGCAAGCATGAATTGAATTGCTTGATGACGGTGAAGTGGCTTACCAAAGGTTTGCCGTTCACCTGAATACTGCAGAGCGTGCTCATATGCTGCACGAGCAAGTCCTGTTGCGTGTGCAGCAATATTTGGCCGGCTCATATCAAATGCTTTCATGGCGTTCATCCAGCCTCCAGATTCAGAGCCGCCGCACAAATTTTCAGCAGGAACTCGCATATCATCGAATGTTATTGAACGTGTATCTGAGCATCTTTGGCCCATGTTATTCTCTTTCTTTCCCAAAGAAAGACCAGGAGTGTTTGCATCTACAATGAAACCAGACATTCCTTTGTAACCAGCATCAGGTGCTGTTTTTGCTAATACGAATAGCCAATCTGCTTTACCGGCGCCGGTAATCCACATTTTTGAACCATTAATGACATATTCATCACCGTCTTTAATCGCTAAAGTTTTGCAAGCAGCGACATCAGAACCTGCGCCTGGTTCAGTTATTGCATATGATGCGAGGGCACCATCTTCAGCAACCATTCGCAAGTACTTGTCTTTCTGCTCATGAGTTGCCCCGGTAATCAGAGGAGCACAGGCGAGGCTTGTTGCGTAAGCTGCAGTTGCAAACCCAGGGTCGCCCCAAGCCAATTCTTCATTGACAAGGACTTCCTCCATGGAACCCAATCCAGGTCCACCATAATCTTCAGAAATATGCAGATTCAATAATCCCATCTCATGTGCTGCGTTAATCGTATCTTTTGGATACTCAGAATTAGCGTCCCAGTGCTCAGCATGAGGGCGTATCTCTTCGATAGCAAATTCTCTTGCTAGGTCTCGAAGCATCTCCTGCATCTCATCTAATTTGAAGTCGACCATGCTTGCCCCACAGGGCCATGGCGCATAAGCAGTACTATTCTCATCAAATCGTCAAGTAACCTTGACGTTGTAATTCTATCAGCATCAAGAATATCAAATAAAACGCTATCAGAATGGAACCTTCTAATCTACTAAACCTAAATCCAGTCCACATCATTGCAAGACATAATGTGACACCAACTAAAGTTGCGGGAATGATTAGATGCATTGTCAAATCATATGATCCTTCAGTTATAGAGATTGGAGAAACTAGTGCCGCGATGCCAATTGAAAGTAGTGGGTCGGTAATGTTGGAGCCAATCAGCGTACCAATAGCGACACCCTGGCTCTTTCTTACGGCAACCATAGCTACCGTTAATTCAGGTAGAGAGGTTCCAAGACCTGACATCGTTGTACCTACGATTGCATGAGGAACATTCAATTTCTCAGCGATCAAACATGCGTATTGAACCAATTGATTTGCGGAATATACCGCCATAAAAAGACCTACAATTACCATTGTGAAATAGGCTGTGCCAGTCCAACTGAATTCTGTAGATTTTATTTCTTCAACCAACTCAAGTTCATCCGACCTTATCTTATCAGTGTCATTTAGCAGCCACATGATATAGACTGCATAGATTAGGCAAAGAATTGCACCTTCAATTCGTGAAAGTTCTCCACCTTCCCAAAGTAAACCTGTTAGTAAAATGATAGACATTAGCATCAAAAGGCCGTCTCTGCGTAACCATGCTGGACGGATATCTAGGGGTTTGAAAGCAACTACGATTCCCAAAACTAATGTTATTTGCACCAATACTGAACCATAGATATTACCCACTGCTAAATCCATCAATGCAGGGTCACTTTCAGACGATGCGGATGCTGTTGCAGTAACAAGAATCTCAGGCAGTGACGTACCAATACTGACTATTGTCAGACCAATAACTACCTCTGCCATACCGGCCCTTCTAGCGAGACCCTTAGCCCCTTCAACGAAGAAATCCGCAGATGTGATCAGTAACGCTAATGCAATTACTATCAACATGATTAGAATTCCAATATTTGTCCAATCGTTTTTTGCGGTAATAGTTCCAAGAATTGCTAATGTTAGAAATAACGCAAATGAAACCAAGAGGGCATTCCACTGTAAAAGAGCGCCAATACCTTGCTCATTTGCATCCTCCCCCATGAATTGGGGTTGCAACAACTATCCTTTAGGATTGCTCAGAATTAAAGCAAAATATCATCAATCGATTTGTAGTGCAGATACGCATGTGGAACCGCTATCTCTCCGAGTTTAGTGGTACATTTTTGTTGGTATTATTAGGATGTGGCTCTGTTGCTTTAGGATGGAGCCACTTGGCTATCAGCATCACATTTGGAATAGCTGTATTCGTAGCAATTATGATTTTTCAACCAATTTCAGGAGCACACATCAATCCGGCTGTTTCGATAGCATTTGCTGCAAAGGGCGACTTGGAAACTGAAGCACTCCCCGGATACATCATCTCTCAATGCCTTGGTGCTTGGTTTGCAGCAATGATAGTGGTGGACGGGGCAACTACTCCTTCGGTATCAATACCACTAACTTGGGGTATTGAAATTATTATCACATTACTTCTAATGTATTCTATTCACGTATTGGTACGTAGAGAATCCAGTTTGTTCACACTGGCTTTTGGTGTTGGATTAATGGTTGCAGTAATCTCGTTCTTTTTCGGCGAATTCACTGGTTCAAGTATGAATCCGGCTAGGACTTTAGGTCCAAACATAGTTACTGATAGTGGTAATTTAATTCTATATACCGTCGCACCAGTAATAGGAGCAGTGCTTTCAAACTTCATCCCTGAGCCACTTGACGAAGAGCTTTGATGACGTGTTCTAAACTAGGCACAGTATGGTTCTCAAGCGGAGGAGAGAACGGTACAGGCGTGTCTAATGCTCCGATTACCAGCGGAGCTGATTCAAGAGCATAGAACGCTTCTTCCATTATCCTAGACTGCATTGAGTGTGCTATTCCTCCAAACCATTGACCTTCTTGCAAGATTACAAGACGGCCAGTTCGAGTTACACTTGACACACATGTTTCAGCATCGAACGGAATCAGTGTTCTAACGTCAATTATCTCTACCTCTATGTCTTCTTTTGACAACTCGTCGGCTGCTAATTTAGCAATATGCAACATAGCACCCCATGTTACCAAAGTGAGGTCTCTGCCACCTCTAACAACTCCGGCTTTACCGATTTTGAGTCTCTCTCCAGACTCAATCGCTTTCTTGACTGGTTCCGTGTTGACCTTTTGATTGATATTTTGCCCCCAGCCAGTAAGTCCTCCTCGAAGGCCATACAGTCCTATGTGCTCTAGGAATAATACTGGATCGTCTAGTGCAGCAGCCTCTCTTAACAGGTCATATGCATCTTGAGGAGTTCCGGGAGCTAATACAACAAGACCTGGGTCATTGGCATACCAAGACTCAATCATATTTGCATGGAAAGGACCGCTTCTGGTTTTTGCACCTAATGGAATCCTAACGGTCAGTGGCACATTTGCGCCCCAGCGCCAACGTAGCATTGCTGCATTATTCAGAAGAGCATTGTGGGCAAGAGCCGCAAAACCGCCAAATTGTATCTCTGCCATCGGCCTAAGACCGGACAATGCTGCACCGGTTGCTGAATGGATAATTACGGCCTCACAGAGTGGCATATCGAGTAACTTGTCCTGATGTCCATTTGCTTTCAAAGGAATATTCATTCCAAATGCACCTGCAACTTCCATATCCTCTCCCATGAAAATTGTCGAGTCACCATATTGTTCAGCGATATCACACATAGCCTGTTGAATGGCTCTCGAGTACGTCCAACCTCCTTTTTCTTCATACTTTAGTAAGCACTCACCTACATCAAGCATTGGGCTCTCTTCACTTCGAGTAATAGAGCCTGAAAGACGTTTCAAATGGTCTTCATGAGAATCGGCATCATGTAGGGAAGTTATGCCTATTGTGACAGTAGAAGGGTCCGCCCATTCCATTTCTTCAACATGCATTCTAGCAGAATCTACCAATTCCTGCTCTTCGGTTTCCATTTCAGATAATTCATCTTCAGTCACTCCTAAAGAAAGCAGAAGATTACGATGAGTTGGTATTGGGTCCTTTGCTTCCCAGTAGGATAATAATTCCTTATCGACATACCCAGGAGGAGTTCCAGAAGGTGCACCGAGGTATAGGTCGTCATGGTGATGGGCGTGGCCGCAACCTCGCATAGTTTCAACATGAATTAGAGTTGGTCCTCCGCCAAATAATGCGAACTCACGAGCACAAGCAACCGATGCATGCCAAGATGCTGGGTCTGAACCATCTATTGTCCAAGATGGCATGCCCATAGCGACTGCCTTATCTGCCCATAATTCAACATTAGATTGGTTAACAGGGGGAGTGTCAAGTGCTATCTGGTTATTTTGCAAAATATAGGAAATTGGCAAGCCGCGAGTTGCTGCTAGATTCAAAGCTTCCCACCATTCTCCTGAGGACGAGGAGCCTTCTCCGATACATGCTAGGTGAAATCTCTCTTCTTTTCTCTTCCAAGCCGATAGAGCCATTCCAGTCATTGTTACTGAGGCGATCGGCAGTGGAGCAGTTGGAGGTAATACACCTCTGTGGAAACATCCTACATGCAGATCTCTGCCACCCGCTCCTTCGATTCCGCCATTCATTACCGAGTCTATTTTCCCCATCTGAGCTGTCATAATGTCAGCCGGGGTATCGCCCATTGCCATACACAATCCAATATCCCTAATCATCGGAGCGATATAGTCGCCATCATAAGGCGAGCCGGGAGTGTTCTCTCGGTTACGTTTTAGAGCAGTTGCGGCTGCTACGCAACCTTCTTGCCATGTGGAGCGGAATCCTTTACCACCAAACTTATCCCCATCTGGAGTATCCATTCCATCTGCAAATATTTCTTTCAGATGTAGATCTAGTCCTCTGGTTCTTGTCATCATACGCTGCCATTCCATTCTCATATCGGTAGTTATCGACATGTAATGAGCAAGTCTGCGTAAACACAAGGAAACATCGACAACAAAACGGTCGCCTCTTCTACCAAGATGTAATTCAGTACCTCTTTGCGGGATTATTTCTCCTTCAGTCAGGCCTTTGACTTTCATCCTGCCTGTTAGTCCTTGCTTCAAGGCATCAACAAAACGGTTAGAAAAATCATGCCAAGCATCTCCATCAAAGGATGCTTCGCCTCGATGGACAAAGTCCCAAACAGCGCCTACCAGTTGTAAATGGCCATCATGTCGCTCTGCAGTGAAGCGAAGTAACTCTCCTTGAGCAGCATCTGCTGGTAAAGAGTTAGTGAACTGCAAAGGGGATTTTGCAATCCAATCTGTTCCACGAATCGGCGGCAATTGTCCTTGAGTCATGGTCCATCCCATTACGCCGAGTAGGCTATTTCTTATCAGCCATGCCATTACAGCATATCATTCAGATTCAAGGCGTTTTGACATTTCAGAATTGTAACAATCGCTCAGTAGTTGCCGGTTTGTTAGAGTGATAAGTAACCCGATAGCCATCGGAATTGCAAGAATTCCGAGTGTTATTCCCCACGAATCTGTGTAATCATAAACAGGACCGATTACCATTGGTCCAACTATCGTTCCAGCAGCCCAAGCAGTGCCAAAAGCGCCGAATGCAAGACCTGCTCCGCCTTCGCCATAAACTTGGGTAGTAGCGGCATCGACCATAGGTAACATTGGGACCTGGGCCGCAGATATGGCAAATTGGAATATTCCTAATATCACTATAATGCAATATGCAGCAAGAACAGCATCAGCAATCGTGTGTGCAACATATCCCGCTGCAATCATAGTTATGGTCACGACACTCCATCCGAAAATCATGTACTTTACAGGCCCATTACGGTCGACTAGTACTCCCCAAAGCCATCCACCTAAGCCTTGAGCAACAACCATTACCAGTAATACTGCACCAATCCATGCAGCATTTAGGCCAAGATTATCCTTCAAGAATAATGGAACTCCTGCTTCTAGAGCCCCGGTTGCCAATGTTGTCATCATTACAAGCAAGCCTATTCTGAACAATACCGGGTTTTGAATGAACACTTTGAGAGGAACAGACCCCTGAGCGGGTTGACTTCCATGACCCAATTCCTTAGTGGTAACATAGACTACTGGGATGATTAAAGCAGTAATCAAGGCAAGACCAATGAAAGCATATTCGGGCCCGATTGTATATGTGGCCCCTCCAACCACTGGTCCCATCAAACCACCAATTGTGGCCATAGCGATTAGCTTCCCCGACATTTCTCCAAACTTAGTTGGCCAAATATCGCTGGCGGCTGCAAAACCTGCTGTCAAAATTGCCGCTCCTGAAGCACCATGAATTAATCGAGCTATTGCTAGAATAATGAAACCATCAACAGAAGTGACCTTCATGGCAACTAAATAAAGCAATGACGCTATTGTTAATGCAAATAATGAAAATAATATTGTCCGACCTGCACCTAGTCTATCCGTAACCCTGCCAGTGTAAGGACCTAGCAGGAAAAGTGGAACTGCCCAAAGAGATACCAATGCGGTTGCTTCAGTATTAGATAACGCAAATTCAGCCCTCCAAGAAGGGAGTATTGGTACGATGAAAGCATAACCGAGGAAATCCACGAAGAAAGCACATGATAGTGCCCAGAACGCCCATTTTTTATCTGATTCACTCATCATTCCTCTTCCTCTCCTTCAGGAAGTGACGACAGAACATCACCTAGCATCTCGGTGATATCTTCAACACGGGTCAGTAATGTTAGGTCGCTAACATTTCCAGGTCGGCCCAAATCCCACATCAATTCGTGTGCTGTTTCGGTGACCAATCGTGTAAACTCTAAGACTGCTGGGTCTATTACTACTTGATCGTGGTCTGGAATAATTGCTACTAAGTCTGGTTTTTCGTCTAAAATACCATCCATTACATTCTCAATTTCAGAAGCTATTCCATCTGCTTGATTCTGAAGAATATCTTCCATAGTTCCGCCAGCAACCTTGCTAGTAGCTGATTTAGAACCTAATTTTGCACTCTTTTTGGCAGTAGGGAGGTTTGTGGCGATTTGACCGCCTTCCTTCTGTTCATCAGGCGCATCCAAATCCTTCACGATGTTGTTCAATGCCACTCTCAAGACATTGGACATCAATGATGGGTCAAGACCTTCCTCTACATCGATTCCTTCCTCGCCAAGTTGGGTAAGAATCTCATTGATGAAATCAACATTGATTTTTTCGGGAGTTACGATACCTTTCAGCATCGGGAGAGCCCATTGGCCATCGCTCATCACCATTGAAACGTCAAAGGTTCCTGCGCCTCCTTTGCCGGCTGCATCTACGACATCAGCAGGAGGTGGAACGAATTGTTTCTTCGAATGCTTTTCCAATTGACTCAATAATTTGTTCATATCAACCGGCTTGGTGATTACTTCATTCACTCCAGCCCGAGCGGCAGAGACCAAGTATTCCTCAGAATCAACCCTTGATAGAATTACAATTCTGCACTTGAATGCAAACTCTGGGTCTGACATCAATCTTTGAGATGCATCGATTGCATCTCCTGATTTCCATTCACCGTCAATAAGGACGATTTCAGGCATTGTTGCAAGTGCTGTTCCTTCAGCCTGTCTTAATGTCCCAGCCCTAGTAACTTCGTAGCCAGCACGCTCTAAAGTACCAGCGAGAAGACTGCGCCGACCTTCATTTTCGTCGGCTACGATTAGTTTCGGCACAGACTAAGGCCCTACGATAAACACCTTGAAGGTTGACCCACCATAGGTGGGTCTCAGCCATGTATGATTCCTTCAGGGTCTGATTCAGCCCATTGTAAGATGCCGCCGGCTAAATTGTACATCCTATTGGCATCATATCCCGCTTGGATTAGTTGCACTATTGCTAGTTGCGACCTCATCCCTGACCTACAGTGGACCAACACGTCTTTGTCCTTCGGTATTCGGTCAACTGAAGATAAAATCTCATCATGCGGACATAGATATTCTGCATTCGAAATCCTTGCTTGGTCCCATTCATTTTGAGACCTGACATCGACGAAAAGTGGCATCCAGCCATTTTTCATCTTAGCGATAGCAGCAGAAGCATCTATTGAATTGAACATTATTTCACCGCTGTCGGCATCTGATTCTTCAATCTGTTTACCAGATGAACCTTCAAAACTTAACAATCTTTGACTAGATTCCAATGAATCATAGATTAACAATTTACCAGATAATGACTCTCCTATTCCAAGAATTACTTTGATGGCCTCACTTACCTGGATACATCCAATCATGCCAGTTAAAACACCCAAAACTCCAGCTTCAGAGCAAGAAGGAATTAATTCTGCAGGTGGCGCCTCAGGGAATAGATCTCTGTACCTTGGCCCACCATTCAAATTGAACACAGAGACTTGTCCTTCGAATCTATAAACCGAGCCATACACCCAAGTAATTCCTAATTCAACACATGTATCATCAATCAAATACCTAGTGGGAATGTTATCGGTACCATCAATAATTAAATCGTGACCATCGAATAATGATTTAGCATTATTTTCATCAAATCTAAGAACTTTTGATTCAACAGAAATGTTTGGGTCTAAATCATTTACAAATCTCTTAGCAGATTCAGCCTTCGGAGTGCCAATATCTGAAGTTCGATGGATAACTTGCCGCTGCAAATTCGAAATGTCTACTACATCATCATCAACTATTGTCAGATGACCAATACCTGCTGCTGCAAGATATTGTATTACAGGACTTCCCAATCCACCAGCACCTACACACAAAATACGTGCTTTTGACAACTTTGCTTGCCCTTCAGCCCCAACTTGGGGAAGAAGAATGTGGCGAGAGTGGCGGTCCAGATCAACCATATGGAGGCCTCAATGTTCATTCTCTTCAAGCCATTTCTCACAATCTATCGCTGCCTGACATCCTAGTCCCGCTGCTGTGATTGCTTGTTTGTAACGAGTATCTACAACGTCACCTGCTGCGAAAACTCCAGCAACATTTGTCATTGTATGTTCCCGATGAATCAAATATCCTTCATCATTCGTTTCTAATTGACCTTCTAGGAATCCAGTAATTGGAGTATGCCCAATTGCAATAAACGCTCCAGTAACTGCGATTTCTTCAGTAGAACCATCTCTTGGGTCTTCCAATACAGCTCCAGTTAATCCTGAGTCATCAGAAAGCCATTTCTTTACTTGCCTGAATGTTTTGATCTCGATTTTATCATGATTAGCAGCGCGGTCATACATTACTTGAGATGCACGGAAAACATCTCTTCGATGAACTAGAGTAACTTTAGATGCAAATCTAGTCAAGAAAGTTGCTTCTTCCATAGCAGAGTCTCCTCC
>CACLCM010000017.1 GCA_902605365.1 uncultured Candidatus Poseidoniales archaeon | reverse complement strand
AGCAACAGTACTACTGAAAATGACTCTAACTCCAATGATAATTGCGACATTCCCAATTTTGATTGGTTTGGGTGTTGATTATGCATTGCACATGGTAAATCGCATAGAAGAAGTGCGGCGGAAAAGAATTGATGCAGCGATTGAAGAAAATGACAAACGAAGGAGAAAAGGCCAGCGTTTGGAAGAGGTACCTGACCTTTGGGACCCCGATTTCTATCGGTCATGTGTGATGGAAATGTCAAGAACTACCGGAATTGCTGTACTGATTTCTGCAGCCACTACTGTTGTCGGTTTTTCTGTATTGATATTGCCAAGCATTGTTCCGATAATTCCAATCCGTTCGGTTGGAATGACCTTGGTAGCAGGAATTATGGCTACTCTTGTATTCTCAATGATTCTTGTTCCTGTATTAATTTGGCTACTAAGATTCAACAAACGAACTAATCCGCCGATGTGGGGCTCGATTTCTAAATTGCCAGTCCGCCACTTTGCAGTTGTGTTACTACTTGCAGGCGCTGTTACAATCGCAGGCTTTTCAGAACTCGATGCTATGGATAAAGCAATTACTGGCTCAGACCAAACACCTGATAATATCCCTTCAATGGAAGCAATGGTCGAATATTCCAGCACATTTTCAGGAGGTCAAACTTCTTTATTCATTTTCGATGCATCGAATCATGTAAATGACCAAGAACAAAAAATAAGATCACTCGAGGTACTGGATGCAATGGATGCACTCGAAAACCAAATTTCAGAAGTACCCTATACCAATACAACGAGCCTGATAACTTTCCTTGAAGCAGTACCTGTAGTGATAGCAGAGCCTACTACTGGCCTCACATTGTACGATGGCAATCTTTGGGGATTATTACATGATGAATGTTGGGAATCAAATAGTGCAGAATGCGCCACTTGGATTCTATTAGATGCTACTTCACCTGATGGAAATGGTAGAGAATACCTTCGTAAAGACATGGTAAATGTAGCATATGATACACTTTCAAAAGAAGTACAGTGGATGCTAACCAATGAAGAAGGAAGCAAAGCACTGGTCTATGTCACACAACCATACATGAATCTCGATAATGCAAGCATGCTAAGAGACGATATCGATGTGATGCTAAATGAACCAATGGAAGAGCAAGGAATCAGAGTATCCCCCCTAACTGGAGGATTACCTGTAAGCCTAGATATTAACGAAGGAATCCATGACACCCAAAATTACACCACATTACTCACACTTCTGATACTTACCATCGTTCTGTGTTTTGTATTCAGGTCGGTTCGCTTGGGTATTTTTACAATGATTCCTGTCGCTACAATCATCATTTGGCAACCATTGCTGATGAGTTCAGGAGACGTGAATGTCAATATATTCACTGCGATGATTGGAACTATTGTTTTCGGAATAGGAGTTGATGATGCTATTCACGTCATGCATAGGATTCAGGAAGAAGGCGAAACCGCCATTGGTATGTCACGTGCTGTAGAGAGTACTGGACAAACCATCTTTGAAACAACAGCTACCACGGTGGCTGGAATTGGAGCAGGTTTCACAGTAGCATTCCCTGGTCTTGTCAATTTCTTCATAATCATGATGTTGCTCATTAGTTTCGCATTCTTAACAAGCGTATTCTTACTACCTGCTTGCCTAACTGCTGATCACTATATTCGAGCGAAGATCAAAGGGGATCCGGATTTCATTGACTATGGGGAAGGCATTGTCCTGACCAATGAAAATATGATAGCAGTTGATGCAATCCTAGATTAATCCTGAATAATCTTTATTATTGAAATTGCAGAATTACTTCTATGAAAGATTTCTTCAAAAGCGTAGATTTTGAAAGTCCCAACACTTATGTCAAAATCATAGTTTTCATTCTTGTAGCCAATATCATTGGAACAAATATTTTCATTCCAGACTATTTTTCGTTAGAATTAGCACGCGAGATTTGGAATTGGAGCATTATTGCAGACATAGTTTTCATCGGTACAATGACTGCCTGCTTGCTAATTCCTCTAGAAATGCATTCACGTAGTAATTCATCAATTCGAACCCCAATTTACGGAATAATTTCCGGCATGATGGTTTACTTAGGATATATGGCGAGTTGGTTTTTTGTTTGTCTGTTTTCAAATGAATGGACTATGGATGATTACGGATGGGTGTTCTATGGCTACTGGGGAGCCATAGCATGTATGCTTACTTCAATGGTCATAATGAGCGCTAGTAATGCAAAATAAATGGAGAATGCAGGGAGTAAGCCCCTTTCTGTTCCCTTTCGGTGACTGCATTCAACTGTGCGTCCTACCTGTCCCTGAACGTGCCGCATAAGCGGGACTGTTTGGACTTGCTCCAGCGGGGTTGCTCGTCTCATCGACCACGTGGCAATCTCGTCCTTCCGGATTCATCGTACACACCTCGTATCGTTCGTTTCTGCACCATTGACCGACCCATTTCTGTGTCTCGACTTGTGTCGACCGCCTGCACTGTGGAGAGGGGACTTTCCTCAGACTCGAAGTCTGTCAGCAGTCCTCCTGCATCCTCCATTATGTCGCGGAGGCTAGACACATTTCAAACCATTGCAAGGCTCAAATGTATTCTTCTTCGTAATATTCATCTCTTGGCGGCTTCTTTCCAGACATTATTAGATAGCCAAGTAAGCCGATCATAAGGAAGGTGATTATAGCAAAACCAGTAAGCATAGTGTTGCTAGCACCATCTAATCCTTCAACGATGAATGTAGATTCACCACTCTCGATTTGAATAGGTTCCGTTCGTTCATTCATCCCGTCAGGAGTTGAAACAACTACCCATGCCGTACCCTGCTTTTCCGGGACCCATTTGACTTCGAATGATGTATTTCCTGATGCAGAAACTTCGACATTGATTATCTCAATCAATCTTCTATCATCGCCATCTTCAATGACTTCTACACGAATACTTGTGCTTCCATCGACTTGCCCGTCGTTACGCACTGTAATGTTAATCCAAACATCATCTCCTACGCCAGGGTAACTCTTTGTTATCAAAATCTCATCAGATTCGATTCGTAAATCTGCTTCTCTGTTTGCCATTTGTAATATTGCGAGTGGTGAATTGCGACTATTAAATCCAGATTCGATTTGTTGGCCCGCTAGATCCTGACCCTCTACCCAAATCCATAGGTCCCATGAGTTATCACGACTTACCTCAGGAATAATTGCATCTACATCTAAAATCGCCAAAAGTGGAATTGAAGTGCCGGCACCGGTTCCTGCTATGAGTTCCATGCTAACATTACCGCCTAGTAAAGCGAGTTCAGGAATTGCCATTCCGTGAGGCATAATCAGCCAATTCATTCGCATAGAACTCATGTCTAATCCTTCGCTTTCATTGACCATTATCTCAAATCCGAGATCTTTCCAATCTCTTTCTTGAACTAATTCAAGAGGGTCAGGAGAAAGGAATTGGACGACACTAGGTGCGTTTCCATCAACCACCATCCAAGCAACTACTTCCTCAGTATCAGTTCGGTCTATCGCTCCTGCTGGTAAATTTACCAAATCGAGTGTTATGGGGTGTATTCCGGTTGAATTCGGAGCGATTACTTGCAAATTAACACGGCCATTTTCAGAGAGACCGTATTGCTCATTCCCATCGATTGTAGCTGTAATGTCTACCAATGCTCCAACTAACTGACCTCCACGTGACCAAATGATATCTGCGGACAGATTACTGGTATCTCCTGGAGCAACAAATGCTGAAGTGTCTGAGAAACCAACGGTAGAGGTGTCGACTTCCATCTCGCTTGAGTAACGCCATACTGAATCTAATTCGCTACGATATGATTGGCCTGAATCATCAGTCGAAGTAACTCTTATTCTTCGCTCAATAGATGAATCCGGATTAAAGTCCCAAGCAAACGACATTACAACTTCCAAAGTGAACATAGGATCAAAGTGATGTGCATCGCCAATTATGAAGCAATCCTCGATTACTATCTCGTTGAGAGATGATGAACATCCGTCCACAGAAGACCATTCGATGATTAAATTCTCATTCGAATCTGAAGCTAAATCGATAATTACGGATTCAATATCGCCATAACCATTGACATCTTGAATAGGAATTTGCATACTGTAATTCTGACCTGGATGAAGCCAAGAGTCACTATGAGTCCAACCCAACCCATC
Source organism: uncultured Candidatus Poseidoniales archaeon (assembly GCA_902605365.1). Taxonomy (GTDB): domain Archaea; phylum Thermoplasmatota; class Poseidoniia; order Poseidoniales; family Poseidoniaceae; genus MGIIa-K1. The sequence continues at coordinate 23,179 of CACLCM010000017.1, read as the reverse complement.
TTCCATAATTGTTGGAGCACCGTCGGGTCCAAATTGGATGATGAACAATGGACTTTCCTCGCTACCTGAATCAGGTAATTGATGGCCTGCAGGGTCGAAGACCTCTAACCAGCCTGCTATCGTGTCACCAATGTCCGCATTGCTAACATCCAGAACTGTAGAATACTCGCCTTGGAATCCATTCAAGTTAGCAGGCTTATCTAAAACTACAGTTGATTCACCTTCCCAAGATGACTCTAGGTGTAGTAGGGAATGTCTAGGAAGTAGTGGCCTGTCTCCAATTTCAAAGACTAGTTGCAATGGATATTGATTACTTCTGTGGTCTAGTGTTGCTACGTTAGATGAAAGAAGGATTGGCGCCAAATCATCCACCAAGAAGGTGGCATTCTTCGGAGTATTCCATACAACTGTTTGACCGTAAAGACCAGTCACACTAACTTCAAGTTCAACTTCGGTGGCTAGAGGATTAGGAGTAAACATCAGAGTAGCAACTCCATCAACGAGTGTTTGAGTGGTATCTGTTAGGACACCATCCATGTGCAGTGAGACACTGTAAGTAGAGGAACGCGGGGTGTCTTCTAAGTCTTCGAATGATAATTCGACTTCAACAACACCAGGGTTTGCAGGGTCGATGTATAGTGCGTCCCAAGTTGATTGAGCACCATTCAAGAAAGACAGATGCCAATCTCTTACCTCAACATCCTGCTCGACACCCATAGACCAGCCAGAACCAAAGCGAATTTGGTTTGGCTGAGAGGCAGGGCCGTTCATATCGATCGAACTTGAAGCGATTAGAGCCTCTTCGTCTGGCCAAATGGACGAGATTCTGATGCGATGGAAAAATTCTACTTCTGAGCCTGAAAAGTTATGTGAGAATGAATCGATAATGATGCCCTGCTCAGAATTACATGAATCAGAAACGACTGAGCAGTATACTGAACGACTCCATAAACTTCCACCTAAAGTGAAGACTGAAGACCAACCTTCATCAGAAAATTGTTGCGAAGCATCTGTAATCCCAATGCTAGATAGATCGAATTTACTGCTGAACTCATACCAATCATTGCCAGCAACGAGTGTGTCGGTTTGATTAGCCATAGACATAGATACTGGCTCAGGAGTGCCTAGTGTCTGAATTCCATAATCCCAAATTAATAAATGACCAGGGTTTGACATCACGATTGGTATTGCTACTCTCTTAACACCATTATTGGCATCGGTTTGACTTAATTGTGAATTGATTGCTGCGATTATTGGTAATGATGAGTCTCCATCAATTTGCGCATCAAAGCGATAAGGAACTGAAAGACCGGACATTATCAAATTACCACCAGTTGTTGAAGATACTGTAATCTCAATCGCATGCGCATCTAAGTCATCGACGATTGAGTATTCTGCTGACCTAGAATTCATTTTGTTAACCAACGTCTGCATCTGCGAATCACCGAGTATCACTGTTTCAGGAAGAGAAACAAATCCTACCGTTTGAGACAATAGTTGGTTTCCATCTATACTGAAACTCAACTCTACACCATCTAAAGGAGCATCTTCAGGTGTTAGTGTTAGCATCAGATTGCCAGTGGTTTCGTAGGATGGGTCAGATGTTCCAGTCTTGATTGGATAGTGCATTTGGGCAACATCACTTCCACCTTGGGCAAGAGACATATTGACGCTGTGATTACCGTTTGCGAATTTATCTTGTAATCCCCAACCACCTATCGCTTCATTTGAAAATGACCACTCGCTAACTCCATCAAGACCAATATCAATCCTGGCATCCAAAGGAGAGGAATGCCTGTGTAAATCGATTGCGATATTATCCATGGAATATGAACCACCTCCATTCCAACGTAAATTGAGAATTACGCTTGGATTGTCCATTGCTAATTTACCATTAGATGGAATTGTTTTCCATCCACTTGTTGAACACTGATTGACCTCTGTGAAACAAGCTTCAAAATCACCATTTCCACTGCCAGTCCAAACTACTTCCATGGCACTGAAAGGCTTGACTGTACGCCATTGAGGAGAATTAAGGAAACTGGTACCAGACACCATACCGTTACTGTGGGAAGAGAAACCACTCCATCCAGAGGCTGTGGGGTCAGATGTAAATGGCTCAATTATGCCCCCACCAATCTTAATTGAATGGATAATTGGGCTTTCGCTAGTCGATTCCATTTGGATTTTTAATTGAACTTCAGGATGGGCAACGATGTCGATTATTGACAAATCTGCGCTCATATCATCTCTGTCCATGAACCCTGGTATTGTTGAGCCATCTTTGGAATCAATAATACTCCAACGCATCATAGAACCAATAGGTACAGTTGCATCAATGGCCATGAGACCGTGAGACATTTCCATGTCACCGTTTGAACCTGGGCCAAATGAATTACTTGTCCAGTTAGCAGTACCTGTACCTGTATTGCCTCTAGGTTCTAGAACAACATCATCAACATTCCAACCGGTGTAAGTTACCGAACTATCGGTTGAACCCAATCCAAACCTGATTTGGAAAGCCGAGTTTCCATTTACATGGGTACTAACATCATGTGACTGCTGAGCAAATGAAAGATCATTTGTTGACCCGTAGGGATTCGAATAAACATTTGTCCATCCACCATTAGTAGTCTTCACTGAAACGTAAGCACGGTCATATGAAGAAGACTCAACTCCGAGTTTTCGCCAATACTTTAGGTCCCACGTACCTGAACATGAAGAACAATCAATTGTAGGAGAAGTTGCCCAAAAAGGTCCGCCTAAATTATTAGGATAATTACCGTTGTAAGTGTATAGTGCAGATGAGCCGGAATGCACACCACCCGTTGAGCCTAGGGATGAATCGTATCCATGTGCCCATCCGCCTGCAGTATTAAGGTTCCAGCCTTGAGTTGAGCCTTCAAAAGTCCATTCATGGCTCATTGGCAATATTCGTAAACCTGTAAGGTTGTAATCAATTCCATCCATTGAGGAACCGTTACTCCAATCCGATTGGGTGTCTAAAGTGATCACATCATTTATTGGCCAAGGCTTCTCGAATACTTTGACATTGAAATCGGTTACAATTTCACCATCAGGCACTTCGACAAAGAATTGGTCAGACATACCATCTGGACCCAAACCAACTACGACATCTATTTGACGAGATGGAGGATTAGCATTAGCAAGTGGTGCATAGGACATTCCGCAGAACATGATAACGAGGAAAAACGCTAGTCTTTGCCTCGCCATGCCTATGGCATGAACTCAAAGCACTTCAGACATTCGGCTTCAAATTGCTTATTGACTTCTGTGCATTGGACGGTATATGGCAGATGTTGAAGCCCTGAAGCGAGAGGCTGGAATTGAAGCTTGTAAATTTGTAACTAATGGAATGAAAGTAGGGCTAGGAACAGGCTCAACAGTAAAGCACACAGTCATTGAACTGGGAAGAAGAATGGCAGAAGAAGGATTAGAAATTATTGGAGTTCCTACAAGTTTAGCAACCGAAAAACTTGCGATTGAAGTTGGAATTCCCCTCGTTGAACTTTCACAAATTGACGGACTTGATATCGTAATTGATGGTGCAGATGAATATGACCCAAATTTCCAACTTATCAAAGGTGGAGGTGCTGCACTACTAAGGGAGAAAATTGTCGCACAAGAGAGTGCGGGAATGGTAGTGGTTGCTGATGACAGAAAGCGTGTAGAAAAATTAGGCGCATTTCCATTACCGATTGAAGTTACTCCGTTCTCCCAAGAGGCAACTGTAAGGAAATTATCACGTTTGCTCGATTGTCGAGTGAACATCAGAATGGCAGGTAATGGCCCGGTTATTACAGACAATGGAAATATGATTGCTGATGCACACACAGGGCCCAATATAACCAATCCAATTGATTTAGAATCTAAGATATTACTGATTGCAGGAGTTGTGCAAGTTGGGCTATTCAATGATATGTGTGACGCTGTTGTTTTAGCCGGCGCTAATGGTGTTGAAACCATAATTAATCCTAATGGAAGATTGAATTGAGATTAAGCGGGCCTGACGGGGTTCGAACCCGCGGCCGATGGATTAAGAGTCCATCGCTCTACCTGACTAAGCTACAGGCCCACCCATCGCTCCAGCAAGTCGTATTTAATTTAATCCGATTTAATTTACAGCTGAACTGGAACATGCAACTTGATTGATTCAAGGAGCAATTATGGTACCGCCATCGCCTCTTAGTGCTTTGATTGCATCACCAGGCTGACACAGTACCGATTTGAGGCCACTTACGTTCTCCACGGCATCGATTAATGAACTAATTTTGGGTCCCATAGAGCCCGCAGGAAATTCACCTGATTCCAAATAACCTCTAGCTTCCGATATAGTAAGAATTGAGTGTGAGATTTCCTTTTCAGTTCCAAATCCAGTACGTACCGAATCTATCGCGGTTGAAATAATGAGAGCATCTGCTTCAATCTCTTTAGCCAAAAGAGCACTAAGACGATCTTTGTCGATAACTGCAGGTACCCCGGTATAGTGATTATCCTTCTCAATTACAGGAATTCCTCCTCCACCACAGCATATTACAATCGCATTACTAGCAACTAACGACTTTATCACATCTAAATCCAGAATACGCAGAGGGTGAGGGGATGCCACGACACGCCTAGGTCCATTCTTTGTCTCCGCAATATCCCAATCTTCAGTCATCACTTGTTTGTCACTCAAAACTGGGCCAACTGGTTTTGTAGGAGTTGAAAAACCAGGATCATTCTCATCGACTTCGACTCTAGTCAAAACTACTGCAGTGGATTCTGGTCGGCTTCTTCTTTTCAATATTGAATCTAAATTAATTGATAGAGAATGTCCTATCATTCCTTGAGTCGCTGCAACCCAATCATCCATCGCTTGTGATGGATCAAGAGACATTAGGTGACCGACCTGCGGGCCATTACCATGAGTCAAGATTACACGCCACCCTGCTTCAAGTAAGTCGATAACATCGCTAATCACCTTAGCCAAAACCAATGCTGAATCATCTTCATTACCACCAGTGGGTGAAGAGAGAGCATTTCCCCCGATAGCATAGACTACAGTTCGGGACATATGCTAATATTGGACGGACTAATGTTTGATGCTTTCCCAAAAACAAGTCTCTAATGCGTCTATTCTAAGCGGATTTTCAAAGAACGAAGAGAATCTTGAACAAATAATTCTCTTGCAATTCAAGCGAGGCATTCAAGCACAATGCCTTACACGCCGTTACATGGCGAAGGAGTTCTGGATTGGAGATGTCCAGGCTGGTGCACATGACGGTGCAGAAGTTGAATTAAAGGGATGGATTAAGAGAACCCGTGGCTCTAATAAGATCCGCTTCGTTGTACTGAGAGACTCTACCGGCACTATCCAATGTGTCGCAAAGCGTGATGCTATCGGAGATGAATCGTTTGAATCTCTCAAAGGAGCATTGATTGAAGCGTCACTGATTCTGAAAGGAATCGTTAATGTTGACGAAAGAGCACCTGGTGGTCACGAATTAGTTGTAACAAGCGCTGAAGTTGTCGGAGCAGTCAGATCAGAAACCCCGTTCCCAATCACTGAATCAACAATGAATCCAGAAGATGGAACTCCACTAAGTGAAAACCAAATCCTTCTAGACAACCGTCATCTATACTTGCGCACAGGTAGAATGACTAACATGCTGAAAATCCGATCAAGTGTTTTCGGCGCAATCCATTCCTACTTCCGAGGAAGAGACTTTACAGAATATCAAGCACCTAACTTTGTAGCAGGTGCTGTTGAAGGTGGCTCGACCTTATTCGAAGTCCCCTACTTTGGAAAGAAAGCATACCTTACACAATCTTGGCAGTTGTATGCTGAGGCAGCAATGCCTGCGTTAGAAAGATTGTATACAATCGCACCTTCATTCCGTGCCGAAAAGAGTAGGACACGTAGACATCTTACTGAATTCTGGCATGCAGAGATGGAAGTTGCTTGGGCATCAAATGCTGAAATTATGTCACATGGTGAAGGATTAATTCGCCATATTGCAAAGACTGTACTTGAAGAAAGGGAGGCTGAGATGACAAGTATCGATAGGGACCTTGAATTGCTGGCAAGATATGCTGACAACCCATACCCAAGAATGCGCTATGATGAGGCAGTAGAAACTCTACAAGGAATGAACATTGATATTGAGTGGGGACAAGATTTGGATTATTCCAAAGAAAAAGTTTTGACCCAAGATTTCGATGTTCCACATTTCCTCACCCACTATCCAAAGATTGCAAAACCATTCTACCACAGAGTAGACCCTGATGATGACAATTACGTTCTATGTCATGACCTATTAGCTCCTGAAGGCTATGGAGAAATCATTGGAGGGGGAGAGCGAACTTGGTCCGAAGAAGAAATTCTTGCAAGAATTGACGAAGAAGGTGTACCTCGTGAACCATACCAGTTTTACATCGACACACGAACCTACGGTGGAGTTCCACACGGAGGATTTGGATTAGGAGTTGACAGAGTTTGTTCTTGGTTGTCAGGTGCAGACCACATTCGTGAAGTTATACCATTCCCTAGAGATTCTAGAAGAGTCACCCCTTGATTTGATTTTTAATCGCTTCAAGAACATCGAGTAGATTGCGACTTCTAATAGTCATCTTAGCAACAGCAACTGGCTTTTCGTCCCACGGATTGAAGCAAATCGATAATTCACTCTGTTGGAACATACCGATATCTCCAGCACTATCTCCGATTGAAATTGTTCTCTCTTTAGGAATGTCCAAACGTCTCTGTAGCATTTTAACAATTGAGCCTTTACCATTCATCTGAACTTGATAGCGCCCATAATCGCCAATTGAGCCATCGTTTCTCTCAAGCCAACCATTTGTGAATACATGGAATTTAGTATCGCATCCACGATGGCGATTTATTCCCCCCCACCTGCGTTTCCATGGAGCATCGCTAGGATACATGCAAGCAATATCTCGAGCAGTTTCCTGCATCCCTCCGCTAATTATTGCAACTTCATGGCCATTTGAAATAATCCAATCCAAGCAATCTTTGATACCGTCCATAAGAGGAGTCCCAACACATAGTTCTCGCATCTTTTCATCAGTGATATTGGGGTGAGCTCCTTTTACCAATGCAAGGTCCATCTTTAGCCAATCCCATTCATCCAATTTGCCCTGATTGTAGAGTTCAAATGCTTCATGGTTAGAAACTCCCAATTTGTCATAAACAAATTGCCATGTAGAAAGATGGTCAACTAGAACACGGTCCATATCAAAACAAATTAGATGTTGCATATCAAAGCCTCATTCTTCCTTTGGCCAGTGATTATACTGAGATTGAATTTGCTTGACCTGCTTGCCCATTATGTACAAAATCAAACCTACCATCATAGCGAATAATCCCATCAATGTAACTCCTATAACAGCCAAACTTACACCCACTGTGGTTTCATTCCATTCTACGAAGGTATCCAAGACATTACCCGATAATTTGTAGCCCACAAAGAAGAGAACTACGCCTGGTATTCCGAATAAGAGAAGTGGATGTTTGGATTCTAACATCCAATAGAATAGTTGAGCGAATTTTGAGGCTGTTGCCAATGATTCCCTTTGCTGAACTTTAGGGGCAGGTTTAGAATGAAGAACTCTGACTTTCAAATCTTGGTTTAGTTCGATTGGAGTATCGGTGATTTTAGATTCCTTCAGGGCTTCAAGTCCTGCTATTGAAGCAGCTAGATGTGAAACCTCGGCGGATTCATAAACGATTTCTTGAGGATTTGAGAAATCAGATCCTGCACTGTTGAATGACATATGTAAGTCCCAATTTTCTCTTGCTCGATTAACAAGAAGAGGGAGATCTCTCAACTTAAGTCGGCCATTTACATGAACTAGAAGAGTTTGTTCAACAGGCTCATCCTCGAATAATTCATTTGCCAAAGGAGGAATTAACACATCTCCAGAATAATTTACGACACGACAATCTACCTTTTGTGCCAACTTTACAGTCTCGTCTTTGCTTCCTAAATCCAGCAGAACTACTTCATCTGCAAGCTCTCTTGCTCTTACTACTAGAGACACTAATCGTAACTCGAAGTCCTTACCCATGAGGACGATACGTAGGGACTCCATAAACAGCGGGAACTCTTCTAAGTGATGAAGTTCATGGCCCATGAACTGTAAATGATACCAGTTTAGGCATCAAGTAATTCAAGCGAAATCGATTACAACAAATCAATTGCTTCACTCAGCACAGATTGGTTGGCCCAGTAAGTTCGGTTTTTCCAGATTGTTTTACCATCTCCATCGAGCAGTGTAAAAGATGGTGTTGCAGGATTATCAAAGGCTACAGTGTAATCATACTCGGTATATTCTCCAGTATCAAGGTCCATTGCTGGTTGTCCTTTGAAGGGAATCAGAACAGGCCACAGTGACTTTGTAGAACTATTTTCTGAAGCATATACCTCAATGACCTCTTCACGTGTCTCGAATGAAGGATATCGATGGATGGTTATAATTCTCGTATCATTATCGATTGTTCCATTCTGCATGGATTGAGCAATCATTTCTGTCCAATCATGGCAACCCGTACAACCTGTTGAAACCCAAAGAATCAGAGTGTTTTCTCCATTTGCATCAGATGACAAATCAAGTTCAGCACCTCGGTCTATGTCTCTGCCTGCAGTGTCTGCCATTAGATTCAACCTTTCAGGTAAATCAATCTCTTGAGTATCGGATTCCTCTTCAATTTCCATGGTTTGAGGAGTGGTACACCCGGGAATAACAAGTAGCAAGATTGTAATGAATGATAACAGTTCCAACTGCTTAGGCATGGTGTCGACTTAACAGATTCACTTTTGAAGATTTGTTTAATCATCCTTCCACGAAGTTCATCATCCAGCCAATTGACGGAGGACCATGTTCGAAGGAGTGCAGGTTGGGGTTGTCATCCCAGCTCGCAATGAGTCAGAACATCTTCCGAATGTTCTGGCCACAATCCCAGACTTTGTCGATAAAGTCGTTGTCGTAGATGATGGCTCCACTGATGGAACGGGTGATTTGGCATCAGATGTTGAATTAGTCAGATTAGAAGGACTTGGAGTAGGTGCTGCAATAGACACGGGTCACCAATTTCTGCTAAATTCTTTCGATTCCAATTTTATCTCAGTTGTAATGGCAGGTGATGGGCAAATGGATCCTAGCGACATGAAAGCAGTGCTCAAACCAATTCTCGAAAAGAAAGCACATCATGTCAAAGGTGAGAGATTAGACCGTGCAGGGAAAATGCCAACTCACAGAAGATTCGGTACATTTCTGCTAGCAATACTTACTACGTTGGCCTGTGGCCAGACGATTCGAGACCCCCAGTGCGGATACACTGCAACGAGTAGCGAAGTACTTACTAAATGGAATTGGAATGTTTCATGGAAAGGATATGGATATCCAAACTGGTGGCTTATGCGGTTATCTGAAATGGGATTCGCAATAACACACGTACCTGTCAAAGCAATTTATGATGGCCAAAAAAGTGGAATCAAATTGTCGTCTTTTTTCCCTAAGGTGTCACTAATGTTACTGATTGGGCTACATGCTAGAGTAATAAGAAACACATCCAATTCGCCTAGTATATTCCTATTAGGAACTTGGGTAACTTACATTTTAGGATGGATATATAACCCTCTCTTGTTTGTAGTAACTCATTGCACAGACAGGCTACATGTCGCAATGATACGGAGGGATGTGAAATGAGAGTTCCAGGTAGATATGCACATGCAAGACACATATTGGTTGGAAGTAAATCGCAAGCTCAAGCGATCCTTGATGAGATAACAAGTGCTAGAAAGCCGCTCAAAGTTTTCAAGAAAATGGCTCGAGATTATTCAACTTGCACAACATCTGAACAAAAAGGTGACCTTGGAGAGTTTCATGAGAAGCAGATGGTTCCTGAGTTCTCTGAACAAGTTTGGAAACAAGAACTCGAAAGTTGTGATTGTTTCATTAAATCTAGATTCGGCTTTCACTTAATCTGGGTTCATTCCAGAGACGAATAGTCATTCACTTTCATTATGGGAATCTGACTCGACTTCATTCACGATATCTACTTTCTCAGAAACTACCGCAAAAAGAATTGCCAGGTAAGTTGGGACGGTAAGTAGTGCGATGTAGGGAATCAACACTGTTGCAAGGGCCATAACAGAAACAAAACCACCAAAAATCATAGGTCGAATCTTAACATCATAGTGATCGTTCAAAACGAAAACAATGTATTTATTTGACTTGTTTTTCAACTGTGGTGGTTTGTCTAGTATGATCATTCCCTGACCATGTTGCTATTCATCTGATGATTCAGTATCATCAATTGGAGCCTCGATTATGATGGGTTTACTTTGATCTATTGACATGTATTGAATCGAGTTTTCTTTTTGCAATTCCAATTTTGTAACTTCCATTTCAAGCCACTTGGTACGAATCATTTCATACTCTGCTAAATCATAATCAAATTTCTTAGCAGCACGCACTCTAGCATTAGAGTCAAACTTCAGCAAAAGGGACCCCGTGATAATGAATCCAATACCAACAACCCCGTTACGATAATCTGAAACATGGTCGAAAGTGTCACCGGGAAGTTTCAACATAATCATTAAACCAATTGTTCCTAATGATACAAAAACCAAAAATGTGCAAAACTCATACAAGTCCATTGCTACTCTGCGCTTTCGTTTTGGTTTATTCTGCATCACATTCCATCTATTGGCCATAGTGATTATTTATGCTGGACATAAATCAATATTGCTATTCAATTGGAATTGATGGTGGGTCTGTCCAGATTTGAACTGGAGTCCAAGCGTCCCAAACGCCCGAGTATAGGCCAAGCTAACCCACAGACCCTGTAACCCCTGCGCCATCGTCTCCCTTCTTGAATGTCACTGAAGAAGTAAGTATGAACCATCATTACGACGAAAGAGTAAACCTTGGCTAACCGCTTCTTCAGCTACGTCTTCAGCATCAATCTCAACACCTTTACCTCGCAGAGCACCTGCGAGCCTATCCAGTTCTACCACGTTGTCAACAGCTGCAATTTTAACGCAGGAAAACAGAAGTTTTGCACTAGGGTCTTCTACAATTTCTACCGCACGAGGCATTTTCTCTCGCATCTCATCGCGAAGGCCTTCGGGCATATTAGCAATCGCCACTTCTCTCTGCAAATCACTAGCGTTTTCTGCAACAGAAACAATCTGAAGTTTATCGCCTACTAAAGTACCACAGTGAGGACATTTACGTGTTTTACCTTTGATTCCCCAACAGCGTTCGCAACTAGAGCAGCGAACAACTGTATACACATTCTCACCTCACAATGAGAAATCGGTTCCACCATCATTTCGGCGACCGCCAGGACGCATAGCTGGAGCAGCAGGAGCTTTTGTATCGACTCGACGAGCAGCATCTGCCATTGCATCGGTTGCTTGACGAGTTAGTCCTGCACGGACACGCCCAACATTTCCTCCGCCTGACATCTTGAGTGATTCAGGGAGAATTAGAGCAGCCATAGCCACCCCATAGTGGTCTTGTGCCGCTGTAACCTCGTCGACTGCAACATCGAAAGATTGTACTTCTAGATCTCTACTTGCAAGCCTTCGTTGTAAGTTTCTCTTAAGCAATGATTCTGTTTCCTCATAATCTAATTCGGTAGTAATCTTCGCCACAATCGCACATTCTTCACCTTCAGGAGTTGTACATGCTGCCCATGCTACACCTGCGCAGGCACTGGATCCACCGTAAGCATATGCAGTTGCTATGTGACACTCAACCAGAGAGCCCATTGGCAACGGCTGAGGAGGTGTGGCTTCAAACCCCATTGGCAAGAAAGCACCGTGTACCTCAATCAATCTAGAGTCACCTAGTCCCATTTCTACTAATCCTTGGTCGTATGCATCTTCTGCATTTTCTCCCCAAGGAGCTACTGCTGTCATTAGCCAACCAGGACATGCTGATTTCGGAGCGGACGGCTTACCACCAGAACTGAACATATTAGGGTCCAGTATGGGCTAGGTTCATCAAGACCTTGGTACGAGTGGTTGGTGTGGCAAGCAATTCACGGGGTATTCTATTGCTTGGAGCAGTGGTTATGATTGCCGCTACTGCGGGTATATCGGCAAATACTGGAACTGGGTGGATTGTGCCTATGACCATATTACTTTCAATAATCTTAGTTGTACTCTCTTTCTCGATGCTAACAGCAAGAGAAGAAAACGATAGAGGAAGTACACCTTTGTCAATTAAATCCGACTCCCTTTCAACAAATATAGAGTCGAGTACTGAAGACTTACCAGACCCAATCGATGCTGGAATTGAGTTGCCGATATTATGATTGAGTCATAAATCATCTTGACTGAATACCGCTGGCTCAGGACCTACTGGCAAATCTTCTAATTCGCTATCACTCAACTCCCACATTTCAGCATCGGCATGCAAAATTTGTGAACTCCCGTTTGGGTCTAGGAACTCTAGGGTAATCGGATTAGGAATAGGATCTTCTTTTAGTTCCAGTAATGTGGTATGCATCTCTTGTAATTTTTTGATGTCTGACATCTCAGTATCATCTGTATACGCTTGACGAGTAACCATTACAATCACTTCCATGAACCTGTCAATTACTCCTTCAACATTGGAGACATATCCAGTTGAAGCTGTGCCCGGCTTAACTTCGAGGTCAAGTTCAACGATTCGCACAGTGCAAGAAGATGAACGTACTACTCTAGACCTGATATGTTCGGGTTTACAGATTAAGATTCTACAGCCACCAGGTTTCTTACCTTCAGCAGGGATGAAGTCTGATTGTCTCCATCCGCATGAATGACAAAGAACAGTGACCTGAGTGTGTTCACCAAAATAGGGAATGTCGTCAATATGTGTTAGCATCCTAACCTGTCCTTCAACATGACAGATTGGACATGCTATATCGAGAGGTATCTCATCCATGAATTCACCTCAGATCGGAGGGGTCGGCTGCAAACGCTTCAGAATCCAAACCTCTAACTCCACGACAACCAGGAGGTAACAACATCAACCTAGTATCGGTTAGTTTGATTATTTGGCCTCCGAGGTCTCCTTCGACGAACTCGTTTAATCTCTCAACAGCCGTTTGGAACTCGAGTTCCCGATTCATTATACGCTCCATACGAACTATTGCTGCCTCGCCATCTGCCAACCAATCCATCAATTGGAACGTACCAGTCACATCATGAAGAGTTGCTCTATGAATTACTAAACCATCTGCGACCTTAGGAACAGGGGCATTTGGATAAAGCATTTCCATGTCGTGATATCTTGTTGGTGCATTTGTGTTGGATGACGATATGGAGGATTTTTTGGATGGTAAATTTAGGGTACGCGGAGCCGGCCCACTGAACGCATCGAGCGAGGTCTGCTTCTCCGGCTCTTCGCTCATGGAAGGTATGGTGTGACGGTTGGTTGATAAGGGTCCCGCGAGACGGGGGTAATATCCCGCAATATGCCGGGCTCCTAACTGAGGTGACAAAAAATGAGTGATGAAGGCCCAGGCGCAGTTAAGACAGGAACAAGCACAATTGGTATCACGTTCGATGGCGGTGTAGTTGTTGGAGCAGACCACAGAGCAACAATGGGTCACTTTGTAGCTAACAAGAGTGTTCAGAAATTGTTCAAGATTGGAGAAAACCTAGCACTCACCACAGCAGGTTTAGTCGGACATGCTCAATCTCTTGCACGCACACTTGCTGCAGAAGTTTCACTATTCGAATTAAGGCGTGGCGATTCTATGACCGTAAAAGGCGCTGCAACACTTACTGCTAATATTCTATCAGGACGTCCGCACTGGGTCCAACTACTAATTGTTGGAGTCGACAGTGAAGGTGGCTCGGTTTATTCAATCGATTCCGCTGGTGGTTCAATTCCTGACACTTACTGTGCAACTGGTTCAGGTTCGCCTTACATGTATGGTGTTCTGGAAGATGGATTCAGTGATAATATGTCTAGAAAAGACGCTGTTGCACTAGCAGCGCGTGCACTTTCAGCATCGGCTCAAAGAGATGCAGCATCTGGAAATGGTATGGATTTGGCAGTTATTTCTGCGAAAGATGGATATGTACCAGTTGAGCAGAGCGAAATTACCGCCCTCTTGAAAAAGTGAGGCGACTTTACTCCACCCGCGGGTTAGTCCCGTGGATCTCCTGAAAGGGGGTTCACCATGTAAATCAGCGGACGGAGGTGGCTTTAGATGAGACTTAGTTTCAAAGAAATGAAAGATGCTATTGGAAAGATTGTCCCCAAGGACATCAAGTATGATGTAGACTTAGAGGCAGGCGATATTGCGATTATTACCCCTACTCCTGATGCCTTTGGTGGCGGAGAAGGTTTAGTTGGAAAAATTGCTAAGAAAATTAAGAGACGTATTGTATTGAGACCTCATCCTTCTATAATGAAGGATGAAAAGGAAACTGAGGAGTTTATTCGCGACCTAATTGCAGATGTTGCTGGAATCGATTCGATTTATTTCGACGCATGCTACTGTGAAGTTACTGTGATTTGCAATAAGCCCGGAGAAGCAGTAGGTCGAAGAGGTGTTAATGCTAAAGCGATTAGAGATAATTGTGGATGGCTTGTCAAATTCGAGAGAACACCTGCTATTCATTCAAAAACTATTCATGACATAAGAGGATACAGAGCATCTCATGCTAAAGAACGTAGGAAGTTGTTGAAGGATTTCGGTTTGAATATTTACCGCCCTCAAAGGCCAGGCTCATTTTGGGTCAGAACAACTGGTCTCGGGTCATACAGAGAAGTAGGCCGTGCTTGCCACCTTGTAACTACTAATGAAAGTCGAATTATGATCGATGTTGGAGTAAACATCGCTAACGATTCAGACCCGATGCCATATTTCACTGCCCCTGAAGCTCTCCCTATCGATAAAATCGACGCTGTAATATTGACTCATGCTCACCTTGACCACGCAGGGATGTTACCTGTGTTGTTCAAATACGGATACACCGGTCCTGTTTACTGCACTCCACCTACCAGGGATTTGATGCTTCTATTGCAAACTGATTATCTAAAGATTGGAGGGGCTGAGGGAAAGCGTTCACCATATGACATGGAAGACATACGAACCTGTATGCGGCATGTCATCGACCTTGACTGGGGGCAGACTGTTGACATCGCACCAGATATGAAACTAACATTCCACAATTCAGGACATATTATTGGTTCTTCATCGCTTCACCTGCACATTGGAAACGGTAAACACAACCTAGTGTTTTCAGGAGATCAGAAATACGAAAAGTCATGGTTATTTGATGCAGCAAGTTCAAGATTCCCAAGATGCGAAACTCTAGTCCTTGAATCAACATATGGTGGAGATGGAGATTTCCAACCGAGTAGAGAAGAAGCAAATCAAGAACTACAAGATATCGTTAGCAGAACAATAAAGCGGGGAGGTAAGATGATTTGCCCAGTTTTCGCAGTAGGGAGGTCACAAGAAGTGATGATTGCAATAGATGATTTATTCAAGTCTGGAATTGTTAAACCTGTTCCAGTGTACCTTGATGGAATGATCCAAGAAGCGACCGCAATTCACGCTTCACATCCAAATTATTTGACGCAATCTCTGAGAAAAGGAATTTTGAAAGATGATGGAAATAACCCATTTACAAGCGAATGGTTCCGACCAGTTCAGGGCAGAGAAATGCGTGAATCTATTATCTCAGATAGTGGACCATGTATCGTTCTAGCGACTAGCGGAATGATGAATGCTGGACCGGTTATCAACTACTTCCAGAACTGGGCTCACGACAATAGAAACTCTCTCTGTTTCGTAGGTTACCAGGCTGAAGGAACCTTAGGACGCAGGTTGCAGAAAGGATTCACTGAAGTTCCTCTTGTAGTAAATGGCCGAACTGAGATTGTACAAGTTGGATGCGAAATGACTACAATTGATGGATTCAGTGGACACTCAGATAGAAGGCAACTAATTGAATTCGTTGAGAATATGAGTCCAAGGCCGAAAAAGGTAATATTCCACCATGGGGACTTCTTCAAAGCCAATGAGTTAGGGAGAGCTCTTCGAGAGAAGTTCAAACTTAGGACCTTTTCTCCACAAAATCTTGAAACAATAAGATTGTCTTGATCAATCAAAGAAGTTTCCAACCAAATGAGCGGTTTCATCTCTCTTTTCCGAGAGGTTAGTAAGCCAATCTGTAGCCCTCTCAATACAGAGTTGCTTCATTTCACCAGCTAAAATCTTTCCAGATCGATATCCTTGATTTATTTCTGCCAAGTAGGAATCGTCTTCTTCAAAGAAGTACATCATGTACTGGTATGCTACATCTTTGTCAGGGTCTCCACCTAATCTCCTGTGCTCTTCAATAGTGGCCTGGCCACCAGAGAATGATTTCTTAATCTTCTTTTCAGCAGTTGCAACATCATCTGAAAGGAAAAGGGTAGTCTTAGGTTTTGAAGAAGACATTTTGTCGCCGGTCATACCAACTGCAAACCGGTGATAGGTGCTCGAAGGTGCGAGCAGACCCATACCCCCCAACTTTCTCTCTAAAGTTAGAAGTGCCATTCGAATTGAAACCTTGTCACGTAAGGTTGCACTGGGCACATTTACGGTACCATGCTTTGGATTCGACATTATATCTGAAAAGCCAAGTGCAGAAATCGCATCAACAATCATAGCAAAAATTTCTTTTTGCCTCTCCTTATTGACTCGGCCATTAGCCTCAACACCCATTACAGAGGAGTTTTCATCTTGAATCGAAACTCCAATCTGTAATCCCATCTTTGCATCATTGACATTAAACCAGTTCGTTTTGGCAGCAAGACCTCTAGTCAACCTCAAGTGAGGGTCTTGGTCAACTCCTACAGGTACTACAATTGGTCTTAATCCACCATATTCATCCAATTGAGGATGTAAGATATCTCCTGCTTGAACTAAAGGTGCTTGAACATGAGCTAGATTTGTCGAACCATCGAAGCCATAGATCGCTTCAAGCTCGGATAAGTTTGTCCTCTTACCTAATTGGAAACCCAACCTTTGCACAACGCTCCTTTGAGATTGGAAATATACTGAGGTTTTATCCGGGTCCAATCCAAGTGCTGCATAGTTAGAGACGTACTCTTCTGCAGCTATTCTTCGGCCCTCTGCTAAAGATATCCCTCGCGTAGCATTAGATTCCAAATCTGCAACTGCAATTGTAACATCCCCACCTTGTTGTTGGAACCAACGTACTTGGTCGATTACCATAGAATGACCGAGATGCATCTGTCCAGATGGCATTAATCCCGTTAGTACACCGAATGGGTTGCCCATTCTCTTAGATTCAAGTATTACATCTAGATCTCTGTGAGCAAAAACAATTCCCCTACGATGGAGCCTTGATGGGGAAGGGATAGAGACTCCATCCATCGATGACAAACCAAATTGCTCAATGATGCGAGAGTAATCTGTTGACTGTGAAGAACCCCAAGGATCGATGGTTACCTCGTCATTCATCATCATCACCGCTATTGATTGTACCCATCAAGCCTTCGGCCTTAGAATGCGCAAGAGCATCTTTCTTCAACAACAGCCAGATTCCCGAGACACTAGCAAGTAAGACTCCAAGTCCAGCATAAGGAAGCCAGGCTATTCCTTCATCTAAGCCACGTGGAGAGATTAGCCAGGTAAATCTCAATTCTTCATTACCGTCAAATCTCTTAGACCACAAAAATAAGTCTGTTGTTGAATGTCCTGCGATGGTCAAAGCAGAGGACTTATTGTTGAAGAACTTGGTACGGCCAGTAATATCATATTCAACATCTTCAGACAAATTAAAATGTATTTCTTTACCCTTTAGTACAGTGAAATATAGAATCTCGCCTTCTTGCCTCCATCCTTCCTTCAAGTTAGATTCATCAGAATCCATTTCAGGTAAATTTGACTGCAAAACAGTAGCATTAGAGATATTTGCGACCCAGGTTACTGGGACATTCCAAGCATTAGGTGCTGAAGATGAGCAAGCAATAGTATCTTGATGCTCGAACATTAGAGTTTTTTCAGATAAATTATGATCAAATTGATAGCACCTTTCAACTGTCCAGTAGGAATATGCTTCACCCCAAGTGGTGAACCAAACATCATCTCTAGCAGATAACATGTCTACTACATCACCATCATGGCGAACTGTTGCATCATTTATTCTCCCAATCCAATACATATTGACCAAGCCACCTGAATCCAATTCTGAACTTATCTTATCAATATCAGACATTCCCTTCTCTAAGGAGCCACCTCGGCGACCTAAATCGAACCAGTCGTACTCGCTAACCGGAACATCATCAGCAGAATGCCAAGCGGTTGCTGATTGACCAGTATTGTCACCATGAATTACGAATCCCTGATTAGCTACAGTTGTGTGTTGAGATGCTGAAAGGTCATTAGGAGTAAATGTTGAAATTGGGTTTTCTCCCCATTGAGAAGCATCAATTCTGGACTCTATGTAATTGCGACATTCCAATGCCATGGCTCCTGGGTCGGCTTGCCAAGCAAGGTTTGGCATCCCATAGCAACCGAATTCATCACCGTCTTGGAGGTGCTCAAGCCCGATTGTTGCAAGCCAACCATCTTCCTCCCATTTGACATCTGCGAGTACCACAGGGGCGAAAGTGGCGGTGAGAAGCATCACTACCACAACTAGACGCATGTGAAGATGCTCTAGAAGCCCGCATTTCAGCATTGCCACGCATGGAGCCTAAGTAATCATCAAAGGCAACCTGCAACTCCAAGGGGGCATGAGTGAACTCAAGGACGCATGGATGGCTCTTGAGAATCATTGGAAAATCTCTCGAAATATCAATCGTATTTCGGGCGATAGGTCGTATGGAATGATGCGCTGGACACTTGCTCCATTCTTCAGGATGGTACTACGTGTAAAAATTAGAGGAGTAGAAAATGTCCCAAAAACAGGACCTACCATTCTCGCCGCCAATCATTTATCACATGTTGACCCCCTAGTTGTGATTTTAGCATCTAGAAGAAAGACACACTACCTAGCCAAAGACGGACATTTCAGAAACTTCGCTCTAGCTTCATTCATGCGAGCCACAGGTCAAATTGAGACTAATAGAGAAGCAGGTGGAGGAGATGTGCTATCGAGTGCTGCAGTAGTTTTACACGCAAAACGCGCACTTGGAATATTTCCAGAAGGAACTAGGTCAAAACGAGACAAAGCACCCTTCCTACTACCTGGCAAAACCGGAATTGCTAGATTGGCAGCAGCATATCCAGATGTTCCTGTAGTTCCGATTGGATTAACCGGAACAAGAGATTTCATGACCCCTGCAAAACACAAGTTTCCACGTTTATGGCGAAGAGTCGGCATATCTTACGGCAAGCCGATAACATGGTGGGAATGGTTGGAAGAAAGCGGGGATCTTTCTGAGTTGCAAGCACTTGCTAACAAAGAAGACCACGAGGTTAAATCTGCTTTAGCGGCAATGTATAGGAAGTTCACGGACGAGTTCATGGAGAGAATCCGTGAGCAAGGAGCACCGTGACAATCCTCAAAGGCCTCCCAACCAACCACCTAATCGATGCAGGAGTATCTAGATTTAATGCAACGCATCCTTGATGAGGGGGAAGAGAAGGGCGACCGTACAGGAACGGGCACTCTCTCTGTATTTGGACACCAAATGAGATTTGATTTGTCGAAAGGTTTTCCGATGGTCACTACCAAAAAATTGCATCTTAAATCAATCGTTCATGAATTACTTTGGTTCCTTGCCGGGGACACCAATGTAGCATACCTACAAGAAAACGGCGTACGTATTTGGAATGCTTGGGCTGATGAAAATGGAGACTTGGGTCCAGTTTATGGCAAACAATGGCGTAAATGGGAATCAAAGAATGGAAAAGTGATCGACCAAATTGAACAGGCCATTGACATGATAAAGAATAATCCAAACTCACGAAGGATAATCGTCAGCGCTTGGAATGTTGGGGAATTAGAAGACATGGCATTGATGCCTTGTCATGCCTTTTTCCAATTTCATGTTGCGGGTGGAAAACTAAATTGTCAATTATATCAAAGAAGTGCAGATGTATTCCTTGGCGTCCCGTTTAACATCGCATCATACGCACTTCTAACTCACATGATGGCTCAAGTCTGCGACCTAGAAGCTGGAACATTTGTGCATACAATCGGAGATGCTCATCTTTACACAAACCACCTCGAGCAGACTGAACTTCAATTGTCAAGAACACCAATCGAGCCGCTACCTACATTGAAACTCAATCCAAACATCAAGAATATTGATGATTTTACTTACGAAGATATCGAAGTGGTAGGATATGAGCACCATCCGCACATCAAAGCCCCTATTGCGGTGTGATTGTGATGCTTGGAATGATAGTTGCTTGCGACCGTAATGGTGCTATTGGCAAAGATGGTGACCTTCCATGGAGACAATCTACTGACTTGCAACACTTCAAGAAAATCACAATGGGATCAAAACTAATCATGGGCAGGAAAACTTGGGACTCATTACCAGGGATGCTTCCAGGCCGAGAACACTTTGTTCTTTCAAGAGGTGGAGTTGAGGGAGTAGAAGTGATTACTTTCGAGGAAGCCATAGAAATGGAAGGATGGGTGATTGGTGGCGGAGAAATTTACAACTTATTCCTCCCACATGTAAACCAGTTACACCGAACTATCATTGATGCGAGAGTTTCTGATGCTGACACCTTTTTCCCTGACATTACGGGTATGGGATTCGAACTTACTGAAGAGTCTCATGTTGAAGCTGGAGAAAAAGACCAATTCGACATGGTGTTTCAACATTGGATTAAACCAAGTTAGATTAATCACTTAATTCAGTTTTTGACTTTCAATGCTATTTCAAAATAGCATCATTGCACCGATACCAAATACAGTTACATCACATATTGCATGAGTTATGTAAGGAATCCATATGCTCCTGTAGCGTATGTATAACCAAGAAAATATTGCTCCTCCAATGAATAATCCAATGCTTGCCAATAAGTTGGCCCACCAAGGGAAACCAAAGAAGTACAGTGCAATTGAGTGATGAACTACAAAAATCATAGCTGACAAAACTATTGCGTATTTTTCACCGACACAAATGATTTCCGATTTTACTACCAAGAACCATCTATACACATATTCTTCTAATAATGAATTGAGAAAAATCCAGTATAAACAGCCTAAAACATACAATTTCCAATCTAACAAACCCACAGGCTCTACTGCATCTCGCAATATGTTATAATCAAGCAAATCCTTAACGAAGAACCAAACTATCAACATTATCGCACTCAATCCAAGACCCAAACCGATGGCCATAGAATAGCCACCATTTTCTGGCTTTGACCACGACCATTCATTACGATCTCTTTTCAGATGCCAATACAATGGAATTAACAAGAGACACAATTTGAAAAGGACAAATGCAATTTGTGAAAATAATCCACCATCGGTTCCAAATGACACCAGAATGGAAACCGTGGGTATCATCCCTACCAGAATCAGAGCCAATATTGCATCATGCCGATTCTGCATATGTGCCGCTAGTGTAGTTGACACTTAACCTAATTGACGGAAAAGAAGAATAACGTTTTGAAAGTTAATCCTCTACAAATTTGAGCAGAACTTTACCAACATTCTTGCCATCGTGAATGTACTGATGTGCATGAGCAACATCTTTGGCATCAAATACAGAATCAATGACAGGTGATAGTTTTCCTAATTTGATACCTTCCAGAATCCGTAACAACTGGTCAGACATGGCTCCTTCGTCTGTCCACGTACCCATGTGAACTCCAAACACACCACGATTTCTTGTCATCAGCCTTAGAGGGTCGAATTTTGGAGTTTTTCTCCAAGCCAAATATGATTTTAGTAAAGAACGCTTACTCGAAGGAGCTGCTGCCGACATTCCGTAAGTGTACAACCTACCGCCCTCGGCTAGAACTGACAAACTACGCTTTAGATTATCACCGCCGATTGGGTCAAGAATATGATCTACACCTCTTCCACCGGTACCATCTTTGATTATTTTTACAAAGTCTTGGTTGTGCCTATCAATAGGAATTCCACCAAATTGTTCGATGGTTTTAGATTTTGAACCCGATGCTGTGGCCCACACATTTTCGATACCAGCCCACTGACAAAGTTGTAGTGCAGCAGTACCTACTCCTCCTGCCCCTCCGTGAATTAGAACTGTTTCGTTCTGTTTCAGATGGCCTAAGTAATGTAACATGTGATGTGCTGTCAAGTAAGTAACAGGCATTGCAGCTGCTGCATCCAATCCCATTGAGTCTGGTATTGGGATAACTCGAGATATCTGAACGCAAATATGGCTGCATTGAGCGCCTGTTGGAACAGCCGCTACAACTCTTTGTCCAACTTTGAAATCTGAGGCTTCAGGACCAATAGAGTGTATTATTCCACTCAACTCATACCCTGGAGTAAATGGATAAGCAGGACGTGGTTGATACAATCCGAGACGCATCAACGTATCAGCAAAATTAATTCCAGCAAAATGCACTTCGATGCAAACTTCATCCCCTTTGGCGACAGGCATCGGCATATCCTGGATTGCTAGTACCGATGGTGAACCTGCCTTCGTGATTGCAATACGCCGGGGCATATTTCGACCATCAAGGGTTCACAATTAAGTTTTATTTTTTTTTAGGAGACCCTAAAAATAAATAGCGAGGCTACGTTCCCCCCGAACATCACAAGGGTGAAACTGAGGATTTATTATGAGTAGCGAGGAAAAATTGATTGTACTCTACGGTACTGAAACTGGAAATTCCGAATTATTATCTATGGATATTTGCAAAGGTGCAGAAGATTTGGGAATGGAAGCTAAAGCATTTGGAATGGAAGACATAGACTCGGAAGATATGCTTTCATATTCACGATTGGTAATAGTTTGTAGCACATGGGGTGATGGCGAACAGCCTGACAATGCCATGGATTTATTCGAATATGCTGAAGGTCTAGGAGATGATGATTTATCGGACATGAGGTTCGCAGTTCTAGCATTAGGAGATACTGCTTTTGATTTATTCTGTGAAGCAGGCAAAGAGTGGGACAGAGTTCTAGAAGAGAAAGGAGCCACTCGAATTGCTGAAAGAGTCGACTGTGATGTAGACTAT
>CACLCM010000016.1 GCA_902605365.1 uncultured Candidatus Poseidoniales archaeon | reverse complement strand
TGGCCACATCGCTAGACTTGCAAAAGAGCAAGGAGCACTAACGGTCGCTGTAGTCACATATCCATTCAACTCTGAAGGAACCCTTCGAAAGCAGAATGCAGAATGGGGACTTGAAAGGTTGCGAGAATACTGTGATACAATTCTGGTGATTCCAAATGAACGCCTACTAGAGATTGAAGGTGTTAGAGACCTACCTCTTGCAAGTGCCTTTAGAGTAGGTGATGAATTATTAGTTCGTGCAATCACTGGTGTAACTGAACTCCTAACAACTGATGGAATGGTTAACCTGGACTTTGAGGACCTCAAGGCTGTTATCAATTCTGGTTCAGGAGTTGCTATGATTGGATTGGGCTCTGCTAGTGGACCAGGAAGAGCTGAAGCTGCTACTCTTGAGGCTCTACATTCACCACTTCTCGATTTAGATGTGTCCGATGCTAGAGGCGCCCTAATCAATGTTGTAGGTGGACCTAACCTGACATTAGGTGAAGCTGAAAAGTGTGCACAATTAATCCAAGGAAAGGTTTCTGAAAATGCCAGAATTATCTGGGGTGCTGCTGTCGATGAAAGTCTCGGCGAAGATATTCGCGTAATGTTAGTTCTGACCGGGGTTAGGTCAGAACAAATTCATGGTGCTAGTGAGAACAGACAATTACGTGCTCTCAAGTCACGTAATATCGAGTTCGTAAACTGATCAGTCTTTGACTGCAAGTATAGCTAATCCAAGCACCAGTGCAACCGCTATTCCTCCAATTGCTAACTTGAAGTTGTTAGGAGATGAAGATAATTCGGGAGCAGAAACATCACCGGTATAATCTGGACCTGGAACTGCTATTGATTGAGAATTCCATTCATCCCCTGAAGCCTCTTCATTCCCATTTACCGCATTACCATGAATTACAAATGTTGCTAATTTATCTGTTTCTTCTGGCGCAATCCAAACTGCATTCCATACTCTTCTATCGTTAATCTCTGAAGTGTGAGTATATCCATTTGAGTCATCGGGTAGTATTTGCCAACCTTCACCAACCATTTCGCCTTGAGAAACTAAAATCCTGAAGCCGCCTTGAACCTCATTCATCTCTACTGGAGATTCTATTGTTAGGGTAACGTTGTATTCTTGTGAGGTATTGTACATTTCAGGTAGGCCTGAAAGAGTAACTGTTGTCGAATCATCAGAACCTCCATGGCACAAGCAGCCATTATCGCCACGGTCATCAGCCCCTGTTGGGAAAGCATAACTTTGCCCAGCTAAGACAAGAATGAACAGTAATGCCAATACTTGCCTCACAATTCCTCCTACAAGCCGCTCATCTTCAATGTTAATCATCAAATGTGAACGAGTGTTTCATCGTTATTTGATGAATGAATCAATACATGATTTCAATTACTATTGCGATTTAGGTACTTTTGGTGAATAGTATGTTACCGTTTGAGACGACTGATATGCCAGAAGATGATGAAGAGGACATAGACCCCTTCGCTGAACTTGAGATTGGTACAAGCACGCCTTCTGCTAGCAAGAGTAACCCTCTAGCTGCATTTGAGGAAGATGATGACCCGCTATCAGCATTTACCGATGATGACGAACCAGATTTTGAGGACGTAGTAATCTCTTTTGATGACGATGAAGCACCTGCAATCGAACAGACTCCAATTGGTAATAGCGCCGAAGCAACCTACAAACTTCTACTAGAAACAGTTTGGATTGACGATATTCTAGACCCTTCCGAAGTAGAATTATTGGCTCGCAAAAGAGGAGAGTTAGGACTTTCTTTTGAGAGACATTTACAATTGGTCAGAGGAATTATCGGAGGCTAATTCAGTGGCACCTACTCCTTTTGAGCATGGCTTAGCCTTGGCTTGGTCAGATGGCGCTCTGTCCAGAGACGGTGCCATAATGCTGGAAAACTTGCAGGAGCAACTGGGAATCACTGACAGTGAAAGAGCCGAACAAGAGCAATCTTGGATGGTTGAAATTTCTAAAACCGAAAGAAGATCTTTCGGAGACGGCGACCAAATTCTTCGCGAATGGCTCGAGGGTTTAAACGACCGTGATAGCCTAGCTCCTGCCGCACGCTCGATGGGTCGAGCAGCCCTTGATGTGGGGTTGTCAAAGAAAGGTTGGAAAGAAGCATTTCAGTTCGCAAGTGGGCTAGGGCTAGGAGAAGAATTAGCCGCTGGTGTTTGGTTAGAGAAAGATGCTGAGCCACTAAATGGATGGCCTCCAGCATTGGACCCTCTTGCAATTATCCTCGGACTAGTGATTTCAGTTCCCAGTATTGCTGTGCAAAAGGATACTGAGTTTACATCCGGACCTGCCTTTGTTTCGATAGACCATCCGGATGCAAACCCTGCATTCCTCTCATGGATGCCAAACCTGTTGCCTATCGATTCTGAAGGCTGCGAATGGGGCTGGGATAATGATACTGAGATAGAATCAGATATGCCATCTAATCCGATGGTATATTCTCAAACCGTTCTATTAGCGTGGGTAAGAAGATTGGTAGCAATGCGAAGAGATAGGGGAGAAGGTGAACTTTCCGGCCTGCCAGAGAACTGTCGCTTAATGCCCTCATCTACTGAATTAAAGAGTGAAGGAAATGTCATGACTCTATCGATGATTGTTGATTTAGGAGACGGTGGTTTGGTCAGGCCTTGGGCATCTGTAAAAGTCGAAGGCGAACCTAGCATTGTGCCTGCTCCGGAGGGAATTTCAGAGAATTGGGTTATGATTCATGATGCTCTAGCAGGCTTACTTATCACCGGCCTTGAAACATTACCAAGACAATTGTTACTCGCCAGTGGATGCCAAGTTAGCATCCAAGCACCAAGACTAGATGGTCAGTGGGTTGTTCACAATATTGACTGATTATATTATTCAGAATGTATTACTACATCTGAAGTAATGATGCAATCTTGACGAATACTATTGGATACTCCACAGTGTTTCTCATGAGATTTTTCTACTACTCTTTGGACGAGTTTTAGAGGGACATTTCCTCTGATGTGGTATACTAAGTGCATAGAAGTGAAATGTCGAGTTGAATCCTCTGAACGAGTTGCATCCATTTCTACCCATGCATCACTAAATTTACGGTCTTTCAAACCGAGAATGACGTCGACTAAAGAGCATGCTCCTACCATTTGCAATGTGATTTGCATAGGGCTCGGCCCATCATCCCAATCCATCTCAATTTTTTGGCCATTGGAATTAATTCCGACCATGTTTTTAGCCCCAGTCCATTCAACACGTCCTTGCATATCCCGCCCACATGGTGCTTAGAAATGAAACCACCGTCGACCGCTGTGTTGATGAAGTGGCTCAAGTTGGCCCGGCATGAGCACCATGTCAGGCACACCAATCACCATGGAAGATGGAAAGTTAATCGTACCAAATGATCCAATCATACATTATATTGAAGGAGACGGTATTGGAGTAGACATAACCCCAGTAATGATGGAGGTTGTAGATGCGGCTGTATCAAAGGCTTATTCGGGTGACAAAGCGATTACTTGGGTGGAAACTCTTGCTGGTGAAAAGGCATTCAACAATACTGGAGAATGGCTACCTGAAGAAACACTGGATGCAATGCGCTCTGGATTGGTTTCGATAAAAGGTCCCCTGACAACTCCTGTTGGTGGAGGAATACGCTCACTCAATGTTGCGCTTAGACAGAAACTAGACCTGTTTGCATGTGTAAGACCTGTGCGCTGGTATGAAGGAACACCGTCTCCAGTAAGGTCTCCTGAAAATGTAGACATGATTATCTTCAGAGAAAACAGTGAAGACGTATATGCTGGGATAGAATGGGAAGCTGGCTCTGAAGAAGTTGCGAAAGTAATGGATTTCTTAATCAATGAAATGGGCGTTGACAAAATTAGATTCCCTAACACCTCGGGACTTGGTATCAAACCTATCAGTCAAGAAGGAACTGCTCGTATTGTTAGAGCAGCAATGCAATATGCAATCGATAATGACAGGGATAGTGTAACAATAGTTCACAAAGGAAACATCATGAAATTCACAGAAGGTGGATTCAGAGATTGGGGATACCAGTTGGCAAAGGATGAATTTGGAGCAACAGAACTCGATGGTGGCCCATGGTGTACCTTCACCAATCCAAAGACTGGCAATACAATAACTGTGAAGGATGTAATCGCTGATGCTATGCTACAACAGATTCTCACCCGCCCTGCAGAATATGGAGTATTGACAACTATGAACTTGAATGGCGACTACATCTCTGATGCATTAGCTGCACAAGTAGGTGGAATTGGAATTGCCCCTGGTGCAAATATCAACTACGATACTGGAATCTCTATCTTTGAAGCAACTCACGGAACCGCTCCAAAATATGCTGGACAGAATAAGGTAAACCCTGGTTCACTAATCCTCTCCGCTGAAATGATGCTACGACACATGGGTTGGGGCGAAGCCGCTGACTTGATTGTATCAGGCATGGAAGGAGCAATCTCTGCAAAGACTGTGACTTACGACTTTGAAAGATTGATGGACGATGCTGAATTACTATCTTGCTCTGCATTTGGTAAAGCAATGATTTCTCACATGTGAGAATCTAGTAAATCCGACAGATTAGCGTAGCCAAGAGTTGAGGTCTCGGCTATTTGCAACTACTCCGAATCCGAATCTCTCTTCGATTCCTCGTGCTACAAGTGTGAAATCTGAATCTCTTGTGGCGATTAGAATACTGCCAATCTCCCCAAGTGACCGATTAGCCATTGCAGTTGCCAAGCACATCAGATTCTGATCTGCTGTTTCAGGATAGATATCGAGTTTACCGATAGCAGTACGCATTGGCTCCCCACTCATTCTCTTCATAGTAGTAATTTCGTCATATACCTCGGTGTGGTCTACGAAGAATTGCTCAAATGCACTTCTAATCTCTTCATCATCTGCTTCATCTTCAAGATGTAAATCCATTGGTTTCCAAGTAGAGAAGTCACTGACGATCGAAGTGACTATCTCGCTAAGAATTTCAGGAGTTAGTATACTGTCAAGGGTTTCTGAATCGACAAGGGTGTCTACAAATAGACTTCTAATTCGCTCTATGTCCCCCGCAATAACCGTTAATTCATGTCTGACGACCTTCGGTAACCACAACTGAATTACTCCTTGCTGTGCACGGTGTTTGAGGATTCGATGGAATCGTCCTCTTCCTCCAATGTCAAGAGATGCTTCTGCATTAATTCCTAATTTGCTGGAGATTCTGTGTTGTAATTCATCGATCAGAATATTTGTATCTAAGATTACTAGAGGGCTCAACGCCAAATTTCGTAAGTATGAACGATGCTTGATTGGTAGATTGTGCCTGTGGGTTGCGAACAGGCTACGCTCTGCATCACCAAGCCTCTTGATATCTAGAATTGAAAACCGTCCAGAGTTTTGCGCTCTCTCCAATAGCATCAATCCTTCTAGCGGCTTTTCTGCTGAGGCTTCGAGAGCGATTTCGTAGATTTCTTCGCCTGACGGGTCATGCATCATAGCCTGTGAATAACGATTCTCGAAAGTGTGTCGATTGCGCCTTCTTTCACGCTGAAGTGTGTTCAATGCCGCCTTGACTCTACCGGAGAACGGTTCACGAGGAAGTGGTCTAGGGTGAGATGAAGGATAATTTCGTAGCACGTCTAATTCTTCTTCAGAATGCTTGACTCTCTCGACGAGTTGAGTTTTTCCTTGCTGGTCTTCTTGAGTTACCATTTCTGTTCTCTTAACGAAAGTCTTCAGCAATCTTGTGGCCTCATCGGAATTACGCTTACTTGCAGCGATATGGGATACGTTAAGATAGAGTTGGAATCTCTTGGTCAGTGCAGATTTTAGAGCAGGTTCTTGTTCCAAAAGTGCTACCGCTTCAGACCACTGTTCGGCATGCGCTAGATGAATGAGGGCTTTACGGTGAAGTAAGATTCTGTGCTCATAATCAAAGTCGGCATGGTCTCCTGCCTTGCGATAATCTCTAGCTGCGTTCAGTTCCTCGCCGTTTCCGACATGAACAGCTGCACGTGCGAGAGTGTGCCAAGGAGATTGAGGGTCGTTCTCTTGATACCATGATACGAGATTTGCTAATCCTATATCGTACTCTAGAACTAGGTGTCGCACTGCATGCATCATAGGCATTGCAGTAACTTCACCAGAAAGTAACCCATCGAGTAACTCAATTACGCCAGAGTCTTTGCCAGTCTGCAATAGCCAGGATGCTCGATTTAGCCTTAGAGTATCAATAACCGCATCGAATAATCTAGATTCTACATCGCTCAATTTTGCACTTGCAACACTCTTGGCTAGTGTGTCGATTACTTTGGAATCGGCTAAGCCATCTCCTCCGTCTTTCAGCGCTTGACGACAATGGTTGAATGCCTTAATTCCATTTTTATCAAGTGTATCAACTATCCAATTATCATCGGATTGCGCCGCTCCATCAAGCATCAGAATCAATCCTCTACTAGCGGAAGAGAAGGCACTAGGAACCTCTGCTTGGTCAACGGTAGAAAGAGCATCGCGCCTTGCTTTGCGAATGGTTTCAAAATTCCAACCCTTGGTTCTTGCAGGAAGCAAATGTGCAACCAGTAGTGTCGAGTAAGGGTTGTCTATGCAGCGTTGTTCATCAACTAACAGAACTTGGGCTAGGCGCGTCAAATCGAGGCTACGAGTGAAAAGGTCAATCGATGAATCGATACCAACTGACGCACCCATATCATGGAGTCTGCGAGCCGCTGCTACACGAAGTGTAATCCCTACTTCCTCATCGATAGTGATGTTGGAAAGCGATTCCGGTGCAAGATTTTCAATCTGTGAAGCGAGCCAAGTGAAGGCATCATCCCCTAACTTCTTGACAAGTGGCATCAAAACGCTCATGTCTGCATCCGACTCTACAGATAGAGAGGTTAGTAATTCAAGAGCTAGATCTGAGGAGTCTTCCTTGACCAAGGCTGCTAACCTCCACCAAGTAAGAGTCTCTTTCTGCTGAGGAGTTGATGCATTATCTAACCCTTCAGCCAGTTCTTCACTGGTTAGTTTTGAAGCTTCTTCAGGCATTAAATCCCAAGCAGCCTTCTTTCTTGCCAAGGAGAGTTCATCATCTCCTGATAATGAACGAGAGTTCTGCCAATCGCTAGGATTGCCTGCACGGAGTTGTACCAAATCGGTTAGTGCATCGGCTAAATCTGAATCGCTCTTTGCAAGTTGTTTCAATGAATCAGTTGCATCATTCTCTAGATGAATATTCAATAATACACTGATGATACTGGCTTCTCCTTCGAGTGCCTCAAGACCTTTTATGTCACGGAGTCCTCTCTTGCCATTGAGTTGTGCTCTGGCTTTCTGCAATGCCATTTTGACGGTTGCATTAGTCACACTAGAGTCAAGTTTAGTCAGAGACTGAGAAAGAGATTTCGACTTTGAAGGGTCAATCCAGCCAGCACCCAAATCGAATGAATCGTCTTCTTGTTCAGCAACATCGGATTGTGGGAATGCTGCAAATTGTGCGAGGATAGGCGTAGACTCTGCCATCTTTGCCCAGACTGGGTGAACCCCTTTTGACGAAACTTGTTCACGTAAATCATCGACTACTGCGTCCGAAGACTCTTCCCAATCATCCGCGAAAATAGTTTTGCGAATCAACAATACTGCAAGGCGGAAAGCAGGAGATGATGACCCATCATCCAACAATACTTCACTGGATTCAGGAAGCCACTCCATAGGCCCACTGCTAGCACCTCTGCCCCCACGACGACCACGTGGTGATCGGCGACCTCGCATCATGTTTGATGGTTGGCCATCCTCATCTTCGCCAGGAACCTGCAATTCATTTAATGCAATAAGAAGAAGAGATTTCCATGGTTTATCCAACATTCTCCATTCAGGAGTTTTAGCAACTATGCGTTGGCGAGTTGCAGGAGGGAGGTTATCCTTCATTCCGGATTTTAGGCAAGCGGCGAGATTATTTTCCTGTAGCATCACTCACCCCTCCGGGGTGAGGCCCTAAGCCGGACGCCTTTAGAGCCACCGGCTACCCAATACATTCCAAACAACCATCATGTGGGACCGTCTGAAGGTGAATTAATGGATGTGCTCCGGACCGTTATCCTGTTGCTGCACCCCATCACGGCGGTAGTAATACTTGCTTGGATGTGGTGGCAATATGGCTGGAAGCGCAAAAGCCGGGAACTGAAAGGTGAAACCCGCCGAGAGGCGTTGGAACGCCATGAAAAGGTGGGTGAGCGTATACTTCAGGCAGCAATTCTTACAGTTTTAATCGCCTTTTTTGCAAGGTGGTATACCGGTCTTGGATTAATCCCAGATAGCCTGCACGGATTTACCGGACCAATTGGAATTATCTTGCTTTGGATAACTGCAAGATGGGGCCGAATTTCACGTAAGGATAAGATGGCTAAAAGAAAGCACGGAAGAGCTGCGGATTTGTTAATCGCGCTGATGATTTTCCATTCATTCCTCGGGTTCCTTAACATTTTCAATGTTCTTTGAGCCCCCAAGCCATGCTGGAGACCACCAATTCCACTTGCCCATCAATCTCATTGTTGCCGGAACTACAAGTGCTCGAACGATAGTTGCATCGATTAGAATTGCCAAAGCAAGACCAAGCCCTATCTGTTTCAATATTACAACAGAGGAAAGGCCGAATGCGCTGAATACGACAACCATGATTGCTGCTGCACCAGTGATCAGTCTTCCAGTCCTTTGCAGCCCATTTGCAACCGCTAAGGTATTGTCACCAGTTCTCTCCCATTCTTCATGTATTCGCGATAACATTAGAACTTCATAATCCATCGATAACCCGAAGACGATACAGAACATAATCACAGGGTTAGTAGCTTCTATCGGTTGAGGTGTAAAGTTCAGCAAATCCGCACCATAACCCCATTGGAATACGAATACTAACATTCCGAACGAAGCCGAAATGGATAGAATATTCATCACAATTGCTTTGATTGGGATGATTATACTGCGTACTTGAATGAAGATTAGAATTATTGTTGAGATGAAAATAAATGCCAATGCTATTGGTAAATTATCTGCGATTGCATCTAGCGTGTCTAGGCTGTATGCTGCGAAGCCTGCAACCAGTAGAGCGCCATCATCTCCGATTACTAAATCGTCGATTAAAGAGGCTCTGTCATTTCGAATATCACTAACAAATTCTCTACTGTCTGCACCAGTAATTGGTCCATCTAACGAGAATACGAAAAACGTCGTACTGTTTGCTAAAAACAACTGACGACTATATTCTCGAGTTGCATTCATCTGAGGAGACAATTCGTCACTACTCCAGAAGTCTACAACTTCATCTTCTGACATTCCGGGCATCGGGCCCAAAGCATAACCAAAACCATCGATTACTCGAGAGTCATTGACTTGATCGCTCGCCCATCTATACATCATACGAATGTTGTTTTCCTCAAGCGGGTCTTCACCATCAAAGTCGAGCACAATCAGTGCAGAGTTTGCTGCACTTTCTGGCCATTTCTCATCTAAGTGTTCAAACCCAACTCGGGTTTCATCATCAGGAGGTAGAGCATCTCTAGAGGCCATAGAAAACTCCGCTTGGAAGAATGGTAATCCCGCTCCAAGAAGGATAACCAATGTAGGAATTAATACAGTCCAAGGGCGTTCCATTACAGTCTTCGCAATCCTCGACCAAATCCCATCTTCGGCATCATTTTCTGTCTTGAAGGAGAACGGTAATTTCCATCCGTCGCTTACTCTAGAACCGAGCATTGCAAGTATAGAAGGAAGAACAACCAGTGAATAAATCATAGCAACTGATACTGCCAATGTACCACCAATACCGAGGCTTGGAATTCCTGTATTTTCAAAGAATAACATTCCCATTAGGCCAATTCCAACAGTGACTCCACTGAAGAATACCGCTTTACCGGCAGTTGCCACAGTCATCGCTGTTGAGGTCCTAATGTCATGACCGCGGTTCATTTCTTCACGGAATCGATTTACCATGAATAAGGAATAATCTATTGATACTCCGATTCCAATTAGAGAAATAATATTCACAGCATATTGAGTTACGTCCGTGACATTCGATAGCCAAATGGTAATCCCCATTGCTGAAAGTACGGTCAAGAACGCAATTCCAATTGGTAATAGTGCTGCAATTATTGTTCCAAAAACAATTAGCAAAATAATTAGAGATAATGGACCTGAGACAAGTTCTGCCGTAATCAAATCATCTTGGATTCTCTTATCGAAAATTACATCGATAGCAACTCCGCCTGTTCGCCAGGTCTCGAATTCCTCATCGTCAATTTCCACATCTTCCCAATTTTCAGCGTACAATTCCTTTGCTTCAGTACGTTCCAAATTTATGGTTACAACATTCAAAGCCCAGAAACCTTCATCATCTTCGTAAATGAATTCTCCTCTCTCATCAACAGTTTTGTTGTCCCATGAGTATTCGATACTAACATCATCTAGAATAGCAAAATCACTCAATGCTTCGGTTACAGCATCTTGCCATACGCTAGATGTATCATCTAAAGTAGGGTGAAATACGAGATAAGTGAAGGATTGGGTTCCCTCTTCAGAGGTGAAGGCGTCATCATACATCTTACCTGCATTCATTGATTCGAGGTCTCCCTCTCCCCAGGATTCTGCCCAATTTGAGCCCATTGTCATCAATGAAGCCATTGCGAGACATGCAAGGATTCCAATGACCAAGACTTTCTTTCTGTGGTCGTAAGTAAACTCACCCAGCTTGTAAAAGGAACG
Organism: uncultured Candidatus Poseidoniales archaeon; assembly: GCA_902605365.1. Classification (GTDB taxonomy): domain Archaea; phylum Thermoplasmatota; class Poseidoniia; order Poseidoniales; family Poseidoniaceae; genus MGIIa-K1. The sequence continues at coordinate 23,584 of CACLCM010000016.1, read as the reverse complement.
CCCTTCAAGCATTTTAGGGTCGGTTACACCTTCCATGGCCGTTCGCTAGAAACATAGTATTTCATTTGATGTCTTAATCTGTGTAATATTTCCCCACAAATAAGGAGCATATTTTTTTCAACGAAGCATCTGGTTTTCTCGATTCTTCCAAAGGTTTAGCCACTGTTCAAGATTGTGTTCTTTGTCTCCTAAAATCAATTTCCTTTTGCTTCCATCGGACGGTTGTATCCGGCAACCACAGGCGTTTGCATGGCCACCGCCAGTCTCATCCAGCAATGTTGCAAGTTTAGAGAGGTCATACGGATTTTCTTGACCTCTGAACGAATTGGCGTAGAAAGATGCGCCTAAAGCAGGGCGGTTTGCATCCTCGATACTTCCATCCATAAACCCATGAATTACGCAACAAGCATAGGCTTCATCTCCGGCTAATGCTGTGATTAGGTAACCATTACTTCGAACTCCTGTTTCGCTCAAATCACAGATCGCTAGACCATCAACAATAACCGTTTTTTCCTTGACTAATTTAGACTGTTTCTCTCGCTCTGCACCCAATAAATCTAGTCGCGTAGCATGGCTTGCAAGGATTTCCTCAAGACTTACTCCTGTTGCAAATTGTTCTAGTACGACTTGCATATGATCAGGGTCAGATAATGACAGTGAGCGGGAAAGGCGTATCACTGGCCCATCTTCAGTGAATTCTTCAAGGGTAATTCCGCCCGAATCTAGTGCGTCAACAATCGGCATTATCTCTTCTAAATGTGACAGGTCAAGTTGATTTTTCATCAAATCATACGCGGCTCTTGCGGCAGACGGGGTGTCTCGCCAGTGACAAACTCCGCCATCTTTTTCAAAAATCTCCTGCTCTTCCGGAGAGGGTCTATTGGTCAGGTGATGGTCCAAATATAATCCACAATCTGGATGGAATGGTAAATCGCAAATAGCCGTACTACGGTCTATTAAGTGGTCGAGACTACCTCCTCGCAATAGGGCTGGATGAGCAAAATGAACCTCGATTTGAGGGTTGCTAGCCTTGAGAACTGCCGCAGCCATCAAGCCGTCTAAATCCGAGTCTGCAACGACACGGACAATCCCGTCTAAAGGCGACATGATTTTGGCGAGAGAAACCAAGACATCAATGTATAGGGCGATTTAGAAGCGATGGGGCTATCAATAGGGAGTTGAGTCACAAAACCATGGAGACCTCTTGTGGAGTCGTCTTAGTGAACTATGGTTCAATTCTACTCCTACAATATCCTCAAGGTCACTGGGATTTCCCTAAAGGCCATATCGAGAATGAAGATGCTGACAGAAAGGCAACTGCTGCAAGGGAATTGGCTGAAGAAACTGGAATAAATGACATTCAATTTGTTGATGGTTTTGAATACAGAACCGCCTATGATTTCCGACACAAGGGTAAGAGAATTGACAAACAGGTTTTCTGGTATATCGCAGAAACAGAAACTATGGCTGTCAAAATTAGTCACGAGCATACTGAGCATCTTTGGTTAGAATGGGAAGATGCGATGAATCAGCTCACTCACCATGAAAGTCAAGGTGTACTTGCTGCGGTAAACGCCCACATGAAATCAATCGGTCGTGACTGATCAGCGGTTTGCATTTTGGCGACGAGTCATTCCTGCTGTGCCAGCTTCTCTTTTACCCTTAGGAATCCACAGAGTTTCGTCCTCTCCCAGTCTTGCTGAAGTCCATCTTGTAAGGACGAAAATCCAATCAGAAAGGCGATTTACGTATTGTAATGCCAGAGGTCGCATTTCGTCCTTGATTGCAACCATAGAACGCTCTAATCTTCGAATAACTGTCCTAGCCAGATGCATTGCAGCAATCGGCCCTGAACCAGATGGAAGGATGAAACTCTCTAGAGGCTGTAACTCTTCGTTCCAAGCATCCATCTCTTCACATAATCTATCGGAATCCTCCTGGTCAATCAATTGCATATATTCTGGAATTTGATCTGGTGGGCAGGCGAGTTCTGCACCCAAATCGAATAACTCACTTTGAAGGCGGCCGATTGCTGAATTACACACATCTTTGACTCGTCGAGTTGTTACTCGATTTCCTCCGTCGGAGTGTGTATCCGATAAGCGATTAGATTCCATCAGGACAAGACCGAGTAAAGCGTTGACTTCGTCGCATGTCCCGACTACCTCAATACGTGCATCGCTCTTAGGAACTCTACTACCATCTACTAGTGAAGTTTCACCGGAATCTCCGCCTCCGGTGTGTACCTTTGTGATTCGGACCATGTCTACCCGAAGTCATGCTTCAACAAGAGGTCTGCGGCCGTTGATGCCGGTATCTAAGGGGTGCCACCATTCGATATCATCTTCACCTTGACACCAAGAATACAATACAAGATAACCGTCTACTACCCCGTGCCATTCTAAATGCCCAGGGTCGAAGCCTGCGATTCTAGCACCCATATTTTCTAACGAGTCTCCGATAGCTTGCCATTCTTTCACCAAGCCGCCGAGTTGATCTGCGACCTCGACAACATGCTCGTGGTGAGGCGATAAATCTTCAACTAAGACCTCTAGTTCTTCTGTCAAATTATGTGCTTCATCTTGTAATGACTGAAGAGCGATTAACAGTTTTTTAGCCTGAGGCAATTCCATTCTTGCCTCTTCGATTGTTACGACTTTAGAGCCATCTGGTATTGCCAGAAGAGCCATCTCATCGAGTAATTCGCTCAAATTCATCGGTTGCCCTGCAAGCGGCGGTGGATTCCATTCATTCTGCACGAACGGCACTATCAGTGAGGCTTCTTCAAGCCTGTGGTGAAATTGTATCTCAACTAGACGTTTCTTGGGGTTTAACATTTAGGCGATTGACAACCTTGCCCGAAAAGAAAACTATGATAAATATCCACGCTAGAACCTCAAGACCGATTACAATCCAAGCAATAGGTCCTGCTGATGCTAACATTAGGTTCGCATCATAGGGCATCCCGTTGAATGCCATATACACTACCTGAGAAAATAATGAGGCTCCGAACCAGACGAATATTGCGTACCAACTAATCGTCGATAGTGCCCAATCTTCCTGTTTCTCTGTCTTTTCCATAGTAATTAATCTACTTCGACCCACTTAAGTGATACCCTTTGATGTATCAATTAAAGCGTTGTTTTTTGATTAGTCACTCTTCTTCCAACACTTTAAGTTTGGAAATAGCGGAATCTATAGCCTCTATCCACTCTTTAGCAACTGCTTGTTCGCCACCAGATTCTGCTAATCTCTTTGACCAATGTTTTGCTTCTTCTGAATTCCCCAAGAAAATTTGAATCCTTTCCAAAGCGACCCAAGCCATTGGGTTAAGATGCTCCTCTTCCAAATCCCATGCATTTTCAAAACACTCAAGGGCTCCATGTTCGCCAGAAACCTGACCTCTCTCTAACGCGACCAAGCCTGCTTTAGACCAAGCAAGGGGTAGTCTTCCGATAAGTAAACCTCTGAACACAAGCCAAGTCTGGCAAGCTCCAATTACGACTATTGTAGAAAATGCAGCGTATTCTTCAAACACGGTAAGAGTGCCCCATTGCTGTGACATGAGTGCAGTTGCTGAAACTGAAAACAGCACACCTGCGAAAGGGGCTACTACCACTTCATCTCGTGAATTGAGCATGTTGGGAATTCCTCTGATCAACCCTAATGCCCCATAAATCAACAAGAAAATCAGGTGGACTTGGACTCCGGTTGGCCGAGGAGCTGTTTCACCAACCAATAGTAGTGCGGCGATTGTCAGGAGAAGATATCCATATCGCTTAGATGGTCCAGGGAAGGGTTGCCATTTACTCATTGTAATAAGAGCAAGCGCAACCGCAAACTCCAGAGCAAGAAACCACCAAGTCTCCATTGAACGAGGCAGGTGGGTACTCTTCTTGATTGTTGTCAAACACGGTGGTATGAACTGCCCCTCGATATCTCATAAGATCTATACAATTGCTCGATTAGTAAAACTGTGGCTAGTTCATGAGGAAATGTCATCGGCGATAAGGAAATAGATTTACGACCATGGTCCTTTGGAAAACCATCTGCAGGGCCTATTGCTAGGTGAGCCTCCTTACTTGCAATGCCCCATTCAAGAAACATTTCAGAGAACTCGATAGAGGTCATCATGTCCCCTGTCTCATCAAGTAAAATTGCATCTTTTGGAACTTTTGAAAAATACTCCTCATTAGATAATTTGGCACTATGAATCTCAAGTCTAACCTTAGATTTCAAACGCTGGGAATAATCATCGATAAGCCCTGCCATCTTCTTGTCAGAAGGTTTTCCATGCATATGTACAATTATTCGCCCCATGACCCGCCCAGGAGGTTCAACCCCAAGACTATTGATGGTGTAGCCTGAGCGGAGAGCATGGGATGGTGGCCATTCAAGAGTAAGCGGAAGGGACCTGCAATTCCCGACGTTATCCGCAAAGATACCCGTTCATGGCTCGCAGATTTGCAAGAAACATGTGAGAGGAACTTCGATTCTCCTGAAGAGGCAAGGAGACAAATTAGGCAGATGGCGGGAGAATGGAAAGATGCAAATGAAGAAGGCGTCATGGATGACTCTTTGCTTGAAGGCCTGAATATGCGAGCATATAGGCTACTGAATTGCACAGATGATGATTTCTCAAGTTGGTTAGACGATCTAAATTTTTGGAAGCCTGGCTGGAGACCAGAGGGGTCCAGAGAGACGGATGAATCATGAAGGAGAGCATTCCCCGACAAATCATGGCGAGCGTCGGTAAACTGCACATGTTGTACACCTGCCCATTTTGCTGGAAGGTGCGTAGTCTTCTTGAGCATCTAGATATCGAGCATGAAAGACTGCAAGTAAATCCCCTGAAACAAAAGAAGACTCTGCCAAGTGCTCCTGAATGGAAAAAGGTCCCTGTTTGGGTAGATGCAGAAGATAAGGTGTATGTGGATTCTACACCAATAATGAAACACATTGATGAAGTTCACAATAATGGTAAATTATGGAACAATGGCGATGAAGCAAGACGTGATCAATGGATGGAGTGGGTTGATTTACACATGTCCAAGGCAACTATTCCGATATTGTATGGCAGCATATTATCTGCTCTTCGAACCACAACTCGGGTATCCAAATTAGAAAATTTCGGGTTTTTCTCCAAGCGACTTTACGCCTGGGCTGGATTCCCAGTCATGTGGGGCATAATTGCCCGTAGTAGAGTGAAAAAGGACGGTCGCACTCCCAAAAAGTTGTGGCACGACTTACTCAGTGAGTTTGTAGGTGCATTCGAAGGAAAGCAATTCTTTGGCGGAGATTCTCCAGACCTAGTTGACATTGCAGCGTTCGGTTATGTTCGCTCAATCTCGCCTTACCCTCAGTTTTCGCAAATTGAGGACCACGAAATTGGAATGGAATGGTACAGGTCTGTTGAAGCAACTTTGAAGGTGTGAATATGGATATTGTCGAAGATGTATTTGGTCTTCGATTCATTAAAGTTAAACAATCAAACGTGTTCTTGGGAACTGACAAAGGCGGCTGGGTTTATGCAAATGAAAGGCCACGACATAGAGTTGAATTACCGTCATATTTGATATTGGAAAAGCCAATTTCAAAGTCGCAATTTGCGGCAATAATGGGTGAAGAAGATTCTTCTGATGAGCCTAAAGATATGATTACACATGAGGATATTGCCCTGTTATGTTCTAAGTTATCCTCACACTTCGAGGGAGAGGTTCGTAGGCCGAGTCAATCTGAATGGGAGTGCGCTAAAGATAGCCTAATCTTGCCATGCGGGTGGACTGAATTGCTAGCTGATGAGGCCACAGGAAATCATAGAGGAGCACCATTAGATGGAAGGCCAAGAATTGGGGAAGTAATTGGCCCGCTATCTGGACACAGGGTTTCACAAGCCGCTCACCCTACACGTGAAGGCGTTTATGCGAGGGTTGCCACACCTGGGGACAGACCCCTTCCAATGGTTGGATTCAGATTAGTTGTATCTCCAAAGAGAGAGGGAGATGCTAAGATAGTGCCAGACAATGCCAACTTAATGGCAAATATTCGCAGTGAATTATTTTGGACTACTGTACTGGGAATTATCCCGAGCTTCACTATCCCGATTCTCAGAGGTTTCGAATCATATGCTATCGACGGATGGGCAAACCTTCTGTTTGGAGGTCTTTGTGCCGGATTCGTAACAGGAGCATTTTGGAGACCTAGGCGAAAAACTTGGATCCTAAACTCAGATGGTGAAGTCAGTTATTTGACAGACTAGCCCAATATGACTCTTGGCGTATTGCATCCAAAGAACAGATGGCTGCCATATTGACAATATGCCGAACTCCATCCGCTCTAGCGAGTAATTGTACGGGCTTATCTAAACCGTCCAAAATAGGTCCAGTCATTTCAGCGTCACCTAATTGTTCCAATAATTTGTAAGCGATGTTTGCTGAGGCCAAGTTTGGACAAATCAGTACATTGGCTGGACCATCGAAAGCCATGAATGGATATTCAGATTGAACATCGATATCAAGTGCAGTATCTGCTTGCATTGGACCGTCAATTTGCAATTTTTGGTCCATTTCTCTGGCCATATCAATAGCCTCTTCTATTCTTTCAGAACGCTGTGCTCGACTACTTCCGAAATTAGAAAATGACAACATAGCAACCTTAGGTTCGACACCAAATCTTCGTGCAACCTTCGCTGTTTGAACTGCTATGTCGGCAAGCGCCTTGCTATCTGGGTATACATTTACCGTAGCATCTCCTAGGAAAATTAGTCTGCCCTTGACAACCATCATGTAACATCCAATAGCACAGTGACTATCTTCATCGCTACCAATTATCTCAAGACATGGGCGTAAGACATCTGCATAATTTCTGCTAACGCCACCTAGGAAACCGTCTGCATCTCCAATTTCAACCATCTGTGCTGCAAAGTACGGTCGACTTTTCAGCAATCTCTGGGCATCGATAATCGTCATACCTTTGCGGCTTCGATTCTCTAATAATTCAAGATCATAATTCCCGATTCTTCTCTCGTCGTATCGAGGATTAGTAATCTCACATTCAAATTCAATATTCAACTCAGCCATTTTTTGATGTATGCTTTCTACATTTCCAAGAAGTATTGGCTTGCATATATCCTGCTCAATACATTGAGCGGCTGCACGAATAACTTTCTCGTGGTCTCCTTCAGGGAATACAATTCTTTTACCTCGGCCCTTTACTTGATTGAATACTCCACGCATTACAGAATATGACATTCCGAGTCTTGCTTCAAGAGATTCCTTGTACGCTTGTTTGTCAAAATCCTCTGGCTTTATCGCTGCGACTCCTTCGTTTACTGCTGCTTCAGCAACATCTGCTGCTTCCCAAATCAATACTCTGCGGTCAAACGGTTTTGGAATTATATATTCTGGGCCGTATTGCATTGATTCACCAGAATATGCATGCGCGATGTAATCAGGAACTGGTTCCTTCGCCAACTTGGCTAGAGCATGAGTCGCTGCCATCTTCATTCCCGGAGTAATGTCTCTTGCCCTAACGTCAAGGGCGCCTCGGAAGATGTAAGGGAATCCAAGAACATTGTTTACTTGATTAGGATAATCCGACCTACCTGTTGCAATGATTGCATCATTACGAACTGCTAGAACTTCATGAGGCATGATTTCAGGAGTGGGATTTGCAAGAGCGAATATAATTGGTTTGTCAGCCATCTTGGCGACCATTTCTCCACTAACTAAGCCTCCACGAGATAGTCCAAGTAAAACATCTGCACCAACTAATGCATCTGCTAAATCGCCATCCTCTCTTTCGACAGCAAATTTTGCTTTGTATTCATTTAATTCGCCTGCATCAAGTCTTCTTTTCGTCATAATTCCTTGGGAATCGCACATCAAGATATTTTCCACTTTTACTCCGAGAGAAATGTAATGAGAAGCACAAGCGATTGCTGATGCGCCCGCTCCGGCCACTACCACTTTGATGGTGGCTAGCTCTTTACCCTGTAATTCAGCAGCGTTCAGTAAAGCAGCGCCTGAAATAATCGCTGTACCGTGCTGATCATCGTGCATAACCGGGATATTTGTGGCTTCAGCAATTCTCCTCTCGATTTCAAAACATTCTGGAGCTTTGATGTCTTCGAGATTTATTCCTCCAAATGTTGGAGCGATATTACAAACTGTTTTGATAAATTCTTCAGGGTCTTCTGTATCGACTTGAATGTCAAAAACATCAATATCTGCGAATGTCTTCAACAACAAACCCTTACCTTCCATCACAGGTTTAGAGGCCAGTGCCCCTATATTTCCAAGCCCTAGAACAGCAGTGCCGTTAGAGATAACTGCGACTAAGTTACCTTTGGAAGTGTAGCGATAAGCATCCTCTGGTCTTTCGGCAATTTCAAGACAAGGATATGCAACTCCTGGAGAATAGGCTAGAGATAATTCGTGTGATGTAGAATGAGGTTTTGTAGGCATGACTTTGATTTTGCCACGTGGAGATGCTTCATGATAATCGAGAGCTTCTTTTTTGATGGTCCGCTCACGCCAATCTTCGCCCATTTTCATCTCTCCAAACGATATCTCATACAGTACGGGGTTTGACCTTTTTGTGAAACATAACCTAATTCAGCCGATATTTGGAATGAATTTTTTATACGGAAGGAGGAAATAAAAAAACATCCTAAAGTTGATTCAATCTAATATTTGTGCCAAAAACAACTGAGCATTCGATTGATATACCATTGCAAACGGATGGGTTCCATGAACAATCTCAACAGGGCCGTAGGCCCTGCTAGTGCTGGCGCTCGAGCCATACTACTCGTGACAGTAATGTTGTTGGCATCTTTGGGTCCAATTCTTTCATCGCCACTGGTTAGTGCGCATGATACAGGCAACAGTACAATTTGGCCAAAAGAAGGTTCAGAAGACACTGGTTGGGTTTTGCTAAACGCCACTGGTGCGAATGCAATTAATGGTTCCCAAGCAACCGCCGATTGGATGTTAAATTTCGCCCCAGGTGCAGTTTTAGAGAATGTATCCATGGAAGTAAGAGTAGATGGTTCTGATGGAGTCTCAATCCAAGAACCTCTTCTGCTTTCGCCAGACACCGGGCAGGTATTGTTTGACTGGAGAGGGAATGGCTGGTTAGGCCAATCGTTCGGATTCGATGGAAATAATCCTCACCAAGGAAGGCTTTCTCCAAATGCAGATGTTGGGGCTACAGTCACAGTACCTTCCTCTTCAGAAATCACTGATTTCATTCTGGAAGTGTTAGCTCCTGCAGACCCGTTCACATCGCTTGTCCCTGTAGAAATTTATATCGAAGATTATGAAATTCATCCAGCAGATGGAAGAATGTACATGGCTATTGGCGATACAATTTCTGTACTAGACGCAAAGTCATCACCCAACATAATTGATGTGTTTGAACTAGAGAATAGCGAAGACGACAATTATGTTACTGACCTAGAAATGGATGCTGCAAACAACAGAATGCTAGTTACTACTAATTCTGGAGAACTTCATTCAGTCAATTTAGATGACACCAGTTGGAATACCGACTTACCTGCTGAGCCTTCGGGTGGGGCTTGGAATCAAGTTCATGTTGGCAGCAATGGAGACTTGTTTGCATTCAGCCAATCCGGAATTTTCACGCTTAACACAGCAGGTACTGGCTGGACGCTTGAACAAGCAAGTTCCACTAGTAATTGGCCAGCAGGAACTCCAGAGGAAACCTTTGAACACAATGGCATAATCTATGCCGCGATAATTGGAGGAGGAGTTGGAAGATGGGATGTATCTGCAATGTCTGCATTGGCGCCTTGGTCGACTGCTAACAACTTGCATTCAGATGATATCAGTGAATTTGCAGTTTCGGGTAGCCAATTACTAATTTCTTCATATGATGCGGGAATTGCGAGAAGAGATCTGTCTGGTAACTTTTGGTTAGCGACCTGGAACGACGGCAATTGGTTATCGTCAAATGATGTCAAGGGCATGACCGTCGTCAACAATGATATTCTAATTCTAGCCGACACTACAGTGCACACATACGATACAACTTCAGGCACATTTGCAACTAATACTCCTCTCTCTTCTATCGGTCAAATGAATGGTGGACAAAATATCATTTATTGGCCAGCAGCAGGCTCTAGAAGCCCAAATAACGATACTGTATTGGTAACCGATGGTAGTGCTGTATTTGCAATGCTGGAACCTGGAAATACTCCGCTATACACTGGTGACTTTGTTATTGGCAGTAGCCCTTCATCCGGTGACATGACTGATGCCATGCAGTTCGATGGCGTGATTTATATTGGAAGTGAAAACTATCTAGATAGATACTCAATTAGTCAAGCAAGATGGCTTTCATCAATCGACATGGGCGATGAGGTTTCTCAAATCGTAAATGATGGAGTCAATGTATTGGTGGGAACATTAGGAAGTGGTGTGCACGTTGTTGACACAATGGGCAATGTACTGGATACATGGGACATAGGAGATGGTATGCAGTCAGATGTCATTTCAGGATTGGATGTTGAAGGAGATTGGGTCGTTACGATTCATCCCCAAAATGGAGCAACCGCTTTCAACACGTCTTCTTCAACTTCAATCGTTAACTTGAATGAAGGAAATAGTGACCTCGATAGCGATTCGCCAACGGGTATTGCAATTCACAATGGAGTGGCGTATATTGGCACTGCAGGAGATGGTCTCAATCGTTATGTCATCGCTAATAATTCATTCTTAGGCTCATGGGTTTCAACCGGAATCAATGATGTCGATTTCGCTCCAGTGGCAATTTATGGAACTAACCCTCAAATCTTACACATGGGATTGTCAGGCTATGGAGTTGCTAGAAAGGACCTTTCAACTGGTGAAATATTGATCCCACTGACTGTCGAGCCAGACAGGGGTAATGCTGGCTCTACTGAAGTACTTCCTAGTAACCAGGTATTCGCTTTGGAAGAAAATACTGTTAGTGGTGGATTATACATTGGTACAGGCGACGGTGCAATTGTCTGGAATGGTAATTCAGCCACATCTCTCAGCCAAGGCAACAGTTGGAATTTACAACCTGACCAACATTTTGATTTCATATTCGATGGCTCAACTGCATACTCAGCAACAAATATTGGAGTCTGTAAATACAGTCAGACTTCAATTCAAGATTGCGTAAATGCGCAAGATGGGATGCCAAATTGGGGAGTTTATTCTATCGGCATGAATAGTTCTACCGTATTTGGCGGAACTACCAGTGGGGTTGGAATTATCGATAAGTCTTCATTCTCTGTAACCGGCACCTGGGAAGCAGGAGAAGAGACTGATAACGCCTTAGTGGTCGTTATTGATGATATTGCATATATCGGGCTTAACGGCATTGGTGTTGCAAGATATGATGTTCCAAACAATAATTGGTTAACCACTTGGACCGAAGACAATTATCTCGATGGAGGAAATGAAGAAGTTACAGGATTGGTTGCAGATTTCAGACCAGGACACATCTGGGTTGGAGGAAGTGATGGTTTCCAGCTACTCAATGTTACCACTGGTTCAGAAGTTTATGATATTGAGAAAACTAGTAGTCTCTACTCAGGAAATGGCGACCCTTACGATTTAGCGATCTACGGGGACACCCTATACTACCACCAGCAGTACACTTCAGATAGCGTCTATCGAATTGATATTGCAAACTTTACATCAAAATCTACACTTGATGCGGGAGCACAAGTCGATGAAAATGGAGGAGATGTTTACGGCCTAGAAATTATTGGAGATGTGCTCCATGTTTCGGTTGCTAGTGGACAGTGGTGGCAAACACAAGGCAGTGGTGGAATCGCACTTTACAACCTCACCACCGATTCATGGCAGGCTGAATTGATGCCTAGCGGCTCGGTGGATAGAGTGACATCTTTCATCTCTTCAACCGGCACAAATTGGATATCTTGGGGCGAATCTAAACTCGAAGCTTTTGCTTCGAATGGAAGTAAAATCGGAGAATGGGATAACTTTGAATTCCCAATTAGAGAAATCCTAGAATTTGATGGTGAAATATTATTCGCAACCGAAGATGGTGTTGCTAGATTTGATGAATCTAGTTCTTCTTGGTTAAGCACTTGGACTGCTGGTTCTGGATTGCCAAACTCTGCAGATGATATTGTTTACGAGTTATGGACAAATGGTACAGACTTAGTCGTAGGTACAGCAAGAAACCAGGGATGGCAAGGGCTTGATGGAGAAATCATGCATCTAGATGGCGCAGGGTCTTGGACTTCGTGGGACACAGGCATTAATGGAATACCAAATGGATACCCAATTGGAATGGCTATGTGCGCTGGAATATTCCACGTTTCATTAACAGCAAACAACGGCGGAGTTGCCCGGTTTGACCTAACTAATGGGACCGTCTTATCGACTTTCACAACAGCCACAAGGTTAGCAGATGGTGATGCTGCTGCCGTGGCTTGTGATGATTCAAGTAACATTCTCTATGTAGGATACAATGACGATTCTGAACCAATATCTCGATACAATTACAATACCGGTCTTTGGTTATCTGAACTTACAGCATCTTCACACAATATTCCAACAGACCCTGTCTGGTGGGGTGCAATGGAATTCGCTGGAGGAAAACTGGCTATTGGTTACGATATTGGAACAGAAGGTGACAATGTAATCGGAGGCGGATATGCTGTACTCTCGGCTAATGGTGCCACAGTAGGAACTGCTAGTATCCTGTCTACTGGTTCTGCTGTTTCTTCAATAGATTGGCTTGGCACTCAATGGCTAATAGGTCAAGCAGGAGGGACTTCAGGATATTCTCACGTTGACACATTGGGTCAATTAGGACAGAACACTCTTCACGCATTACCTAACCTAGTAAGCGGTCAAGTAACTTCAATGGCTGGAAACCAAACTCACCTTTGGGTTGCTTCAGCTTCATGGCAGAACACCGGTTCTGGAGTGCTACAGGGATTAAAATTAGCAAATGGTTCGGTAGAATGGCAAAAGGGATGGACAATCCCTGCAAATGCTGCTGTTACTGATATCGAATTAGTAGGAACTGATCTGTACCTCGCTAGCAACAACCGGGGGTTGAGGATGTTAGATACCACAACTGGCATGCTACAACCTCTTCCTGCAGGTATACATAATTTCCAAGATGGTCTTGCTGTTGTAGGTGATGATTTATTCATCGGTTTACAAGGTTCGGGAACCTCGTCTGCCGGAATTCAAATATTCAATACAACATCTAACACATATACTGCTGGAAGGTTGCTTGCAGGTTTACCTTCAAACAATGTAAATGGGTTTTTGACAGTCTCGAATAATGTTGGTGATGAAACAACCTACATAGCAACAAATGACGGTGTTGGTAGATGGAATAGTACAGGAAATACTTGGGATACCGCATGGACAGCTCTCGACGGTTTGCCAATATCTTATGTCGAAGATATTATCGAATTTGATGGAAATATCTGGATGGCCACTCCTAATGGTTTGTCGATGTATGATACAACTACAGATTCATTCTCATCTTACACTGCTGCTGATGGGATGATGGGCACATCTAGTTGGGCCTTAGTAGGAAAAACAACTTCTTCCGCAGGCACGCCTAGTTTGTTCATATCGCATGATGGCAGGGGTACTGAAAGACCAGGAATTACTCAATTCAATGCTGCCAATCAAACTATTATGGATCTACATCAATTTGACCAATTGCCTTCAAACTCGGTAACTGCGGTCGCCTCAGACATTTGGGGAGTTCATATTGCAACAGATATAGGCCCTCTAGTTCACTGGGTACGAAGTAGTAATCAATTCAATACAGGAGTCAATGTATTCTCTATGGAAGAGTGGCCTGTCTACAGTATGCGTTCTGATGGTTCATACCTAATTGCAATCGGTGATAACGGAGGGACCGTTGTACAGGCGGGTATCAATGGAAACCCAATAATTGGCCGCTACAGTGCACAAGATGCGACTGGTGGTAGCGTTGTTTCAAATTCATACGTGACTATCTCAACATCTGATGGACTGAAAGTTTGGTCCTTGAATACCGGTGACGAGGTTGAATCCTTTGACCTAAGAAGGGCAGACCCTCTGTCATTAGGATTCCAGTTACAATTCCAAGATGTTACAGATTATACTCATCCTGGAATGCAAGTTGTATTAGTTGACTCTTCTAATGCGGTTACATTGAGTGATGATGGAACTGCGGGGGCTCATGGAATCTCTATGCAGAACGTACCTCTGACACTCTCTTCTCCAGTAGATGGAGCTGCAACATGGGCCAAGTTAGTTGACATGAAATGGAACTCTACAGTCAACCTCTCCAATGACCCGACGTTCATGTCCAGTATGCAATATGCAATGGATAATGGAATACTGATCAATGGAACTCGCCATGTTAATCTTCAAGTCAGTTCTCCATCCAATGGCAGCATGTGGGTCAAATTGACCTATGATTGGTTCAGAACTGAAACTCCAATACAAGGTCTCTCTCTATGGGATAGGCCTGATGACGGCGGTTCTACTCTTATGGCGAATTGGACTTTGGTCCACGATGAGGACTTCTCAAGATATCTCGTTTATCTGAATGAAGGCCCTTGGACTTCGCAACCTACTGTATCTGAATTACAGCCTCGAACACCTGATGCTTCAGTCAGCCTGCACTCTAGGCTACAAACTGAAATTACAACTATTGAAGGACAATCTCTTCAAGATGGTGTCGAATATTGGGCAGTTGTTGTTGTAGAATACAACGATGGAAGGTTTGGAATTCCTTCTACACCATTTGGCCCAGCTACACCTTCCGATGAAGTCCCTATACCTCCTGCATGGGCTACCGCTGTATCTGGAGACCAGTTTGTAGCAGTAGATGGTGAAGTCTTTGCAGAGTGGGCAAGATGTAACGCATTGGACCTTGCAAGTACTCACGTTTACGCTTCCACGACTGAAGTGACCGATGCACTAGGTTTGACTCTAAACGCTGAAATCTTACCTCAGGCAGGAAATGTCAGCACTCTAACTTTGGAAGCAGGTAAACCACATTGGCTTGCATTCACTTGTGTTGATGAATCCGGTCAAGAGGATCTGGTGAATGCAACAGTGATCGGGCCAGTAGTGCCTACTGGAGGAGTCAATGACGGCGTTCCTCCGCCAAAACTCACCGGCGTTTGGGCAGAAGATGTCCCTGAAGACGACGGTGGAAGAGTACAGATGGGATGGGATAATTCCGTTGCCAGTGACTGTGCATATGTTGTAGTATACATGATGCTAAAGGAAAATGAAATGTTACCTGGTAATGTAGACGGAATGGTAGAAGCGGCAATCGTTCCTGACTGTGAAACAAATATGACAATCATAGATTCAATCGGTGAAGACCAATTGATTGACGGCCAGCCATACTGGATTGGAGCGGTTGCTTACGACAAGTGGCTGAATGGAGACACTGGAGATGTTACAATTCTAGAAGTTACTCCGTATGTCAACAATATTGATGGCGCTAGCGAACCTGATAGAATCGTTGAACTAAACGCTTGGGACCACCCTGATGATGATGGTACTGCAATCGATGTTTCATGGGCTCCAACCGAAGTAGATGACTTCGATTACTATGTTATCTGGGTTGCACAATATCCACTGGATGACCTGACTGACTTCTGGGTTGAGGCAGGAACTGAGCCAGGAAAATGTGGCTGTATCGTGTTGAACAAACAATGGATTGACACTGAAAAGAGTCCAATTCAGTTGACCTTGAATACAGCACTGTATGGAGGAAGCAGTATTTCTTCAGCATTGCCAAGTCAGATTCAGCCAGATATTGAGTTGTATGTGGCAATCACAGTTCACGATATCAAGGGCAATGTACACCTTGATAATTTGAATACAGCTATGGTTACGCCAATTGATAATCTAGCGGATACTACACCTCCTGACCGTCTCGAAGATATTGACCTGTATGATATGCCAAGTGATGACGGTACTGCGGTTCAACTAGAGTTCGCATTATCAGAATCTAGTGATATCGGTAGTTACGAAGTATATGCTGCTGCATTCTCCTTCACATCGGTAGGCGCAGATGGTAATGGCCCTCAGAACCCAATCGCAACTTTCGACAGAAGTCCTGAGTTGCCGCTAACTATCGAGATCTTAGCATACGATGCTTTGGTAATTCCAAACCTGCCGGTTACGGTAGCAGTAGTTGCTGTAGATTCTTCAGGAAATGCGCATCGAGATAATTTAGTTACATCAACCGCTATCGCTATCGATGATGGTGTAGATGACAAGGCAGCATACTTACCTGACATTGAAGGTTTAGAATTAGAATGGATCGATGATTCCATCTTGGTATCTTGGGACCACAGTACTGACCCAAGTGTTCGCTCATATGTGGTATACATCTCTGATTCTGAGTTTAGTGAAGTTGTAGATGCTAATATGGTGGGTGAATCTGGGTCTTCAGATTCGTTCATGATTACTCCAAGTGTCTTCCCTGAACTAAGTGATGATACAACTTGGTGGATTGGAGTTTCTGCTAAAGATAGCCAATTCAGCCGTGAGATAATTGATTCTGAAAGGATTGGCCCTCCTGGGCAATCCGATAGTGGAGAAGACTCCCCTGATGGTGATGACTCGTCTACAAATTTGGGAGAATTATTGACTACAGATAATTTGATTTTAGCAGGCTTACTTCTTGTGACAGTAATCCTACTCATCCTAGTATTCAGAGGACGGGGCGGAAGTCCTGCAAGAAACAAGGAGTGGGAATTGCAAGAAGCCACTTGGGGAATTCAAGCCAGAGATGGCTGGGATGATACAGGAAGTTTCGGCGGACAAGTTGCACCACCTGTCGCACCGCCAGCAGCCATACAGCCTGCTCAACAAAATGACATTTATGCGGCTGCACAACGTATCGAGCAACCTGCTCAACAGCCACAACCTCAGCGTTGGACACAGCCTGTTCAGCAACAGCAGCCTGCACAGGGAGGAATAGACACCTCCTTCTTGGATGACTTGTTGTGATTGCATGATGGAGGGCCCTAAGAGTGCGGTGTTTACCACCGTCAGAGCTAGAGATGGTCACTTATTCCATCTCGATTTACATCTGAATCGGTTGAAGAAGCACGCTGCAGTTCTTGGGATTTCGATTCCTGAAATCGAAGTTCCTCCTGGTTTGGATGGTTTGATTCGAATACAAGTTGATTCAAACGGTGTTGAGTTCAATTCAAAGCCGTTCTATCAAGAAATACACATGGAAGCAGAAGGGATTACTGTCCCTGCCCCTAGGTGGACTCGCAAGGTAATGGGAACCAAACATGGAGATTGGAACCCATACCGAGAAATAACCATTGAATCTTTCAAAAAAGGGGCAGATGTGGCCCTTTTGGTGCATGAATTCTGTATTGTCGATGGTGACAGAGTAATGCCATTGGTATTGGATGACGATGGAGTTGTGTGGATTAGTGATTCCAAAATGGGAGGAGTGGATTCTGTGACTTTTGAAATATGTAAATCGGCAATCGAAGACGCTGGATTTGTAATTAGTGAAGGGCGGCTGAATGAAAGAATGGTAGCACGCGCTAAGGAATTTATTCTACTGGGAACCGGGATGGGCGCTGCGAGACTTACTGTCTTGGATGATGTTGAAATCGGAGATGGAACCAATAATTTGCAGCAGGTTTGCATCTCTGCGTTAGGAGAGGACTGGAGATGATAGATCGTCTAATCGCTTCACAGGGCGAAGATAGAATTCTATTACTATCAGGTGGACCAAAATCTCATCTGGCGACTCGTAGTATGTTTGCTAAAGGAATGAAGAAGAGATTGGTGATTACTCAACCAAATATTGATTCTCAAAAAACTCACTCTCCGCTTAGTGGTGAGACTATTATTTCTAAAACCAAAAAACCGATGCAAGGTGCACTTCAAGATTTTACAGACCAAGGTTGGAAAGTCACTAATATTCTCAATTCGATGAATTTGGAATCGATGTTGAGGGCGCTGAAACCTCATACTCCAAACGGCTCGGTTTGGGCGGGTGCGCTATCATACGACCTAGTACAATGGACTCAGCCAATATCCTTACAATACCCTCCTGCTGAAGGTGAAATTCTTGCGATTCTTTGGTTGGTCGATTCTTGGGATGAATCTGAAGTGATTATCCCTGAAGTTGCGAATACGGTCAGAGTTGAAGGCGAAAAATCATCACATAGTGATGCTGAACATGCAGAAATTGTCAAGAAAATAAAACATTCAATTACTGCAGGAGAATTGTATCAACTCAACTTTGGAAGAACTTGGACCGGCCCTTTGGAAGAAGACCCATCTACAATATTCCACAGGCTGGCAATGAATAACCCTGCACCATTTAGCGGATATATCGAAGCTGCAGACCTTGGTATTGCTCTAGCATCTTCCTCCCCTGAAATACTGCTTGAAACAAAGGATGGAGAAGTTATGACTGCTCCAATAAAAGGCACTAGGCCTCGAGGCTCAGACTCGGACCAGGAATCTCTACTTCGCAGAGATTTAGTTCACGATAGAAAGGAAAGAGCTGAGCATCGAATGTTGGTAGACCTCGAAAGAAATGACTTGGGAATAGTATCTCAACCTGGCAGCGTTTTTCAATCTAGATTTGATGTTGAAGCCTATGCTAATGTACAACATTTGGTCTCTCAGATCACTGGCGAATTAGATGCTGAAAAAGATGGAATAGATGCACTGCAGGCTCTATTTCCTGGCGGAAGCATTACCGGTTGCCCAAAAACGGTAGTCTGTGCTGCAATAGATGAAATCGAGCAGAAGCCAAGGTCGTTCTGGACCGGTTCTATGGGATGGATTGATGTTCACACAGGAGATTCTACTTGGAACATTATGATTCGAACTCTCGAAGCAAGATATTCGCCTGAAGGTTGGCAAGGAACTGTTGTTGCAGGAGGTGGGATTACAATAGAAAGCAATCCCGAAGCCGAGGTTGCTGAAGCAATTTGGAAAGCGGCTGCTCTTAGACGCGCTTGCGGATGGCTAAATCCTGAAACCAAATCTTTGCCAAAGGGTGAATTGGGAATCTATCCTCTCTATCTAGAACAACAACCCTTCATTCCTGAAAAACAATTTGACCTTAGTGTTGCTTTTATCGATAATCTCGACTCTTTCTCTCACAATATAATTCATGCATTGAAATCGTTTGGTTGTGATGTAGATGTCTTGGACGGGAGAGGCGGAATCACTGAAATTGAGCATGATGCGGTGGTAATCGGACCAGGCCCTGGGCGTCCTGAAATATCTCCACTATCCATGCATGCGGCTTCTCTTGATATTCCGGTTCTAGGGATCTGTTTGGGACACCAAGCGATTGGAATCAATCGCGGAATGAAACTAATTGAAAGCCCTCTTGGACCAGTTCATGGAGTACCTTGCAATATCATTTCGAATGGTAACGGATTATTGCAAGAAGGAAAACACGTAATGACTCGCTATAACTCACTAATTTTGTCAGGAAATGGTGACATTGAAATTACCTCAACCGATGAAACTGGTGTACTGCCAATGGAAATACGAGATGGAAACACCTACGGTGTTCAATTCCATCCGGAGTCGATTGGTTCACCAAATGGGATGTTGGTCTTTGCTGAATTTCTTACGAGAGCATCGCATTGTTGAAATGGAGATTGTTGGTGGCACAATACATGCCGACCTGTCGTCACTGCTACGGCACCTATGCTCGTGAACAGTTTATTCACGGGAATGGACCCAATTCACAAGTTTGTGTTCGCTGTGGTGTAGAGATGGGCTTAGTCACCCAAGAAGAAGCGGCCTCATTGTATGATAAGTCGACTACAAATGCGAGATTCTCTGCACTAGCCCGCCGCTGGTCTCCTATAATGTGGCTTTCAGTCGTGTGGATAGCGTGGACATTATACATCAAAGATGTTGACCCTTGGGGCCTGTACACACTTATTCTCCTAGGAGTATTCACACTACTAGTTCCTGTTTACATGTTCTTCTTATCATCTAAGCACATGGCCGTTATGGCAAGATTGACCCCCGAATATGAACGCCCTAAAGGTCACTGAGGTGATTTAAATGGCTGAGGAAGAGATTCAAGATGCTGAATTGGTAGAAGATGATGCCCCAGATGCAATCTTCGAGCCCGCTATGGCAGGCCCATTCACAATGGTCCAGGCAATGGCATTTGGATTAGTGATCTTACTATTATCATCAACTGTTCTCTATTACGTATTTTCTTCAGAAGAAGTCGTGGAACTAGAGGTTGTTGAACCTGAATTCAATGACCCCCGGGTCTTTGTTACTGACGGTTTTGGTATGGCAGTAGATGAGGCACCATTAGAAATTGATTACATTTTCAGCGATGTCGGTGAAACTGGAAAGGAGCCTAGTATTGGAGTTACATCGAATGGTTGTATGTTCTTTATCGCTATGGAAAAGCCAATGCGCTCTTGTGACTATGGGGCTACTTGGGAAAATACTGCAGACATAACTCAAGCACCATTTACCAGTGACCCATATGGATGGGTCGACCCAGTTACTGACCGAATCTTCAATATCCACATGATGGGGCTTTTTACTACCTGGATTGGTTGGTCAGATGACAATGGGGAGTCGTGGCTAGGTAACCCATACGACAGTGGACCTATTCCTCTAAACGACCACATAAAACTAGGCTCTGGACCTTGGGTTGATGCAGGATATGGCATACCTGGACAACTTAGTCCATTTTACTCAGAGGCAGTCTACTTTTGTTACAACAAACTAGCTGGAATATTTTGCTACACCAGTTATGATGGAGGTGCGACATTCCCTACTGGTGGCCAAATATACGGCCTAGCAACCAGTAATGGTGGATTACATGGAGCGATAACTACCGCTCCTGACGGTACAGTATATGTCACTCCAAGAGTCGCTACACCTGCAGTTATTTTGTCTAAAGACAACGGATTAACCTGGGATACTCGAGAGATGGGCCAAGATACCAGCACTCCAAATCCTAGAAAGAATTCAGAAGTTGCGACCGATAGTGAATCCAACGCATACCATATTTGGACAGGAGCTGACCAAGGAATTTACATGGCTAGGAGTACTGACTCAGGTGATACTTGGGATTCGCAAAGTATTCGCATCAGTCCGGCTGAAGTGATATCCACTACTTTCCCGCAAACTGATGCAGGAGACCCTGGTAGAATCGCAATTACCTATCTTGGAAGCGAGAATGGCTCACTGCTAAACACAACGGACATCGATGGCAATAATTGGAATGGAAATGGACACTATGCGCCTAATGGAGTTCACTACCACCTCTATGTTACCTACAGTCTGAATGCTCTAGATGAAAACCCAATATTCCACACACGAAGAGTCACTGACGACCCTGTACAAGTTGGTGCAATGTGTCTGAACAGCGGTGATTGCCGAAGTGACCAAGGTGGATCAAACCGCAACTTGTTGGATTTCAACGACCTTCACATCGACCTTGAAGGTCGTGTTTACATCGCATTTGCAGATGGCTGTATTGATGCATGTGCATCAAGCCCAGACCCACAGCCTGCAGATTCCAGAACTGGTCGTGGCTCTGTATACTTCATGGCAAACGGTCCAAGTCTATTCCTTGACGTAGGCGAGATGGTTTCACCAGTACCTGCATCCTCGCCTGAAATGACGAGTGAAATTATTCCACGTGTTGAACTTGAAGCAGTTCGACAAGAAGAATGATTACGACTTAGCGTGGATTTTAATCACGTCATTATCGCCACATTCGTGCTCGGAACCTACAATCCGACGGGTTCTACCATCAACTGCTTTGATGAAACCGTCTCCCAAATCGCTGTGAACTTTGTAGGCCAGAGCTTTGGCTTCGATTCCGTTTGGAACTACAAAGGCATCTGGAAGGATTCTACCTTCTCCATCTTTCCAAGCAGTCTCATCTGCAACTGGATATACAACTACGTGGTCTAAGGCATCGAATAGTACACGAGATAGTAATTCAGCGACACCAGTCCCTCCTGATTGTGCCAACTTTTCTTTCATCGAAGACAATGCATTAATTTGAGCAGGATTGAGTTTGGACTCATCTACAATTTCGAATGTATCGCTCCCAGGAGAATATGAAATCATTCCGCTGGAGTCTGCTCTTCTCAGAGCCAATTCCATATCTGCCATCGTAGGTTGAATCATACCGTTTGCTTGAATTGCATCCCAAGGAGTTCCTTTTGCAGAATCTGCTTTATTTGCAGCGATATGAATTGGGAAAAGTTGCTGGCGAAGATAAAACGCAAGCGAATGCACTCTCTCTTCAGGCCACATCCAAGGAGTATCAATATCGCCCCATTGATTTCTAAAACCATCCAAGGCTTGGAGTACATGTGACAAATTAGCACCTAGCCCTGTGAACCTTTCATGGAGGAAAGTTGTCAATCCTTTCTCGCCTTCAGCTTGTACACGACGAGAGCCTCTTGACCATCCATCATCTAGGATACTGTGGATCCATGAATCTAATTCAGCGGTCAAGAACGCTGTTTCTTCTTTGAGAGATGCCTCTACATCATCAACGGCTGCGATTGGATTTCCTTCAATATCGGTTAAGCCAGCAGCATCTACAACCTGTATCAAGGCATCACAATTTGCTAAATCTGAAAGAAATGCGTTACCTCTACCTCGGCCTTCTGAAGCACCGGGAACTAAGCCTGCAACATCTACCAAAAACGTTGGAACTAAGCGAATATGTGCGACACATGTTCCTGTCCTTGGCTCACAAATACTTCCCTGCCGCGGGTCATCTTGTGAAACTGGCTCCAATCTTCCATCCGATTCTAGACGCTCTCGCAAATCTTTGCATGGACAAGTTTGAGGTGCAGCCAAGAAAGCAACACCTACATTTGCCTCAATTGTACAAAAGGGATAGTTTGCAATATCCACTTTGGCTAATGTTGCTGCACTGAAATATGTCGATTTGCCAACGTTTGGCTTACCTACCAAACCAATGCGCATTGCTTTCACGCCTGAGTAATGCGTTCAATCAAGACAGCTTTTGTACCACTACTAGACAGGCCCATGGATTTGGCCAAGTCTACTAATTCCGCTTTCTTCATCTTATTCAATTCAGATTTAGAAGGTACTGAGGATTTTTCTTCCTCTACTTCCTCTGCTTCCTCTTCGACTTCAGGTTCTTCAACCTCTTCTGCTTCATCTTCAACTTCTTCTGATTCTTCTTCCTCGATGTAAGGAATGAATTCGATTCCAAGTTTGTTTCTGATGTTTAGAAGTGCGATATCTAGTTCGGGTAAGTTCAGTCTTCCATCAGAATTTATGTCCATTATCTTGACTAAATCTTCAATTTCCCATGGTGGAAGGTCTGCGATGTCTGCAACTTGCAGTGCGTTTGATAATTCGAACATGTCTATTTCGCCAGATTGGTCAACATCTGCCCAAGCAAAGAATTGCGCAGTTGTAGTTCCTCTGCCACATAGCCACTTGGTCAGGGTTACGAGATCCTCATCGAAACTAACTGGGAACTCATCAACTGAATCGTTGTGAAGAGTGGCTGAGACTTCAATAATTGTTGAACCACCTTC
>CACLCM010000015.1 GCA_902605365.1 uncultured Candidatus Poseidoniales archaeon | reverse complement strand
AAGTGTTCGACACTTGGATGGATTCCAGCAATTCTAATCTATTCGTATCTGGTTATCTGAACGATAAGGATAATTTCGAAAAGTCTTTCCCGACTGCAATAAGGCCACAAGGAAAGGAAATTGTCAGAACATGGCTTTACTATACTCTTCTAAAGAGCGCTTTACTACTAGATAAACCTGGATTCAAGCATGTATGGATAGATGGATTGGGAATGGATCCATGGGGACGTAAGATGTCAAAGTCATTGGGTAATGGTATTGATGCAGACAGTGTTCTCGAATGTGGAGCAGGTGGAAGAACTGGTTCATGGAGAGTCAAAGGACCGGACAAGAGTGTTCAACTGCGTGCGAACAAAATCGGCTCAGAATGTTTCAGACTATGGAAGGCTTGCGATGCGCAAGTTGGGGATGATTTCCAAATCAATCCTGAGGAAATCGAAGCGAAGTATTTCGGTGTTCTAACCAAATTGTTCAATGTAGCAAGATTTGCTAGTCAGTTCGACACTCCCGATGACCTAGATACTACTCCATCTGACCTGTCTGTTGAGGATAGGTGGATTCTTGCGGAGTTCTCCAGTACAATGGAAAGGGCAGAAAGTGGATGGTCAAATCTCGACATTTATACTGCAACACAAGCTCTCAAAACTTTCGGAACTGGAGTCTTGCCGAGCCATTGGTTAGAAATGTCAAAGTCTAGATTGTATGATGGAGATGTGAATGCTGCTTGGACAATTCACCGAATTGTTCGTGACCTGATGTCCGCATTATCTCCTGTATGTCCATTCTTTACACACCACATATCCAGTACTCTGTACGACAGTAGTGCTGTTGATGTCAGAGAATTCCCTACCAGGACACCTGATGATGAGACCTTGAGAGGACTAACGAATGCTATCGAAGATTTCAATGGTGCAACTTGGAAGACTAAAAAGGAAGCAGGACTATCATTGAATGCACCAATTGGAGGGATTGTTATACCGGAAGAGTTGAGTGAATTTACGACTATACTTACGCAAATGCACAAACTAGAGTAATCACTCTTCAAAGTCTAATGTTGATTGCCTTGACAAGGGCATTTCAAGATTGCCCAATCGAAAACCTACAAGTCGAATTGGTCTATCCAAATCGACATTTTCTGCAAATAATCCATAAGCTAAGCGCATGAATACAGATTCATCATCCATTGCTACTGGAATAGAGCGACCATGAGTGTGTGTTTCAAACCCCTGATAGCGTATTTTTACCTCGCCTAGTCTTCCAGCAACACCCATCTCTTTTGCTCTTTTAATCACTTTAGTAACAATTAACGATAATTGAGCAAGCACTACTTGGCTATCGAGTTGGTCGAATTCGAAAGTATGTTCTTTTCCAACAGATTTCCTACTACGCAGTGGACTAACATCATCACTGGTATCACCTTCTACTACGCGAATTATCCAAGATGCAAAGCGTTCAGAGGTGAACCTAGCTAATGCAATTTCACCATGTTCAGTCGCTTCAGACATTGTTGAAATGCCCCATTCAGCAAGTTTAGTAGCAGTTTTTGGACCAATACCCGGGACTTCTCTTACTGATCTTCGATTGAAGAATGATGTTATTTCATCTGGAAGAGTACGATGAATACCTGCTGGCTTATTCTCTTCACTTCCCATTTTGGCCAAGATTCGGGTCGGACCTATTCCAAATGATGTTGACAGTTTCAACTCATACATTATCTTAGATTGCAATTCTCTTGTAAATGCTAACGCCTTATCCCAATCACCTTGGCAGTATTCCGTAACATCGAGGTATGCCTCATCAATACTTGCTTGTTCAAATTTATCGGCATGTTCACCTAGAATAGCCATTACTTTACGGCTCGCTCGAGAGTATAGCCCTCTTGTAGAACTCAGGTAATTGCCGATTCCATGAGGGGGTCCAGGACAGCGGCGCCAAGCCTCTCCTATTGGCATAGCTGAACGAATACCATATTTCCTAGCAGCATAATTGCACGTCGAAACAATTCCTCGACCTTTGCCGCCTTTGGGGTCTGAACCGAGAATTAGAGGTACTGTTGGATCTAAATTATGATGAAGAGTTTCCACAGCAGCGTAAAATGCGTCGAGATCACAGTGGATTAGAATCCTCGACGCCATGTATTCACTTCAGAGTCGGGGGTTTTTGAAGAACGCGAAACCCATGCTTTGATGAAGAAGTGTTAACCTAGTGATACCATGGCTGGAACCAAGCCAATACTTACCGCCATTATTGGATTGTTGATTTTAGCATCCTTGATTGGATATTCTGGTGAAAATATAATTGACGATGTGCCGAAACCAGATGCTGGCCTTTGTGGTGTCACAAAAGATTCCTATTCCGATGTACCAGGAGATGGTGCAATTTGGGATATTGAGGTTGATGTATCATGGAATGATGATACTGTATGGATTGGAATTATCGATACTGATACATATGATTCACTAGAGAAGTTAGGCGGAAATGATGATGGGGAATTGGTTTCATGTGATGCAAAGGTCAGTTTCGTAGCGGGTGGGCCTAAATCCGGAGAAGATTCTAGTTTTTCTTGGACACCTGATGGTGATGAGTTCCACATAATGATTGGTTCGATGGAAGAAGCCGAAGAAGATGATGATGATGACGATGGAAACCCTTGGCCATTTGATGATACAAGCGAATCTCAAACATTTATTGACAGTTTTACAGCCACCGTGGAATATGATGCTTCAGGAGGATGGGGCACAATACTCATCTTGTTCATGATTGAAATGGTGCTTACGTATTTTGTACTACTAGAAAGAAAGTAATCACAAATATTGTCGGTTCACAATAGTGCTTGGCTGTTCACCTGTAAGGCCAGTAATAATCGCATTTGCGATTTCGATTCCTACTCTTTGTTGAGCCTCCATAGTCGCAGCACCAATATGCGGTGTTCCATGGAAATTTTCATGCTGCAATAATGGATAGTTCTCAGGAAGAGGTTCAACCTCGAACACATCCAAAGCTGCACTACTGATTGTTCCATCTTCCAAGGCTGTCAGTAGTGCATCCTCATCAACGATTCCACCACGGGCACAATTCACGATGTGGTTACCACAAACGATTCCACCTTTTTTGCCAGGCATCATTTTCATTCTATCTGAATTGACCAAATGATGTGTCTCATCACTAAGATTGCAATGGATGGAGATATGAGTGCAGGTTTTGAATAAAGAATCAACTTTCTTGTGAAGGTATGCGCCTTGAGCTTTGGCTACCTTTGGTGGAAGATAAGGATCGTAGGTGTGAATCTCCATACCCATTGTCTTGGCTACAGACGCAACACCTTGAGCAATTCTTCCAAACCCGATGAGGCCCAAGCATTTGCCAGATAATTCCGTACCCTTCAGTTGTTTTTTCTCCCACAGATTGTTACGAAGCCCACGGTCTGCACGAGCAACATGGCGAAGAGATGAGATAAGATGTCCAATCGTTAGTTCCACTACTGATTGCGTTGAAGAATTGGGGGCATTTACAACCATAATTCCGGCCTTACCTGCTGCTTCCAAGTCAATATTATCAACACCAACCCCTGCTCTTCCAATGATAGAAATACCTGCGCTTACTTCGATTACCTCAGAGGTTAATTTAGTAGCGCTGCGAACAATAATTGCATCGAAATCTTTCAGCGCCCCCGCCAATAAATCTTCACTTTGGATGAAACCAAGAACCACTTCATGACCTGCCTTTTCTAGTACAGCAACTGCTTCAGGAGCCATGCCATCGGTTACAGCGATTCGGGCCATTATCGATACTTCAGCCTTAGACCCTCCATGAACATTCTTGAGGGGTAGGCCCGCTCATCACATCATGGCCTCGGCAATCGATGTTGAGAATTTGCTATGGGCCATAGCGATTTTATGCATACCACTACTGCTAGCATTGCCAGCAAAACTACTCTACCAAACCGTGATTTTAGGTATTGGTCCAGCAGAGAGAAGTTATCGCAGTACAGTTCAAAAAATTCTCGATGCAGGAATGCAAGTAGAACAGTTTAGAGAAGTATTGGATGACGAGTCGAGAAGACTTGGGATTAAACCAAGTAGAGCTAAGTTAAACGAAACTGACCTGTTATACCCACTTACTCTAACTCATTTCATACTAACACCGATGATTTTCATTTTACCTATTGTAGCGGTTATTTCATTGCCAATTATTATTCTAGGAATACCTGTTTTGTATGCATTAGAAGTTATTCTAATTCGACGACGTCTCTTAATCAATATCATCAAGATGCTAGAGACTTGGTTTGGAAAACAAATTATCCACATCCCGGATGCTGGAAATGATCATTGGAGTAATGATGCCAAAGTTTTGGATGCCTCAAACATCGCAGTTCATTTCCACAAAGTGCCACGAGTAGTTTTCCTAGGATTATTTTCATGGTTGATAATACACTGGACATTAAGATTGGATTCAGTAATAATCGAATTCGTTCTATCAGGATTATTTTACATTCTTTTGCTAGGTGTAGTCGGAATTGTTGCAACAGCATTGGAATCAAATCTAGTTCTAGTCGACCCTGCAAGAGGACGAATCATTCCAATTGCCGATTGGCTCGATTCAATGCTAACACCGATTGTAGGGGTTGGATTGTTTTTCTTGCTGGGGAGAGATTTGATGTCAGAAGCTAGAGATGGCGGAAACACCGTTCTTTTCTCTGCAACTGTATTGATGGTTCTGTATTGTGCAACTGCGGTTGGAGTTACTTTCCAATGGGGATATTCTTGGTGGCGAGGAAAGAGTGTTAGAAAGAGATTTGAGGTTCAAGCCATCGATAAGATGAATCCTCAATCGTATGACTTGACAAGGAACCGTGGGCGTATTCAACTCAATGTTCGCTGTTCGATGGCAGAACGTATTGAAAATCAAGTTGCACCAGGTACAAATCTTACCTTTACGGATTTAGATAATCTACCAACCGCACATGCAAGTGTGCTTAAGAGTCCAGAAAACCCTCTCGAATAATCAGTTTATCCACGGAATATCTTCTGGTATTTCTGCGAAAATATTTGCAGGCAGAGCAGTCTTGATTTTCGAAACATATCCAAGATGATTGGAAGTTTCTTCTTGCCAAGTTGCATATTCCTCATATGTCTCCATTTTGAGAACGTGATTATTCGCACGATTCCATTCCAAAGTCTGCATTTCAGTTTCAGGAGGGTCATGACCTGTGCAAACCAATACTTCGCCACTAAAGCGTTCTAGAACATCTAGGGCTTGCCAATGGATGTGTGTGCGCCCGCTAGGTAAATCATCACGGCCAACACCGCCATCACCAGTGAAAAGAAAATCCCCGGTGAAAATGTAGCCACCACATTCGATAATCATCGAATCACCTGTGTGACCAGGAGAATAATGGAAGTGGAAATCTATGTCACTCATTGAAATTGAAGAGTCTTCATCAACATAAATCGTCACACCCAATGAAGGTGTATCATTCCACATTACATACTCGCAGCCAGTCATTTCAACCAATTTGAAACAGCCAGTAATGTGGTCGGCATGAGTGTGAGTGGCCATTGCATACTCGAGTTCAAGGCCCTGTTCTTCTAACAGCGAAAGGTAGTCGCCTAAGTTATCCCAAACAGGATCGATGAGAGTCGCTTTCTTGGTATCTTCACAAACAACGAGATAGGTCATTGCCCACATTCCCTCGTTCAGTTGCTCGACTCGCATGGTGCTGGGTGATGGCGCCATTACTTCAAACATTCACAAGAATGGATAGGTGGGTTCAAGAACCCCTGACACAAACCACATTGTAGGGAATCGTATGGAAATCGTATACTTTGGAATCATCACGATAATCATTGCACTAGCAGTGTGGTACATTATGAATTTGCGCAGTAACAAATTATTGCTAGAAGCAAGAATGGAATCTAACATGATTCTGGCAGGATTAGAAGCAAAAGAAAATTCGTTTAACGACTCTCTAAAGGGTTATGAGGATACAATGAAGGACACGTTTAGCCTACTGGCTAAATCTGCTTTTGACGAAGCGGTTGCTAAAGCCGACAGTGAAAAGACTTCATCTTTCAATGATGCAACTGACACCTTGTCAAAGGCTTTGAAAGAATATTCAGAAAACATAAACCAAATCGAAGCAAAATCATTGGAGAGAGGAACTCGCTTAGAAGAGAGAATAAACCAGGTCTCACAATTAGGAATTGAACTTTCAGACCAGACTAGTAACCTCACTCGTGCACTCAAAGCTGACTCACAAGCTCAAGGAGCATGGGGGGAATTAGTACTTGAGAATCTGTTGCAATCATTAGGGTTTGAGAAGGACAAGGATTACTTCACCCAATCTACGTTCCAGCAATCTGATGGTACTAGACCGAGAACCGATTTTATCGTACAGTTACCAGAGAATAGGCAAATCGTAATTGACTCAAAGGTCAGTTTAACCGCTTGGGAAAGATATGTTAATGCTGAAAATGACAAAGACATGGAAGGTGCAATGAAGGAACATTGCTCATCAATTATGAGCCATGCTAAAGGATTAGCATCCAAAAACTATCAGGCCATAGAGGGAATAAACACTGTTGACTTTGTTTTGATGTATGTGCCTCTTGAAAGTGCATTTAGTGCTGCAATGCAAATGAATCCTGACCTTTACATGGAGTTTGCAAAGGATAACCTAGTTAGAGTGGTAACTGGTTCAACAATTGTTACAACATTAATGTTAATCAAGGATATTTGGAAGAGAGATTCGCAATCTCGAAACCAAGCAAAGTTGGTTACTGAAGCTGGAAAATTGCATGACCAAATTCTATTGTTTATTGAGTCATTCAACGATGTCGGTTTCAGATTGAATCAAGCGGCTGATTCGTATTCTAAAGCTGCAGGAAGATTAAGCACAGGCCGAGGAAATGTGATTAAGAAAACTGAAGATTTGAAAAAATTGGGTGCGAAGGTAACCAAGGAAATCGAGAAAAACCTTCTCGAAGAGGCAATTTATAATCACGAAAATGCGACTAATTCAAACGAAGAAGAATAGTCGCAGGTACATGGACCACCCGAATGCCGTTCTCTATCTTGAGCACGACGGCAAGGTTTTGCTCGTCGATAAAGACGGAAATGGCCCACAATTACCCGTAATGAATAGTACTGGTTCTACGAAATATCGATTCCCTACTCAATCTGAAGTAGAATCGATGGGGATTGAATGGGAACTGAAGAACAGATTCAATATTTTGGGACACGAAGTTATCAAGGCACATCCTGAAATTGATTGGCCAGAACATTGGGCATGGAAGGATGAATGTATCAGTGATGATGCAGTACACCCGATAGCCCGTGAATCTATTTATCGCTCAATCCACCGACTTGTATCCAAAGTGATGATCTTAAACGCTGAAGGAAAGGTGCTGATGGGTAAGATTGAGCGAGGTCATTTTGTTGGGCACTGGACTTTACCGGGAGGATACATGGACCATGATGAACACCCAGCAGTGGGTTGTGTTCGAGAAGCTCTTGAAGAAATGGGAATTAGTATAATACTCAATGATGAAGCACCAATAGTTACTCAACGTATATTCAGTAGAGAAGGAATTTCCTTTGTATCATTTACCTACCAAGCTGAATGGAGTGGAGAAGATTCAGAAATAATGCTCAAGGAAAATGAGATTTCTGATTATGCTTGGTTAAGTCCAAGTGAAGCAATATCACGAGGCATATCAGGATTTGACTTAGAGGCTCTCAAACACCTATGAGTTCCTTTGCAGCATCCATTGCATCAGGCAAACCTTCTGGCTTAGAACCGCCGCCTTGCGCAAATGTAGGTCTGCCTCCTCCGCCACCATTAATGTGCGAAGAGATTCCTCGAAGAATTTCAACTGAATTGTATCTTTCACTCGCAATTGAATCTTCGGTCACTGCAACCATCAATTTCCCGCCACCCTCTTTACTGCCGAGTATGGCAAGAGTTGGTTTTGAAGGGTCAAGAGTCAATTCCTTGAGCATCTTTGTCATTTGCTTGAGGTCGCCATCAACCTCCATTATCACGACTCGGACACCTTCGACCTCAGTAGTATCATTACCTCCTCCACTTGTACGAAGACGCACGATTTCGGCCTCAAGTGCCTCAATTCTCTTACGTTGTTCTTTCCATTCTCCAAAGAATCGATTAGCAGTAGTTGGTAATTCATCCACTGGCACTTGGAATATATCGGAAGTGTTGCGTAAGATTTCTTCCTGACCTCTTGCGTGAACCATTGCTGCTTGACCGGCAACGATGTGCAGTCTTTCAACACCATCTTGAACAGCATTGGACCTGACGATTCGTATTTGACCAATGCGTCCTGGCTCATCATGATGTGTTCCTCCACAAGCTTGAATGTCATGGTCTGCAATCCTCAAGATTCTGATATCGCTACCCTTTGGCGCACCACCTTGATACAAATCAAATCCGAATTTACGGTCAGCATCTTTTCGATCGAGAGTGATTTTCTCGGTGCGTGATACGTTCTGGACAACTTCATTTGCAAGGGACTCTATCGCATCCAAATCACTGCGATTCAGTCTTCTATGGTGAGTGATATCTAAGCGAGCAGATTCTACCGATTTATTCGCTCCTGCTTGGTAAATATGCGGTCCAAGCAACTTTCTGGCAGCTCCACCAACAATGTGTACAGATGTGTGGTGGTCCATCAGTTGCCTTCTCCGCTCCCAGTCAAGTTCACCGTGAATCATATCCCCAACTTCAAATCCACCAGTGCACAAGTGGACAATCAATTCACCAACCTTTCTGGTATCCAATACCGGGTGAGATGCGGAATCTGTAGTCAAAGTACCATAATCCCCTTCCTGTCCACCACCCTCGGGATAGAAACAAGTACGGTCTAGAATAATCCCATGAGTTGCTCCTTCAGGGAGGTCATCACCAACTAAAGGAAGGCAAGAAAGTACACTGGCTTCAAAATTTTGTAGTGACACATCCTCGTAGTACAGAGGAATGGTCTTTGGTAAATCTGGAATTGTCGAAATGAGTGGTTTAATGGCAACAGATTTTGCAGCATCCTTTGCCATCTCTGCATGACGCTCCGCCATCTCAGCACTGAATCCAGTTCTTAGAACTAGACTTTTCCAACCGAGTTCATTTGCAATATTAATAACTAAATCTGGAGAAATGCCATGGCTATCGTTTATCGTAAACAAAATTCCATCAGGAAGTTCTGTTGCAGATTTTGAAATATCTTTAATAGCGGTTTTAACGACTTGGTTACCCTTGCGTAACATCTCGTCATAACGTTCCTCTTCCCCTTTCAGAATGGTTACTAATCCCTCTTGTGTTTGCTTCATTCTTTCAACAGAATAGTTCATTTCGAGATGGTGAACGGCTAGATCGGCTAAACTAACCTTCAATCCTAAATCATCACGCATTCTTAGAACACGTCTTGCAATCATCCTAGCAAGATATCCTGCCTTAGCATTTGATGGAACCAATCCATCCCCCAACATGTTAGACAAAGCATGCATGTGGTCAGGTATAGCATAAATTCGAGACAAAGGTTCAGTTATGGATTCAAACAATTCAGCTTCGATAGGATATCCTCTTTCTGCCAAACGCTTCAGGAATACTTCTCGCATCCTGTCTCCATCACTTCCGACTTCAATATTCATGATACCAAACAATCTACTCATTTCACCCAATAAGGAATCGAGTTCTTCTTGGCTCATTTCAAATCGTTCTGCTGAAAAGCCAGCCAAGTCTTTGAGCCAAGCAACACTTTCAGGATAAATTGCTTCATAGATAGTTGGCGTTCCCGCTGCAGCCCAGCAGAAACGCTCTAGGCCATATCCAGTGTCAATAATTTGCAATGGCATCTCAGAGTAATTCACACCCTTAATTTCGA
The DNA here is from genome assembly GCA_902605365.1 of uncultured Candidatus Poseidoniales archaeon. Lineage (GTDB taxonomy): Archaea > Thermoplasmatota > Poseidoniia > Poseidoniales > Poseidoniaceae > MGIIa-K1. Next base: position 31,900 of record CACLCM010000015.1, on the reverse strand, counting down.
TATCACCAGCTTCATTTTCTTCAAGGTTCATGAAAACAAGAGTTGCTAATTCAAGTCCTCCAACAATTACCTCAACTGCTGCCCCAGCATTTCCTCCGCCAGACCATGGATTCTCAACATAGGTTACTTCAGAAGGATCGATTCCAAACGTGCCACATAGTAAGTCATGACAGTACTGTACACATTCATCCATCCAATAGTACATCTTACCTTCATCTGGACGATTGAAAACGTGGTGTGCCATCATTTCAAATGTGGTCAAATGCCTACCTGAACGGCCAACTGCATCTACGTCATTTAATCGAATACAAGGTTGTGAAATCGCCAATGGATTGGCAGGTGGCTCTACTTCTCCCGAAGTCACATGCGGCTGGAAATCAGCGATACTTGCTATCGTTAGATGAATATCATCTCTCCATCGTGCAAGTACGGGATATGGTGCGACTCTAGTGTGACCTATACCTTCAAGGAATGAGATAAATGCCTCTCGCATCAAATCTTTCAGTTCACGACCTCGTTGTTGATATCCTGCGATAATTGGAGCGCCAATGAAGGTGTATTCATCTTCTTCAGTGTCGCCACATGTTTCACGCTGCTCATCACAGGTCCAAAACCAAAGTTCGGTAACTCGGCATTGGCGACGAGTATACCCATTGTCATGGAACACTTGAAGGTCAATAGGAGGAAGACCCAGAATCATCACCTGCCCTATGGGCAGGTTGTGGGGGTAGTCAATATGCCTTCAAACCATCCCCATTAGAAGGACAGAAATGAATAGATGGAACTCATCGGATGTTTGTGGCCGAAGGCGAATGGAAGAATCACCTCGAAGTCGAGGGTGACGGTCTCCTTAGAATTAGGCAACATGCATCGATGAAAGTTGATGCCATGATTGTTGCCGACCAAGAACATCTGGCCAGAAGTAGTGATGATAGATCAATTTCACAATTAGTCAACATCGCATCAATGCCTGGTGTCGTAGGTGAAGCATGGGCTATGCCTGATTGGCACTTTGGATATGGATTTCCAATCGGCGGCGTTCTTGCTACGGATGTTGAATGGGGAGAACAAGGAGGTTCAATTTCTCCAGGAGGTGTTGGTTTCGACATCAATTGTGGAGTACGTCTGATAGCACTCGATTGCAGTGTTGATGATATTCCTAATATCGACAGACTAGCGGGCCGACTGAATGGCCGAATCCCTTCTGGTGGTTCAGGTAAAGGCGGATTAGATATCAAAAAGCAGGATTTGAAAGAGATAATCTCTAGAGGCAGTGATGCGATGGTAGACCTCGGTTTTGCTCATGAAGAAGATCTGAAGAATATTGAATCCAATGGAGTTCTTGAAACTGATGAAGGAGTATCGGAAAGAGCTATGGAAAGAGGGCTCAAAGCACTCGGAACATTGGGTTCAGGTAACCATTTCTTAGAACTTCAGACCGTTCAATCTATCGAAGAAGGGAATCCACATGGACTGTTTGAAGGGCAAGTAATGTGCATGATTCATTCTGGTAGCCGAGGATTGGGGCATCAAGTATGCACCGACCACGTTCGAGTTTTAGAAGATAAGTACCGTGGAAGAGATGGGACTTGGTATAATGAAGAATGGGGATTTGAAATTCAGGACCGTCAGCTTGCAGCCGCACCAATACACAGTCGTGAGGGGCAATCATATCTCGATGCCATGAACGGAGCCGCTAATTTCGCATTCGCAAACCGCGGCGCATTGACGCATAGACTTAGACAAGCATTAGCTGCAGAATTTGAAGTCGAATCTCGGCTATTGTATGATGTCAGCCACAATATTGCTAAGATTGAGGACCACCAAATCCATGGTAAGAGTTGTACTTGTGTAGTCCACCGTAAAGGAGCAACTAGGGCAATGCCGGGTCAACCTGTTTTGGTGCCCGGAGACATGGGTACTGGCTCATGGCTTCTTGAAGGAATGGAGCAAAATAGAGCATTTGCATCATCTTGCCACGGTGCTGGAAGGTTACTTTCTAGGTCTCAAGCAAAGAAACAAATCGATGGGAAGGCAATGAAAAGAGAATTAGAATCTAAAGGGATTAGAGTCCATGCTAACACTCCAAATATCTTGTCAGAGGAAGCACCAGGGGCTTACAAGGATGTGGATGAAGTAATTCGATTATCAAATGCAGCAGGATTAACCAAGCCTATTGCAAGGTTTTCACCACTTGCAGTGATTAAAGGATGATCACATGCAGTAGTTCATCTTGGGCTGGCCATAAGAGGGCGCAGCGCCACTCGAAACGCCATCTGGTTCTTCACAGATGACTGAAAGAAGTGTATTTACCAATTCTTTGAGGTCATCTACCTGCGTTTGTAATTCCCGAACTCTAGCTTCTGTAGTCCTGCTTTCGCTTGTAGTATTCATGCCAATCCCATCTAGAGAGCGGTGCTCTCTGAACACTAATCAGCAAAATAGGCTTTAATGGATTTCGGTGAAATCAAGGTGCGACGCGCGCGTTTTGCCACCAATCATTCCTCTTCGGAATCAACAATTTCACTAGTTTCATCAGCCGGAGTTTCTGTGACATCACTAGAGGTCAAGGCACTGGTTGCCGCATCTAAATCAGGTCTTTCAGGCGCCATAGGCGGTAGTATTGGAGTGACCTTTTCCTCATCATACTCTGAAGAGTCATCTTCCCATTCATCATCATCGTAGAAGATGCTTTCCTCATCATTACCCCGACGCAAAAGAACGACTATGGCAAAACCAGCACCACCCAGCAATAAGACCAAAATCGAAATTATTGCAGTCATTCCATCCATACCTGATTCTGCATCTTCTTGAGAGATTACCCTAGGCATATCAGATTCAGCATTGAGGTCACAAGAAACTGTTGTATTTGCCCCATAACAATTAGGCATTAGTGAATTATCAATCCAGAGGTCCATGCCTGTTATGTTGATGTACAGATTCTGGGAACCTGCCCCATGAGTCTCGAAACTCAATGGTATTGTTTCAAGAGTTTGACCTGGCGAGAGGGATAGGTCCATGCTGCCATGTGCAAGCCAACTTCTAGATTCACCCATATCTTCCATCAAAGTTACAGTAACAGTCCCTGGACGAGTACCCATATTTCTGACATGTGCAACCACGGCAATTACAGTACCCTCTACGACTTCATTCCCTCTTGGAGTTCCACCGTCTGCCAAAGCAATTTCTAAATTAGTAACCGTGACATCAAACGATAATACTGTGAAATCAGTGTTCATGGCATCTATCATCGATAAACCAGTACCGCTCGCAGAGTTTCCAGCTCTATCCGTTACATCGATCCACCAAATCAATTCATCTCCATCTTCAAGACTTACATTTACTCCATCGGTAAAGTCTACGCTGCCTACATAGGACCATGTTCCTGCATTGCTAGAAATGAAAGTTATGCTATCACTGGATTGACCATTATCCATAATGAGTCCATTCCTGAGGAATGCCCAATTTACCATTAAGTCTCCTTCTGGCATTCCACCATCATCGATAATCAAAACTGCGAATTGCATTACTTCTAAATCATCATCATCAAAAGACAATGGAACTGATGAAAATTGCACTACTGGAGAAATGTCATCTACTGTTATCAAAGTCTCGAGAACGCTAACGTCATTACCTGGCGAAACAACTCCTGTTATCGAATAATCAACAATGAGGAAATTGTCTGTCAGAGAGCGGCTAGGCAAAACCATTCCAGTATCCCAAGTACCATTTTCTCCAACTTCCGAGTATGCTGAAATTGTCTCTGAACCATACAATGTTGAAACTGTAACTTCGAGGCCTTGCGGTGGAAGAGTTACCAATTGCGCACCCGACTTTTCATACACAACGGTACCTGTGAATCCTAAATCATCACCCGGCTGCACATAGAGATGGTCAGCCGAACTAGAAGAGATAGGAGGTGATTTATCACTCATCTCATCGACTAATACTTCCAGATTATTATCAAGTTGCCAACGGATCTCACCTAAGTTTGTCATCAATGCAACCGGATTGAGGTCATCATCATCGAAAACAACAATGCCCGGCATTGCATATTCTGGAATCAGAGATTCATCGAAATTCCAATCGAGGGAGAATTGCCACTCAACAAGATAGTGTGTCTGCATATCGGTTGTGATTACATCATGTAGTGTGAGTTGAGATAGTTCACCTGAATACATAGCCCCATTACGAGGCTCCCAAGTCATAACTCCAACATCATCTTCATCCATTCCAAGCAATTTAATTGTCACTATGTCGATTGAATTGACTCCATTGTCATCACTAATTTCCATCGAAAGAGTATGCATCTGTCCAGCTAGTAACTGTTCTCCAACTGTATCGATGTTGAGAGAACTGGTAGGGATATCAGTAGGTTCGTTAATCGCAATTATCAGAGTTGCCATGTCATTATCGAGACCAGAATCTCCACCATAAATTAGTGAATGCCCCGCATAATCAGTACCTGTAAAGAATACTGAGAACTGTGCATTCATATCTAATCCAGAAACATCAATTCCACTGAAAGTTAGGGTTCTTTCTCCCGAAATCCCTTCAGGTAAATCCTTTGAAGTGGTAACATACTCGTCATAATCGGCAATACCATCTCCGTTCGAATCATCCATGACCTCACGCCAATAATGCATTACCAATTCGCTTCCAAGAGCTTGGTCATCAGTAACTGTAACTTGGAGAGAAAGTGTCGAGGAAGGGTCCCAAGTGAAACCATCTGCATCTAACAATCTTTGACCATTATTGATTTGTAGATTTGAAGCCCAAGGTGATTGGTCATCCAACTTGATCAATACAGGTGTCGTTAGCGTAGCATCTTGTGCACCACTTGCACCTGTAGCAGGGCCTGCTCGAATAATGTAAGGTGTAAGATTGGTTTCAGAATAATTCATCGGGAGAGTGACCAGTCCTGTCCATTGACCATCCGATGTCGAATTTAAAACAACATCAGTACCATCTATGTCGATTGCGACAATGAAATCATCAACTAGTGGACGCATGTCCAATGTATTCTCAAACCTAACAGTTCCAGATACTGAAACTTGGCTACCAGATTTAGCCCAGAATGGATAAGATGGAGAGAATATGTCAGAGAGTTCATGACCGAATAAGTCCATTACTTTCCATGAATCTACCTGCAAGTCATTTTCACTAGCCTGTATTGCAATTCCACCCGACTGTGCAGTTGCAGGAGAAAGGCCTTCACCATTTTCATCAAAGCCCTGTGCACTCCAAGACATTGTTTGGGAATCGTCCCAATCCCAATCCACCTCAAACCTCCAGTCGACAACTAGGCGACCATTAACTTCAGTTACCGATGAATTTGAATCTAATTTTAGCATTCCAAACCCACTACTTTGGGTGAAGATGCCACCATTTGTAATATCGGATAATACGACATTCAAAATGTCGCCAGATGAATCAGTACCAATCAAGTGTATTTCGTCTATGTTTTCATTGCCAAGAAGGTGATGATGTTGCGTACTGAAAGACTGAACCATACCATTTGGATACCAAGTTGCAGGAACTGTGAATGGATGATTTGTGATCATATTCTCATGGTAAACACCACCGTCGATGGCAACTCCACCTGCGGATGATTGCCATGTTAGTGGAACATCGACAATCGATTCTAAACCATTATTCGAATTCAATTCATGGTACGTTTTCACGACCTGTCCCAAATTGGAAACATTCTCCAATAAAGTATAGCCAATTGCAAAAGAGCCAATCGTGAATGTGGTAGTTGGTGAACTGGATAAATCGATATCTATCTTCGACCAATTTCGACCAGACAAATCAACATGAGTATTGGATGAAACTAATTGTGGATTTGATATTGAGATTACACTAGTAGACCAGTTGTAAGAAGATAATTGGTAGAACGAATTACCACCACTCGAGATGGTCAAAGGGTCAGTGTTTCCTGACGGATTAAGGCCGAGTAACAAACTGTGAACATTCGCACCATCTGGTAGCATTACAGATATTGAATCATTTCCAGAAATTGTTGAAGAGTGGGTAACTGAAGTTGAATCAAGTCTAGTCTGCCAGCCATATGAGCCATATGCTGGGTCTGATGGGAATTGCCAATCTATGACTCCGTCATCTGCTAAATCAATCGAAGCATCTCTTGCTGGTTGTGCAAAGATACCACGGAATACAAGAGATTCAACCATTGCACCTGGTGTCATAGTAACCTTAGGGCTAAGGTCGGTTTTCATTCCTCCAAGGTTCAATATTGAACTGCTAGTGGTTGTCGAAACAACTTGATTCCCAGTAGCTATCAATGCTGCAGTGGTTTGTGTGAAGTTACCAGTCACTGTCGCTGAAGAAATTGGGCGGGCTGAGTAAGCAGAATCGCCCGTTATCACTAGAGTTGAGCCACCGGTATTTTCCCAAGTTCCATTTGCTAGCCTAGTCAAAGTTGAAGGAATATTCCATCCATTAGAGTCGCCAAAGTATCTTGTTGCACCAACGGATAATTCACTGATTAGAGGAGTGTAATATTCATCATTTGTACCCATCAACACTTCAACATGGACGCCTGGATATGCATCTCTATCAATCGTTGAAAGAGAAACCGGTAGAGTCATATTTTCATGACCTGAAATAATTTGACCACTGCTGTCGAGAATATTTACTCCATACCATGTGTTATTTGGTAGCATAACATCGGCATCAACGAAACCTTGTCCAAGATCATGAGTGTTGATTACAGGACTTAGCCAAGAACCTTCAGTCTCAAACCAATCGACTTCAAGGCCGATGTCATCTACATACCATCCCGGCTCTTGCACTGCCGAGTCTGATATTTGACGGAACTTGAATGACACATTGTTGCCGGATAAATTGGACACATCATAAGCCATGTCGACCCATGGAATCGTAGCGCCAGTACAGGAAAATCCACCAGATGAGGTAACGTGATGCCTTCCGTCCCAAACATCCATCCCAGTAAATCCGGTAGTGTAAGTAATCGTTCCATCATACCAATTACTACCATTTGCATAATTGACGTAAGCCTGGTTCCAAGTTCCTCCATTTACTGAGACATACAATGCTCCACCATCCCATCCATCTTCAGAACACATCCAATGCTTCCAGACGAATCTAGCACTTGCCCCTAATGGAACGTAATAGTTAGGGGAAATTAGAGAGTTATCAGAACTTGAATCATAAGTTCCACACAGATTGGTTCCGAACCCAAGACTTGCACTTGGGAAAGATGAGGGACCACCAGTGTAATTAGAGCATATAGCGCCAAATTCCCAACCGGTTTGACCAGGTTGATTGGATGTACTCCAACCTCCTGGAGGTAATGCTGGTGAATCCTCAAAACCGTCAAAAATCGCTAAACCTCCAGCACCTATCTGAATGAACGCCCAATCATCAGCTGCACCATTTAATCCAAAATGGGTTGCTGCTGTGGTATTATCTAGCAGATTTGAATCGAGGACTGTACCATTAGAAAGTACAACTTTGTACCAATCGACAGTTAGTCCTTCGCGATTATCTTGTGTACCACCATATTGTACCGAAGAGTCAGTTTCGACATAATACTTGATTTGAGCAGAACCTGAATGACCAATCATAGCAGTAGGGATTGCAAAGTCGAGTACAACAAATCCACCTGATTCATCATAGACCGTTGTTCCGTTTGGCAATGTGTAACTGCTTCCAGGAATTGTTCCAGTTCTATATCTGCAGGTAGAGGTAGTTGAGCCGCTGTTGCCTGAAGAAGAAATATCAGTCCAAGTAGTTCCATTGTTGGTTGATAATTCAATACAGAAATTGTCGTATGAAGAACCTTCGAAGTCGAATTCTAATCGTGTCTGTATCACCGAGCCTGCTGTTGTTTGCGATAAGTCCACATCGCTTACCATCATGCCTTGAGCATTGTTACTGTAGGAACAGGAACCTGTGTTAACATAGCAGCCATGATGCCAAAACCCAACTGCATTTCCAACATTTGTCACGGAGATATCATCGAGGAACCATCCTGGTCTGGGAGTGCTGGTGCTGTCAGTCCAGACTTGGAATCGGAATTTCATATTGGTAGCATTATTGATTCCTGAGACATTGTCAAGATTGAATAATGCGGTATTCCAACCACTATGATTACCGTCACCAAATACTCCAAAGCCACTGCCATTAGCTCCGGTAGGAACGGTTGCTGAAGATGAAATTGAAGATGGATATCCTCCAACAGGCTCGATATATGTCCATGCACCATTGTCCAATCTGTACTCGACCCAAGCACCGTCATCAACATCTAAATGATGCCAGTGAGAAAATGACAAATTGAAATCACTGATTGGTGAAGGAAGGGCAAATGTTGGAGTTCCAAGAGCACCTGCTGTATTGGTTGGTAATCCTTGACCGGGTAAAGTCGCCGCAACTACTCCGCCAGATGCTGCGGCGGCTGGAACACTTCCGTGAGATAGAGTACGAGTTGGTCCAGCTACCGTTCCACCAAGGCCTGTTGGATTGACCGACTGCCAAATTGAGCCCGAATGCGTCCAGCCAGTTGGCAATTGCAGACTTGCTGAAGAGAAGGTGTCGATGTTGGAGACTGCACTGTCTGGAGCCAAGGACATTGCACCATCGAATTTACCGATCATCGTATCGCTAAATGTCCCTGCGCTAAAGTTTACAGGAACGTCTTCGCCGGTCCATGTAGAGCCCGTACCGTCTTCGAGATAGCCGCTTTCATCAACATGAAGCCATGCATCGATAACGGTTGCATTCCCTGGGACATTAAAGGCATCAGAGACCGATTTTGATGACCCAGCAAGACCGGATGGGCCATTCCAATTGCTAACTGCGGCAGTGGTCACACTGCTGAACATTAGGATGGTCAAAAACACGGCGATTCCGGATTTGCGGGACGACATGAGATATTCAACCGGACCCTACGGGTCCGCTAAGACCTATCAAATATCCCCCAGTAGGTTATTTGTAAAAAATCGTAAAAAGAGAGAAAATGCATGCTGTCAATCAGGATGGAGCCACCAGCGAGAATTGAACTCGCGACCTCCTCATTACCAATGAGGTGCTATACCGCTAAGCCATGGTGGCGTATTCTTGGCGACCTACCATTGTGATATAATCGATTCGGATTTAAAATGGCAATATTTCGACCGTTTCGGTTAAACATGGGAGGCTTGTCGTCGGCATGCCGCCGAGATCGCATAGCCTGGTATTGCGCGTGACTGGAAATCACGTGTCCTTGAGACTCGGGAGTTCAAATCCCCCTCTCGGCGCTCACTATTTGACTCGTATGAATTGAAAAGATTCAAAGGTTGTATGTCCCACCAAAAAATATGGCCAACACGAATACATTGATTGTTGGTGGCATCTTGTTCATAGGTGGGATACTTACAATTCCTATATTGATTGGATGTTTCCTTGCACCGTTAGGAGGTCTTGTAATTCTAATTGGTTTGGTTTCATCAAATCCAACTCAGTCGCGAAGTGTAGTTGTGGTCCAGCAAGACCCTAGAACACAGGGGCTTCATCCTCAGTATGCACAACTACAATATGCACAGCCTCAATATGTGCAACCGCAATATGCAGCACCTCAAAATCCACCGCCTCAATATGCGCCGCCACAATACCCGCCGCCGCAGCATCCACCCGAATATTGAAAATTGGATATTCGGCACTTGAAGCGTGTTAATTAGATTTCAAAAAATGGTCGTTAATTTAGTGGACGCTTGAAGTAAAGTCTTCCCTTTACGCCAGCAACTAATTCCCAACCTTCTTGACCGAGTTCATTCAATCCTCTGTTGCTCAATTTGTTACGGACTTTACCATCTGAACTTTCTTGTCCGTAATTTTTGCGTATTATCTTGTATTCCCATTTCTGCATAAAACGACTACTACTAAGCCGTTATTAATTTTGTACGCACAATGAAGAATTACGATTCATTCAATTGTTTATTTCCAATGAATCCAGCCGCAATTGCAAGTGCTGCTGAAAGAACTGCCAACCAAGGGGCTCTGGCCCAGTCCAAGTTATCTGCAGCATCTGGTAGCATTAAATGCCAAACAAAAATTGACACTATTATCAAAATTCCTGCGCCTATTGAGATTTTATTTGATTTCTTCATAGATTCTGGTTTACCTTGTAGAACAATAGCTGCAAATAACAATGCTGTTGCAATTACGAATAATACTGTTGCAGTCATCCCCCCATAATACAAATCTGACCAAGGACCGCAGTACTCATCGATTTCATCTTCAGCTGCCTCATCTAAACATAATTCGTATACATCACTGAAGGACTCTTGTTCGTCATATTCACAATCTGTTCCGTCAACACATGTTTCATACATAAATTGGTGTAAACCAATATGTACTTCCTGGGTAAATACTGTGTCACCCCAAACGTCCCTGTCGATTGTCTGTGTTAGCCATACATCATCAAGGACGGAGACAGGAACCAATAGGCAACTGCAAATTAGCAAAGCATAGACAATTTTCCCAGAGGATTTTGGGTTCATATCCGGGACTTGCGGACTATTTTCAACTAAATACGAACCTGATTTAATCGAACCGACATCAATTGTAATTGATTGAGGTTTTTCGTTGACTTCAATTTCGGATAATGAGTTAATTTCTGACAACTCGTTCATGACATTCGTTGGAACAATATACCTATAAAGATAGTTCCGACATTCCTGCTCAAAACAAAAATTGGTATAGAGTATAATTGATATGATTCAATAAACAGGCGCTAATATGAGCGACCCTGTAATGAGTCCTGATGGCAAATTTATGTGGACAGGAAATGAATGGGTACCCGCACCACCGTCATCCGAAGGTAACAATATCAGCATGCAGGATTCTGTCATTGGTGGAGATGTAGTCTCTAATACGGTGATCAACAATGACCCTGCAACTGTTACTGCAGCTGTGATTACCGCATTACAGCAGTTGGGTGTACTTGGAGATAATTCACCGCACCAAGCCCCTCCTACTCCCGAAATTGAACTACCTCAAGCCTTCCAAGTCGGAGACCACGTTGAGTACCACAGTCCAACAAATGCTCGATGGTTAAACCGATGCAAAGTTGTTGCGATAAATGATGACGGCACTTACAGGATTGAAGTTCCTAAAGACACTGAAATTGAAACTAAATTGGCGGTTGTAATTGGAACTTCACCGGGGACTATTCGCCCAGCTAGCATACCATTCCAACCAGGAGATAGAGTGTTCGTCAATTGGAAGAATCATGGTCACTATTTCCCAGGTAAAATCGCCAGCGAGAACGCAGATTTTACATTCAACATTCATTTTGATGATGGAGACGTAGAGTACAATGTCGAATGGGGAAGGATTGAACCTCTAAATGAAGAATCTAAAGAAGTTCAAGATTATATCGAAAACGAATCTCAAGCAGAAAGAGAACTTATCGAGGCATTCCAGGTTTTTGATACAGATAATAGCGGGACTATTTCTGCAAGGGAATATTTCAGAATCCTTACTGAAATGGGTGATGACCCGATATCAATAGATGATGTAATGCAAGAATTTAATGAAATGGGAATTGGATTAGATTCAGAAATTGACTATCGTTCACTTGCTAAATTGATGATTGGTTCTGAAGATTCGGAGTTAGTACAACTCAAACCTGAAGTCGTTATTCGTGACGTCATTATTTCAGATGGGATTCTAAGAGGATATGCATATGCTCATCCAAAGTTAGGCGAAGGAAACATAAAATCATCAGCCATTCAATCTGTCACATACGATGCTAGGGCAACCGCTCGGGTTGAAACAATGAACACGATGTATGTAGTTGGACCAACAGGTTGGACTGAAAGGCCTGCTGACCACCCATTCAATAATCCATATTCACAAGGTATGCAGATCAAAGTTGAGTGGAAAGGAAGTTGGTGGGATGCAATTATCAGAGATATTTCAGGAGATTCATATCTAATTCACTATGTCGGATTTGATTCGAGTTGGGATGAATGGGTCGACACTTCTAGAATGAAAGTTGTAGAGTGATTTTGCATTGAGGGGTAGCAATGGAATTAATGATTGCAGTAGTGGCAATTGTTGCGTTCATTGCTGCAGCATTGACTGTACCTGCGGGATTTGGTCTTTCGACAATGCTAACTCCGATAGTATTGCTGTTAATGGATCCACACGAAGCAGTCGCAGTAGTGGCAATTGTTCATGGAGCACACAATGGTGCCAAGTACTATTCTCTGAAAGAACATGTCGACTTCACTGCGATTAGACGATACGGTATTTGGTTAGTTATCGGAGCAATTATTGGGGCCTTATTGCAAAATATGGTTCCTCAAGAACCGCTTTTGTTAGTCATAGGTTGTTTCCTAATAATACTGCCAATTCTTACTCTGAGTGAAAATTGGACGGGATACAAAATACCTGAAGCCAACGACAGAGTTGGAGGGTTTGGTTCAGGTTTCATGGGTGGTTTATCGGGACACCAAGGAGCATTAAGAGCGATGTTCCTGACTAGAAGATTACCTGATAAAATGGCATTTGCGGCTACTGCAAGTGTGTTAGCACTCTGCGTAGACTTAACTCGAATCCCAATATATCTCATATTCAGGTCGGAAGAAATTATGGAACATGCTGAACTAACTTTGATATTGGTTGTTTCAGCTTTAATCGGAGTAAGGGTTGGGAAGAAATGGTTGGAGAAATTAAAGTCGAAAACTATCCATAACTCGGTGATGTTAGGAATTGTTGCAAGTGGGATATTCTACATTTATGAATCGATAAATCAACTTTCATGATTACCACCTCCTATGGAGGTGCGAGGAACCGAAATAACTCAAAGGGAGAATCTGCACCACCTGCCATGGCGGAGGAGGTACAGATTGAAATCGTAGCCCCGCCAGATGAACATGGCGCTATGCCTTTCCGACTTGGAGATGTCGAACTCGACAAGAAGTTCGGCGACCTACACCCTCTTCTTGATTCAGTTGACAGATTGCGTAAAGAATGGAAATTCCAATTCAAACTTATTCGACATGAATGGGGCCAAGCCCATTTCCTAACAATGCTAACTGGCTTGCTAGCATTCTTACTCGGCTCAATTTCAGGCGAGTTGTTTGGTGGAGGTGATGCCAATGTTTCTGGAATTGAAGGAATTACCTCCCTGAGCGGTTTCGTCTTCTTTCAACTAATTGCTTCATCAATTCTTTGGGTCTGGTTTTTCATACAGATAACTGTTAATTTTCCAATTATGCGTGGTCACATAATCAATATCGTCATAATTTGGTGTTCACTCTTTGCCTCGCAGATTATACTCCATGTAAATTCGCCAAGTTTCCCAGCAGGTGCTGATTTAGGAAACGCATTGGGAGGAGTAATACTAGCCGCTGTAGGTTGCTTCTTCACTTACTTCTTCTGGAAAGCTGTCGCTGAAACTCGAGACTTGCACGTCAAAGAACATCATGTTCACACCGATGTTAGAGTGATGGAAGAGGCAATGAGAGAACACAGTCTTTACTCATGGTCTGCGATGGTAATACTCTGGGTAGTAGTTTTGATCCTTAACGGCTGGTCTGGCTCACATTTCATTGCAGATAGAAATGTTACCGATTATCCAATATACGCTATCCACTTGATTTCAGGAGTTATCCTGATTTATCTGCTGATGCACATTCTTTGGTTACCACAACGAATGTTAGGCGAAGGAACCCGTGTTCAAACTAGAGCGGCGGCGGCGGCAACTGCAGACTTATTGATAGATGGTGTCATCTTAACTTCCGAAGGCGCATGCCCCTCGTGCGATGCGAGTGCACCAATCAGTCTGAATGAGAATGGTGAGACTGTTGTAGATTGTTCAAGCGAAGATTGTAGTCGCCGAGGACCTGCTGGAAAGTTATGTGATGGATGTGGTGAAAATTTCCCTTCAAGATATACTTGTCCAAGTTGCGGAATTAACAGTCCTGCGGCAGATTATATTCCTGACTCGGAGGCATGGTGATGTTTGCAGACAAACGAGAAGATTTCCCCACATTATGTGGTGACAATCCTCCTGCTTACCTTGACAATGCTTGCATGACTCTACGCCCTAAGACAGTAATCGAAGCCATTCGCTCTTACTATGAAGAGACACCAGGTTGTGGTGGTCGCTCCGTCCATAGGTATGCAACTGAAGTGTCACGTAAGATGTCAAATTGTCGAACTAAGATAGGCAAAATGTTCAACGCAAGAGAATCCGGAGAAATGATATTCACAAAGAATGCAACTCATTCCCTAAATCAAGTTGCAAAAGGGCTGAGTTGGGAAAAGGGAGACATAGTTCTTACATCGGATAGAGAACACAATTCGAACCTTGTACCATGGTTACAACTTGAGCAAGAGAAAGGAATAGACCACAGAGTCGTCCATTCGATGCCAGACAATTCGTTTGACTTGGAGGCTTTTGAGACAGCATGTGCTGAGGCTGGAAGCAAATTGAAAATGGTTTCATTATCACATGTGGGTAACCTTGATGGAGTTGCAATACCAGTCAAAGAAGCTGCTAAGATTGCCAAAGACCACGGAGCAATGGTTTGTATTGACGGTGCACAATCAACCCCACACATGAAGGTGGATGTTCAAGATCTTGGTATTGATTTCATGGCTTTTTCAATTCACAAAATGATGGGACCATCTGGAATGGGCGGTTTGTGGGGCCGGATGGAGTTGCTGGAAAATATGCGCTCAATTACATCAGGAGGAAGCACGGTTGACACTTCTCATTATGATTCTCTTACATGGTCAAAGCCGCCCTCTAGGTTTGAGGGTGGTCTAGGTAATTATGCAGGAATATTAGGGACAAATGCTGCTATTGATTACATCTCTCAGATAGATTTGGATGCTGTTCACGAACATGAAGTATCTCTTAACCGAGTCATGTCTTCAATATTGAAAGACGTTGATGGAATGAGAATCATCGGTCCCGAAGACCCAGCAAAGCGAGGAGGTATTTGCTCAATTCTCTTTGACACCATAGATTCGCATGACATTGCGATATTGCTGGACGAGGCTGCTGATGTCATGGTAAGGAGCGGGATGCATTGTGTTCATTCATGGTTCAATGGAAAGGGATTAGACAGAGGTTCATTACGAGCGAGCGCTTACCTTTACAACACTGAAGATGAGGTCAGGTTATTTGCTGAAACATTAGTAGAAGCTGTCGAAGCCTTGGGTTGATATTAATGGATGAATTAATTCCTATCCCCGATGCCGAAGTAGAAGATGATTTGGATTTCATCAAGATGATAACGATATTTGCATCTGCAATTCTTCTTATTGGAGTCGGAATGTTCACATGGCAAATTTTAGCAGGCGAAATAAGTTTATTCGGGCCCTCATCACTAGTTCTAGAAAAAGAAGAATCATTTCATTCACTAATACAGTATGATGATGTCGATGGTCTATCTGGAAACGGAGTCGGAGTTTGCATCGTTGATTCAGGGATTGATGTTGAACATCAGGACTTAGAGGACTTGAATTTGGCCGGCTGGTCAGACTTTGTAGGAACTTCTTCAACCCCCTATGATGACAATGGCCACGGCACAAGTATGGCAGGAATATTAGTTGCCGATGGTGGGCTTACTGGAATTGCTAGAGGTGTTGACCTTTACGTTGCAAAGGCATTGAGCAATGACGGGGAAGGCAATGATGCAACTGTTGCAGAAGCAATAGATTGGTGTATTACAAATGAGGTAGACATTATCTCACTATCTTTGGGCGGGAGTCCTTCTGGATTCTCAATTATACTGGGAGATGCTGTAGAAGATGCAGTCGAAAGTGCATATAATGCTGGAATTGTTGTTATTGCAGCTGCTGGTAATGATGGAGAAAATGATGATGGAGATGTCGCATCCCCTGGAATCGTTGACACAGTAATCTGTGTAGGCGGAGTTAAGGATTCAGGAGATTTATGGGGAGGATCTTCAATCGGTGATAATGATGGAAGACTTTGGCCTCCCCTATTACCAAGAAATAGCCCTGATGAAAAGCCAGAGGTTGTAGCACCTGCTCACGATGTCCCTGTAATTTCCATCAGTGGAGAATGGGGGCTATCCTCTGGAACAAGTGCAGCCACAGTATTTGTGACAGGTGCTGTCGCTTTGATGTTTGATGACAATCCTGAATTAATGGAAGGTGGACCAGATATGCTCGACAATCTAAAACAATGGATTGTTGATTCTTCTAAGATGCGTGATGACCAAAACGGCCATGACGACCACTATGGTTATGGTATGCTTCAGATGAAAGATTTGATTGAAGCATCTCAATCCTGATCTTTACCAATCCAAGCGACAATCGTTCCACCAAACAAAGGTGCAAAAGCCAAATGGTGGGTTTCATTTGTTGATTGAATTAATTCCATCCATTTGTTGAATCCTACTACTTCAGGGTCATCTTCTTCTCTATCACCTACCGGTGGAGTTGGCTCAACAGTAAACAATACACCGTTTTTATTTAGTAATGGTAGCATTGATTTCACATCATCTGCTAGCCTGGTCATTATTGAATCCACGATAATAGCATCTGCATTCGGCAGCATAGGAGGCTCTCCTATTTTCGAGATATTCCATGCTTTCAATTCACTGGAAAGTAGTGATGGTGTTCCAACAACAATACTTGCAGGGACTGATGAGTATCTTTCTTTCAGCCGGGTAAGAATCACAGCAAACCTGTTACCTTCTTCTATCATTTGAAAATTGGATAAACCATCTTCTTGTTCGAAGTGGTGGAAAAACCAAGCTGAGAGGTGGCCGATTCCTGCACCTGTTTGAATTACGTTCTTAGGCTTGAGATGAGATATTGCATCACGTAGTCGTCTGCGAACTGATATCGACCATGTTGTAAGAGCCATATGTTCCAATTGAATGCCGATATTGGATGCCACTTCAGGCTCATCACGAGACAAATCCTTGTTAGCCGACAAAATGGCCCCCAGTATCTCCTCGCGCATATACCATGCTCTTTGGCTCCCTTTCTCAAGGCTTCTGCTATCCGACAGCCTCAAAGGTGAAGCGCTTGGCCCACAAATAGGGAGGCGGTCACATGGTCGAAGAGTCTGAAGATGATTTAGAAGAGTTCGAAGATGATGATTTCGTAGAGAATGTTACCGATTGTCCTGGATGCCGTCAACCGTGTGGTCATGATGTCTTGCGTGAGAGAAAAGTGGGCACAGGTACTGACTATTTGCTGAAATGTATTGAATGTGAACATATTCACAACATACAAATCAGGGAGCCAAAAGCAATCACCATACCTTTCCTACTAAGCGAAGGTGCCAATTCAATGATTGCAAATATCGATATTGATGAAGACGAAACTCTGCATGTAGGAGATATCTTCGAACATATTGATGCTAGTTGGGAGATCAACCGGATTGAAACAAAAACTGGAAACTCCCGTAAGAAACTCAATGCTAACAAAATTGGACGTGCTAATGCAGTCCGCTCCGATATTGTAATGGTAAGACTTACTCTAACCCGTGGCGAACACTCAGAAAGTGATTCGATATTTGTTGAACGAGACACGGTATTTAGAGCAAGTACCGTTATGGAGCACGCTGGAGAAAGGTGGAGAATTCGAGCGATTCACACGGGCGCTGGTCGAACTATGACTGGGAGAGTTGTTGCTCATGACATCAAAAGAATCTATCTTCATGAGCCTCCTAGACCAGAAGAAGACATTCCTAGAACTCCAAGAGAAAGGAGACAAGCATGGAAGGAAGGTCGCTTGGGAAACAATCCGAACCCAATCCTTCCTGATGCAGAAAAGTCCGGAAAACCTAAGCAACAACGTTCAGGACGACGTCAGAAGAAAAGGCGAGACTAATCATGGACGATTAGTCCACGGCATTAGGAATGCCTTAGCGACTTGAGTGCCGATAGTAGGGTTCTCTTTCAACCTACGAATAGAATATTCATACCATTTTTCACCATATGGAATGTAAACTCTTGTTCTGTGTCCTTTTGAACATAGTTTACGGCGTAGAGGACCCCTCACTCCCAGTAACATTTGGAATTCATATCCTGGTCCTTTTTGTGGACGAGGCTTTCCAGCATTTGGCCTAGGGTCTGGGATATTGGGACCCATTTTCCTCTTGGAAAGGGCTTCTAAAGTGTGGTTGATTACAGGGTGGTCATGACTCGCAATGCCGACATAGGCTCCTGCATCTAACATTGCGTCAACACAATCGTTGGTTGCTTTGATTATAGGTTGACGGTCGGTGTGAGATATTTCTTCAGGTTCCAAATAAATCCCTTTGCATATTCTATAATCTGCATCCTTTCCTAATTTCTGAGCAATGCTTTGGATGTCTTCAATTGTACGAAACAGCCTTGCCTGGAGAACTACACCCACATTGGTTAGACCTTTTTCATGCATATCCAACATGACTTGAATTGTGTCATCAGTAACCCGATGGTCTTCCATATCCAGCCTGACAAACATCTGGTGTTCATTGGCCATGGAAACTAAAGCTTCGATATTATCCATTCCAATTTCACTATCTAGAAGTAAACCAAATGCAGTGGGTTTTATTGACAGATTGGCATCGAAATTGTTCTCACTAATCGCAGTAATTACTCTCTTGTATTCTTCTAAGAAGAATGTCGCCTCTTCCATTGAGGTTATATCTTCACCAAGAACATCAATAGTAAAACATGCACCTTCTTTCGAAAGACGCTTCATCACTTTAACAGCATCATCGAGTTTTGGACCTGCTACGTATCGGCGACTTACCCAGCCGACGAACCAACGCGGCATACGGACGGTCATAGCGACGACCATACGTGAAAAGCGCCCGACCATGTTTCAACGCCAGTGTCGGCGATTCTTGACCGTTTTCATTAGATGATTTCAGAACTTTTGAGCAGAGGTACTGATAATTCGTCTAGAAGATCTCTAATTGCCTGTCGTTGCCATCCCTTGAAGGCCTTTTTATCCATGCTACAAATTACCTCACCTCCAGGAAAACCTAACTTAGTTGCAGCAATTGCTTTGCGAATACTATTTTCCCACATTCCACCGACATTTCCAGATTCATCTTTAGTAAATGGAAGGGCGTATGTAGCCAACATATGACCAATCCAAATCCCGTCATGTGATGCCAGAAGATTACCTCTTGGTGCGTAGTGGCCACCACCTAATGTGACGACTACGCGTCCTTCACCATTCCAATTACCAAGTCCTGAACTACCGTCTAATCCTAAACCTCGATAAATGATTCCAGCAAGAAGTTTAGCAGCATTTTCATGACCCCAAGTTTCGGCGGTTGAACCTATTTCAATGAATAGTGAAGGAGTTTCTATCCAAGGCCCGTGGTGAGTGGTTTCTAAGGATAAATCAAATTCTGATAAATCACTAGCCACTCTATTCATTTCCCTCCACCATGCTGCAATACGTGGATTTGGAGGAGGGCAATCTCCGGCCTTTCCGCCATAATCTGGTACTTGCTCTTCAGGAACTTGCATGGTCCCGATGGGATGCAATGTTAGAGAAGCATTACCACTTGCTGCAGAATGCCGAGATGGAAATATGATTTCTGAAGGTTTTTCTCCGGTTGCTTGCAACCATCGTTTGTCTAGATCATCTTCCCACAAGCATCCGTCTTTCATCCACCACATTCTTGCATCCTTGTAAGAATATGCAGGCAGGCCTTCGATTGGACTCATTTCTGTCCAATCCGCCATTTTTAGTAACTCATCAGCCTGATTTGTCGAGGCGATATCTCCGCCGGACACCAGAATAAGGCTGACCATAGTGAGGCGTAGAGTTCGTGACTCTTGAAGGAATGGTTCACAAGCCTAACCCCTCTCCCAGTTACATGGAGACAGCCCCATGGAGACATTTTCGCCATGGCGAGAAAGAAATCATCATTGATGTAAACGGTGGTATTTCGATTAATGGAGCAACTAATAGCCCATTTCCATGCGAAATTACCTTTGCATCAATGTGTGACAAAGGCTTGGTCGCTACATGGGTGGACCATGAATTACAATTAGCCAGAATGGCCTTACTAAATATTGATGAGCCTGTAAAAAAAGGTATTTCAAGGGCTCAATTGCGCCTGAAAAGAAATTCCAGCATGGTTGAAGGTTCCCAATGGTGTCACATCATCGATGCAGAACCAGTTGCATTAGCTGCAAAAGAAGATATGATCGTATTTGCTCTTTGGTCAAGGGGTTTGTATTGTATAGACTCATCATCTAACGAAATTTGGCGTTTACCACTTATTGAGGCAAAAGGTAAATCCCCACCAAGGTCAAACGAAATAACATCTGTTTCAATTATCAAAGATGAAGTCATTGCTTGGACAAAAGGGGGAACTTACCAAAGAATTTCGTTGGCAAGTGGTGAAGTTCTACAAACCGAGGAATTAGGTGTTGAATGTGATATAGAAAATGTGTTTGCTCACGACGATTCATTTCTTATTACATCCAAAGATGGTTGGGCATGGGAATTATTGAATGACGAGATAACAGTTGCAAGAAAATTACGTGGTACCATTCAACATGCTGTTTTTGATGAAGACGATTGGAGAATAATTTCATGGCGAGACGATTTGATGCTACGTGGTGAGATGAAAACTCGTACTGAATTAGGAGTTCAAATCATAAAAGAAAGTGAAAACTGGATGGTTCTCGACAATCAAGGTAATCGTAGCCCTCACATGGGCTAAAATTACTATCACTCATTGGCTACTGTGTAACCACAACGACCGCAGGATTTGCGGTCTTTGTGAACAGCCAAGAATATTCCAGGTCCACAATTAGGTTCTGGGCAGAACTCTGCCTTGCGAACTAGTTTACCATCTTCAATTGCGTACTTGGACCACTTTGCTCCGGCTTTAGGACCGTCAGACATCAAGCCTCACCTCCGTCTTCATCAGCAGTTGCTTCTTCTGTAGGCTCTTCAGCAGACTCCTCAGCAGCTGCTTCTTCTGCAGCCGGTGCTTCTTCTGCAGGAGCAGCGCTGGATGAGCGCATACCTGAGAATCTTGCATGCATGTAATCTGGCTCAACTTTCATTGATTCAGCATCAGCATATACGATTCCTAGCCCTGTAGTAGAACTTTGGCCAAATCTAGTATTAACGTCCTTGATTACAATTAGGTCACGGTTAGAACCTGGTTCGACAGATGCAATTCCATTGAGCATGTCAACACGAGATGGTGTTGCTTTTCCTTCATGATTCCAGCGGAATTCAATTTCAACACGATTGAGTAGTGGGTTTTCTTTGCGGTCAATTATTTCCATTTCAATTCCTCCTTAACGAGTATTCACCTTGAGTGCGTAATTACCAGGAACATCGATAGTCAGGCGTCTTGCAATTTCTGAACGAGATGGGTTCATTACTACAACATATCCTGTCCAGTCAGAAGAAACTGGTGCTGAGGGACAACGTGAACATTGGTCGATGCCATCCGCCAGTATTAGGTGACATTCGCTGCATGCAAAGGGATTCTTAGCCATTATATTACACTCCTATTCAATTTTGGTCCTCATAGATCCATTCGTGGCTACCTAATCCGGTTTGCTTACATGTCAAACCAATCTTAGAGCGACGAGGATCGCTTGTATCAGGGGATAGTGAAACTATGCGGGCTCTTACAGAACTTCCCACACCAAGTTTGCGGCCTTCCTTACGGCCTTCTAGAACACCCATTCCTGCGTTGATGTCAACGTGGTCTTCCATAATTTGTGACTTGTGAAGAAGTGCTTCCATCGGTCCTATTCTAACGAATGCACCAAAATCATTGATTTCAGAAACAGCACCTTCAACTACTTCATAATCTTCAATACAAAACAAAACTGCATCGAACTTTACTTCTTGGTAAATTGCACCGTCACCGTGGATAATCCTTCCACGGCCAATTGGTTCGTGGTTTGATGTTACCAGAACGAATCGATTATTTTCATCGAATCGACCTTCGAAAGCTGAAGCAGCCAAACGATCAATATGTTCATTCAGAGATTTTTCCTTACGGATGTATTCCGCAGGAATACGTATAGTATCCTCTTTAGTGACAACTTTGTACATTTTTTCACCTTTGTTTATCATCTATTCGAGTCACTGCAAGGAGAACGATTGAGGTCTTAATGCCTCATCCGTCCTTCACCGGCTTGTGCCTCGAGAGAGATGTGTGACCGAAGTCATTCACGCCACCAGCGACCCCTATTTGAATGATACGCCGGGAATTGGTGGCTAAATAAGCCGCTCAAGCCTGTTTTTGGCTAGAAATAAAGGGTCTTATTATCGCTTTCTAATGGGCCCGTAGGGCCCAAAGCCATAACAACCTCGCAGGTACCGCTATTTGTAGGTGAGTAGTATGAACAGACAGTTCCGAGCCGTTGTGATGCTGTTCATTCTGCTCGCATCTACCATCATAGTTCCAATTCCATCACAAGCGGACGGGGACGAAGGTAATGGTTCATGGGACCCATTAACACAACCATGGGCACAATACGGAAGAGACCCTGGACATTCTCGAACTTTACCTGTGCATGGAGACTCAGGATTACAGACAATTGAGACACCTGGAGTAAACTGGGTCGCTTTTGATTCAGGACTTGGAGCCGATGGATATGGAGTTGCAATAGGTAACTTCTCAGGTTCAATAACCTCACCCGAAGGTGCGAAAGAGCGTTGTGGAGAAAATCACTTATTTGCTGTGATGACCCACACCGATACTTCAAGCTCTGAAAGAGTCCTTGCAATTGTCGAAGGAGACAGTGCGAAGGTGGCATGGGAAGTAAATCTTGGAGATGCGAAATATATCCGTTCCACCCCAACTATTGTTGATGTTGACTCAGATGGTAAACCTGAAATTGCGATTGCATACGACACAGATTCGGCCCTAAAAATCGACTTATGGTCCCCAGATATGTCATGTGATGAATCTGGCTGGGCTTCATCTGGCCATTCTAATGAACGATTATGGTCATGGTCTGACGGTGATTTGCGAATTGGAATTACAAGTCCACACTGGATTACTGCTCAATCTAACCACCTCTCAGTCACCCAACCGTTACTTGCTGACCTGTCTCTGGATGGCAGCCCAGAATTGGTTATTGCTGCAGTCGACACCTCAACAGATGATCCAACGATTCTAGCTCTTCCGTTAGGACTTCAAACTCCTGAAACGGATTGGAAGGTTTCTCTCGACAGGGGAACTCACCCCTCAGACCCGTCATTCGCTGCGCTTGACGACAATAGCGGAGCAGTAGTCCTAACCACAGTTGATTCAAGCAATGGTAACATGTGGGTATGGAGAATTGACGGAGCCACAGGTTCGCTCGATTGGGAAGGAGTCTCTATCCAAGGTACAGATTATGACCAAGACACTCCTCGGTTGAGGCTTCCTGGCCCAGTCATTACACAGTTGGACTCTGATGCAGCACCTGAGATGATTTTGACATTACCAGCAGATAGTAACGGGGGTGACGAAGGAATGGGCGCCCAGTATGTCGGAATGGAATTAACTAGTATCAGTGAACTATGGAGGTTTAGATCTAAAAATGGTTATGGAGATGCAGAACCATTGGCAGTTGACACTACAGAGAACGGTGTTTCTGACAGAGTGTGCTGGGTTACCTGGTACCCAGAATCCCTTACTGAAAGAGCTGGTTCTACTGGATGCCACGACATTACAATTGACCCACCATTCAGAGAGTGGTCTCGGACTTTGCAAAGAGGAGGTGGCACAGACAATGATGAAATCGCAGTATCCCCACCAATTTCTATCGATTTAGATGGAGAAGATGAGCCAGAATTGTTAGTAGCATTTGGGAGAAGAGTGTTTGCATTTGATGGAAACACGGGAACTTCGGCCGATATTGGAACCGGATGGGCTGCACCAATCGATTTACCACACAGGACATGGGCTGCACCTGCAATAGCTGACATGGATGGTGATGGATATTTGGACATACTCGTCGGAGATGCTTTGATCAGTGAAGCAAATTCCGATGTGGCACCTCTGGCTGATGGAAGAGGGATTGGCTTCACTCCTACCGACCCTGACCCCGGAGAAATGGTAACCATTTCAGGTCAATACTCGAACATTGGAATCGTAGATACTGATGAACCAGTCGATGCGGTTTTACTTCTCAATGGGCTTGAAATTGAAAGACACCGAGTTAATGTCGCAGAATCTGTTGCTCCTTCTGGCGAAGGTGGACCAATTTCGTTCAGCGTTGATGTGGAGGCAACCTTGGGTGTTCATACAGTTGAATTAGTATTAGATATCAATAACAATCTTACACAATCTCGATACGATAATGATAATTACAGTACAACACTGGTTGTTTTAGAGCCCTATGTGGCGCAGATTCAAACTCCATCTGAAATTTCAAGAGCATTGCCAGGTTCATCTCAAATCGTTGATGTCACAATTACTAGCACAGGTAGCAGAAGTGCTGCATGGAGTCTGAACTATGACAGCTCTCTACTACCTAACGGTTGGACTTTCGCTCCAGTAGATTCTGATGACCTCGAGTTGAATCTTGAAAGAGATGTGTCTCAGATTGTTCAATTCGAGTTCACGGTACCACAGAATGCGATGGGCTCTGATGACGCTCAAGTTCCACTAACTCTCGTGTTGGACCAAAATCAAAACATTTCTACAACGGTGACTCTACCACTCGAAGTTGAGAGAACGAGAGGTTTGTCATTACAAGGCGACACTGGTTTACCCATGGGCATTGGTTATGGAAGACCAGGCGATGTTGCTCATGTATGGTTACTAGTTGAGAATGTAGGTAATGCACAAGAGACTACTGAAATGCAGTGGTCATCAAACTCCTGGAGTGCTGATACAACTATAATTGATTATTCGGGTAATACACAATGGAGTATTGAATTGGACCCGAGTGCCAAAGAAGAATATCTAATCGAATTTGAAGTACCATCCACCAAGAGTCTAGGCGATTCTGCATTTGCCACACTTACTCTTTGCATAGGCTCCGGGGATGAGGAGATTTGTGAAGATTTCACGGTAACTGTATTCGCTAGCAATGTATCAACAGATATACCTCACATCAGAACTGTGCCTACTACAGGTCTATCATGGGACATTGATTCAAACTATGCGGGGACAACTATGCAATGGGATATGTCTAGTTGTGGAATGCTGAAAGAGGGATGGTTGTGGAGTGCAAGTGGCGACCTTGCAATCAATGGAACTATGCTTGAAATGACTGGCCAAAGTGGCCACCTGCACCTTGACCTGCCATTAGATGCGCCTCCAATGCGCCATCACTTCAATCAAAGTGAAGCAATAGTGGCAAATTCAGATTTATCAATTTCATTGCATGTACTACAGGTTTACAGGGCAGAGGCCGAAGTTGTGACACCAGCAGATGGAGCCGTATTCAATGTCAGTGAACGTACAAAAATCATTCTAAAATTGGAAAACCCAGGTAATGGAGAAGACACATTTACTCTAGTGGGAAGCACCAATGCAGGTAATTTATCCCAGGCCCCTGAAGTGGTATTTGAGATATCAAATCCAACTCGTACAATCGGTGCGGGAGGTCTTACAATGGTGCCGGTCTGGGTTACTCTACCAGAAGATGTGCCTGCTAGAGAGACATTTGAAATTGTATTTGATTGGACAAGCACAGGAGATACATCTGTTAGTGACCAGGCAAACATAACAATTGAAGCAAGACCCGAACACAGATGGGATATTGAAATCGAGCAGGGTAGTTTAGAACAAGTTGCACCCGGTGATGTGTTAAGCCTCAAAATCAATATTACAAATATTGGAAATACCGATGATTTACTAACATTAACACCATCATTTGTAGTTTCGTATTCTGGAAACGATAATTCTACATGGCAAGCAGCTTCCATCAATTCATCTAGATTACAAGTTATGGAAACTGAATCGCTTAATGTCAATGTGACAATCCCGGAGAACACGTGGGCAGGAACAATTGCAAATCTAACTCTCATTGCATCATCGAGTGGTTTTGATATCGGTAATGATACCAGTATTGAATTGGAAGTTGAAAATGTAGCAGGATGGCGATTAGACTTGACAGACACATCTCTGGAAGTGGCCCCCGAGGGAGGCGAACTGCAAATCCTAGTCGAACAAAAAGGAAACTCACCCGCAATGCCTTATTTCGCAAAAGCCGGCCAAGGATGGAATGTTACTCTACCGAATAATGGTCCAATGGTAGATCCAGGTGATACTGGAATGATAACAATAAATGTAACACCGCCAGAAGACGCTGTTGCAGGTGAAGTTGGAATCATTAGTATTCGTATATCAAATGGAAATGGTGCTGGACAAATTGTAGAGGAGGTTCCTGTTAGAGTAGGAACTGCCCCTGGAATTACACTTGATTCCAGCGGTGCTTGGATGGTACGACAAGATGTTTCTTCTTGGCCAACATCTTGGATAGAAAATACTGGTAATGATGTTGCAATAATGCAATTATCTGTACCCAATTTACCATCTGGTTGGACACTTGTTAGCGAAGATGTCGTCGTAGTAGCACCTGGTGAAATTAAAGGAATGCCATTGCAAATCCAACCTGCTAGTGATTGGAATGAAAATAATTTCCAACTAGACATAAACCTAGAGCATCCTACTCTAGGGACATTGGTTCACGCAATCACAGTAACACAAAGTGACACTGTATTGACATCCAGCCCTGTTCATACAGGGCGTTCTGGTGAGAAAGTGTCTATCACTACAGATTCTTCTAGTGATGGAGTAGAAACATCATTAGTGCCTCTTCCTGAAATCAGGAGCAATACTACACACAATGGTATGACATTGCACTTAGTAGGTATACCTGCACCTATTCATCAGGCAGAATGTGATAACGCATTTGGGTCATTGACAAACCTAGGAATTGAAGATGTATCCACTCTTTGGACATCTTGCTTGTTAACTGCGAATTCTGAACATCCATTGGTCGCTAATGCTTGGTTGAGGACTAGTGATGGTGAAATGCTCGACAGCCGCACTATACGACTAAGCCCCGGCGACAACATGACAGTAAACCTCTCAGCATTATCTTGGGACCCTGAACCAGGACTTCTGAGCGTAGAGATATTGATTGTTGACTCAAATGGATTATCGCTATATTCGTCAACATCTGAACATATAGCTCGACAGTCAGGATGGAATCTGAAAATATCCAATTTTGAGATTGATAAAGATTCAATAAATGTGGGAATAGATCGTGAAGGATACGAAATTATGGAAGGTTCAATCTGCCAAGTCGACATTGCCAAAACAGATGGCAAGTGGCAAAAATCAATCGCTGTCGACATTTATGGAAGTAAATGGGCACCAAGTTTCCAAATCGATAGACCTGACAAAATCGATGATGACGCTGAGGTTACTGCAACTATTTCCTGCTTAGCACCATGGGATATCGATGAAGACTCGACCGATAACTCGATGAAAGTCTATGCCGATAATTTACCTCTAGTGACATATGAATCATCAGACCTTTATTGGACGGGAGGGATTGCATTAATTCTCATAATCCTAGCATATTTCGGTGGAGTGCTCAACTTAAGGAAGCCTGAACCTCAAGTGGTAAAGAAGGAAGAACCTGTTATCAGAGAGAAAATAGTTGAAGAAAACCCACCCGACGAGGAAATACCAATTGATGATATGAGTCTAGGTGAAGAGCCGTTTGAAGAAGAACTTCCTGAGGAAGAGGAAGAGGTTGAAATTGAACCTGAGGAAGAAGTCATCGACATTGATGACTCTAGTGCAAGTGGAAGATTATCTGCGCTACGCAGAGAAATTAAAACTGATTTAGACCCTGTATCTGAGTCTGAAGATGATATTTCTAGTCGTCTTGATGCGTTTCTAAAAGACCGTTGACTTCATCCATGAGTGACACTCCCGCTCAAACATGGAAGAGGCGATGAACACCACAACCCCGTTTTTGACAATCGACCCTGTTGTTTCAGACCGTTTGGAGGATGTTTACTCTGCACTCGACGGTGGCAATTGGAAAAAGATGATCAATAATCATGATGAACTTCGAATTCGTTTGGTGTCTCAAGGTATAGCTGACCCTGAAAACCGTTCATCAATGTCTTGGGATGATGCAAATCTGTTCTTTGTTTCATGTACAGATTTGACTAGAGATGGCAGGCCTTATCCTCTAGAGACTGGAATTTCAAAGGAAAAATTTGGACGATTCCCCTATGGTGAAGGCTCATCGATTTCATATCTTAGAGATTGGATTAGAGATTCCAAAAGAGATACTGAACAATTAGATGAAATGGCTGATTTGTTGGAAAAGCTAAACTCGAGGATGAGTGGGACAAGTATGGAGAAAGGTGTTGGACGTTTGGAAATGCTGGGCTGGCTAACAAATTTGGAAACCACAAATCTTCGGAAAGCTATCACCTCACGATGCTGGATACCATCTGCAGAAGAACCACTAGATGGTGGTTGCCATGATGCGGCAAAGCATATTGTAGCGCATCTAAGGGCTGCTGAGAAAAGACGATGTGGAGTCTTGTTAAGAATCCACAAATGATTTCAGAACTGGTTCCCAGTTAATCGTTCATACATTGAAGCGTAAAGTGCTGCAGTCTGCTCGATTACTTCATCTGGAAGTGCAGGGATTGGAGGGTCTTGGTCTCCAGACTCTCTAGCAACTCGAAGAGCTTCTTGATGACCACTACCGACATAGTGTTGGCGAACAAATTCCTTTGATAATTGAACGATGTTGCCATTCTCATATTCTTCAAAATCCCACCAACGGTCTTCATCTAAAGTTCCAAAGGAGTCTACTAGAACCGGTACACGACCAGGGCCTAATGCAAACTCCTTCTTGCCATCTACATGGATTAATCCACGTTTTAGTGCCTCTCTCTCAATAAGAGCATCTACTTTGATTACAACTTCAATTAGAGAATCTAGTTCCTCAGGAGTGATATTTGCAATCTCTAAAGCCTCTTTACGATCGATAAGTCTGTCATATGCTTCGAATTTTGTTGTCACTTCGATATAAGGTGCAGGAAGTTTAGCGCCCTGCTCTAGAGTGGTTCCCGCTGGGAAACCTAATTCTTCAGATGTCAATTCCCCACGCTTGTATCTTCTCCAGCCAGAACCTGCAAGATAATGCCGACATACGATTTCTAGAGGAACGAATACCCATTCTCCATCCCTAGGTGTTGCACCAGGCTCACGGAAAATGTCAACTCGACGAACGAGACAGCGGTCTGTAGCATTTCTTTCAACAATGTGTGTTCTGCAGATTCCTTCTTTTTCAACTAGCTCAAACCAGTGACAAGTTGTTCTGTTAAGAGATTCCCCTTTGCGAGGAATCAATGAAGGTATGATTTGATCAAACACAGAAATTTGATTTGTATATCGAAATTCAAGAATATCAGGGTCATCAGTTGACCAGACTTCTTTGACTTTACCGGAATAGAGACATTCTCCCATGGACAGTCGCCTGCGCATGACGCCTTTCAACATTGGCACGCAGTTCAAATTAAACCAAGGGCGTCTTCAATGCGATTTAATTCAGGACCAGTGGTCTCGCGTCCAGCGATTACACCATTGTTTGAAGCAGCTAAACCAGCACCAACATAAGGAGAACCAAATGCAACGGTTCCAACCATAGGTGGAACTCCAAGAATCTCTTCAATCAGCTTAACTTCATCGGGGTAAACGTCAGGATGTAGTAAAACACCCTGGTCATTCGCAACACCGAGTGAACCTACAACATCTTCTCCTGCAATTGATGAAACAGCAACAGGGACACCAAGAACTTGAGAAATTATCTCAACTCCGTCCTCAGGAATTGAAGGTGATGCTATCGCACCATTTTCATTGCAAAGAATGAGGTTACCTGCTGTATTAACACCGCCTTCCATTACGACAACGTCGCCAAAAGCAGTGAGTGCATCAATATCGGATTCAGTTGCAATATCAGCAACTGCAAGACCTTTTGTCGTACCTGCAATCAAAGCACCAACCAGAGTTGATCCTCCGATAGACATAGGATGCCTTTCTAAACCAAGACATTCATCGATACGATTAATCGCTTCTTGATTAAGTTCATGGGGGTGGAAAACAACGTTACCACATACAGCTAGATAGATTCCAACTTGGTCTGAACCAAGTATGTCACTAGTTGCTATTGGCATGTCTGTTCACCTGTACCTATGTGATGTTATTTGATGGTTCCTTCGGAACCAGGGTGCTCTGTAAATTGGAAAAGGCCGCACTCCACAAATGCGGAATGCGGCCAAGTTTCCTATACTCCCAAAGGAGTAAAGGTTGCGGGGAATTTTTCCGAGGGAAAGAAGAGAGGCACAGTGACAGACGTTCCCGTGGGCTCTCGCACCACAGTACCAGAACTGACGCAGATGGGCTTGACTTCCGGGTTCGGGATGGGACCGGGTAAACACCATCGCTATGACCGTGCACCCATCTTCTTTCGAATCGGAAATGGATGCGATCCAGCGTTTGGATCGCTTCTCAAATTGGCATGAACTTATGAATGAAGGGCACTCGCTAAGTGCGGTGCATACACGAAAAGTAGTTGCGTCATAATTAGTGCTGCTGGACTGAACACGTCGCCGAAGCTTCGTGCTTACATCCGCAGTCTATCAATCTCGTCTTCTACGAGTAATGAAATATGTGTCTCGTTTTTGGGGTGGCTTCGAGCTTAGATGCTTTCAGCTCTTATCCTTCAGGGCGTGGCTACCCAGCATTGCCTTGTCAGACAACTGGTAAACTAGTGGCCCCGAGCCCTCGTTCCTCTCGTACTGAAGGGCCCCTTCCATCAGACACTAAACACTTCAACCACCAAGCAACAAACCTGTCTCACGACGGTCTAAACCCATCTCACGATCCCTTTTAATGGGCGAACAACCCCACCCTTGGGTCCTGCTGCAGACCCAGGATAGGAAGAGACGACATCGAAGTAGCAAGCCACCAGGTCGATGTGAGCTCTTGCTGGTGACAACTCAATTATCCCCAAGGTAACTTTTCTGTTATCTACCGCCCCCAGAAATGAGGCTGGTAGGTTCGTTAGGCCCTGCTTTCGCATCGTCGATCGTTATTGTGCCGATCCACGTCAAGCCAGCTTTTCCCCTTACAGTTGACAGTGGAGTGCTGAACCACTTAAGCTGACCTTTGGGCACGCTTGTTAGGTTTTCGAGCGCGTGGCGCCCCACCCAAACTGCCCACCTATCGGTGTTCTGATTAACAGTTAGCATAGTTACTCTCCAAGGGTGGTGTCTCTTATTTCGACTACTCCAAGGACTAGCGTCCTCGGGATCAACGTCTCCCACCTACACAGTACATGGAAAGCGACTATGCAACGACAGGCTGCAGTAAAGCTCTATGGGGTCTTCGCTTGCGGGTTGAAGGTACTGGACTGTGCGCCAGTAAAGTCAATTTCGCCGGACATATCGCGGGGACAGTGGAGCCCTCGTTGGACCATTCATGCAAGTCGCCAATTAAGCGACAAGGTATTACGCTACCTTAAGAGGGTCATAGTTACCCCCGCTGTTTACTGGTCCTTCGCCAGGTTGAAACCCGGTTTCAGATACCAGCACTGAGCAGGATTCAGGGACTATACACAACCTTTCGATCTGGCAGTCCCCTATGTTTTTATTAAACAGTCGGAGCTCCCTGGTCACTGCGACCAGCTTATTCCTAAGCTGGCACTCCTTCTCCCGAAGTTACGGAGCTATTTTGCCGAGTTCCCTCGCGATATTTGTATCCGATACACCTTAGGCTACTCACCCAAAAACACCTGTGTCAGTTCTCGGTACGGTCATCCCATACGGCTTTTCACGGGACCCAGGACTTCATTCTCTTCTCACTATAACAGTTCTCCAAGAATTTGGTATCATGAGACCTGACATA
>CACLCM010000014.1 GCA_902605365.1 uncultured Candidatus Poseidoniales archaeon | reverse complement strand
TCGTGTAAATTCACCCAATCATCTGGCCATTTTCCTTCACCTACTGCTTGTGAAATTGCGGAGCCAAGTCCTTTTCCTATCCCTTTCAATTCAAACAATTCTCCACTGGCCACGAGTTCACCAAGGTCTTGAGAGAGTGAGCCGATAAG
Source organism: uncultured Candidatus Poseidoniales archaeon (assembly GCA_902605365.1). Classification (GTDB taxonomy): domain Archaea; phylum Thermoplasmatota; class Poseidoniia; order Poseidoniales; family Poseidoniaceae; genus MGIIa-K1. The sequence goes on along the minus strand of CACLCM010000014.1, from coordinate 43,784 downwards.
CCTAGAACCATTTTGGTAGGAACGTGTCCGAAACATATTGGCGCCAGATAATTCCAACAGTACTGCCATTTGGTGCAATGCAGTACTAATTTGATTTCGGCTGAAGTATGGCGGACCGCTCATCCGGGCCTTGGGTAACTTCCAAGATGCTCCTGCCATGGGTAATCCAGTGCGTGCGGGTTGAAGAACCCCTGCTTGCTGGCATGTGCATGGTCGAGACAGAGGTGATCGAGTTTTTCGCCCAATCTATGTGTTTCATCTCTCTTACAGCATTCATATTTATCGCTACTTTCTCGCGCAGTGAGAAGTTAGAGCTCATGGCTCAAAACTTCATTATGGCATCTCTCCTAATTACTGCTGCAACACTATGGTGGCTATCTCTTTCTGGTGGTGAATTATGGGGCTCAAACTACTTGCCTAAGCCGCTATCAGTATTGTGCGTAGTCATTGCTATTGCCGCACGCTTGAACATTAAGGGACAGAATGTTTCGTTTGGAGCAAACCCGCACAGCATCGGCAAGAAAAACGAGGAAGAGTAACTAGATAATCTCGCCTTCATGCTTTGCTTCATCTGCCATTTTCTGGTCGATAAAGGTCCGCATGTATTCAGGTAATTCACCGTTAACAAATATGACGTCACTCACGGTATCAAGTTGCATGAGCGCATAATAGATTTGCATGGCAGTCATCGGTGTAGAAGAGCAACCGACACAACCTCCGTCCAGTGAAAGCATTACATTTCCGTCAGCAGTATCTATTACAGTCACTACTCCATCATGTGCATCAAGGATATCTTGGACGGGTCCAATTTCTTTTAGGACCTCTTCCGCTGTTATTGCCACAAATCATGGGACCCGCCACTCATCTATCAACCATCGCATTCAAATGCAGATTCGTATACGATTGGATATGGGACTTTTTTCACGTGCTGAGCAGTTTGAATTCAAGGTGACTGGTATGGATTGTGGTGGATGCGAAAGAAAAATCACCTACGCTCTGACTGGCATACGCGGCGTAAAAAAAGTAACAGCATCCACCTCTCAATCCTCAGTTTCAGTTACCGCCAAAGGTGTAGATTCCGGCGTATTAACTAGCGCCATTGAGGACCTCGGCTTCAAAGTGGAATGACCCGAAAACGCCTCATAGCGTTGATTTCCATAGGGATGTCCTTATGAAGGGGACTTTGGTCGGCGGCCAAGAAGGTGTAATTATGATGGACATTGCATTAATCGCCGTGATAGCATCCCTAGTAGGGCTAGCTATTGCTGCTTTGTTATACAAGAAAGTAACTGACGTAGAAATTGACAACCCAACTGTTGCAAATATAACTGAACAGATACAAGATGGAGCAATGGCTTTCCTTAAAGCCGAATACAAGTATCTGTCTATGTTTGTTGGATTAGTAGCAGTACTGCTGTACTTCGTAACTGAAGATGACGGCCATTTGACCGCACTGGCATTCCTCGGTGGAGCCTTAGCAAGCGTACTTGCTGGCCTATCCGGAATGAAGGCTGCAACAGCTGCTAATGGCCGAACCGCCATGGCTGCTCAGAGAGATGGCCAAGCAGGCGCTCTTGCAATATCCTACAATGGAGGAGCGGTAATGGGACTTTCAGTAGGTGGCCTAGGATTACTTGGTATCTCTTTAGTCGCTTACTTCTTAGGAGCAGGAGACGACGGTGCTACCAATATCACACACGCTGCAGGATTCGGAATGGGTGCTTCTTCTATCGCACTATTCGCTCGTGTCGGTGGCGGTATTTACACCAAGGCTGCTGACGTTGGTGCAGATCTTGTCGGAAAGGTCGAAGCAGGAATCCCTGAAGACGACCCTCGAAACCCTGGTGTTATCGCAGATAACGTTGGAGATAACGTAGGGGACGTCGCTGGAATGGGTGCTGATATCTTCGAGTCTTTCGTAGGTTCTATTATTGCTGCTATGGTTATCGCAGACTCAAGTGCTAACATGAATGCAGATTATGTCATTCTACCTATCTTCCTAGGATTGGTCGGATATCTTGCCTCTCTAGTAGGTGTGTTCTCCATGGAGATACTGAAGAATGGTGAGCCTGGAGCCGCACTACGAAATACTACTTTCATCGGCGCAGGATTATTCTGGGTTGTTGGATGGTTCGGAATTGGATTCATGGGCCTAGAAACAGGTACAGAGCCAATGATTGCAGTAATTATTGGTTCAATCGTTGGTATTCTAATCGGTCTTGTAACTGAATACTACACTGGAATTGAAGATGTATTTGGTCTGAAGCCAAAAGCAATCCCTCACATTGGACAAATGTCCAAGACAGGTCCTGCAACAAACGCAATCGCAGGATTATCCGTTGGAATGATGTCTACATTCATTCCAATTATTTTGATTTGTTTCGGTATCTTCGGTGCTAACCACTTCATGATGGATGGACACTCTGCTAGCAGCGCTGGCGGATTCATGCCAGAATTCGGTCTATACGGCATCGCAATGGCTGCTATGGGAATGCTGGCTACAGTTGGTGTTACAATGACCGTTGACGCATACGGCCCAGTTGCAGACAACGCTGGTGGAATCGCAGAGATGAGCGGTCTTGGAAAGGAAGTCCGTGAAATCACAGACGGTCTTGATTCAATCGGTAACACTACCGCAGCAATTGGTAAAGGATTCGCAATCGGTAGTGCTGCTTTAACCGCTCTAGCACTGTTCGCAGCATATTCTGCAGCAGCGGGTTTGAGTCTATCTCAACTAGCACTATCTGACCCTAAGGTAGTTATCGGACTATTGATTGGTGGTGCTCTACCATTCGTTGTTGCAGCAATGACAATGACTTCTGTTGGTAAAGCTGCCAATGAAATGGTAACTGAGATTCGCCGTCAATTTGGTGTAATGAGAGAAGCACTTACTGCGGACACTCCAGAAGGCGTCGATCTTGAGGATGTGTCCTCATGGCCAACCAAGATTGAGCACAAAGGAACAATGTATCCTGATAGCGCAAGATGTGTTGAAATTTCAACAGATGCTGCATTGAAGGAGATGGTCGGCCCTGGTGTAGTTGCAATCGTTGCTCCAGTAGTCGTTGGATTTGCATTAGGTGCTCCTGCACTTGGTGGTCTTCTTGCTGGTTCTCTAGTCACTGGGGTTCTCATGGCACTATTCATGGCTAACGCTGGTGGCGCTTGGGACAATGCAAAGAAAGCAATCGAGCAAGGTCACATTGAAGGTGCAGAAAAGGGCGATGATGCTCACGAAGCAGCCGTTATCGGTGACACAATCGGTGACCCGTTCAAGGACACAAGTGGACCTTCTCTAAACATCCTGATCAAGTTGATGAGTATTGTTGCGGTTGTTATCGCACCAAGCCTTACAATCACAGGATTGTTGTGAACTGGGTATCCATTACACTGAATAATAACATGGCTGTGGGCCGTACATGCGTGCTTACTTGTTGTCGTTATTGATGGTGACAGTTTGCCTTACAGGATGTATCAGTGATGATGCTACTTCAGAATCTGGTATTGGTGATACTACCGAAGATGAATTAGTTCTACCCGAATGGCAAATCGGCGAGCAGTGGCTGTACACGTTCATAACTCCTGAGTTTGGAGAAGATAGTGCTCGTTTAGTAGTAGCAGACATTCGTATGGATGATGGCTTATACATGCTAGGTATTTCGTCGGAAGCCGAGGCTCAAAGACATGCAGTAATCAATCATAATCCATTCTTAGGTAGAGTTACAATGGACGGCTTATCTGTTTATGAGAACGGAGATCCTCAACCAGTCTTTAATTTCCCTTGGGAAGTTGGTAACACTTGGCAATTTAGGCTCTTAGGCCAAGATTGGAGTGCAAAAACAAATAATATCTACAACGGAGAAGTTACAGTTTCTGCAACATCAAGCGAAGGTCACTCTCTGAGCTACGTATTTAGTGGCCGTGAGGGTTTCATCAAGAGCGTTCTTTGGACTGACAATGAAGGTGTAGATAACTTACAAATGACTCTCGTTCAAAAGAAAACTGGCTATTCTGGTGATGTATTCTTTTACCGTGCCGGAGACATACATGACAATTTGTATGAAGAAAATGATCAAGAAGTTTACGATACATTTCTCGATGAAGGTTATTCTCCAAACGAAGCATGGGATACTCTAGTTTGGTACTTAGATGTTGAAATAAGTCAGCAAGGTGGCTCAGGTTCGCTTAGTATCAAAGACCACCAAGGCGCTTCCCCATTGACTCGTGCTTGGGGTGCTGGAGCGACAGAAAAGGGCTCATTTGGTACAATTCCATCCAATTCGGGAGAGCATTCAATCACAGTAACTGTAAGGGGTCAAGATTCCTTTGTTCACCTCAAAGTCGCCGGTGCTCTTGTTCGTTCTTGGACATTGTGAGGCTGCAACATGCCTACACTAGTGATGATGCACGGTATGACTGGTACTGCTGAAATGATGAGGCCTTTTGCAGAGAAGATTCTACCACTTGGATGGGAACTTATCGTACCCGAAGCAAGTTTTGAGCATCCTAATCGTGGTTTCACTTGGTGGCGCTATGAGAATGGTGACCAACCAGGTCGCCGTATTCTAACAGCAACCGAATTATCAGATGTTGACTCTTCTCTGCTCAAACTTTCAAATCTGATGCCAGATGATGATTTAGTACTCGGAGGATTTAGTCAAGGCGGGGCGATGGCTCAAGAGTTGTTGCAATTTGACCACCGGGTAATCGGGGTGATTGCCATGGGTACTAGGGCAGTAAGACCACTAGAACTTCGTCAAAGGTTGATGGATATACCAGCTGCTAAGATGTTGTGGATGCATGGCGAGGGCGACCATCGAGTTTCTCTCGAGGCTGGTCTGGAAGTACCTCAATTATTCGAGGATTCAGGATGGGACGTTACAAGAATTCAGCATTCTAAAGGTCACATGATTCCAATTGAATTTCATTTTTCAGTCAAAGAATGGCTTGAAAGTTTATGATATATATTCCAATTGCATTTTCAATTTTTCAATTGGAGTTTAATTCTTATTTTAGTTGATGTTGCTCAAAATAGGTAGTTGACATAAACCCCACCTCCTTCCGCACAATATGGTTACAGCAAGAGCCCCAGTTAGAATCGACCTCGCAGGAGGATGGTCAGATGCAGCACCCTTCTGTGAGCAGGTTGGAGGAGATGTTGTAAACATCGCAATCAATCATTACGCACATGCTAAATTAGAAGCAGATGAATCTGGGAAAGTAAGCGTTTCATATTCTTGTGATATTCCAATGGGGAGTGGTCTAGGAACTTCGGGCGCTATCAATGTAGCATTGATGGCAGTGATTAACGGAGCGGAAAATTCTGAAGAGTTAGCTTTCCAATTTGAGAAATTGCTTGGTAATACTGGTGGTCGACAAGACCAGTGGGCATCACGATTTGGTGGAATGCAACATCTCAAATTTATTGGCACAGAAGTCGAAAGGGTACATTTGGTACCTCCGCCATCATTCAACAGATGGTTAGAGAAACATTTGATTTTAGCTGATACAGGTATCCGTCATTCCTCTGGAGACCTTCACGATAGTGTATGGTCTCGTTATGAAGAGGTTTTACCGCACCTTATGTCGATCAGGCAAACAGGTAGAGATATGGCTTCTGCAGTTCAAAGAGATGACAGATTCAACCTCTGTGAGGCTATGAAAGCATATACTACGGCAGTAGGAATGCTAGATCCCAAATTGAATGAGCCATATCAGATATTAGAGGGAATGTCTGATGTTCTTGCATGGAAAGGTATGGGCGCTGCTGCTGGTGGTTATGTTGGCATAATCTCTCGTAACCCGGATGCGACCAAAGAAGCAATACCCTGGGAAATACTAGATTGGCAAATCGATGCTGATGGATTAGTACTTTCACAAGAATGAGATACACACATTCAAGAACAGGAATCGGTACGTTGCATCATGAGTAGAGTAGTTGCAGATGCAAAATCTTCAGATGCTGATTTCATTTTCTACACTTCGAACTTCTGCCCTTACTGTGACGCAGCAAAGCGTTTGTTTGAGGCTAAGGGTTTGAGTTATCTCGAGATCAATTTTAGCAATGACCCCGAACTTAGGAGCATAGTAGTTGCTGAGACTGGACACAGGACAGTACCTGTAATAATCGATAATAGAGGAGACAATCCCATGTTCATCGGTGGGTTTGATGAAACTCACAGGTATCTCAGATGACCCCATTGCATTAATTTAGAATGTCATACATCCGAATTTAATTGGTACACTTTACTATCCATCATTAACCGGATGAAGAGTTATAGGTAAGAATTCATAATTGATAGAACATGCCTCACCCATCCTCAAAACAGCAGGAAGGGGAATCTTACGTTCCTCCGCAGTCGATGGGAACAAACCTCAAACAAAAAAACGGTCAAAAACGTTCTTTTCGGCTTGATATGTTTGACATTTTGGTCTTTGGAGCCATCATCGCCATATACCAATTTTTCAACGAACTAGAACATTTCTGCTTCAACATAGGCATCGGTGAACCCTGCAATTATCCGCCGGAATACCGCTATCCGGCCATACTCCTCTTAATCTTGGTATTCTCATCCCTGTCATACAGTCTTGTTCAGTTAATTCGTGGAGAATGGAGGCACGGCGCCGGTATTTTTCTGGGTGGGTGTATCTCTATTGCTATGTTCACCATCTCAAATTTAATTGTGTTTTTCATGAATTAATTTGAATATGTCATACTTCCCAATTTAATTGGTATCCTCTGACAAAGAATGAAATCACAACGATTGGTATTCCAATGGCCAAAATTCCGCACGGGATGACAACTGAGGCGTAGTCTCCCCATCCTTCGCCACCACTATCCGCAGAAATCGCGAATCCGATGTATGTAATTACGCCTATCGCCATAATGGCTAGTCCAATCTTCATCCCCATGCTCATAAAAAGTTGTGAACGACGAAATCGTGGGAGAGCATTATCATAATCACCATATGAGAAATCTTGCTCACAATGAGGACAATCAAATAATCCTGAAGCTCCGTCTTCTAATTCAACATCTCCTCCACAATGGGGGCATTGAATTACGACCATGATGATTCCAAAAATTGTGGTGCGATAAGGTTTGAGCAGTTTTCCAATTCAAAGGGCCCCCTTCGTACACCCGTCTATACAGTGGGTACCATTTGTATCAACTTATGACCACTTATCATCGCCATTATTGTCATTTCTACTGGCTCTAATGAAGGCAACGATCAGCAAGAACACTACGGCAAGGAAGGCGATTTGCAATGTTGTCGAAGAGACCTCTGAAGAGGTTTCGTCATCTTTGCCATCATTGTCAGAAGGGGTGTCGCCATCGTTGTTATTGCCGGTATTATCATTGGCCGAAGCGCCAACATCGACGGTGAACTCGATTGTTGAGGCATTGGAATTGTCTGATGCATCAGCACTTGTTATGACTAACGTGTAATCACCATCGGAAAGAATTGTGGTAATGTGTTCGTGATTTTTCTTAGTAGCAAACTCGTCGGTGTGAATTACTGTACCATCAAGGCTAATCGATTCTGTAGAACTCTCTGAGGTATACCAAGAGATTCTTGCTCGCCCATCCTCAAGTACTTCCACTGCTAAGTTGAGTAGTTCTGGAGCCTCATTATCAATCTCAGTTGAGGTTGTGAAATTCACCATCTCTGACGTAATATCGCCAATTGAGACTATACATTCGTATTCTGTACCGGCGGTTAATCCGGTCGCAGTTACAGTATTGGTAAGCTCTTCACTACTCCATGATTGATTGACTGCTACTGCAGTTTGTCCTGCCTCATTACAAGACAAATCGCCTGATGCGGCCTGAGTTGTTGACCATTCTAAGATAGCAGAGTCAGCGGTACTGCTAACATACTTGAAGCCGTAAATTTGCTGTGCAATCGCTGGCATTTCAAAGCCAGTTAGCTGTGCATAAACGTGTCCTTCAACATCATAAGAAGATAGCATTGCTTGTTGACCTTCGCCCTCAAGTATGATATCGACAATGTTTGGATCATAATCAATTCCATCATCGTCTGCTGGGTCAGCACCACCACCAAGTCGCCAAGTCTTGGCTGTTGCATCAACATCACGCCACTTACCGGTTCCAAAACCGTCTTGACTACCAATTACAATGATGTAGCGATAATTAGAAACATCACTACCAATCACATCTTTGCTGACTGTGAAAATGATGGTTTTATCTTCAACACTACCAGTCACGTCAATGCCTCTTGCTGAGGTACTACCGGTCTCGGCTTGTACTGATTGTACTGCGCCTGGCTCACCTGTGCCACTGATGGCAACTTCCCATGCCCAATCTGGATGAACTTCAGCATTAGCGCCTGTAAGCATCTCAGTTTCTCCGTAAGTTGTCTCACCTTGGTCGACATAAATTTGGACTATTTGATGACTAAAACCGTTGGCTAGCCCCCAAATATCAGTCATCTCATCCATTTCAATAATGAATTGGGCATTCCATGCACTTTGACGTACTGTGACTTTCTTAGCATCCCATAAGCCACCACCACTATCAGTTGCAAAATCGCTGGCCAGCGGATAGGTATAGTCGCCATCGCCATTCTCATCACCAACTGCATCGTCTAATTCCAGTAGTGTAACCCACTCTTCCAAATCTGGTAAGACTAGTTCTGCCGGCGCGGGTGGAGCAATTTCCATGTCTTCACCATCGCCATAAGATAGTGATGCTGCCCATGATGAAACCACCTTAATTCTGGTAGTATATCTCGGAGCAAGGCCGATATCAGCCCATGGTATTACAAATTCATACACATCATCTACCGCACAATCGCCAAGCGATGAAGTACTGGTTAGTACCCATTGTTCAGAATCGCCCGATTTGCCTTTTGCCGTGAAAAGGTTCCATTTCGCTTTCCCATCTTCTCTCACAGTATCAAAATCGATTGCTACCATGTATTTTGCCGGGAAACCAAGGATCTGATTGCCGTAATAAGTGCGGAAATTGGTTTCAACCTCATTGAAATTTACCGCGTTTGGCTGCATGAAATATATTGCCAAATCCGGCTCATCATACTGAGAATTACGTGAAATATTTGCCAGTTCATCAGCTGTTACCGAATCAATACGCATGAAGACATTACTTGAATCGTAACCAACATAGAAATTCTCGATATCAAAATCGCCGCCATCAACTGCAGCATCGTATTTAGCGGCACCATCCCATTCACCAGGCAAGGCGATTCCGTCAATCATCGGCTCAATAATGCCGCCATATGGCACAACCGGGGTTGCCGCCCCAGTCCACAAATCTTGTAGATAAGGTGGTAAATCTAGATTGATTGCTCGATAGATATTGGACAAATGAACCTTAAACAATACATCCCAGTTCTCATCATAGCCACTATCTTGGTCTAATCCATACCACCAAAACCAGTCACTACCTTCTGCAATGTACAGCGATTCCCAAGCATTCGACAAACCTGGATGAGTTGGGTTTTCCGCTTCAAATCCGACTAATGCTTGGCGCGCCTCAACTAATCTTTGCCAGCCTAAACTCTCTTCTGGCTCGCCAGCCCAGGTTCGCAAAGTACCGTCAATCCAAGACCCTGTACCAATAGTTTCGATTTCAGGTAATGTTGGTTCTGTTGCTAAAAATTCACTTGGAGTGGTAGTTACGATAGTTGGATGAGATGCTAGGCGTGAATACCACTCATGCATGAACGGGCGAGCATTGTCTTGATGTTGGAATTCAGACATAAACATCCAATTTTCTCCGTCAAGCGCAACCGTCAATAAATGCTCTGACGGGTCCTCTCCTGCATCTAGTAATTGTTGGCGAATATTATCGAGGTAGGCAATGAAATCTGACACTGCGGCTTCTGGAGTCATAGTCCCATACTGGAAAGCAATTCTGTCAGATATGACTCGGTCACGAAATACCACCGCAACCTCGCCGCCATCTTCACCAGTAACCTTCCATGGCGTCGCTAAATTACTTGCATCATCAACATCAATTAAATTACCAGAGAGATCAGTAGATTGAAGCAAGATTTCTTCATCACTAACCATCCATTCTATCCCCACATCAGAAACTGGTTCAACCATTGCTGGAGAAACCGCTTGCTCACTTGGCCACATACCTGTTGGCCTGAAGCCAAGTTTCGCCTCAAACAAGTCCATACCGTTGACTAGATGGTCTTCAACATCTACTGGCCAAGAGTCTTTGTTAACTCTAATACCATCTTCCATAGTCCAGCCATCCATCATTAGCAGTGGCATAATTGGATGATAGTATGGTGTTGTAGTCAGTTCAATTTGGCCTTCAGCAGCCAGTTGACTATACATTGGTAACACATTTGCCATGTGTTGGTGTTGCCTATCAATAACGTACATCAAATCAGTATGAGTATACTGACCGTTTTGCATAAATAAATCAATCAATCCTTGATCTCGATGGGATAAATTATACTCTCCCAAGACATAATCAGGTGAAAATTGATACAAGTACCAAAGTACTTGTAAATCTAAATAATCTTGTGGAGATAGTAAGGTATCATCCATGATTGTTGCTGGCTTTAGATTATGCAGCGTCATATCATATAGCTCGGAATACCTTGCACTGGATGGATAAAGCCATGATTGAACGTGGTCTGACTGTGAAACATTGTAAATCCACCCACTATTCCAAAATGATTGGAATTGCATGGTGTGTAATTCTAAGGCGGTAGCATTAGGATAACTTCCCTCGGGCCATGGTCGCTTTGCCATATCGGTGTGGTCATCGAGTGTTTCATTTTCATAATAATCAACTAATTGTTCGATAAATGAAGGAACGAGATTGTAGGTGACTTTGGTACCGGTTTGTGCAAGTATTCCAGGGGAGTCAACATATTCAGTCATAGCGTGAACTCTTACCCACGGCATTTCGTAAGTATTGGTCAGTTTATTCTTGTAATATGGTTGATGTTGGTGGAAGATAATCGCTAAGTTAAGGGCATCATCAACCTTGTCGATTGCTCCGTTTTCGATTACTGGTAGCGTGTTTGGTGCCGTCGCATTATTTCTATTATCTAGATGATAATAATGAGTAAAGGTTTCTGCGCCATTAGCACTTGAGGGGTTTGCTGCAGGGAATGAAGTCCAAACATTTCCTTCATCTTGCCACTGGGCATAAACCATGAATTGCAAACTGGTCGGTGAGCCAATTTCTGACCAAGGAATTGCTATTTCTGTCACCGTATTATCAGCCCACCCTACATAGATGGATGACTCAGATATGGCGCCTTGTTCTTGCCATGATGTGCCATCAAAGGCAAACTTTTGATTATATGTTGAATCTTCTAAAGCAAACCCATAATCAGCAGAAAAAGGCAAGGTGTGGGCAAATCCCCAATCTTTACTGAGGACTGAGCCACCTTCACTGGTATTGAAGTAAATGAAAAAGTCTGCTCCTGTTGATGAATCTGCCCAATCTGTACCTGTCCATGCTAGGTAGAAATTATCGTCATCCCATGTTGAATAATAGGCAACTCCGTTGCTGTCTGAGTCAATTTGACTATCCAAAGACCACTCTGCAACATCGCCGTCGATGGTTATCGTCTCTGGAGTCATCGCTGATACGAATCCCATTCCTGCTTGCAAACAGAATAATGCAACGATAAATACAGCAGTCGCTCTCATTAAGCCTATCCACAATATGATAACTTGAAAGGGTTTATTGTCAAGCGCTTAGATATGAGCAGCGAGGTTGGCGTGTTATGCCATATTACCTCTATGCCTAATGGGAAAATTTCAGACGGATATAAATTCGTTGATTATCTGGCTAAAAATAATTACACTAAATGGCAGTTTTTACCATTGACTCCCCCGGATAAACACGGCTCTCCATACGCATCTCCTTCTGCATTTGCTGGCCATTATGGCTTGTGTTCAAAGTCATTATCCACAGAATTAACTGGAGAAGAATATTGGATTGAAGACTGGGCGTTATTCGCCACGATAAGTGCACAACACCCTGGCCAAAATTGGACAGAGTGGCCAAAATCATTACGGGATAGAGATCCCGAAGAAATGGCAAAATGGCGCGATAAGATTGATGATGAAGTTACCAAGCAAGAAATGTTCCAACATGAATGGTTGGCATTGAAAGATTATGCTAATCGGTCAAATATTGAACTTGTTGGCGATTTGCCGATTTTTATTTCTCATCATTCTGCAGATGTGTGGTCTCATCGTGAATTATTCCAATTAGACGAAGCGGGTTTGCCCATTGTAGTAGCGGGTGTGCCGCCAGATTATTTTAGCGAAACAGGGCAAAAATGGAATACTGTGTTGTATAACTGGGCCGAACATGAAAGGAGTAATTGGTCGTGGTGGCGTATGCGAATGGCGAGAATGTTGAGGTTGTACGATGTTGTTAGAATAGACCACTTCAGAGGTTTCCATTCTGCGTGGGCGGTACCAAGAGAAGCAGAAAACGGAATAATTGGGCAATGGCAAGAAGCTCCAAAGGAGAAAATTATTGAGCAATTAATTGAGGTTGCTGGCGATGAATCAAGAATAATAGCCGAGGATCTTGGAATTATTCCACAAGAGGTAATTGATTTACGATTAAAATTTAACCTAAAAGGCATGGCAGTTTTGCAATTTGGGTTTGATGAAGACTATACTACAAGCCCACATCACCCCAACAATATCTCAACGATGCAAGTCACTTATACTGGCACGCACGATAATGATACTACGCTTGGTTGGTGGAATACTACCAAAGAAACTACTAGACAGCGTGTCATAGAATTAATTGGAGATAACAACGATATTGTTGGTTCAATGATTGATTTAGCAACAAAGTGCAATAGTGAGTTATGCATTATTCCACTACAGGATATTCTGGGATTAGATTCTGCTGCGCGCATGAATATACCTGGGGTTGAACAAGGTAATTGGCGATGGCGATTTTCGTGGCCTGAACTAAATTAACCAAAATTGTTTACAAAGGGGTATTATCATAACCCCTCTTTAGTACCAATGTGACGTATGGGTCACGTTGGTTACTTCACTGCAGAGATTGGTTTGTGGTCCGAATTGCATACGTATTCCGGCGGACTTGGTGTGTTAGCAGGAGACCATGTCAAATCTGCGGCAGATGCTGAGATTGATTTAATTGGCATTACGTTACTCTATCGAGAGGGTTATGGGCGACAACATATCGACCAAGACGGCAATCAATCTGAGACGTTTGCTGCAATAGATCCCGCTGACCATTTAATCGATACTGGATTAGAATTGATGTTGCCCCTTGATGGAACAACAATATACTCAAGGATTTGGAAAGTCGAAGTTGTTGGAATAACCGGCCACATTGTACCAGTGTATTTCCTTGACACCCACCACCCAAAAAATTCAGATTACCATCGTGTGTTAGGCGCAAGGTTGTATGGCGGCGATGATGAAGTCAGAATTAGACAAGAATATTTACTTGGCGTGGGAGGATTAAGATTACTAAATCTGCTACGCATAGAATTAGATGGTCTGCATCTAAATGAAGGACATTGTACCTTTGCACTACTTGAATTATTGAACAAGGGCTGGACTAGAAATGACCTTGAAAAGAAAGTTTTGTTCACTACACACACTCCGGTTCCTGCCGGCCATGACCGTTTCCACTGGGACTCTGTAAAAGCCGTACTTGGTGACATGTTGCCCGAAGATGCAAAACAATTGGTAATTGATGCAGGAGACCCCGAGAACGGCGAGAGATGTTCAATGTCGCATTTGGCTGTGGGACTGGTTAACAAAGTCAATGCTGTGTCAAACCTCAATGCAATAGTCGCATCAGGAATGTACGGAGAAAATCATATTCATCCAATTACCAACGGCGTTCATCATATTACCTGGACTTCCCCACCTATGGCAGAATTATATGATAATCAACTACCAAATTGGAGAGGTGATCCAACTCAACTAGCTTATTCAGGTAAACTTTCTGATGAAGACCTACTTGCAGCTAGAGAAAAAAACCGTAGTATCTTTCGTGAATTGGTCAAAGCATCGACAAGTGTTGAATTGCATAAAGAAAAATTGACGGTTGGATTTGCTCGAAGATTTGCAACCTACAAAAGAGCGAATCTAGTCTTCAGTGATATTGAGCGGTTGAGAGAGATTGCTGGTGGCGAAATACAATTCGTGTTCTCTGGAAAAGCACATCCAAGAGATGAAGGCGGTAAGCAGTTAATTAGAGATATTTACGGTAGTGCAAAGCAAATAGAAGGTGAAATTCCGGTTGCATTTTTGGAAAATTATGACATGGATACTGGGTTAGCGATCACCAGCGGTGTTGACATTTGGCTCAATAATCCAATCAGGCCACTAGAGGCTTCGGGAACTTCCGGGATGAAAGCCGCAATGAATGGGGTGCCAAATTGCTCTATTCTTGATGGATGGTGGCCAGAAGGTTGTCAGCATGGCGTCAATGGATGGGCGATTGGGGAGTCTGAAGACGACCGAGATGATGAGCGTGATGCCAACAATATCTACAGTGTGTTAGAACATGAAGTATTGCCGGCATGGCGGCAAGGTAGTACTGTTTGGGCTAACATCATGCGCTCAAGTATTGCGACCTCGGCAAGGTTTACTGGAGCTAGAATGATAACTGATTATCTACGGTTTTACCAATCATTCAATGAATAATTATTTCTTCCTACTAACAAATAATAAAATCACTAATCCGGCAAATACCGCAACTGCAAGGACAGACCTGACAAATTCTCCAGAAGTAGATTTACTATCACCTGATTGTTCATCACACGGCTGACAATCTAGTACAGGGCAGGATTCATTGATTGGAATCTCAGTTGTTTCACCACAGCAAGTAATGCAATCTTTTACCAATAAATCGGTTTGATTACTGTCCTGGGTTGTGTTCGTGTTATCTTCGACAACCGAATCATTATTGCTATTATTGACTTGAGAATCAGTGTTATTATCTTGGTCATCTATTTGATGCTGACAACTTCCGTCATCATCAGTAGCGTTATTTTGGTAATTTAATGCATCAATATCTGTACAACCAAATATCTGTTGGGGCTCAACTGGAGGATTGGCGTCTAATTCGATAATGGTGACAGAGTTGCTAGGGACGTTAATGCCCGTAGATGATATTGTTGCATCGCCAAATCTAATGACATCATCCGAATCAAAGTCTTGATGAGTAACTGCTTGGCCTCGGTTCAGGATTATCGACATGTTTTGTTCGCCATGAGACATATCGTAAATTAACAAATCTGGGCTAGCATAGCGAGTGGAATAACTGCCCTGTTTGAGGGCTATTGACTCAGCACGTAATTGGCCGATTTGCGAAATGTTATCGAATAATGATTGTTCAAATTGACTCCAGGTAGCCATATTACGGTACATATGTCGGTTATCTGGGTCCGCTCCACCATATTCACCATATTCATCACCATAATACAATAACGGAGCACCAGGAGTAGTAAGAAGCCAGCCGTATGCTTGTAATACCGCTTGATAGGCTGACTCATCGCCAGGTTGGCCAGGAAGTCCATCTTCTTGCCATTGATTGTAAGCATCTCCAGTTCCAGCATCTGCTCTACTGGCGATTCTTGGCACATCATGACTTCCTACGTATGGAACCATGGTTGCCCCTTGTACATACTGATCTTGACTCCTATTAGTCCAATAATCTAGATGTTGATAATCTTCAATCCCTTGAGTAAAGACATTGTCAACAACCGCATGATATAGTACGAAATCTGCTTGACCATCTAATGAGTCTTCACCGATATACTGGTTGATGGTATCGTATTGGAATTGGTTATCGGCAAGGCTATGTCCAGACCAACCCATTGCGGTTTCTCCTTTGAGGTAGTAATCTGTACCCACTGTTTCAAAGCGCTCATTAATTCTAGTTGCTAAATTGGTAATTGCTAAGTCTTCTACGTGTTTTACCGCATCGATTCTAGCACCGTCAAAATCAAATTCCTCTAACCACCAAAGAGCATCTTCGATAAATTGCTCAGAGGCTTCTCGAATCTTCCAGTTTACATCTGGCATGTAGGAAGTAAACTGGCAATCTAATCGACGTTCAGTCCAGTCGCAATCCGTTGTACCACAAATACATCCTTGATTGAACCATTCAGGATTATCTTGATAATAGGTGTGATCTTGATGTACATGGTTGACAACATAATCCATCATAACACGAATACCTGATTGATGGGCTGCATCTACCATGGTTTTGAGTTGGTCTGCGGTACCAAGCCTAGGGTCAACTTGCCGTGGCTCAACAGGCCAATAGCCGTGATATGCGGCCACATCATGTACTCCATCACCAGCAATCCCTGTGCCTTGAGCATTGGTGTTAAATGGCGTTAACCATAGAACATTTACTCCAAGTTCAGCAAAATAACCAGATTGAATCTTGCTGGTAACTCCTTCAATGTCGCCACCCATCCAATCAGCACCAGCAACGGCACCTGTAGGGGTTGGGTCATTACTCGTGTTGCCGTTGATATAACGGTCAGTCATTATCATGTAAATCAAAGAGTCTTCCCACGAAAAATCACTTTGCGGGCCTATCCAAAACGGTACAAGATGATCATATGCAACATTGCCATTGGAATCATTTATTTCCAAATTAAGAGTGTGTTTTCCATCGCTTAAGCTAGCCAAATCAAGCGTCCATGTCATGGACGCATCATCCCAAACAGCCGCTTCTAAGCCAGATGGAGTGCCGTCTGGGCCTGCCCCGGTAGTACCGGGCAGAAAACTAACTATTAGTTGCTGGTTGATTATTTCGCTAGCAAAATTAGGACGGATTGAATCCTTGACACGAACAATGGAGTTTTCGATATTATCACAATAACCACGATATGGGTTTTCTGGGTCCAAAATATACTCGCCATCAATGATTAATTTGTAGCAATATAGTCCTTCATCAAGTGAAATAGTAGTAGACCAAATACCGTTTTGTTCGGATAATGAAGATGTTTCACTCCAGTTCCATTCACCAATTAATTCAACTGTTGAGGCTGTACCAGACCAGGTAAATACGGTTTTACCATCGTTATAATCAATATTAGGATTATCTGCAGTTACCGGCACCATTGGCAGTAATAATACCGTCATGAATAAGATTGCCGCGGCTACTTGATCACGCATCTGGCTCACCCGAACTTCATTCTGTTTTCTTGAAAAGGTTGTTTGCTGTTTGTACCAAATCATCGATGTGTTGGCAAAGGAAGTTTTTGACGAAATCGTTTGCCGGGTTATGATATGCATTTAGCGGCTCATCGTGTTGCTGTAACACACCTTTGTCGAGAATTGCGATTCGATCTGCTAAGGTCATTGCCTCGATTTGATCGTGCGTAACATAAATTGTCGTAGTTCCAAGTTCATCGTGTAATTTACGAATCTCGCTACGCATCTGATGTCTTAATTCAGCATCTAAATTCGACAATGGTTCATCCATCAACAGAACTTTTGGTCTACGTACTAATGCTCTTCCAAGGGCAACTCTTTGTCGCTGACCACCGCTTAAATCCTTGGGCTTTTTATCCAAATGTTCCACTAAGTCCAGCATTTCGGCAGCTTCTTGGACTCGTGCCTTAATCTCATCACCGCTTAATTTTGCTTCACCTTTGGCCATGCGCAAGCCAAACGATAGATTGTCAGCAATTGACATATGTGGATACAAGGCATAAGATTGGAATACCATTCCTAGACCTCTTGCCCCTGGTGGCAAGTGATTGACAGTCACATCATCAATCTGTATTTCACCGCTAGTAACTTCTTCTAATCCAGCAAGCATTCGCAGAGTTGTTGACTTGCCACAACCTGATGGGCCTAACAGTACCAAAAATTCGCCATCTTTTATTTCTAAATTTAATTCTTTTACCGCTTCAAAGCCGTCATCATATTTCTTTGATACTGAGTTATATCTTAGATTTACCATTTAATCACCCCTTAACTCCACCAGCAGATAGTCCCTCGATGAGGAACTTCTGGAAGAATAAAAACAACAACGCTACTGGAAGACTAACCAAAATACTAGCAGCAGCAAAATCTCCCCACGCTTGGCCGGTTGAGGAAATTAATGACGCAAGGCCAACCGGTAATGTGTACATGTCATTGGAGGTATTGAAAGTCAGGGCGAGGAGGAACTCATTCCATGCAGCAAGGAAACTAAACAGGGCAGTTACTGCTACGGCAGGCATCGATAATGGCAGGACGACTTTGGTGAAGACTTGGAATTGATTGCAACCATCTAAAGTGGCTGCTTCTTCAAGTTCACGAGGCACTGTATCGAAGAATCCTTTCAACATCCAGACGCATAATGGTAATGCTGTTACACAGTAAGCAAGAATTAAACCGAGATGAGAATTAAGCAAACCTAAGGTTTTCATGACTAAGAAATAAGGCACTAAGATAATTATTCCAGGGAACATTTGCACTAATAGAAACGCGAACATAGAAACATCTCGCCCGGTGAATTTGTATCTGCTAAACGCATATCCAGCTGGAATTGCAATTACTAGTCCAAGTAAACTTGTACCAATTGAAACAATTAGGGAATTTCTAAACCAAATCCAAAAGGAATCTCCTTCAAGTATCTTTGAAAAATGCTCACTACTATACGAATCTCCTATTTCACCACCAAGTGCATTGCCAGGAGATAAAGCAATATCAAATATCCAAATTATTGGAATTAAAGTGATTACGGCAAAGTGTAATAACGTGGTATGAGAACCAATCTTTTGGTATTTCTTGTGCAATTCAAAATTCCTTGAAAGACCGTATTCAACAGCAGAAATTGACAATTCGCGGGTTGTCCAGACCGATACTGCCTGACTTGATAACCAAAATAATGCGATTGCTCCGGGAATAATCATCCAAGCACAAAGCCAGAAATTAAAATATGTAGCGGGCATCAAAATTAGTCGATAAATGCCAATTGCAATTATTGCCCCTGATAGTAGCAAGGAAATATTACGCTTGTTGGGATTGTTAGCCGCAGGTAAATAGTTACGCAAAGCCGCTATTATGCCACAGCCAAAAAGGCCGAGTAGTAAGATTTGAATGTCGCCACGTAGATAATCGAAGGTTAGCAAAATGATATTGACTACAGTGGCCACAATAAGCCAACGTCGCAAGGCCAAAACTTCCGCTGGAATGTACCAAGCACGAATCACTCGCTCACTAATCATGCAGCCCCCTCCGTTGCATTAGTTTGCTTCATGTAAGTCCATGAGAATGCCATAAGCATTAGGAAAATTATCACTGACCATGCCGCAGCTACGCCATACGCGCCGTCTCTAAATGCGACATCGTAAACATAAGTGATCAAAATATCTGTTTGGCCTGGCTCCCCAAAGTAGAGATTAGGCCCTCCATCAGTCATCAGATAAATTACATTAAACATATTGAATGTCCAAATAAACCCAAGCAAAGATAACGGTACTAATGCACTTTTCAAATTGGGTAGTGTCAGATGCCTAAATGCATCCCATCCAGTAACACCTTCAACCTCAGCCGCTTCATACATGTCCTTTGGTAGTGCTTGTAACGCACCACTAATTGACATCATCATAAACGGTACTCCAAGCCAAATATTGACCAAAATTACGACAATTTGAGCGCCGGTTGGGTCGGATAAGAAATTGATATCAGTGCCCAGTAAATCATTGATCAGACCATCAGGCTGGAACATCCCTTTCCAAACTAGGACCGAAATATAGGAAGGCACTGCCCAAGGCAATAACAAAATGGTTCGATATGCGGTTTTTCCCTTGAGATCGGCACGCTGCAATATTAAGGCCAGAAATAGTCCAATTCCTATGTGTGCGGTGACGTTGACAAGAGTCCAAACCAAGGTAAATATCGTCACTCTAATGAATCCAGAAGCAGTTATCACGGTCCAAAAATTAGTCAAACCAATGAAGGCTTGTTCACCTAAATGGGTTTGGTCTGCATCGGTAAACGCCAGCCAAAAGCCATACATAACGGGGTAAAATGTTAGAATTGCCAAAGCCAACATAGCTGGTGCGATGTAAAAGTGAGCCAGACGTGAATTGGTACGACCAAGTTTGGCGTCGCGATACCGACCGTAACTAAGCAGCGCTATTAACGAGAGAACTATTGCTCCAATAGCAAACAGAACTGGTGAGGTATCTCCGGCTTCAGGTCGCTGGTCAGCAACACCGGTTACGGCTTCAAAACTCATGACCTGCCCGTTTTGAGAATACACTTCAATCAGGTGTAATTTATCAGGAATCATCCCTGTTAAACTACATTTGATTTCCTGCGTTGTAACGGGAAATAGCCTTACCTGGCCGGTTTGGTTCATCTCATTCCCATCTGCAGTACAAACATCATAGTCGTTATTTGTCACGCCTTGTCCAATATCTAATTGTAATTCTGTGTGTAGTTTTCCATCGACATAAATCGTGTAATTTTGTGAACCGTCTGTAGTAATATTCGCATCAATTACCCGATAGCCTAGATTCGGTTCTACCGGGTCTGCCCGTTGTAGATTCTCGATTAGAGAAATCAACTCATCATTGGCGTCGCTCAAAGCATCAGATGTACTTGCCGTACCAGTATACGCTTGTTCAAAAGCCGTTGAAAGCGGACCGTATATCAAAGACATAGCACGAGTGGTTGGGGCAGGAGTGGCTAGTTTGGTTTGTTCCAAAAATCCTGAAATTACTTCATCGTTGATGATTGATGGATCTGTGTCTAGCGCTACATGAGTTGGCATAGTGTAGGTTTCTAGAGCGAATTCTTTCTGTACCGATTGGGATGATAGCCAAAGCGCCAATTCAGTTGCTGCCACCTTGTGAGCACTTTGTTTGCTTACCGTCCAGCCCTTGTAAGTGACAAGTGGCGACATACGTTCACCTGATTGAGCAACCGTTGGTAGCAGGGTTTGGCCAATATTTAGCCGGCTGTCTTCATAGGTTGCCCAATTCCATGGCCCGTCAACAATCATCGCTGCTTTAGAGGTGATAAATTGGTTCTTCATACCTTCAATTTGAGTCCCCGTAGCAACTACTTCTTCGGTCAATTCCAAATCAAGCATCCATCTCATCGCTTCACTAGAGCCGTTTGAATCAAGCGTTGGATTGCCTTGCCCATCAAACAAACTACCGCCAAAACCTTCCTGGATTGGGAACCACCAGTATGCGGTTTTTATCGGCAAAGCAAGACCTTGTACGTCTTGCTGAGTAAGTTGCTGGGCGGCTTGTAACAGATCGTGTTCGGTCCAATTTTCATTGGGATAATCTAGTCCCTCTGCGTCAAATAATGCTTTATTGTAAATTAGTGAAAGACAATCTTGGCTTGCTGGGATGCCGTATAGTTCATCGCCATAACGCATTGAATCAAGTGCTCTTGCTTCAAATTGAGCACGGTCCTGGGGAGTTAGATGTGGGCGTAGGTCCTCGAGTAATGGATAACCGCCAACCCGAACTTCGCCAATAGCCCCTAATTGGTCACTTGATAATCGCATCAAGTCAGGTGCTTCACCGCCTTGTGCAGCAGTCATGAATAACTGGTCAGCATTACCAAATGGAACTAAAGTAATCTCAACAGTAATATTTGGATGGGCTGTTTCAAAATCTCTAACCGCGTTGGTGAAAGCTACTTCCTCTTTGCTTTCAGCAGCAAAGGTGTGCCATGCTTCAATGGTAATTGGCCCTTCACTAACCGAAGTGGTTGACTCATCATCGCCGCCAAAATCCAAACACCCCGGCACGAGAAATAGCATTATCGTAACTATTGCAAAGACCTTAGGAAAAGGAAGTCGCTTGCTTTTCCCCCTGAGCATGGCTTTGCGTCTTGATAAGCATGATAAAAGGGGTTTGGTTGACAAGCAATTCGTTGCTTGAGAGCCACAAAGGTAAGTACGCTAACTGCGACTTGAAGGTTGTAAGAATGGACAAATCCATCCATGGGCAATCTAGAGATTTAAACAGTAGGGCTCCTAGAATCGGAAAACTGCTCAAACCTTATTTTACATGCTGTGCGGGTATTGGCATGGTTGACTTCAATTCGTTAACAGTTGTCGAATTGAAACAACTCCTAAGAGAGCAAGAACTTAGTTTATCAGGAAATAAATCTGAACTTATTTCAAGGCTTGAAGAACATAAGGAGGAGTTCATAGCCATAGATGAAGAAGAAACTGTGAATATAACAATAAAGCGGCCTAGAAAAGTTTCTACTGAGAAAACAGATGATAAGATAGAAACTGATTGCCGCTTCTGTAAAGCAACGCTGAGATACCCTTCAGGCTATGATGGTGCTTTGACATGCCCCAAATGTAAACATAAATTCAAAGTAAAAACAAATTCGTCAGGTTCGATATTAGCTAATTTATCACTTGTCATTTTCATACTCACGATTATAATTGCCTTAATTTACAGTTTAAATGTAAATGATGGCTCTCCAGAAGGTAAACTTGCCTCAGGCATTGGTGCTGGGACTATTTGCATGAGTGGCCTAACACTTTCAGTAATCTTGTTTGTATCAGCTTTATTGTACAACATGGCTAAGAAACCACTCAAATTAGAATGAACAATCTCCTATATCCTAGCGAGAAAATCATGTTCCGGTGCCCATTCTAACAATGGCTTACAAGGGTGAGCGACACTGCCCTTTCAGTCTCATAATTTATACCTCTAGACATACTGGAAAGCACATGCCAGCAGACCTTCAATCGTCTTCTTTCAGTACGATTGGAACACCTGCTATTTTTGTTCAAACTATTCTATCACTGGTGGTTGCTTAGAATGCCTCGCAAGAACTTCGGCCGCAATCGTGTGCTCCAGCCTTCTGCAGCCTACACTCCAACAAGTGAGCAGGAAGTCCTGGATATTCTCGATAGGCACCAAGGCCAGAGCATACGTGCTGTTGGTAGATTGCATAGTTGGAGTGAGGCAATACTCGGCGATGGTGTTCAGCTAGATCTGCGTCGCCTAAACGATGTGTCACTCGAGCCAGATGGCGATGATTTTCTTGCCACGATTGGGGCTGGTTGCCAAGTCAAGCGCATTCTCAAAGAATTGAATCGTGGCGGTGCCACCTTACATTCACTGGGCCTAATCGATGTACAAACAATTGCTGGAGCAATCTCCACAGGCACCCATGGTTCAGGTCGCCACAGTATGTCGCACTATGTCGAAGAGGTTCGGGTGGCAAGATATGACGAATCAACTGGAAAGGCATTCATCTATGAAATAAACGCTGGAGATGAATTGTTGGCAGTTCGTTGTTCACTGGGCGCACTTGGAATTATTCTGTCTGTGAAAATTAGATGTCGTGCTCAGTACAATATACAGGAGCATTTCACCGAATCCAAAACATTGGAAGGGGTTCTAAATGCAGAAGAGTCATATCCACTTCAGCAGTTTTACTTCGTCCCATGGCGATGGTCATATTTCACTCAACATAGGTGCGAAGTTACCGGTAAACGGTCATTCCTTGCCAAGTTGTATCGCCTTTACTGGTGGGGAATAATGGACTACGCCATGCATCTGAAAATATTGTTCATGATGCGTGTATTACGAAGTCGGCGTATGATCCGGTTTAGTTTTCGCCGCATAGTACCCTTATTCGTAATTCGTAAGTGGAAGGTCACAGACCGCTCTTCATCCATGCTGGTGATGAAGCATGAGGCATTTAGACACATTGAGATTGAATTATTTGTGCCCCGAGAACAGTTACCAGATGCGCTCCAATTTACCAAAGAAGTCATCGAGGTTGCAGGGAGTAAAGATACCTCATTGTCAGAGGTTAATCAGCGCAGAATCGATGACCTTGGAATGCAAGAGGACCTAGCAGGGCTCCAAAACCAGTACTGCCAACACTACCCGATTTGTGTAAGAAGGGTTCTTCCTGATGACACTTTGATTTCGATGGCTAGTGGTGAAGACCAAGACTGGTATGCAGTGAGTTTCATCAGTTACGCTAAACCAAAACGAAGAGCGGGTTTCGACCTATTTTCTAGGTTCATGGCCCGAAGCATGTCTCAACTATTCCAGGCCCGTCCTCATTGGGGGAAAATTAGCCCACTAGAAGCCAGTGAACTGACGGCCCTCTACCCTAAATTCGATACTTTCCGTACAGTCAGCAAAACGCTTGACCCGCAAGGAGTATTCCAAAACAAATGGACAACTGCATTGCTAGATGCTGATGATTAAGGAGGCTATGTTATGTTGAAATATATCAAATATTATATTCCAGCCATCACAGGTATTTTGGCCATTGTGTTTTTCTTAATGGGCCAAAATTATCCAACTTATTTCTGCATAAGTTGGTCGTTATTTCTTATAATCGGAGACTATGTTTTACCTAGAGATAAGGAAGTTCAACATTTTTCATATCCCGGAATTTTGAATTTTTCGATTTACATAAATCTACCAATATTATTCTGTTTGATATTCTTGATAGTATCTATCTTTAGCAATGAAAACCCTAGTTGGTATGTCGATGGATTATATTCACAGTTCAATATTGATTTTATTCAAGTGAAGGAATCTTTTACTCTAGTTGACAAGATTGCTTTGATATTCCAAACCAGTTTATTTGTTGGTATACTTGGAACAGTGCCTGGTCATGAGTTAGTTCACAGGAAGAATAAGTTTGACTTGTTCATAGGAAATTGGCTGCTGGCGTTTTCATGGGATTGTACTTTCGCTATCGAGCATGTTCAAGGTCATCACAGGGACGTTTGCTTAGATGAAGACCCGGCCTCCGCAAAGCGAGGAGAAAATATCTATTTGTTTATTTTAAGAGCCACTTTACAAGAACAAAAAAGTGGTTGGAAGATTGAATCAGAACGATTGAGGAAAAGGAAAATTAAATTCTTCAGTATTCAAAATAGAATGATTGTTGGATATGTTCGCAG
This sequence comes from uncultured Candidatus Poseidoniales archaeon, assembly GCA_902605365.1. GTDB lineage: Archaea > Thermoplasmatota > Poseidoniia > Poseidoniales > Poseidoniaceae > MGIIa-K1. The sequence continues at coordinate 18,877 of CACLCM010000014.1, read as the reverse complement.
CCTAATCTTAACGGTTGCAGCGTTTATTTTTGGTGGGTTATTCGGAGTTTTGAGTTTCCTTTTATGTGCATTTTTTGCAAAAGTACTTCTAGAATCAATCAATTATATTGAGCATTGTGGTTTAGTAAGGGAGAGAGGAAAACCAGTGAAGATGAGGCACTCATGGAACTCAAACCATTTTCTAAGTAGTATTTACCTATGCAATGTGACAAGACATTCGGACCATCATAGAGCTGCAAGTCTGAAATTCTGGGAACTCAGTCCATGCCATGAAGACGCCCCCCTATTGCCATATGGATATTTGTCAATGCTATATTTGGTATTGGTTACGCCATTTCTCTACAACAAAATAATGGCGAAAGAATTCCTTAATTGGGATCAAAACTATGCCAATGAATATGAAAGAAATTACGTAATGCAATGAGCCTTACTCCTTTAGAGCAGTTCTCAGTGACCACATTCCGAGGGCAGCAGCAGCGAACCAGGCTACCTCCAATATGAAGAAGGCCCATTCGTCTATGAGGTAAGCTCTCACTGCAAGTAGTCCAGAGCCAAGAGCCATGAGTATTAGATAGGGTAATTCCTTGCTGTTCAGGACGCCCCTTGTCTCAAGAAAGAATGCACTGAGAATCATAATCATCCCGAGGTAAGCTACCAATTCATTGTGGGCTAATTCAACTAAAGTGTCACTCATCGGTACTTCTCTCCAAATTATCTAGCCCATGTTTGGACATAAAATGTGGCACGTACAGAGGCCTCAGTAAGCATGTTTTGCAACAGTGCAGTGTTGTGTAAGAGTTTCTAAGGCGCTCGTGCCGGGATTAATGTTATTCTTCTTCTAGAGTAGAATCATATTCTTCCTCTAATTGTTTTACAATTTTATCACTAAGTCCATATGCGGCTGCTAATGTATTGAGTAAATTTCTTTCTTCTTTAGTGATAATCATATCTTCCATAGCCGTTGCATAGGCTTCGAGATATGTTGCTTCTTCTGGTGTATGAGTGGAAGGTATGAATTTGCTGGACATCGTATCAAGTACACCCAATATAGGCTTGCGAATAACAAGTAGTGAGCAACCAACAAGGACACCTCCTGCCATCCCATAGCCAACAATGCTTTCCATTGCTTCACTACCAATTACGAATGCTACTAGGCCAATACCTGTGAAAACTGCAGTTCTGAATGTCTTCCTTAGATTGTTGTCAATTCCAAATACAGTGTCTTTGAGTGTCGCGTGCACAAACATCAGACACTCAAATGCAATTGCAACTGGAGTTACGGCGAAACCTAAAATCCACAAGAAGTACTTGATCCTCTCAAATCCTGTCGATTCGCCATATCTCCAAATGGTTTCATCAACAAATGTAACTTGGCCGCCATGAAGGAAGAAGATGAAGAGAGTTAATCCAACCCACAACAGTAAACCGATTACCTTACCCAAGAAACCAATGTATAGTGACCTAGATGTCAGGCTTTGACTAAAATCAGGGTTTTCTCCCTCTAAGTGTGATTTAATCGACGAACGGATGAATAACAACGCGATTAAAGATACAGCAGGTGAACAAAGAACAATTATCCATAAACCAGAAGGCTGTGAAGTTAATACAGTTTCAAAATCCGAAGTACATGGTCCCATATCTTCAACACTGTCTCGCATCCATTGCTTTTCCTCACCAAACCAGATGTCCAACTTAGCCTCATCTGCTCCCTCTTCACAAGTTACCCATGTAGCATCCTCAACATAAAATCCCGGAGTACTACTAATTAATATCCAAATTATGATGCCTAAAATTGGTGCTGAATACCATGCATGTTTTTTGAAACTAGCTCGATGCATGAAACTTAGACGATTTAATCGATAATAAATTGGGATACAGAGGTACAGCAAAACAGAGACAATTTGAGCTGTAAAGAAAACATCAATTGTGTAATGCCAAAGAATGTCCTGAAGTGCTTCGTATCTCCTGATATACACTATACCTTGTGAAAGTAGGAAGGATGCTTTGACTCCTTCACAGATCAACAAGATTGACATAAATTTGTTTTCGAAGCCTTTCGTGTTAGCACGCCAAATCAGTGCACTAAGCGCAAGACACCATAGCAAAATCAAGGTTGAACTCCAAGAAACTATCATCTTAAATCCGAACAAACTTTCGGAACTGAAAGCATCAGCATAGAATTCTCTTGCTGTCTGCATATGAGTTGTTTCAATAATACAATTAATTGAGTTTGGGGTGGGTTAGTATCAACATCCTATGTAGATAGATAGTGTCATAGATTGTCGGGGATTGGTTAACTCTTAATGAGTGAGAGAATCAATATTTCATCAGGTGCGCCTTGGGAGCCTATTGCTGGGTATTCCCGTGCGGTCAGAGTCGGCCAATTCATAGAGGTCGCCGGAACTACTGCTGTGGATGAGCAGGGTAATTTCTTTGGCGAAGGAGATGTAGTTGCTCAAACCCATTATGTCCTTGAGAAAATCCAGCGTGCTATCGAACAGGCAGGCGGTAACATGTCGGATGTCGTCCGTACTCGGATTTTTGTTACCGACAGAGAGTACATGATGGAGGTTGCAAAGGTGCATGGAAAATTCTTCGGTGAAATAATGCCAGTCTCTACAGGCGTAGAGGTTGGCGCTCTGATAGATGATAGGCTCCTGGTGGAAATCGAGGCAAGCGCGATAATTAGCTGAACACCAACTCGTTTGAGTGAAATTGGGTTAGAGTGCTCGTACAGGGGTGCGGAGTACGTTTTCAAATCACTCAATACTCATCATTATAACAGATGATAATCTGTAGATAACCATGGATAGCAAAACGTTGGGCACGAGTTTGCTTGTGGTTTTTCTGATGGCAAGTTCAGGTGCAGTTGTTCTGGTTGTTGATAACAATATGAATGATGACATAGAGGTAGTTGAAGAAGTCAAGCAAGAAGAGGTTGAGGAGGCAGACTACCCTCCAAAGCTCCTTGTTGATTCTGAGTTTACTCATAGGTGGGATGGCAATAATGCAACAGCGGATGGTTTTGTTTACGATGAAATCCCTCAAACGTCAACTGTAAATGTCGTAGTTCTTGATGAGAATTTCGTAACTTTAGCATCTTATGATTTATCGGTAAATGGTGATGGATATTGGTTGTTTGATACACAGTTATCAGAGCCTGGTTACTGGATTCTAGACATATCGGCTACTGATGGCCAAGGTCAGAATAGCGAATCTAAGAAAACATCTCTTGAGATTACCAAGCCTGTAGAGAGTGAACCGATTTTTAATTTCAGATGGGACGCACCTACAGACAATGACACAACTGGCACAATAAGTGGTTATGTCATTCATGAATTCCCAGAGACATGTGAAATAGAATACAGACCAAAAGACCAGAGTCAAGCTTACCACGTAGATGGAGTTTTCACGGGTGATTTAGGTATGTACAACATGACATTTGACACCTCCACTCACAATACTGAAGGAATTTTGATAACTGAGTGTGGAATGTTTCAGAGCTCCCAATATGCAGCATATGTGATCTTACCAATGCCTCCTGAACCTGTGGGTGATGGCGATAATGATGCAGTTCTTGATGATGTGGACGAATGCCCCACGACACCTGAAGGTGAGCCGGTTTACTCGACTGGATGCTCTGATTCTGAAACTGATGATGATGGTGATAATGTCATGAATGACCGAGATCAATGCCCTTCAACCCCTTCGGAGGAATCTGTAGATTTTTATGGATGTTCAGATAGTCAGAAAGATGATGATTTAGATGGACTAACAAACAACCTAGACGATTGTCCAAACACTCCTGCAGGTGAAATTGTAGATTCATCAGGGTGCTCTGATTCTCAAAAGGATGATGATGGAGATGGAGTAACAAACGATATCGACACATGTCCCGATACTCCACCAAATACAGAAGTTAACGCAGTGGGCTGTTCACAAGAACAATCGGGCCCACTGAAGATTCTCGCACTGCACGGTGGAGGGCAGACTGCAAACGGTTTGAGAAATATGCAGGGTATTCAGGATTTGATGAGTTCATTAAGCGAATTTGAATTTGTTTTTGCTAGTACACCTGAAAGTAATAACGTGTGGATAAGAGATCCACCGGGTGGAAAAGGAGAGCCAACAACAGATAGAGATTGGGCAGACGCATCAATAGATTATCTTGATGAGATAGTTGAGGAACAAGGTCCATTCTATGCAATCCTTGGATATTCACAAGGAGCAGCAATGATACCAGTTTATCTTGCCAACACAGAAAATACATTCAACAGAGTGATGATGTACAATGGTTACCTACCAACAACCCATGAGGGATTGATAGACACAATCGATGAGGCTGCACCATTTTCAATTCCTGCAATGGTGTTTTCAGGAGAAAATGATGACGGATTCAAGGACTTGGCTCCCGCACTAGCAGCTAAGTTCTCGCAATGTTTGGAGGTTCACAGCCAAACCGCAGGGCATAACCCCCCCTACCAAAGCGATTCTAAGTATAATCAGATTCTGAATTTCATAAGAGATGGATTGTCCTGATAACAAAAACTTTGTTTTTTGAGCCCTTTTTTTGAGTAAAAACAGGCTTTCTATGTCCCTAGCAGGCCTAGCGAAATTAATGGATAGAAGTTAGATTTTACCTCTAAAGCCTCTGTATATGGTTCCCGCCATGTAGGCCTCGCCAATTGGTACAGAATTTCTTGCTTTTTTCATAAGAAAAATTCCAAAAATAATGAGAACAATAGGAATAATCAAACTCCATAATTTCAAAGATTCTCCATTGAATAAATCGATGAAAGAAAACAAAATAATTGCCATACCAAACCACAGAAATAGATTTCCAAATACCCACCTTAGGTCAATATCCCGGCCCTTTGGATTTGTAGGATCATCTGAACTGGACACATTACCGCTAGAAAGGTGAACCGGATATTAGTTTTGGAAGATGCTCGTACCGGGTTCGAAACACTTTGTTGTTTGAAAACCACCCGTTTGAGTAAAATGTGTCTATGGTGCTCGCGCCGGGATTCGAACCCGGGTCGCCGGGATGAAAACCCGAAATGATGGGCCACTACACCACGCAAGCAGACTAACCCTCGCCCAACGCTGATTATTCATGAAGGTTGGGGTCAAGAGACAAGTTATTCCACCAGCGTATACTGAGCCATGCCACAACCACGCTTATGATGAGCAGTGCGCCGATTATCATCTCTCTATCGAGTAGCCACCATAGTCCATCTAAGGCCTTTTGACCATATATTCCAATGAGTAAAGCCTCGAGTCCGAACCTCAATCCGCGCCCAATTAATCCAGCTATGATGAAAGGTTTCATTCTCATTTCACCCATTCCAGCAGCCCAGCCAAATACCTTGTAAGGAATCGGTGAGAATGCTGCGATGAATATTCCAATCGTCCCATATCTTACAGTTAATGCTTCGATCTTCTCAAGATGCCTTTCCGCCTTGAATCGGCTGAATAACGCTCTTCCCCATTTTTTACCGATATAGTAGCCTACAAGGCTTCCTAATACGCTAGTGATAGTTACGACTGCCCACAGCCAAACGACCAATGCAGAGTCTCCCTGGGCGCTAACTAGCATCGGCAAGAATAGCAAATCTGGCGGAACTGGTTGGATTATCGCTTCGGTGAAAGACATGGCTCCAAGACTAAGGGAACCAAACCCATCGAACCAATCGACAATAGTCTCTTTCCACGACATCTGACCCTTGGGGTGACAACCATACGCATGAACCCTTTCTTAATCGAAGTCTTGATTGCTACAAAACCTGACCCCTTGCTATATGCCGGTCCTCGATACAGCCGCTCTTCTTCATTGGCCGGCAGAAAGATTGCAGGGCGGAATTGTTACTCACAGTCAATTAGACGAATTGCGTAAACTTTCACCGCAACGTGCAATGTTGGTTGAATCGATTGAAATGGAATGGATGAGTATGGGCACAGGTGATGCTGAATCTGCAGCTGCCAATACGGGAGATTTACCTCGACTTAGCCCAGTGGACCTAGAAATTCTTGCCGTTGCATTAGCGACTGGCCAAACTCTGTTCACCGATGACTATTCTTTGCAGAATGTTTGCCGTTCACTAAATCATCCATTCGAATCAGTTTCTAACAAAAAAAGTGAGCAGCAATGGGCATGGGAATTGCGATGTATAGGTTGCAGAGCCACCAAAAAAGCAGATTCACAAACCGAAGAAGAGTGTGAAATCTGCGGCTCACCAATGAAAGTAAAGCGCTCTAGAGGCTAATCATTCCTCTTCAAGAAGTTCATCAATGACTTCATCGGCTCCAAAGAGTGAAGCAATAATTGCTGAAATCCAATTCAAAAGAATCACTCTTCGGCAGCAGCAATCTCTTCTGCAACCTCTTCAGTAGTCTTTCCAGATGGGTCGATTCCAGCAGCTTCTGCCTTTTGAGCAATATCTACTGCCTCTGTCTTTCCTCCAGCGTCAAGATCAGCTTCTGTGTTGGTAGAAGAAGGAGCACCAGTGACTTCTGAAAGTCCTTTTTGGAACTCACCTTTCGATTGTCCTGCCGCCCTTGCTAATTTCGGTAAACGTTCTGCACCAAATAGCAGAAAGAAGATTGCAATTAGAATCATGATTTCAAAAGTTCCGAACCTCATGTTATTCCCTCTGATACGTCCCAAACGCTCCCGCTTTGTCAATCAATCGGCTGTTAACCGCCTGAAACAGGCGGAAGTAGTGCAATTTCGTCTCCTTCGGATAGTGGCTCGTCTCCGTCTACCTTTTCACCATTCATACTGATGACCAGTCCTTGACTAATCCATCCATCAACACCTATTTCTTCTAACAAAAAACGAATCGAAGTGCTTGGGGGAACTTCCACTATGTGCTCTCTCCCGCCCATTTCTTCAGCAAGGGGACCAAACGCGAGAACTTTCACCTGCATGTGCACGCTATTGAGCGGCATCTTATCAACCCGTGGCGCCGTGTCTCGCACAATGGCAGTAGCACTTTCTTGTGAGGGGCTTTGGAAGATATACGAAATGGGCGATGAAAAGGTTCAGGCTGTAAGAGGCATAGACCTAGAAATCGAGCAAGGCGAAATGGTCGCTATCATGGGTGCCTCTGGTTGTGGTAAGACTACACTGCTAAACATTTTATCAGGTATTGACGACCCATCTGCAGGCCAAGTGAAGGTTGCTGGAAAGCCATTGTTTGGAATCGATGATGATGAAAGAACAGATTTACGCGGCCGTGAAATGGGATTCATTTTCCAAAAGTTCCATCTTCTGGATGTTATGAGTGCTGTTGAAAATGTCGAAATCCCATTGTTATTGGTTGGCATGGACCCTGTTGCGGCCAGGTCTAAGGCAATAGAAGCCCTAACAAAAGTGGGTCTTGAAGATAGATGCGAGCATAGGCCTGCTGAATTATCGGGAGGTCAACAGCAAAGAGTTTCTATCGCTCGTGCTTTAGTGCACGAACCTTCAGTTATTCTTTGTGATGAGCCAACAGGTAATCTTGATTCTTCGACCAGTGATCAAGTTATGGAACTTCTTTCACAATTGAATAAATCAGGTTCAACTCTCGTCGTAGTAACACATGATGATGATGTAGCAAAGAGATGTTCGAGAGTTATCCGTATTTTTGATGGAAGGATTGTTGATAACGAGGAATAGAGATGCTATTTGAGACCCTTGCAGTAATCGCACTGATAATCCCCATCAGTGCAAGCTCTGCATGGGGGTTGAGGCGTGATTTTTCTAGCAGATGGTATGTTCCAATCCTAGTACTGGGGCCCATTGTCGATGCTTGGATAGTTTGGTGGTTCCTGAATTGGCTTGGTTTCGGATTCTTTGCAACTTGGGGATGTACAATCGCAGCGGGAATAATCTCATGCATGTTACTACAACCACTCCTTTCTCCTCGTCGTCTGGTTGTATTCCGCCTGTCTTGGCAACAGGTCAGGCGCAGGCCACGTCAAGCAGCATTGATGATGGCTGGATTATTGGTCGCCTCATCGATAATCACTTCCTCACTCGTAGTCGGTGATAGTCTAGATGCTACACTGAGCAAAGAAGTTGAAGCGATGTACGGTGAAACCGACTTGTTGATATTCCAAAAAGACCGTCGTACTGGTTTTTCATATGATATGGACCTGAATCTCACTACTGCTTTTGGACAAACATTGCTGGCAACAGGATTAGCGGATGAATGGTCGCATGGCTTAGAGACAACTGCAACTCTTAGTCGGGACGATGGTCTTGCTTTGCCTTCTGCAGGATGGTATGCATATTCTGGATGGGATGACGTTTCAATCAATCAAGTTGCATCGGATGAACTTGATTTGCATCAAGGTGACATCCTAGAGGTCGCCTGGTATTCTTATTCAGAAGATGGTGACCTATTGAGAGAATCTGATAATATTACAATCGGTTCAGTAATTCCAATGGATGGGCGTGGCTCGATAGGTGGGACTCAGTCTCCTGCATTATTCACTTCATTGGAACTGAGTCAGCAATTACAATCCAAGCCATGGAAGGTAAACATGTTACGAGTCTCGCTCGAATCTGGCTTAGATGCCTCGGATAGTATTGCAGATGTTGAAATCGTTCTTGATGGTCTAATCGATTATGAATCGGCTGGATTTGAAATAAACCAAGACGAAGAGACATTGTCAATTTCTAGCACTATTGGTTTTGGTAGACTAGATGGCGATTTCATGTCGTCTTGGAATGACAACTCAACCGAATTATTAGATGGTGGTTCCGCGATGGAAGTGCTGCAAATACCAGTGGTTCAAATCCAGCAAGGAATGAAAATTCTGTCTCTGCCCGATGACCGAATCGATGAAGTAATAATCGCTCAAGATGGCGATTGGTATGTTTCAGGTGGTGCGGTTTCCTATCAAAAAGACAGAGGCGGAGCTAGCCATGGTTGGGAAGTACCAGATGGCGGTTTGATTCATGATGTTACATTGCTCGGCGATTCATTATTGGTGGCACACAGTGATGGCTTGGTTGAAATTCCGGATGATAAAGACGGTGATTTAACACACCATGTAAAGGGTGAAGAAGTCAGGATTGCGGCACAGTTCAATCAGTCTCTTCCCGATTTACCCAACACCATCTTTTCCATAGATTATCTGAATAACAGTGGTGAAGATTGGATTGCAGTAAAGCATTTGACAGGTAGCGAGGTTCACAAATATTCTGATGGCCAATGGGTGGATGTCAACCAATCTGGCGAGTGGCTACACTTTGCGGATGAGGTGATGATCGGTTCACCATCTGGCTGGGCGACTGTATCTGGTGAGTCCTCACCGGATAATTGGGATGGTCTTAGAGGTGGATATCTTGTGAACAATGGTTCATTGTTCAGTTTCGACGGGCAAACAAATCTACTGACATCATTCGAGCAAGATTGTGATGAGCGAGTCTTTGCTTTCGATGGTGATACTATTTGCTCAACTTCATTTGGTGTACTCATCGATAGTGATGAATTGACTCCTCGATTGCCATTGACTGTCGACATTGGTGGTTTTGGAATAATGCCACAATTGCTCTTGGCTACAGATGGTCCACTTTCGCCAGAGCAGGGCGAAGTTCTAGTTTCTTCTCGCCTATCCCATCTCAATCAAACAGAAGAAGTGCTAATCAACGGATTAATTCCCTGGGCTTATGGCGATTCACTTCCAATAATTCTGGACATAGGTGGAGACATGTCCTCTATTGACGCACCTGGATTGGATGAATTAGAATCGATAATAATTGGTTTTGTCAATCTGAGTGATGGTGAGGAATTGGCTGCTGCAGCAGAAGGTGAGCGTAGTATACTCGTGGTAAACGATGGAAACCTTTCGGCCATAAGCGCCTGGTTAGATGAAATCTCAGGTGCTGAAACGATGGGAATCAAAATTGTTGCCGCCAAAGAGAATGCTTTGGCTGCTGCAGAAGAAGGAGCAGGGGCACTTTCAGCAATGTTCCTAGTATTTGGCGCATTTACAATCGGCGCCGGGATACTATTGGTTCTCACCATAGTAATGATGCTTGCAGAATCTCGAAGAGTTGATGAAGCAATAATCCGAGCAATCGGCCTAAAACGCTCTGATATGAGGTCTCTAGCGTTGATGGAAGGCATGATGACTTCTTCAGGAGCCTCAATTCTGGGTGGATTGTTTGGAATTTTCTTGGCTTGGTTGGTTTCTCTTGCATTCAGCAGTGTATTTGCTAGTGCAGGGGCTGAAGGTATCGAATTCGCGTTTAGTTTCGAAAGCATGTTGATTGGAATGTCATTTGGATTCCTAATTGCAATTGGTACCCTCTGGTGTACTGCTTTGTGGACCAGTCGATTGAACATTGTTCAAGCCCTAAGAGGTCTTTCTCCAATGCGGAGCAGAGGAGTTCCTTGGTGGCTTCTATTGATATTGATCGCTCTATTCGGTGGAGGGGGCCTTTCAGGACTGAGTATATTCACAATAGATTCTTCGTCTTCACTCAGATTTGCATTGTGGCATATTATGGCTTCAATGCTGATAATGGGGACTGTGCCACTATTCACTTACGTTCTCCCTCATGTCAAAGGTTGGAAGATCCGTAACTCTGGCCGTAATACCATGGCGGTAATGGGCATTACACTAGCGCTATGGGCCATCTCTCCAGACTCTTGGGCTCCGGTGGATTCTGGAGTTAAACCGGATGAGATAACTTTCGCAGTACTAGGAATGGTTCAGGTATTTGCTGGAGTGATGATACTTTCAGGAATAGCTCCAAGAGTGGCTTCATGGGTTGTAAGTCGTACATTCTTCGCCAAAAAGTTCGGACCCGTTGTGAAAGTATCACTTGCCCACCCGGCATCTAAGCCTTTACGGACAGCGGTAATTATGGGAATGTTCTCATTGACAGTATTCAGTGTCGTCGTCTTAGCGGGATATTCAGTACAATTCGAAGAACACTCATCCGGATATGTCGATGATGCAAGTGGTGACTTCGAAATTTTGCTATCCTCTTCAAGACAGGTGCCTTTGGAATTATCATCAGAACCATCCGAATGGCAATTGAACCAGACGCAGGCGGGAGATATCGATGCGGTCGGATTGGTGAATCGCGCAGTGGTTTGGGTTGATGATGGGGATGATAGCATTCCGTATATTTTACGAGGTGTGGATGATGGTTTTATTGAACATGGAGGCATACCTTTGCAAGACTGGGATAGGTCGCTGGGTGAGACTCAAGAAGAGGCTTGGAAATCGCTTAAAACAAACTCGAATATTGTGTTCGTTGATAGTTCATTTGCCCTAATTGACCCCAATACCGGAGAGTCGATTGCAGGCATAACTCTTCCAATTGGAAAATCAATTTCGCTAATTGACATTTCAAATCCCGGAAATAGTCGAGAAATGATGGTTGGAGGCATTCTATCTGAGTCGAGCCAACTGTTTAGTGCAGGTATTTGGATGGATGGAGAAATCGTCGATGAAAAGTTCGGTGGTGTGGTGACTAGAATCTATGTTTCACATGGTGCGGATGTGGAATCAAGTGAACTAGAAACTTCGTTGTCAAACGACCTCTCGTCACAAGGCGTTTACACTTCGGTTATCGAAGATGAGATTTTACTTATCCTAGGTTTGGTATTTGCGATATTAGCGATATTCCAGGCTTATCTTGCATTGGGGCTGATTGTGGGTATTGCAGGTATTGGAGTTGTTACTTATCGTTCGGTTTCTGAGCGCTCAGGCGAGATTGGAATGCTTAGAGCGTTAGGGTTTAGGAAAAGAATGGTCATGATTGGGATGATTATCGAAGTTAGCTGGATCTCCGTACTAGGCATGCTTAATGGCGCAGTAGTCGCACTTGCTTTCCATGTAGCCCTGTATCGTACCTTTTGGGAAGAACAGGGTGTGGAATTGATACTTCCGTGGCTAGAGGTGTCATCGATGGTTTTAGGGGGGTGGGCTCTAGTTTTGATTGCAACCTGGATACCAGTTTCGAAGGCAACAAAAATCACCCCTTCCCAAGCTTTAGCAAATGTTGATTAAACAAAATTTAGTTATCATGACAATACAAAATATAGTTATTATCTATCGGCGGGTATAGAATACACAAACACATTGTACCAAGGAGCAAAATTCCCTCTATTTTTTGTTAGTTTTTATTAAAAAAACGCTATACTGCTATCCATTAGAAAATTTAACAAAAAGTCATTTTTCACGATGCTTAACCGAATCGGCCTTGCCAAGTCATAAATACCTTACATTGCGTGGGGAATCCTACCGACCCTTTTGGAGGAGATGACAATGAGCAAGTTAACCCCAATGATTTTGGCCATTTTGATGCTGGCTAGCACCTCGCTAGTTGCACTAGATTGGACCGAACTGGAACAGAAAGACATGATTGAAGCAGACGGCCGTATCGGACCTGATGCTGAAGTTGTGAGTATACTGTCGCCTAGAGCGACAACGACCGACACACAAACTGGCGAAATGCAGCACACGCTGTTCGCTGGTGACGATGTGAACTTTGAGACATTCATCAGCAACGCTGGTGATGAAGCGATCACTGAGATGGGAGTATCCGTCACAGTGTATCTGTCTGAAGGTGGCGCCCGTGGTATGATTGCTAAGGACGCAGCAGGCAACGACCTGTCTTGGAACAACGGCGACGTCATCTGTGATGACGCATTCGTTTGCCCATGGTCCTCACTAGACATAGGCGCTAACCTCGCAAATGGTAAGTACACTATGACTTATCAGGGTTCAGTCGTATCATGGACTCCTATTACTGGAGACTATGTAGTGGTTGTAGAAACAACTGCAGTTGGCGATAGTGCACCTGGAAACGACTATTCTGAGAATCTTGTCTCAGTAGTTGACTGGACAGATATTATCGTCGACCTAGCCTGGGATTCCGGAAAGGAAACCGAAGGTGGTAGTGGTGACAAAGCATTCACTCTTACAGTTAGTACCGGTGGTTCTTCCACATGGTCTGCTCGTTCAGTAACATTGGACATGACTGTAACTGGTGCACTAGATAGCGCATTAGATTCTGCTGGCGCTGACATCCTTGGTACTAACGTAGTTAGTGACTTTGGAACAGGTGGTTCTACCGAAACTTTCCGCCATCAAGATGATATTAACAACACTACATCTGACATGAGATACGTTATTGATTTCCAAGACGAATTTACATGGAATGGTGTCGTTACACCTTCAACTCAAGTTGAAACCGGCGATTACTCCATTGAAGTGAATTTGGTTAGTTACGTTCTTTACGGACAACAACCAGATTGTTTAGAAGAAGTAACTACCAGACAAACTGGACCTAACGGTGAGGATGAAACAATGACTTACATCCACTACTGTGAAGTTACAAAGTACTCAGATGATGTTTCTTCAACCAGTGAAGATGAAATTGAAGGTAAGGTTCAGAACTTCCACGATATTGGAATTACAAACCTTGCAGTTAACCAAGGATACACTGTTGATGAGAACGGAGCTGCAATGAGCGAGCCAACAATGCCAGGAATTACCTCTGGTCCTCTTAACCCTGCATGGTCCAGTGTTCAAGCATCTGTTCGCCATCTAGGTAACAACATGATGGAAACTTATGACTGGGAAGTCAACTTCGAAATCGAGAACACCGTAACCGGAGTAACTCACACCGAGACTGCAGATTCCTGTTTGTTCGGATTCGGCGAGGCTTACAACCACTTAGAACTAGGTGAGGACCCAATGGGAGGCACTGCCTTCGAGATGGGTGAAGCATGTATCATGTTTGAATTCGCACCAGGTATCTACAACATCACAGCAACTGTTTCAATGATCAACATCGACCAAGAAGATGTAGATGGAACAATGGTTGATGCGTACGCAGATATGTCTGCACGCAATGATGATGCAAGCATTTACGAAATCACTGCGCTAAACAACAGACCTAGTGTCACTCTAACTTTAGAGAACACAGAGGATGTAGTAATTGGACCTGAAGGAACAATCACTATTGTTGCAAACGCAGATGATGCAGATGACGAAGGCGGACTATCTCTGACTTACATCTGGAATCACCCAGGACTACCTGAAGGAGAGAATGGAACAGTCATCCCATCACCATGTAATGGAGTTGGACCTGCATACTCTACTTGCCAGTTGATTGCACTTGATGCAGACTGGGCTGGAGTTCAGACCTACTCTGTAGAGGTATTTGATCCGTTCAATTCCACTGCAAAGGATTTCCTTAACGTATTTGTCTGGAACCACGTAATCACAACCTCAACTACCGCAAGCGGTATTGAGATGGTTTACGATCTAACCTATGATGGAACAAACGCTTTCACAGTATCTCTAAGCGATTCTGATGAGGGACCGTACACACAAGACCTAACCAACTTCGGTTACGCTGGTGAATACACCTCCGTCGCAGTTATGGATTACGTGCCAATTACATCCTACATGTCAGAAGACGTATATGCACAGTCAATCACAATGAATTACGATGCATCTACTCTAGCACCAACAAGTGTCTTCTGGATATCTAACGGTAACTGGGCACAACTCGATGCAACAATCACTGCTGCAGGTAGTGATGGTTCAATTGCTATCGACATGGGTTCAAACGGACAGACTCTTCCTCAGGGCCAAATCGTTCTGATGGGAGGAGAGTTGCAAATCATCGAAGCACCAGAAGGTAACCCTGCTGGTCTGAATGTAGTAGCAACTGCAGGTGGTCAAATTACAGCAACATGGTCCTATGTAGGAACCACTGTTCCTGGATTCGACTGGTTGTCAATGCAAATCTGTGATTCAAACGGCGACTGTGACACTACACAGGAGAACACCACTCTAGCAGCTCATTCAATGAGTGGCCAAACCGACACAGAACACGGAGTAACCTACACTTACACACTTTCTGTATGTAACGTAGGTGGATGCCACCCAACCATCGCAACCGGTGCTGCAACTGCAGACAAGGAAGTTGATGGTGACGCTGTTGCTGAATCTATGACAGTTGCAAATAAGGAAGGCGCTGATGCTTGGACAGTCTCTTGGACTGTTGGTGGCACAGACTCATCCGATGTTGCTGGCTGGAAGGTTTGCTGGACAGACTACTCTTGGTCTACCGCAGGCGCAATGCCTGCTACCTGTGCTGATGCAGGTGCCAATACAATGGCAGACATCAACCACCCAGGTGGTACAGGAACCAAGACGTACTACTTCACAGCAGTACCATACGATGACAAAGGTAACATGGACAACGCAGAGCCAGGTACCGATATCTTGCTAGAACACAAGAACTCACAGGTTGATCCTTGTGAAACTAATCCTAACAGTGACGAATGTGCAAACATTGGTGACGCAGGTGACGATGCAGAAGGCGGCTCAGTTCCAACATGGACTTGGGGCGTAATCATCGGTCTAGTTGTAGTAGCATTCGTTGTCGGTGCATTCATCCTCTCCCGTGGTGGAGATGGTGAAGACGGCAAGGACTGGGATTACTGATCCTAGACCTTGAGTTCTGACAGCAAATACGGTGCTTGACACCGAGGCTGCCATGGAGAGCGGTTCGCCGCTCTCCATGGCTCCCCCCTTTCTTTCTTCTTTCAAATCTCAACACACCTTTTTGTGTTGTATTTTCAAATTCTATTTCAGCTTAGTTTGAAGTTATTTTTTTTCAAATCTAACATCTCAGTAGAAGCGAATATCTCGCGCGCGCACGCGAGGGAGTTCGCTACAAATCTGTAAGTTTAACAAATACACTGGTTTTTTGTGAAGTGTATTTTCTGAATGTTAGTTTTTTGTTATTTTTTCCATCCAAACATTTGCTTGAGTGTGAGATTTATAGTGAGATGTGACAATAATTCCGGTTGTATATTTGTCAACTGAGTGTCGAGCAGTGTGGCATTTAGACAAGTCTTATTATGTTCAACACTCACGATTATTTGATGAGCAAGTTGTATATTTCTCCAGATCTCTCAACGAGGCTGGACTCTAAAAAAATACATCGTAATATGCCTATCTTCCATGATGCTGTAAAAGCGCATGTACCCCAATGCTCATAAGGGATACAAAGCCTGAAGCGCTCTGCATACAGTCCGTAAGGACGTCCGTAAGGAGATGATGACGTGAAGTTGGGAAACAGAAACACGAATAAAAAGACAGTAATGGGTGGCGTAGGAATTGCCCTATTGCTCTGTGCACTAATGGTTGGTATGACTATGACCAACCTTGTACAGACAGACGCCCCTCTGGTAGAAACTGAGTTCGCAGTAGTGAACGAAGACAGCGAAGATTACTTCGCTCTACCCGATGTCTATGAGCCTGCAGAATATGAATACGATGAAACCTCGGAAATCGAGGGTATGAGGTCAATGAATCAGAAGGCCTTCCTCACTGAAAGTGGGGAAACCGCTCTGCTCACCTCAGCTGAGCCAATGCACTACATGAGTAGTATTGGTTCCTGGGAAGAGATAGACCTCAACATCAAGGCAACCGTCAATGGTTGGGAAGTGAAGGAAAACATCTACGAAGTAGCCTTCTCTCCTGAAGCATCTGATGGTGTCTCAGTGATGGTCCACCCTAACGTGGACCCAATCGTCACTGGCCTCAACCCGATGGTCATGACTTTTGATGAGTCTGGCACCATGTCAATGCCATACATGGTATCACCATCTCAAGATGGTGCATCTGTCGGTGGTAACGTACTACGTTATTCACTAGCGGATGGCTTTGATTTGGATTACTCAGTAGAGGAAACCCAATTGAAGCAGAATCTTGTGATTCGTGAGCGCCCAGTTCTACAAGAAGATGTAGCATGGTTCGGTCTAACCGAGCAAATACGCCTTCCAGTAGGATATGGACTCTACCTAGGCGACGATGTTCTTCGTGAGGAGATGACTCAGACCCAGGACGAATTATCAATTCGCAATCTTGAAACCGGTGAACTTCTAGCAACAATCCCTGTACCAGTAGTTGAAGAGGCAGAATCAACAGAGCCTTACCACGCAACTTACTTCGTACAAGTATTCGGCAACACAGTAGTATTGTCTACAGTTGTCGATGCTGATTGGTTGATGGAAGATGAACGTCAATTCCCATTGGCGATTGACCCATCAGTCAGAGTAACAAGCGGCGGAGGAGGATATTGTTATGTCTACTACGCATACTGTTACAGCAACAGTTACCACCGTCTTTACCGCTACTACGGTACCCTGTACTACCTGCCTTGGAGCAAGTACACTTTCACAAGTTCCAATGCTCTGCCAACAGGTGCCACTGTAGATAAGATCGAATGGAAGCAGTACATGAGTTACAGTTTCTCTTACTCCAGTAACACAGTCAAGGCTGTAGTAATGGAGTCTTGTGGAATGTCTAACAGGTACAGCTCCTCTATTCCATCTGCTTCTTGTTCAGGTGCTTTGACCACACTAACCTCTGGATATGGTGGTACAACACAGCGAAAGATGATCAGTTCTATCTGGAACTCTGCTCAAGCAGGTACCTATGCAACTGGTACTGGTTGGAAGACAGCATCAATCTGTTCAAGCAGCACTGCATGTGCAGCAACAACTGGTAGCCACACCTACATCACCAATGCTCTAGCAAATGGTGGAAGCGTCGGTATGGGTGCAAGGTACACAACAAGTACCTATCACAGTTCGTACGCATATTCAACTGGTTCTTCTAACAGCTACCTTCAGGTAACTTACTCTGGTGGAACTGATTCAACAGCGCCAACTGATGAGTTCGTACCTTACTCTGGAATTACTTCCTACAAGGAAGGAGAGAGAACTTTCTTCACAACCTTGAAGGATGCCTCTGGAATTGATACAACTACCTCAGGTGCACCTCACTTGCACTACTCGATTGACAACGGTTCTTACACCGCTGTTAAGGCGACAACTCTCGGAACCTGCAATTCGTCTTCGACCGATTGTAAATTCCGTGCAACTACAAGTGATATCTCAACCGATGAATATGTCAAGTACTTCTGGGCATTCCAGGATCTTGCAGCTACTCCCAACGCTGCAACTTCCCCTGCTGGTGGATCTGGTACTCCTAGTACCGCAAATGCTCCATCGAGCCCATACTGGTTCTATGTCGGAGATGTCGAAGACGCTGGTGATGACAAGAAGATGACAATTACAACTACTGATGTTCGTGCATACACGACCACAAGTACTGCAAAGACCTTCGATCGCCAGATGACTTACTATGAGGATTCTGATGAATATGTCTTCGAGTTTGATACATCCGAATGTGGAACAGGAAGCAACTCCTGTTTCTACACATCGAGCTATTACTTCTACGCACAGTGGAAGATGATGTGGACAACCGCACCTTCCTCTGGATACAACGGTCTAGGTGGAACAACATCTGGTGTCATGCAAATGCACCAAACAGATGGCGGTTACCTAACTCTAAGTGCTGACGATGGACCAGGTATGAACCTGATTTACCTATACGACAGTTCCTCTAACGAGTGGGCAATGGTCGGACTAGGTACAGATACTGGTATCGATGAAGCTCTAACCTCTGGAACAACAGCGAACAAGCGCTCAACCTATGGTTACACAGCTGCACACCTAGTCGATATCCCTGGTGATATCACAGGTACATTCGGAAAGTTTGACTTTAACGCTACTTACAGTAGTTCCAAGGCAAACTGGATGTGTGTCGGTACTAACGGATGGTACTACTTCTTCCGTTCAACCAGTTCTAACCCATCCTGTACCTCTGGATACTACTACGTTTACAGTGCATCTTACCGATGGTCTGGATTCGCATTAGCAACTGGGTACTACGGTCCTCAAGCATCTAGTGGTTCTGTAATTTACAAGGTTGCTAACGTAGCGCCTGAGCCAGATACCACTAAGCCTGATGTAGATCACTTGGCTATGCG
>CACLCM010000013.1 GCA_902605365.1 uncultured Candidatus Poseidoniales archaeon | reverse complement strand
ACTCTACCTGCTGGCCATTGTGCCCAACCTACCTGTAAGGTTGCAGGTGACACCGACCTATGGCAGACTACATGGGATTCTGATGGTAAGATACTGGCCAAAAAGCGTATTGAAATAAAGAAAACAGGGAATCCAGATCCTATGTACACATATGATGGAAAGTTTACCAAACAGGCAAACGAAAAGGGCGTGAAAGGAAGTAAGTATACACAAGATGATTTCGATTCAGGAACAATTCCACCTGGTAAAAATGTAGGTGACGTGAAGGAGCAATTCTATAGTGAAAGTGCTTATCAACGGCACTTACATCGAGAAAATTTCATGCCAGAAGAGCCAGATGGTTTCAACAAATACAAAGAACAGCACGAAGGTATGGGTCTAACTGATGAAGAATTGCGTGCGCACTATGACGCTGATGTGGAGTGTGTACAGAATCCAAAGTGCATTTTCGACCTTTAATACACCTTTTGAACCAACTTTCTTACCAATCCAAAAATAAAGATCATTCAGTACTTTAAAGAAATTAGATAATTTACCGGCTCCAATTATTTGGGCAATCAGGATACCACTAACTGCATAATCTACTAATCTGAGTGGGCCTAATATTATCTTTTTAGGCATTGATTTTACAGAAGAAACAAAACTTTTGAAAGTGGCTTTGGGGTATTTGACCGCATTTATCATGGACGACTTGAAACTCTTAACTGAATCCGAAAGATGTGAGACAAACTGGCTCATTATACCACCGTCTCCTGTTTTAGTCCAAGCACTTATTCCTGTTTTAATCGCAGCAGCTCCAATTAGTGTCAGTGCTATTGTTCCAACAATGTAACCTACAATAAAAAATCCTAAGAACAGTTCATCGGCAATTGATTGTTCAAAGGGTGACATCTTAATTCCTGCTTTCCAAATAGAACTTGCAAATTCTTTGGTGTCACTGATAAATTCAGGCATTGATGTTTCCAAAAAGTAGTCCTTGATAGTGCCTAAAATATCAAGGATATCACCCAATATCTCTCCCGATAATAGATATGAAATAATTGTAGGTATACTCGAAATAAAGGAGAAAGTGTCTTCCAGCACGTAGACCAAGCCATAAACCAAGCCCGTAGCCTTAGCGATTCCATAAGTTACCAAGTCAATATCTACAAACTCTGCAATTCCCACTGCAAAGTCGAACAAAGAGTTCGTAACCCGGCCGAAGAAAGAATCGTCATGTTCAGCCAATGTGTAAGTATTTTCATTTCCAAAAATATCTTTGGTTGTCAAATAAACAACCACATCATCAATTACTCGTAAATCACTCACATCATAATCAAAGGTATATATGCTGAATATATCTCCTGAATCATTTACAAAACTGTCTTTTATCTGGGGAATTATGGGTTTGATTTTCTCAGAGCCTTCAAAGACATTAATTTCTAAGGATTGTAAATTTGGCTCATAAATCTGTAATGTTAGTTCATATGTCGTATCGCGCCAACTCTCGCCTATTTGTTTAGGTTTTGTCACTTGCCATACTGGCTCATTCATTTCAACAACCAGAGGCTCTTCCAAATCGCTCAAAATCTCATATAAATCATCAAGACCATCGCCGTCTGTATCTGAGTTATTAGGATCGGTTCCTTCTAAAAGTTCAGCATAATCTGTCAATCCATCTCCATCAGCATCAACGCTACTAGAACTACTGGATACCGGTCGAACATCAAATTCAGGAATTTCAAACTCCTTACCCTCGACTAAGTTTTGAATAAAGTCCCTTTGAGAGTTTAGTTGCTGGATATTTGTGGTTGTGATTACTTCCCATCCGGCCTCTTCAACTTGGTCTGAGATTCCATCCCCATCCGAATCAACAACGTTTCCCACCTCGATTTCAATATCAGATAAGACGCCATCACCATCCAAATCAGCATCGTTGAAAGATAATACTAGATGGTTCAAATCCTTCGTGATGATGTTTCTACTACCTTCATTCCTTTCGGTGATTTGGTCATAAGAATCTACTACTACTGTGATTGTAGAAAAACTAAATTCTGGAATTATTGTGATATTATGACTTGAGTTATCTGCGATACCAGTTATTTCGACATCCTGTAAGATTATCCCGTCCCCATACAAAGACACCGTAGAAACAGATTCAACAGAGGTCCCCGAATTACCAATTTCAATTTCAATAGCTCCGCTCTCGCCCATATTGGCATCAACAACAAAATAATCAGGCAAAATTGCTGGACAGGCAGTTAGCCTCTTTGTGGAGATTTGCTTGAAAGACTCAGGAACATATACGGAGGGTTTAGTCAAAATTGGTAGTATCTCTACAACATATTCTTCACAAGATGTTGGCCACTCGACTACCATACCTTGAGTTGACAACTTACCAATTTCAATTGGCTCGGTTTGGATTTGATTTTCTGAATACAAGTTCTCATTTAAATCGAATATCTTAACCACAAATGAGGACACTTCATATTTGGATGAACCAACAAAGTCTACCTCAATTAGCAAGTCACCACCTGGCCTTGGGATATCAGGGTAATTAGTCCAAGAGCGAATGTATTCATCGGTGTCACTAGGATGATTGACAATCATGTTTTGGGTGAATACCTCTTCCTGCGCAATCCACTCACCAGTCATCAAAACAGATGTTCTAATCTCAATTGTGTGCTCGCCCCAATCATCGAATTGTATTACTAAATCAGATTCAAGGGTTTCAGCACTAGAAATCCAGCCTAGATTCGAAGATGCAGCTTTCCCGTCTACGAAGGATTCTATCTTGTAGGATAGTGATCTAGACAAATCATGCTCCAATTTACAGGAAACAATACCAGTTCTCGTGCTATAATTAGTTGGAAATGTACAGTCGACCTCGAGTACAGCTTCTTCAACTTCGATATAAACTCGCAGAAGGTTCGTTGAGATTATGGAACTTGATTCGGTGTCCATCACTCGTGACTTTATCCAATAATATCCACTTTCCGAAATAGATTCTGTGGAAAGGCCAATGTGGGTAACAGAAGTTATTCCAGGGATTACATTCACGGTATTTTTTTGTATATATTTGTCAGAATATAATCCATCAGATTCTTCTTTCTGAATCGCTACTTCCACGATTTGTTCTTGCACACAATGGCTGGAATCACCTTGCCCTTCAATTACCAAATCAACAGGTATCAAATCTCCTGAAAGGAAACTAGTTTCCTCAGATGACGCTATACTATGGGTCAGTGTGATTTCCTGGTTTCTTCGCATCGACTGGAATGCGTGCAGCAATGAATAAACATAATTCTCACCATACCTATCACTCACTACTAGTTCAAGATTCCAATCTTGACTACCACATGAAACTATACTTCGATTTGCATTAATCCAGCCGCTTTCATTAGTTGCAAGAGTCAATCTGCCTTGCTTAAGGACAACCTCATTCGTGAAATCTTGGCTGATGGCCTTTAATTTCCAATCAAAAGATTCCGAGGAACGCCCGATATTCAAAACTGAAGCATTCACATAGATTGTTTCATCATCAGTACTCTGAACTGGAATACCAAAATAATCGTCATCGACATTGGATGAGGTTACATTTGAAATTGAAAGGATTGCTTCAACGTCCCATGGAACTAACATCTTAGCTTTCAGAGGGAATAATTCATCACCATAAGATATAGAGCAAACAAAACTTCCATTGCCCTCAATAGGAGGGAAAGTGAATTCTGCAGAAATGTTTGAGACACCCTTTGTAAGCGAATTGAAAGATGTTGAAAGTTGGATTTCATCCATCCCACTACACAATAAATCAATGGTTGAGGTTGTATTCTCAATACCGTAATTTTCTATTTGCAAATTGACACTGAAGTTTGAATTTGGCCCAAATGGAATTACAGAGTTTGTATCGTTCCAGTATGCAGAAAGCAGTTCTACATCCATTGATGAAGATACTTTATCAAGATTAAATGCGAGCATCTGAAAATCATCGTTTCCATTAATGGATGAAACTATTTTGATTTCATTAAGACCAAAATCAAGTTTGTCTGTATCGAGCACCATTTCAAAACTAATCTCTGAAAGAGGTGGCATAATACCTGTATAATTCCCAATTAATTCATCGTTTAAGTTGAATGCCCATGCTGAGAATGCTGAAGCATTTGAGTTGTAGTTTGAAATTTTTAGAGAAACCGGTCGTGTTGAACCATCAGATATTACATTCCTCATGTCACTAATATCTATTGCGTAATTACTTTCCTCAGAAGGAACAGTTACTTCGATTTCAGTGCTACCATTGGAGATTAATTGGTCTGTACCAATTTTGTATGAATCCCACTCATAAACTAAAATAGCAGCAGAATGATTGAATTCCGCAGGTATAAATGCTTGAAATAGTGAGTCTGCTAAGTCATCATGTTCTGCAATTATTTTCTGGTGTTCAACTAATATTAGAGATTCATCTTCTGATTCAAGTTTCGCAGTGAAATGCATCATAAATGGCTGCACAATGGGGCCAGAGTAATTGAGACAGAAATTATTCCAAGAGTCCCTTTCAAGAATAATTACATCGGAAGGAGTTACACATGGTGAATCAGCTGGGCCGTTGGCAGATAAGATTTGAAGGGTGAATTCTTCTTCATCGGTCAATCCATCAACAATCATTGACTGGAAATGAGATGAAAGGAACAATGCAATCATGAAAAATACCACTCTGTAAGTCCTATTCATTCCTCTTCACCTCTATTCCTGTTCAAAAGCGAAGAATTGTTTCGCACTACAATTGCCAAAAATATCAGCAAGAAAACCGAAATAAATGAAAGCACTCCAATTATTATGTTGTTATCAAGAGCTCCTGGATTTGGCGATTGTGCTTCAATTTCCTTCCATTTTATCTTAAACGACGTACTAGATTCAAAACCAGCATCATCAACACATCGCAATATAATATCCGAATCTGGACTGGCTAAATCGATCACAATGCTATAATTCAATTTGGTATCAACAACCATAGTACCATTACTTTCTGAGGCTAAATCGCAAACGGTCTTGGAAGAGTTCGGGTCATACACTTTGTAAAGTTCAACTTGACCTGCAGTCCCCGTTAATGTGATTGTCTCAGCGATAGTAATTTCGTCTACATTTCGAGAGATAAATGCCCCATCATATTCATTTTGTATGCAACGTTTTTGTTCAAAACTAAAGGCAAATTTAGGTTGGCAAGAGCCGATTTCCATTGATTTTGTCCCGATAATTTCATCTCCCACCAACGTTGTTAGTAGTATTGAAAATTCAATTTCACGTCCTTCTGCAAAATAGACTCCGTCGGAGATTAGGATGTCAATAATATCGAAAGTAAATGTTGCTTGGTAGTTATTGACAACTTGTGCATCGGAACACTGGTAGTCTTGTGAAAAGTTGTCTATTGCTATAGTAAACTCGCAACCTGGTTCTTCAAATGCGAAGTTAATATCTAACAACAGCTTTTGATTCAACCCTTCATCGAGCATTATTATGCTATTGTTAATTCCACTGGTCAGCAATGAAATGCCTCGGTTGTAATCAATCAGATAATATTCATAGGAGTACGTGCGTTTATTCCCCCACATGTCGTAAACATCGAATTCAATACTATAATCGATATTTGTTGAGGTAAAACCTTGCAAACTAATACTAAATTGATTCAAATCATATTCAACAAAGCCATTCGGCTCTGCATTGTTTATTCTTAATCGAGATATCTCGCCAAATGATGTTACAAAATCAATGTAATTAAGGTCTGAAATTTCACAAGTAAATTCTGGTATGTGATTAGGGTTGTGAGAAATTATGTTTCGATTAGTTTCATCTAACAAAATCTGATTTTCTCCAAACAATACAAAATCACAAGACGAAACAGGGGGACCTGAATCTAAAATCACATCAAATTCTACTTCCTCCATATATTGATTACCTGCATCATCAACAACATTTACTTTTATGTTCTTAACACCAGATGAATTAAAGTTGAGTCTAACATATTCATTAAACGATGAAGACTTCCCAAAACTCGCAAGTATTTCTTCACCTTCTACAATTGTGACATTTAAGTTAGATTGTGGTTCTGTAATACTTCCAATGTTTATTCCAACCATCCCATCTCCATAATTTCCAAAACTAGATGACAAGGTCACATTCAATAAATCAAGAGTTGTATCCAACCTTTGCTCTAAGATACAGGAGCCACTCAAACCAGAATTAGAGACTATATTGGCATTTATTGATGAAATACCATCTGATAAATTGAGCTCTGAGTTATTTACGAATTCCCCTCTATTCTGCCCGTTGATACTGTATGTAAATTCAGCACCAGATGGCCCAAAACTAGGATAGATTGCAAAACTTCTAGATGATAGATTCGACCATTGATTTGAAGCTATATCTGATTGGATCGTACACTGTGGGACTTGGGAGTCGACATTAACCATGATACTGCTCGTGGACATCAAACCTCCATGGTCAGAAACGACAAGAGTAATTTCATTAATTCCATCATTCAAAGTGGATGTAAAGTTATTATTTACGTTGCTTATTTTTATTGAGTTAACAAAGATTTCAGTATCCAAATTTGAGTCTAAGTTGTCACTAACTGAGTATGAAAACTGAGCGTTAGTCTGATTCATCCACCCATTATTTAGATTTGAAACTAATATTAAACTGTCAACCGACGGAACAATCGTATCAAACACGAATGATTTTGACCACAAATTTACATTACCCGCATTGTCTAAGACTTTTATGACAATTTCATGGGTACCTTGCGACAATACTGATAAATTTAGGCTGTGTGAATTGAAATTTGTAGAGTCTGACACATATTGAATTCCATCGACAAGTACTTCCACATTTGAAAGTCCAGAATGTATGTCAACCACTGTCAAATTTAGTTCTAAATTGTTTGAAGAGACAACATCATCAATGTTAGGAATCGAAGTAAATGCAGGTGCTGTTGAGTCAACATAAATGTCTAATAAACACGTTTCATAATTTCCGCCCTGATTTGCAACTGTAATTACTAGGTTGTGGATACCATCCAATGATTGAGGTAGTACTATTGAACCGTTTGAAGGAATCAAAGGGTTTCCGTTAAAAAGCGCAGAAACTACAACGTTGGATAAAGATCCATTATTAGAAACAGAATACTGCACAATTGGCATTGAACTCGACCACGAATTAGGATTTACAGTGCAGAGTATGCTTGGTGTAGCTAAATCAACCTTGGAATAAATAATGGATGAACGGATATTACCGACATTATCTGTTGCAACTATTGAGACATTGTGATAACCACTATCAAACGTAATTTGCGATGTACCAATCGAACTAATATTCGATTGGTTTAGGATGCCATCGATATACAAACTCAATTCACCAACTCCACTGTAACTGTCAGTAACATTCCAAGAAATGAGATGATTAGATTGATTAGTCCAACTGGAGCCTTGGTTACTTACTATCGAGATTACAGGAGCAGTATTATCGATACCAAATGTGACTATTGACTGATTTACATTACCTGCTGAGTCATTGGCTTTTACTATAATTTGATGAATACCTTCAGCGAAATTTGAGAGTGTAAGACTGTAGTTTTCAGGGAAAGGTTGTGACCAAGATGTCCCTCTAAGATAAACCACTTGAGCAGTTTGACTTTCATCAGTTGCTTCCCACCCAATAATTACAGAGTTGCCAGAAGTCCAACTTGAAACATTTGACCAAGCAGAAATTATTGGATTAATTGTGTCGATTCTAAGATAATCTGTCGTGCAACTTTTATTTCCATGGTTTCCAACATTGTCAACAGGTGTGATACAAGCAGAATAATTACCATCTGTGAGATTAGAAATCAGCGCAGATATTGAGGAAATAAAAGTAGTGTTTACTAGTAGATCCGAGTCAATTGAAGAGGTATTCACATAATATCCAGCAATTCCAGAATGCGAATCATTTGCAGAACTCCAGAGTAATGTAATCTGAGTTTGATTGGTTAAGGTTGACGAAAAATATGGGGTGGATGAAACCGGTGCGTTTAGGTCAATCAAGACGTAGTCACTATGAGCTAATGGCCCCAAAACGTTACCTGCACCATCTATTGCCACATACCAAAGGCTCCAATTCCCAGTACCCAGGGTTTGTTCTATGTTCAGCGTACAAGAATTGGTTGAGCAGTTAGTGAAATAGGTAGAGTTTTCCAAATTTGATAAAGTTGGGCTTGCTTGATTACTATTATAGAATCCAGCATAAACTCTGTCCATATTTGAGATTGTTACATTGGAAAGATTGGGGTCTGTAAAAGTCAAAGTAGCATTTGCAGCTGTAGATTGAGTCCAACTATTGGGAGTTGGTGATAATATATTCACATTGTTCAGAAGAGGTGCGACAGTATCAACTCTAACGTTCTGAGAGGAACTAGTGTCACAATTCCCTGCTACATCGCAAGCCATGAAACTACCCTGGTGGATACCATCTGGCAACGCCACAGTGACTGCATTATTACTCCCTGTGCACTGTGCTGCACTCAAACTGTAAGTAGAATTGGCTATTGAGAAACTACACATCCCAATTCCACTCTGCTGATTATCAACATCGTCTCCCGGAGTAAATGACAAACTTGGGGAGTTAGAATTATACCAATTTGAAGACGATAGTTCAGGAGGATTAGGATCACAATCATCGTAATTGAATGAAATTGTTTTGACTGCTTGATTTCCATATGGCCCGCCAGGGACTGTAGAACCATTAGGATAAACCGTATTAGCACCATCATACGCATTAACTTTGAAATCATGTGATTGACATAATCCTACGATGGAACTGATATCGGAGATTGAAGCATTCCAGTAATTCGTTGAACCATTAACATGTGCAAAGGAATTTGAAACAGACTCGCTGTTAATCTGCAATTTATATTCATCAATTCCTGAAAGCGGATCAGTCCACCCCGACCAACTGAACTTTGGAAGATTTACATCACTGAACCATTGATTTTGTGATTGGTAAACAGCAATCGCATTTCCTTTGTTTGGTGAAGTTACATCTAATTTGATTATGTAATTAGCTTCAACCCAATCCGCTTGATTGGAATTAATATCTACGGCCCGATACCATAATGAGTAATCTCCTGATGTTTTTCCGGTCAAGTAAATATCTTCATCCAAATCCGTGTTTGTTGTAAAGTTACTATTTGTTACAGAAGAAGGAGTAGTGTTCGGGTTTGTTGACTTAGGTAACACAGTATATTCTAACTTTTCAAATTCACATCCATCATCTGCATGCCCTGTTGCGTAATAGCTGAAAGCCTCGGAATTAGTCCATTGTTCACTCATGTAATCAGGATAATCATCAACACTACCAAAGGTACCAGTTGCAGGGGGATTCAGTGGAACTGTCTCTTCGTCTCTTACCGAAAGATTGAGATTCCTAATTTCTGTCCTTAAGTCAGTAAGGTAACCATCATTTGCTTCTGGGCTGTTTCTTAGTCTGAACTTCACTGTTATGTTGTCAGCAGATTGATTGTCAACATACATTCCAGTTCTACCGGTTCGAGCCACTTGTCCTTCTACGGGTATGTCAATCCAAAATTGATTAAATGCACTCATGTGATTTGCAGTAGGAATTGTTCCCCAATTGTAATTTGGGATGTTTGTTGATGAATTATCGACTTTTCCTTTCTTGTTTAGATTGATTAAATCCCAATCACTATTCCCGCTATTTCCTGAATAATCCCAAGCATAAGCATAAATTTGGTTTGCTGATGAATACCCTGATGTTGAGTAAGTGTAACTACCTCCGTTAACCCAACCATCATTTCCTGAATGTGAGGGGCCATTTGTTTGATAGTCCATATTAAACCTCAGTCCAACGAAACCATGACCAGTTGCAGCAGAACCATCGTTATAGATACAATTTGCATCAATAGGGATGTTGAATTCGTAGATGACGTCATTGAACCCTGCACCATACTCTTTGTGACCAACTATCACAGAATCAGAATCATCACATTCAACCTGATAGTATTCGTTTGAACCTACAAGATCTTCACATACGTAGAAATGTACATCATCATCAGAATCATTATCGTCATAATCACTACCATTCTGCCGGTCCCAATGATATGCCGCACTTGCATTACCACACAGCATTACCAGTACCAAAAATACCGACAATGGTACTTTCGTGGTAAAAAAATGCAAGTGGTTTTGATGCCGCATTGAAATTAACGAGTAAACGACGCTATTTCAACATCTGCATGGGAAAAAGACCCCACGAAAAGAGGTTTTTCGCTTATAATCTTCACAATACATTGCCACAGAAACAGAAGGCCGCTGCAACCACGCTAAGGCAGTTGCAGCGCCAACTTTTCCCGTTAATTACAGATCACAGTTCTTCGTCACGGTTTGACCTAGAGTAGAGTACTGCACCAAGTGTAGCCAGAATCATTGTGACCCCGAGGAAACCAGGTGTGTTCTCTTCTTCCTTGTCATCACTAACAACTGGAACTACAATTCCACCATCACCGACAGTGACTTTACCAAACATGTCTAGAGACATGTGTGGCTCACAAACATAGTAGAACACGGTGTCTTCAGTGAAAGTGTAACTGAAATCGACATTGACTTCTGGTGCACCAGAAGTGATTCCATCCGTCACATAGGTGGTAGACTTCATTCCATCAACTTCCTTTACGTTGTGAGCCATCTCAGCACCTGTCCATTGCCAGCAAACGGTCTGATTAACCTGAATTGTCACGGATGCTGGAGAGAATGCATATCCGTCAGATGAGATACCGATTGTCACATCACAGGTAGTGACTACTTCATCTGCAGGTGGCATTAGGACCTTGTCGATGACATGGACTACTCCGTTGGACGCCATTACATCAGCCGCTGTTACGGTTGCATCGCCAACCATTACTGTTCCATCCATTACTGTGAATGAAGCATCATCACCGTTAACCATTGTCACGGTTAGTCCATCTGTCACATCTGCTGCGTTGACCGCACCAGAGTAAACGTGGTATAGCAAAATATCCGCAAGAGTTGCAATCTCTTCATCAGTTGTGAATGAATCTAAATCGATCCCTGCATCTGTAAATGCCTGGTCTGTTGGTGCGAATACTGTGAATGGCCCATCGCCCTGTAGTGTTGAAACCAAGTCTGCCTTAGTAAGAGCCGCTACGAGTGAATCGTGAACACCAGTTCCAACCGCAATGGTAGGAATATCAACTAACTCTACAGGTGGCATTAGCACCGTATCGATTACGTGAATGACTCCGTTGCTGGCAATTACGTCAGCTGTTGTTACGGTTGCATCACCAACCATTACAGCACCATCTGTCACTGTGAATGAAGCATCATCTCCGTTCACCATTGTAACTGTCAATCCATCTGTTACATCAGCTGCGTTAACTGCCCCTGAATAAACATGGTAAAGCAAGATATCTGCCAATGTTGCATTTTCTTCATCGGTATCAAATGTTGTTAAATCAATACCTGCTGCTGTGAACGCATCATCTGTAGGTGCAAACACTGTGAAAGGTCCATCGCCTTGAAGCGTTGTGACCAGATTGGCTTGAGATAGAGCTCCTACCAACGCAGTGTGGACTCCAGTTCCACTTGCAATTGTTGGAATATCTTCCAAATCTGCAGGAGGCATCAATACCTTATCGATAATGTGAATAATTCCGTTTGAAGATGTTACATCAGCAGTAGTTACTGTTGCATCCCCAACCATAACAGTTCCATTAGTGACTGTGAATGTCGCATCATCACCGTTGACCATCGAAACGGTCAAGCCATCAGTTACGTCAGCAGAATTGACAGCACCAGAGTAAACATGGTACAGTAAGATGTCTGTTAGAGTTGCATTTTCTTCGTCTGTATCAAATGTAGTCAAGTCGATTCCAGCCGCTGCGAACGCATCGTCGGTTGGAGCGAATACTGTGAATGGTCCATCACCTTGTAAAGTTGTCACCAAATCAGCGTGAGCAAGTGCAGCTACTAGGGAGTCATGGACTCCTGAATTAGTTGCATTTGTTGGTATATCATCGTATTCGTCAGCGGACACATTGAGTGGTATCGCTGACAACATAAGTAAGGCTACAAGCATGGTAACAGTTTTTCTCTGCATGCCCCCAACGCTCTTCTCTAAGTATATACCATTTTGTTTTAGAACATGCTACTACAATCGGGGCATTGAACATCTGTTCCGGTCTATTGAAATGTGGAACCCCGTCCAGAAATTATGCGCCGCATCTTATTGGCTCTGGTTATCATTATGATAATGCCACAGATGCAAGTAAGTGCTGATGAGATTCCATTCGAGTTTTACCTTGATGAAGAAGTTATAATCCACCCTGGGGAAACTGTATCTTACAGAATTGCTTGGCACAATTTAGTAGGTGCAGAAAGACATTTTCAAATCGAATTAAACCAATCTCACCCGAATCTAACAACTGATGGTATACCAGATGAATGGACTAGAGTGGCATCCGGTAGGTTGGGTGAATTGAACATCAATATTACTGCTGCTCCAAATTCTGATTATGAAACATTACCATTTACCCTGGACATAACATGTCAAGAAGTTCCTGAATGGAGTGAAACATTTGAAATCGATGCTTTGATATCACGCTGGTCAAGTCTAACATTCGGAGCCAATGATGGTTCTTCCTTTTATGTCCAACAGAGTGTTAACACGAGTTTGGCAGTAAACATATCTAACAGCGCTGGTTATGATGACCTAGTAAAAATCCGGATGAATACTGATTCGAATTGGCAATATGGATTCGTTCAAGATCTAAACGGAGATGGCGAAGTTTTGTTGGATTTATCAGATGGTGAAGAAGTTTTCATCAATTTTTGGATTATCACGCCATCTGTTCAAAACGGAGCACCATTAGCAGGCACAGGTCCAACATTCCATCTTGAGGCTGAATCCAACCTCGACAGGAGAGTTTCCAGTTGGACGTTCGAACTAGAAATGCAGACATTCCATAACATGACTATTGACTCCACCACCCAAAATTTGAGTCTTGACCCTGGCGATACTGGCAGGATTGAAGTTTCAATTCGGAATAATGGTAATATCGATACATACCTAGATGCATATTTGCGATTAGATGGAATAACGGATGATAGAATCGAGCAGAATGGTTGGACAATTGCATTGTTCAATGCCTTTGAATTCCAAATTTTGGAACCAAATGAATCCCGAGTTATCGAAATTGGCTTTGAGGCACCGAACAAAAACATCGCCGAGTTGTCTGTAGAATTGATTGTAAGCCCTCAGGCATTTCCTCAAAGAACTAATTCAATATCTGTTTCATCAATTATCGAATGGGAACGGGGAGGCAATTTGTCCATATCGGGAGATTTATGCACATCTGTTGAACTGAACACAACCTGTCAAAGAATGGTTCGAATTGAAAATACTGGGAATTACTATGAAGAATATTCTTTACACTTAGTGGATAAAACGGGAATGGAATTTGACATTGAAACTGATAACATAGGATTATCGAAAGGCGAACTGAGCTTCGACATCCCTCTAAATTTGACACCGTTCATGGATGCAGATGGTTATCTTCCTGCATCTGCGACATTAGAATTGCACAGAGGTGATGGATTAGTAATCGATTCAATAAATATCGAAACTAAAACCGCACCGTTCGTCGAATGGGTATGGGAAGACACAGTTAGTTCGGTAAGTAATAACAAACTGGAAGTCGCAGTAACTATGCGTAACGAAGGTAATATCATCGATGGTTTAGTAATACGAATGACTTCTTCTTACTACACTGAAATGAGTTTCATTCCGCCTACTGGCTCAATTTACGAAGAAGATGTTGACAACATCCGATCTTTTGAAATTGTAAATTGTGGAATGGGTGAAAACTTCACGTTCAGGGCATGGGCAAACATACCAGATGACCAAGGTGCAAGTGATGATTTCTACCTCAACATCACTGCACATAGCCGATTAGCAGAAGAAAACCCGTTTACATATTCTGCCAATTCTTCGTTTGACGCTGTAGAGAAAACAGCGGATGATGGTGATTCTGTAGTTAATTCAATCACAAGTTTCTTCTCATCTGCAGGAAGTCTAATTTGGGCTTGGAAATGGATTATCATAGCAGCGGGTTTGAGTGGATTGATGATAAATAAATCACTTAGAGACAGGCAAATCCGACTGGAAGAAGCAGCCTTATTGAAACCGTTGCCCAAAGATGATGATACCCCCGAAGACTGGATGGCTGAATTTGCGAACAAAAAGCAACCGGTACCTGAGCCGGTTCAATCTCCGCAAGTTTCGAATGAAGCATTCACGGGAATGTTCCAAGCGGTTAGTGGAGAGAGAAAGCCAAGCCTAGAGCCTGTAGATTCCGGCTTAGTCGGTGCAGCCAATACAGTTCTCGACCATCACGATAGTATCGCTGTAAAATCAAAATTGGATGATTTAGTTAGTGGCATCGCATCAGGTGACATCAACAAACCGCATTCGGCTAATGTTGTACTTCCCGATGACATTGTTCCGGTGACTGAAAGAACGGTTGCTAAGAAGAAAGATGTTACAGAGATGCTAGATCTTGATGACCTTGATTTGTGAGTGGTACAATGAACATAGGTGTGGATGAAGCGGGAAGAGGTCCGGTAATTGGCCCTCTAGTGGTGTGCGCATTTGCTTCTACATCACAATCACAGTTGAGGGAATTAGGTGTAAAGGATTCCAAGGATTTGAGTAAGAAAAAAAGAGAAGAACTATTTGAGATTCTGAAAGAAATGCCACATAATGTAGTAGTTTGTGAGCCAGAACGTATTGATATATCTGAAAATCTAAACAATCTGGAAGTTGAACTATTTGCTGAAGCATTATCCATCATGCCTGATGGTGAAATTATGCTGGATGCTTGTGATGTAAACGCTGAAAGGTTTGCAAAAAATGTTTCCAGATTGTCCGGCAAATTTTGTCATGCAGAACATAAAGCGGATGAAAAACATCCCGAAGTTAGCGCTGCTAGCATTATTGCAAAGGTGACAAGAGACAGATTAATCGCAGAGATATCCAATGAATTAGGATTCGATATTGGTAGTGGTTATCCCTCAGACCCAAAGACAAAAGCGGCAGTCATCGAATTAGTAAAGGGAGAAACACCTCATGATTGTCTGAGATGGTCGTGGAAAACAGTTGAAAATGCATGGGGCGGAACTCCACCACCACGCCCAAATGCGAGCCAGCGTACCTTGTTTTGAAGAACTAAAGGCCCCACGCCCTAATTATGGAATGGGAGCCGGACCAGGCAACATCTGACTTAATTCGTCATCTTGCATTGCAAAACAGCTTGCAATATTCTGGCGAAGGTCAAGCTGGTTCAGTCATCAGCAGAATAATGGGTAATAGAGCAGACTTGAGACAATTTGGGAAGTTCATCGCACCATTGGTCGCAAAGGCCGTGGCAAAAGCAAATGCATTTGCTGCCAGTGATGGATTGGATGCAATCACTGAGATTCTAGAGAGAGAAGCTCCAGAATTATTGGAAAGAAAAGTTCAGACTAGAAGGGAAGGATTACCAGAGTTACCTAATCTAAACAGCAAAAAACCCGTACTTCGTTTTGCCCCAAATCCGAATGGCCCTCTGTCTTTTGGCCATTCGCGAGGCCTAGTAATAAACGGTCAATATGCCAAGGATTTAGATGGTGAATTAATCCTAAGATTTGATGACACCGATACTACGGTTAAACCTCCGATGATGGAAGCATATGATTCAATTCCGATACAGCAAGAATGGCTTTGCGGATTCCCAGCACACCGAATTGTAATTGCCAGTGAGAGGATGGAACACTACCATGAATATGCTAAGAAGATGCTTGATGGTGGGTTTGGCTATGTGTGTACATGCTCAGCAGAAGCCTTCAAAGTTCACCGTGTTGCAATGACTGAATGTCCTTGTCGAGACAATAGTGTCGATGAAAATTTAGAACGCTGGTCCAAGATGAATGACCCGGAAGAGTACCAACCTGGTGACGCTGTTCTTCGTGTAAAAACCGACATGACTCTGAAAAATCCTGCATTGCGAGATTGGCCTGCCGCTAGGATTCAGACAAATCCTCATCCACGTGTAGGAAACCGCTGGAGAGTTTGGCCACTTCTCGATTTCCAATCTGCGGTAGAAGATTACCTACAAGGTGTAACTCACATTATTCGTGGTAAAGATTTGATGGATTCAACCAGAAAGCAAACATTGTTGTACGCACATTTTGGCTGGGAATATCCTGAAACAATTTACTGGGGCCGAGTTAAAGTCCATGAGTTTGGAGCGTTCTCAACATCTCAAATGAAGAGAGACATCGCTGAAGGAAAATTCAGTGGCTGGGAAGATCCTAGGCTTCCAACACTCACAGCTTTATCTCGCCGAGGGATTCAACCTGAAGCCCTCAGGGCATTTTGGGTCGAACTTGGTCTGACTCAAAAAGACATAGCAGTTCCTCTTTCCACTCTTTATTCTCACAACACTAAGGCGATAGATATCAAGGCCCCAAGGTTGGCGTTTGTTCGCAATGCTTTCCCAGTGGTGCTAAGTGGTGAATTCCCTAGAAATGGCACTATTGAATCTCATTCTGATGCAGATATGCCACCGCGTAAATATTCAGTTGACGAAGGGGTTTGGATAGAGGAAGAAGACTCAAGAAAGCCAATCAGGTTGAAGGACCTTTGCGACATTGATGCAGATGGAAATGTAGAGAGTATAGACCGCAGTGACAAGCGACCAGTTGTCCATTGGGTAGCAGGGGGAACTCCTTCAAAATTGACTATTGCATCTGGTCAAGATTTAGAAACAGTAGAAGGTATTCTAGAAGATAATACACATCCAGTTGGAACAATATTACAACTCGAAAGGATAGGTTATGCCATCGTTGAAGAGGATGGGCTGCTCATGGTCCACGACTGAGTAAGACAGGTTCACCCTCATCGGTCATGACGATGAACTTAGGTTTCCATTTTTGACTATACTGTGGAGTAGGGTCAACAAGGATGTCAAGTTCACACGATGATCCGCAGTTTCCATTCTGAGAAATATGTTCCAAAGTCAACACTCCGAGGATGTTTTCGCCACCCCATACTATTAGCGCATCGACTGACCCCAGCCTTAGTTTGGCCTCTTCTAACGAATCTTCTGCACCGATTGTCGAGAACTCCATGACTATGACTAAGCATGGTAGGTTCATGAATTATCGCCATAGATGGATTCAAGACGGTTGGCGTACAGGAGGTGGCATGGCAATCGAGCGACTACTCACTGGCAACCTCGGCTCACAGGTCAAAGAACTGATGGCAACAGAGGATATTATGCTAGAAGCTGTAAGAGATTTAGTCAAAGATGAAATAAAAACATACATCCGTGAAAAGGTGGATGCTGACCAAGAATTGAAAGAGGAACTAAAAGAAGCAATTTCATATTATTTCAATGCTAAAGCACGTTCGGTTTATGCAGAATTAAAGGCTAGCAGAGCGGCTGCAAAACTAGGCCTACGTATTTTACCAGATGAACTTCAAGGCGAAGTTGGTGAAGCATTGGTGGGGCTGTTCGAAAAAGAACTCGGTAACCTACTAGAAAAGGCACTTTGAGCCCTTTAGGGCTCATATGGCCACAGTTTTCAAGAGGGTTGAGCGCACAGAGTGCATTAGGTGAATCACCTATGCGTACAATTAGTCCGGTTTTATTGTGCGCAATCTTACTTCTATCTTGCATTCCAATATCTGAAGTTGAAGCTAATTCTGTTGAAGTTTGTTGCGATTCTGGACCTGTTGAATTATTTTTGACAGGTCCTGCTGCATCAGGCGGAATGACTCCATTTGAATCAGAGTTAGGTACGGATTCACAAGAGGTCACAATTTCTGATTCCATACCACAAGAGAGAGAAATCGCAACATGGTCAATAAATCCTGCTTGGACAGGAAGTTATCCCTCATCCACCTGGGAATTCTCAATCGACTATGAGGTTGCTAATGCTGGTGGAGTCCAAATAAACGCATCTGTGACTGTGGAAATTGGTGGGTCTGATTATCAAGGAGTTACTGACCAAAGCAATTCATTCTTACCAAGTGGCTCAGGTTCTTTTTCAATTGATATCAATGTGGATTCTGGATCAATACCAGCATCAACCGATGTTTCTGTAACTCTAACTGCCCAAACTGTTGTTTTCAGTGTACCTGGAGCAGATGCCGGCCTAATTTTTAGTTGGGGAGGCGAGGGTGATGAATCATCGATTATAGCAGACCTGCCAGTAGTAGACTTACTAATCGATGAACCTGTAACTGAAGGAATGGACGTCTATGTCTCTATGGTTGTAGCATCACCATTCGGACAACTTGCTGCAGTACAGGCCAATAGCTTGGACATCAGTGTAAATGGGGGAGTTCTTTCAGGAGATCCCATCGAGACCAGTAGTGGAGATTATGTTCGATTGACTTGGACTTGGCGGGCAACTACATCAGGTGAGCAAACCATCACTATCGGTGCAAGTATCCAAATCCAGTCTGGAACTCCATTATTGTCGGGTTCAGCGGATTTCACAATCGACCCATTTGATGACGGAAGTAATAGTGGCGGAGTATTTTATCCAACAGAAGAGCCACTTAGGACGGATGGTGCAGGTTCACCACTGGCAGTAAAGATAGACATGAAACTCGATAAAGAAGATGATATCCTCTTCATGGAAAAGGAATTTAAATTAACAATCGACGATGAAATATCTTATTGGATGCGTTGGGGAATGGACAACATCGGTAATGATGACCCTGCATTATCTCAGCCTCTTAGGATATTTAGTTCAGGAATGGTTAGTGAAGAAGACAGAAGGAATCGTATTATTGACAGTGTTGAGATAAACGAGTTTGAGAGCCAAATGGATAACCTTGCCATTACCTACATGAATGACGGAATGGCATTGGAATTAGAAGAATTGATTGGCACTGATGTTCAGAACCTTTACCAAATTTCATTCGAAGTGGATTTCCATGGGGAAAAGAGAGTTACTCCCCATCCATTAACATTGAATATTACAACCATTGAAGAAGTTGAACAAAATGTCGTTATCGATATCCTCAGGGATTTCATCGTAGTTCAACCAGCACCGATATGGGCGAACATCGACATCTCAGTCAATATTGAAACAGGCATGATGGCAAGCTTGACAGGAGCCACAATCAAAGGTGAAGACAGTATTGATTTGACTCACAGAAGAACGCCATTTGGTGAGACGATTAGTATCAAGGCTGAAAATCTAGAACCTAGTGCTACTTTCACTCTATCTGGAATGCCGACTGCTAACCCTCTAAACGCACCATTGAGTTTGTCTATAATCACATTAATCATTATTGGAGGCGGGTTTTATTGCGCACTACGCATTACCAAGAATAAACGACGTAGTGCTCTTTGGATTGAGACAATTCTCATCCCTGTTGTTTTACTATCACTGTATCTAGCATATGACCCATTCACTGTTGGAATCATTGCGGGAATTGCCGTTGCAATATGGTCGATTACTGCAATCGCTAGTCCCAAGCGCAAAAAAGGAAGTGGGGCGGCTATAGACAATTCCAATTATCCTACAATCGATTGTCCGGCATGTGGTACGACAAACTCCATTATGACAGATGAGCGCCCATTCAGGATGGCATGTTCAGGATGCAAAAGAGTTTTGAAAATTGTTGAATGATCACAAGTGACCATTCTTAATCAGTAAGTCTGCAATTTCGCTAGCATGAACCCTAGCTTCATCTACAGTCTCTGGCCAATCGTTACCTGAAAGGTGAAGTTGACTAGCAATATCTGTTTCAACACCAGGAATCATCGCTCTGTGCCAAATCAATTCCTCAAGACGCATAGTTGAAAGCCCATCTTCCCTCATAGCAGGCAAGACTAATTCACTAATTGCTGAACTACGTTCATCAATATCCATCCCACTCCAACCCTTAGAAAGACGTTTCAACATCCTCTCAGACAATCCAGGAATCATCCCGGCAGCAGGAGATGGAACTTCAGGGATTGAACAAATATCGATTGACCCCTCATCATCGAGGTGGTCTCGAAGTATGGACATCACAGGGTCATAATTGGAATCCATACTTTGCCTTAGCCAAAAACCTGCTATCGACATTGAACGTTGTTTTCTAACCCGTACTCCCTCAGGAGATAGAATCGCTGCTAATGCAGCACATATTGCAACACAATCAACTGCACCATGATGCGCCTTTTCTGAACCTTCAAATTCAACTTCAACCGAAAGTGGAAATAAATGAATAAAATTCTCACTCATTACAAATGAGTTCTGAGTTTCATGAAATGGGTCGATGTGAATAATCAGGCCATCGACATCAGGTAATTTCTGAATATCGCCTCTCCCTACATGTTTCCTAGGAGGTAATACTCTACGGCGATAGTGTAGAGAGTCATCAAGGAATGCCGCTTCTAATTGTGCTAGTGCAAGGATGCCATCCAAGTCAGCAGGAGCCATTAATTGGACAAGTTTTGCCGACCTAATCGCTTCACAAACCTGATTCAACTGGCCTTCTAAAGGCGAGAAAATTGCAGACTGAAGTAGATTGTTCACTCACTCACCTAACAGAGACACCCCGTAGGTAGTTCATCAAGTTGAGTGTTAGTATCACTCAACCATCAAGCGTAGTTCATCACGCTTGTACTTCCAATCAGATGGAAGGCGCCCTTCACCAGAGTAATACTTAGCAAGACGTCGAATCTTTGCCTCTGTAAGTTCTAGTGAACGCTTGTTGTGAAGGTCTTTGTGGTTGCCAGAGCCAAGGTGTTCGATAATTCCAACAGCCTTGCGCATCAAGTTCATCATATCTTCAGGATATGTTCCACCAATATCGTTTGCAGCAAGAACTGCACTGATTCTCTGACCACCTAGGACGGAGCGAACATCAGGAACTGCGTGCTGATCACGAAGGATTGTACCTATGGATGCTGAAGAATGTCCAGCCTTACCAAGCTCTACAATAAGTTCTGTAACAGCCTTTGAATCTGTGTTAGACCACTCTGGTGCAGTCTCGTTGTGTGGCTTTGTGGAACCGGACTTGCCTTTCCTCTTAGCGTACATACGTGCCATAATGATAACCTCCGAGCATTCCGCCGACCTGTCACCCATTCTTAACCGCTACGCATGAAAAAAAAGCACAAATCACAGTCTTTGATGGCTTTTTGCTAGGCGACCTGGAGTTCCACCCCATTCCCAAGCCGGCGCTGCTGCACGAGCAGAACCGAGGCATTGCGAGCCTTGCATGACCAAAATATCTTCTCCTTTTCTAATGGTTTCATCATAGGATTCTAGAATTGCAAGGTTGATATCTCCCTTCCACTTGATATTCTCTTTCAGGTTCACCCGCTTAAGCGAATTGAGAGATTCCAAAACCGGAATACTCGATTTTGCGAGTGAGAATCCTCCTCTTTCTGGAGCCCACATTGCAAGTTGTTCACCATCTTTCAAAATCTTCCACCTAGGTATTCTACCTCGAACTTCTGTTCCTTGAAGCCACAAATCATTCAGGTGATGCAATCTCGCCACTGATTTGAAATTGTCGAGATTCATTTTCTCACTACTTCTTCTTTTGACCCTAACATTGTCATAAATTGCTTGTCCGAGCCTCTCTAAAGCTTCCGGATTGGTTGCAGAACTGCCCTCGCGAGTATCGATCAAAGGTGTTTCACAATTGTATTTCATACCTGAATGGTTAATGATTAGACGATATTTGTTA
This sequence comes from uncultured Candidatus Poseidoniales archaeon, assembly GCA_902605365.1. GTDB lineage: Archaea > Thermoplasmatota > Poseidoniia > Poseidoniales > Poseidoniaceae > MGIIa-K1. Next base: position 23,441 of record CACLCM010000013.1, on the reverse strand, counting down.
CGTTCAACCAATGAGTCTAACATCTGAGTGACACGGGTGATTTCGTCCTGTGTCCAATCGCCAGTCACTGGAATGTCGTAATATCCTGCAGGCCAAGTTTGTTCTAAATCTCTTGGAACCAACCCTAATGGCGAGGTCACCATCACTTCGTGGGTCGAATTATGATTCATCGCCCGATGGAATGACCTATGGCTACGTGATAGTGAATATGGTTTTCTTGCAGAACATGGTAAGAGAACTAAGATGTCATCTAACCCTTCTGGAGGAGTGTAATGGTTTGTCATGAAATCAACCCAATCGAGAATTATTGGATCATCATGTGATTCCACACTATGTATTCGTAAAGCGGCAGATGGGTCAACAATCTGAGATAATACTCCGTCTTTACTCGAAATTAAGTTATCAAAATGACGCATGTGTTCGACTAATCTTGGACTAGAAAGAGATTGAGACTGAGCTAATTCTCTCAGGCTGTGATTTGAAATCGCTGAGCGTGTCTCAGTTAGGGCCAATTCCCAGTGATTGACTTCTGGCTCATCAGCACTCAACATTCTTGGCCCGCTCCAAGTTAATACTGCACCGTGCGCTTCTGCTTGCTTTGAACGAGTAGTATCAAACAAATCAATTCCGAACCAGGTCATCACTGCACAGTTATCTGGACCACCAATTCCCGGTGCCCAAAGTAATGCACCAGGAAATTTTTTCTTTATTATGAAAATGGCTTCGACCAAACGTCCTGGCCTATTTGCCAATTGGAGAGCATCTGTTAGAACCACCACATGTGGGTTCAAGTTCTCATCCAGCAATCCCTCGTCATGATTTAGGGATTGCCAAGAGATTGGTAACAGGTCACCTTTAGACGCAACTTCACCTGCATCCGCCTCATCTAGTGAGGGAGGTAATACGTGCCCAATCGATGCTGAAAGAGATGGCCCATTCTCCTTGCTTTCCCAAGGAGCGAAAGGGGCCCTAGAGTCCAGTATGATTTTTCTAGGAATCCCGCCATCGCTGGTTGTTGTGAAAGGAGCCCAAATAATATCCATGCTTTCCTCTTCACTGAGAACGAGACCTGGAGACTTAGATTCAGGGTTTGTACGGTCTCCTAGACCCCACATTCGAGCCATTCTGTGGCGGGCCAATACTGTGCGTCCTAGACCCGCCATAAATAGAGGCGGGAAGTACGCTGGTCTTGAATGATTTGAAGGCTAATGAGTAATCAGGACAGAACATGGGAAGACCCGTCACCTGCCTAATGGCAATTCTGATGTTCTTACCGATGGCGAGTCTTGCCTATACGAACACACAAATGACCTCCGCTGGTACTGCATGGTTTGACTGCGAGGATTCATGGGCCAGTATACATGATTCAGAGGGCACCCTAATCGCAAATGGCAGTGATTTCTCAGTATTATTGGAAGAGCAAAACCATACATTTGAAATCCCAGAGATGGATAAATGTCAAGGAATAATTCCAGTTTCAGAAGAAATGCCTAATCTAAGACCATCGCCCACGGAGGAATTCCCCGCAATAGATTCTCAAATTTGCCAGCAAAATGGTCTGTCTTTGGCATGTGAAGGAGAATATACAACTGGCGATTTGATTAATGATAGTGCAGATGTATTCGCAATAAATGTGTCAGATGACACAATACTTGCATTGACACTTGTGGCGGCATCTGCGAGTATCGAAGTCTCATTACATTTCCAAAATGAAACACACGAAGTAGAATTAGAGCAAGGATTCATTTTGCCATTGAATACATCACTTGGGGATAGTAATGTATTGCACATACCAATAAGCGAAGAGGGTAGAATAATTGTCACTCTATCCAGCCCTAGTCCAGATACTGTTTGGTCAATTCGTAGTAAAATATTTGATACAAATACTGTAACTCCATTATCCCATTTGGACACCATAATGGGAGTAGGAAAATCATCATTCTCTTACCCCCTTGGTGGTGATGAATCACTCGTCATAACAAGCTCAATCAGCAATGAAGAGCAACTGGAGATTCCAGTAATGTACCGCTACATCTATTCTGAAAATGCGCAATCAGAATGGGAAACTGCCTCAACCGATAGCATAGTAAAAGGAATTGATGATATCAATTACATCGAATTCATGTGGGACTGTGATTGTCAATGGTCTGCATCGATGTCTCTAAGCAGGCATTATGATGCGGGTTGGGGGATGGACGCTCCTGGGCTGATTCCAATGACATCAACCAGTGATAACTCAACATATCCACTAATCATAATGGATGGTCATCGGGAAGATGGAGAATTAACATTGTTCATGGGAGATTACCAAGACATATTACGAGTAGAAACCACTGGTTGGAATGAATCGATCCATCTTGTCGAAGTTATTGTTGAAGGAGATATTTATGATCTCGAAGTTACAATTTGGGACATTGACCAAAATACATGGGATTCATTGGAAGAGATAACTAAAACTTATTCAATGGATAAAATAAGTGCAGCTCTAGAGGTTGGAAGAGGAACACACTTCATTCGTATCCAGCACGTCAATGGTAGCGATTCAGTTGGTGATTCTGAAGAGCCAGTCGAATGGAAAATCAGAGTCACTACAGCTGTATTAGATGAAGGTGAAGAGCCTTGGTTCCCTCCTTCAGAACAAGTGAAAGATGCTGCAGGTATATTTTATTGGTTAATAGGATTGATCTTGATTCTTCCATTCATCATATTCTACCTGATAGTTAGAAATGAAAAACAATTTGCATTGGATTTTGCCAGTAGGAAAGATAGACTTGAATGGCTAAGTAAGAAATTAAGTGATGGGGAATACCAGTCTAAAGATTTAGTTCGAGCACTTAGAGCAGTTTCTTCACTGGAGTGGGAAGACTCGCTGGAACTGTGGGGCGAGCCTAAAGCTCGTCATCTTACTATGGGAATAGACATGGCGTTTTGGTCGCTTGACCACGTACCGCTAGAAGGTAGTGATTGGCCAATATTGATTGGAATTCAATCTAAAGAAGTGGAATGGAACATAGCCGCCTTGAAATTTGAAGCACCAGAGGGAGAGCCTTGGTTAGTGAACAGTGTTGAGCCTAAGTTACTCTCAAGAGACCATGAAATCTTCCTTGATACAATCAACAGTAATTCACGATTATTCGTACAAGTTACGCTATCTGGCGGTAGCGATTCCTTAGACATCCACTTGTCTGGAATCGTTGATGGAGAGCCAATGGCTGCTAAAGTACCGAAAACAATCTATCGAAACGATTCAACATCTATTCCTATGAACTCAGCCGATGACATTTCACAATCTGAAGAATGATCAACGACGACGCTCATTAGCATCATCGATTATTTTCGTAATCATATCTTTACTTCCAGATAGTTTTACTCTTAATTCTTCAAGAGATTTTCTGCTTGATTTGTCTAACTTAGAAGGCATGTGAAGTTTGCATAATACAACAACATCACCTCGACCTACACCCCTACTGGATGGCAGACCACGTGCGGGAATAGTGATTGTATCACCTGAATTAGTGCCTGATGGGACTTTGATTACCAAATCTTTGTCATCGATATGAGGCAGAGTAACATTAGTTCCCAAAGCCAAATCACTGAATCCTAGAGGTAATGACATGATCAAATCCATGCCATTTCTTTCGAACCATTGATGTTCTTCGATAACCAATTCGATGAACAAATCTCCTGAATCGCCATTACCTTTTGGAGCAGGCTGACCTTTACCACGCATCCTTAGTCTAGTTCCATCTTGTGCCCCTTTTGGAACAGTGAATCTCAACTTCTGTGATTCAGACTGCAACCCATCGCCTGCACATGTCTTGCACTTTGCGGCACTAATTCGACCTGAACCATCACAACTAGAACATGCACGAACTGAATCTTGGACAAATGGACCGATTTGTTGCCTGACCCTAACTTGACCTGAACCATCACATTCACTGCACTGTTTAGTAATTCCATCTTTGGCACCAGTGCCTTCACAATCGATACACAAAATTGGTAATTCTGCATCCATCTCGGCACTACTGCCATCTAAAATTGCTTTCAAATCAACTTCATGGCGTATTAGAATGTCATGACCTTGACGGCGACTTGACCTCTGCCTCCCTCCTCCGAAGAAACTGGAAAAGAAATCCCCACCTAGTATGTCATCAAGATTGATATTGAAGCCTTGGAAACCGCCTGGACCGAATGGAGAGCCGCCTGGGCTATTGTGACCAAAGCGATCGTAATTGCTTCTTTTCGAACTATCAGACAATACAGCATATGCTTCCTGAATTTCCTTGAATTTCTCATCAGCATCAGGTGCATCATTTTTGTCAGGATGGTACTTCCTTGCCAAAGACCTGAATGCCTTTTTCAGTTCAGTTTCATCTGCGTCTTTAGAGACTCCAAGAACTTCGTAGTAGTCTCTCTTATCAGACACATGACCACCTCGAACAAGACATGGGGGGCGGCGGGGGTTCTTGAGTACAACGCTCAAATATCGCTACCACAGTTTGAACAGTAACGTTCACCAACGGGATTGGAAGCTCCACAAACCTTGCATGAAGGCTGAGGTGAAAATCCTGATTGTGAAGCGGTAGTAACTCCGGTAGGAGCGGAGGTTCCAAACGCCATTTCCTCAATTGACATCTGTTTGACCACAGGCGCACTGATTTGATTTGTTTCTTCATCGATGACCACTGTTTCCATCCCAGAATCTGTCATCGATGACATTTCCATTGGCCTTGGCCTCTTCCCTTCAGATTTAACAGGTTGAATTGGAGCGATAGGTCGTTGTGCAATTACGGGAGCGATCTGACTGCGAGCAGAAAGTGTAGCACTTTTCTGCTGCTCACGTTCTGATTTACGGTCTCTTCCCCTCAAGGAAGAAATCCAATCCAAAAACGAATCCATTGGAGATGTTTTTCTTACTGCACCAATTGTTGAATGAACCCCTGATTCATCGAATTGTTCGTCGCCTGAGACTCTAGCCTGAGCTCTTCTAACATGCTCAGTATCGATTAACATCTCAACCTCAACCTCTGAATCAATCTCACGTTCACCAGCGGTTGCGTTACTTCCAACAACTCCTCCAACCTGCCCCCTCAAAGTTGCCTGAGCCTCTTCCGAGAGTTTGGTATCCATTGCAATATCCTTTTCCCAAACACCTTCTTCTTCTGCCTTGAAATGTCCTCCAACGGACTTTACTGCCTTACTACGTTGCCATTCATGGTCTCTAACAACTCGTGTTTTACGAAATAAAATGAATCCAATACCGAGAGTTATCACGTGTAATGAAATATCTAGTGTACTTGAAACAGCCAACATATCCCCAAATGGAGTAACGATTAACCTCAGAGCATTGAGAACCAATGTTGGGGTCAAAAGAAGGATGAATGATGTCAACTGCCTAGCCATCTAATTGACTGCTTCAATCATCAAGCAATGAAGGTTTGTGCATTATGAGCGGTCACGAGGTGCTCTGCCACTACGTAAAAGCCCATCAAAAAGACCGATAGTGAATGCTGTATGGAGGATGATTAAACACAGAGGTATACCAAGAATAGAACTCATGCCCGTATCTTTTTGACGATATATTGTACCCATCAGTAGTAAAGTTACTCCATAGGCAGCAGGTGCCCACCACCATGAATGTAGAGTGAATATCATAATCAGACCAATAATGGGTAAAAATTCACGAACATCTATTCTTTTGGGATGCTTGAGAATTACTTTCGTTCTCCAAAAACCATACCTGTGACACATTTTCCACCAGTTGGAAAGAGATGAGCGCTTGTGCATGTAAACACAAGATATGTCTGAACGCCACAATTGCCATCCCTTTGCTAACAATCGCATAGACAAATCACTATCTTGGCTTGTTATGAAGCGTTCATCCCAGCCATTAACATCACGTAGCGCTTCAACTCTGTGCAAACAAAAGGCAGGGATTTTGGTCCTACCTCTTCCTTTGAATCTTTGGAATTGCCCTCCACCCGAACCTATAGGTGTTGAGAGCGCCCCTTCCACCCATTGTGAAATTGTATCTGTCGAGTCACCCGACTCTGTTCTACAACCTAAAGCACCGATATTAACTCCAGTATCCAATTCAATTACTTTCAACTCATTAACTAGTTTTTCAACATGGTCTGAGTCAATCCAAGAGTGGCCAATGATTTCTAAGCAATGAGTAATCTCTGAACCTAGATTTTCCAGTGCAAGGTTTCGAGCTTGTGCAACCCTTTTGCCGGGATTAGAAATGACTTTGATCTTATCTCCATATTTTGATAGCAACTCTAACGTCTTATCTTCAGAGCCACCATCCATTACCATGACGTCAATCTTCATGGTTTGTGCAAGTAGACTGTCAATACATCTCTCGATATAACGCTCTTCATTTAGAACGGGCACTACAGCACAAACCCGAACTTCCATGATGACTCGATTTCGCTTCAGAATGTGAAGGTTGGCCTGTCAACTTCATTGACCATGGCGTTCTGGCACATAATATGCCGAGGCTGAAACTCACTGGAATCGATGAAGGATTCTCGGTAATGGTTTCATCAAAGTTACTTGGTGCGGATGAACCCGAATTAGTTTTGGAATCAATCTTAGCGATTTTCCCAGATTTTACATGTGGTCTACCTGAAAAACCAGAATTTCCTTCGGAGCAAGATGAGACCTTGGCATCGGATGGGGTTTCATTAGGTAGTTTTCTCGAAGCGATACACAAGCAGTCAATACTTGACACTGCTCTAGATTTTATGTCTAGGGACCTGGATAGTACCGGTACAATATTCCATATTTCTAGGCAGGCTGCACTGGCTGGGAAAGTATCTTTTCCTCTACCTGGAGAAACTATGCTAGGAGGAGTCATAACAATCGAGATTGGTGGAGAAAACCTCGAAGATTGGCTGGAAGCCGCCACTTGGCACAACGGAAGGGACAATATCCCACGACGAGTTGGTGATGAATTTACTATGGATGAAAAAGGGGATGCCGTCACCTGGCACTAATCGCCTCAGCGATTTCACGGTCTGGTCCAAGCCAATCGACTTCATCAGGACCAACACACCACTGAACCTTGTCATGCACATGAAGAGTCATTTCACCAGAAATAATGTTGCAAACCATAACATGTAATCTAACAACTACATCCCCGTGGTCAAATATCCATGTTCCAATACTTTGACCAACTTCAACATCTAACTCGAGTTCTTCCTTAATCTCCCTAACCAAACATTCTGCTGCACCTTCACCCTCTTCGAATTTACCACCGGGAAATTCCCACCAGCCCGCATGCTTTTCGCTAGGTGCTCGGCGAGCTGCTAGAAATTTACCATCTCTGATTATGGCACCTGCCCCGACATCAAGACAAGGAGGCCGCAACATTCTATCGATACATTCGAGAACTAAACCGTGAGCATCACTTTGTGTCTTGGGAAGGTGAAGAAAGAAACATGGAGTTTCATCTTCTAGCGCATTTAGGGTGCGGTAAAGAGTTTCATTGCAAAGGAATTCGCCAGCATCAGTACTAACCTTAGGTGAGTCAATCATCCTTTCAATGTCCCAATCATCTGGATTTATTGTTGCAGAAAGTTCACCTTTACCAGTGATTTTAGAGTTTCGAATCTGACGACCAGAGTTATCAGGAATTCTGAAATCTAATTCATCTTTGGCAATAATTTCAATCCTTGGACATTCCGCATTTTCAGCCAAACCAATATGTATAATGGCGGCAAACTTTCGATTCTTAACCAAATCAGAAACTATCTTTGAACCCTTTTCATCAACAGGTAGTACCATTGCTTCAATGGTGTGATCCCGCACACTTTTACCAGATAGGGACAGTGCTACATCACCGGAAATATTTGTCGTATGCACACCAAATGGCTCGAACCCGGTAACTAAAACTGGCTCCGCCATAATTTACCTCCATACGTTCACTTCAATGAGATTTGTGTCGCCACATTGACATGTATTCACTTACACGAGTCACATGATGCTGGAAGATGATGAGGTCCTAGAGGTCGTTGTGCCTGTAGATGAAGAACCTGTAGATTCCTTAGCACTGAGCAAAACAATTTGGCACGAAATTACCGCGGGAGTAGGTATTTGGGGAGCATTTCGGCCCATCTTTGCCGTGATATTATCTCTAGTTCCATTCCTATTTTTGGGCCAACATTTCAACAGAAACCACCGCAGAGCCTCAGATTGGTTCCTACTTCAAATCCCTCTCGCATTCACATTAGTACTCTGGGTACTGCTTTATTTCTGGTCGATTTTTGATGCTTGGAGAGATGCGAGTATTATCGTTTCAAAACAGTCATGACCACAACTGGTCACTGCATTCTAGTTCACCACTAGCCATACCCGCTAGGTCCGATTTGTCATCATTATCAAACTGATCAGGTAAATCACCACTAATGAAATTACCAACATCATTACTTTCAATAGCCCAATACATTACTGAATCTTCATTATTCGAATGACCGGGATGGTTTGGATCTTCATGTGGAATCGGTGATTGATAAACGAGATTGACCAATCCTAGAAGATGGCCTGCTTCATGTACTGTAACAGCTCTCTCTACTTCTTCACTAGAAGGACGTCCAAAGAAACCTTCGGCTTCATCAACTGAGTCCTTGAAAATGGCGATGGTAGATGCATCGACTGCAACACCGAGTACAGATTCATCAGTATATGTTCCTGCGGGGAACAAGAAATACCAGTGGAGTGTATCTGAACCCATGGCATTTCCACCATGCTTCCATCTAGCATCTCTGACATCATCAGATGACCACACTGAATCAATTGAGAAATCAGTTTCAACAGATGTTATCTTTATCCCTCCAGGTTTGTCACATACATCCTGAATTCTTGTTTTAACTAATTCCTTTGCGATTGGGTCGTATCCATTTTCATAAAGGAAGTGTATTTCCATTTTTTCAAATTTGTCATCTTGTAAACAAGCAAGTGCTAAGCCACCGGGGATTCCTCTTTTTTCATCATCATTCAAGACATCGCTAAAACAACCAGACATAGAGGAAGTCAACAACAAAATGACAAGTAAATATTTACGCATATTACCACCTAAAAATCGTCTGGAATTTCAGTCGGACTGAATAATTGACCTGGTCCTGAAGCCTGAGATAACTGTCCACGAATCAGGTGCTCCCATGAACGCATTACGCCTAATGCATCACTAAGTATCATCTCTTCTTCTTCTAAAGTAACTCGAATTAGAGTATCTAGAATATCGACACGGTCTCTATCCACTAGAGATAGAGCCTTGTCCAAATCAAATGTTTTGTCACTAACAACCGGCTCAACACTTAGAGGCCAAGGTTTTGCTAGATTTTCAGGTATCTCAGTAGTGTGTAGTTTTAATTGCTGAAGTAATCGATTGGTCCACCGAGAGATTACCAAGCTGGTTTCTAAAACTGGCATACTGAGTTGATTGATGAGATTCACCATACGCTCTTGCAGGGTAACCATCGAATCAGAACCAGTCATAAGTTCACCTCTTACTGCTGATTTTGACCCATTGATTCAAGGTATTGTTGGCCATAATGGGACCATTGCTCCATAGTCCAGCCAACTGGGAGTCCAGAAGGAGGCAGTGGTGGCACTGCAGCCACTGCAGCAGGTAATCCGGTATTTGGCGCATCGATTACAGGCAGGACTTTGCCCTCCATATTTTCAACAACCTCCGCTGTTTGGTCGGATTCATCCAAATCATCGCCACGCTTGATTCTCCTCATTTGGACCATTGTCCAAACAGCATACGACATAGCCCCTAATGCAATCAAATACATTACAACAGACAATTGTGAATCTGCTACTTGGTTTGCTAAGGCGTTACCATCTCGATCTACTTCTTCTTTAACCATAAGAGGAGATATAGAAATTCTTTCTTTTTCAACACCTGAATCAAGCAATAGTAACCTATGCTCTAGAGTATCTCCTGCAAGGCCATCTACTGTTGTTGATAATTTCACTTGGACTAATGAGCCAGAAGAAATATCAACAGAAACCGAGGACATTGTGTCCCAATCATCGCCTGAAACCAAGCGTTGTAAAACAAAGGTAACACTTCCTGAGGCTCCATAGTTGCGGGTTTCCAATGAAAGTGAAACTGTTTCATCGGCCACTGGTGATGGATTTGACCAAGACCAGAAGGTTTCTTCTCCTCTAAGACTGACATCAGGTCCAGTTAGTGCTAGTGGCCATGAAGCAAGAGGTTCCTCGAGATTATTGCCCTCACTATCATAGGGGTTTCCTGATGCATCCGAACCGGTAATCCAAACATCGATTGTGTATGATGGAAGTAACATAGTAGCACCTCCATCTGTCAAATCAATGTAACCTGTCCAAAAGAATTGGTCTTCGAAAGGAGTGGTCTCAGGCAGTGGAGAAGTTCCACGACTTATTTCGGCTTCACCCGCACGAACCAAGTAATGCATTACTGCAGGATTATCGATAGCGAATCCTTGGTCATCTCTTGTTTCAAGCATAACTTGCAAATTGTTGGCAAGAGAAATTGGAATATCATCTTCTGGCGAAATTCCTGCTAATTGGATATCATGTATTGTTGGTCTTTCACTATCAACAGCTAGTCTCAGCCTTGGCTTGAATTCAGATTCATCTTCAGCAATACCTGGTAAATCAATCAACTTTGCACGCAGGTCCAAATGTCCACTACGTACATCAGGAACGAGTAAGTCGATGCTGAAGTATCCGCCTTCACGGCTTGTTGTAGTCCACTCATTATCATAATCGCCTAGTGATATCGTGAAGGCACCTGAAGGAGCAGGAGTCTCATCTTCTGCGAACAATACACGTCCGCTAAATCGAACTACTTGACCCGAGCCGATTAGAGTTTCATCGAAATCAGGATTGTAGTGATTTGTACCATCACGTAGTTCGATGGCTAAGATGTGACCTGGCTGAGTGTCGAATCTTAGATCATTGTCTAAGCTCCACAAATCATTTCCAAGCCCGGCCTTATGGACATTACATGGCACATCTTCTTCTAGGCCACAAGATTTGTCTTCAATCCAAACCTTTGGAATGAAATGTGATTCACCATTGGTATCCCATATTTCTGGGAAGTTCCATGTTAATTGGAATTTTATTGAAACAATCATTCTTGATTCATTGGTTGAATCGAGAATAACCGAAGAATAAAGATTTGAAACTGCCAAACCAGTTCCTCCACTCTCTAAGTAAATCTCTGGTTGATTATCTGCAGATTTGGACAAATAAGCGTAAATTGATGTTTCATCATCTTCGAAGTCACCACCCAATGCTAATTGTACATATTCAACATCCCACCAACCATTAACATCTGAAACCATGAAAGTTGCTGTGTAAGAAATACCTGGGTGCAATGGTTCCAAGTCATCATGACCCATTATAGTCGAATTATCGATATCCATAACTGGTTCGAATTCTTCACGTATTTTGTACCATGAAAGAGAATTATCCCACTCGGGCATAATGTCACCAGGCCTTTCTCCACAAAACTGGTCCGGCTCCATATCACAAACAGGACCGCCACCCATGGCAATCACGTTATTTTGTCCATCCTTCCCACTAACATAGAAAGCAACTTTGTCTCCATGAACCAGCATCGAATCATCGATTAGGCCGTTGAAAATATTCAATCCTCCAGCTAGAATTTCAGGAGTAGTGAGAGTTTTGGAGCGGTATTCAATAGGTTCAGGTAGTCCATTAAAGTTAGAATCATCACACTTCTCATGTTGACCTGCTTCACAACCAATCCAGTAGTGTAAGTCTACGGTTTGAGGAGGGTCTACAGAATCTTGGATTATGATTTCAATTGCCTGACCACCTGGTGAAGGTGGACCCTTGTGCATTTCTGAAGCAAGTAATGGACTCGCAAATAGGACTAGAGGAGCATTACCATCAAAGATTAGTTTGATAGTATTGTAGCCTGGATTAACATATGTTGAACCATTTTTCAAATTAATAGCTTCAACATACAATACCATTCCACCTGGAGCGGACTCGATTGGTGAAGTAAATGTCATATTGTATTGACCAAAACCAGGATTTCCTTCACTGTGTAAAACTGAAGGCTCTCCAATCGGGTCGCCGTCGAATGTCACGTTTTGTCCTAAGACACGAAGGTCAAACTCTCCAGCCATTGGTGCAAATGCAGAATTTTCGAAATTAAGAGCCCCATTTATTGAAAGATTGAATCCGCCTCTCACCCAATCACCGGGATACAGTTCACGACCGGTTTCCTCCCAAACCCTCATGCCATCTAGTTGGATGTCGTTCTCTACATTCAATGACAGGGTGTCTGTGGTCCATGCATTGATTTGAGGTCCAAGATCGTCACTCATCGAAACGATTGCTTCCATCTTTCGCTCATCATCCCAACTCCAGTTGACACGCATTGGCATTTTGACAGCAACAATTCCTTCACTATCCATAGATGATGTACAATTTCCAACATCGAATTCAACAATGCCGCCACCATCATCAACAGTACTACAAGAATCTCCACGTAGCCACTTGAAAGCCGGATTACCACCATAACTATGATTCAATCCAATGGTGGCCTCAGTAACTCTGTCGACCAAATCACCATGGGCTAGTCTGACTACCAAATTACGGAAAACACCATCAGGGGTTACAAGACCTCCTTCTAAACTAGCATCAAGAACTCTTGTTTTCAATCGATATTCAATATCTAATTCTGTCAATTTTACTCTCCCTGGAGTATTAGCCTTAACAGCGATTGGAATTTCAACGGTCCCAACTCCATTGTCAGGAATGTGCGTATTGAAAGCATCCACTAGGGACGGAGTTTGCGATACCACCATTCCAACCGCAGAATCATCTGAAGCGGTGACTGAACTCTCGTTAAGGAATAAAATTGACTTCCAGTCCCAAACTCCATCATCGCCCACATCAAGTTGCGGGCCATCAGGATAACCTTCCTCATACCATAGAATAAAAGAATCAACCTTTGCAGTAATTGTTGAATCAGTAGTGCCTAAAAGTACGGAATAGAGTAATTCATTACCAGCTCCCTGAGTTGAAAATGACACTTCCTGATTATTACTTGCATTCTCCCAAGTCGTTCCGTTGTCATTAGAAACCTTGACTGAAATAGATGATGAAGTAGGTTCGTCACCAGACCATACCGCCCGAACTTTCCCTACATTTGTGCCGGTTGAAACTCTCGAACTAGTCCAATCTCCTGATGATTCATATGATGTTGCATATTCCAGCGATATCCACCATGAAACTGCAGAAGAACCTATCAGTTGCATCTTCCAAATCAATTCGTTTCCAGGATGAGCGAAATGTATTGTCTGATTCTTTTCAACAGATTCCCAGTGTGTACCATTATCTGCACTTACCCAATAATCAACACGATCGCCTTGACTCGGTGCGGACCAATGATTCTCTACGTTAACCGCTACAACATCATCGGTAGTGTAGATTGTTTCACCAACCCACGTGGTAGTCCCTGGAGCCGGAGTTGTTGGGAAGGAAATTCCCATCCCAAGCTCACGATAGTAAAGAGTCTTTGAGCCCCATGTCGAGTATCCAGAATCAACTGTCATAATCCTGTCACCATCATAGAACAAACCGTATCCCTTGGCTGTAATGTCAATAGTTCCAGATTGTGGAACCAATGAGGAAGAACTACCTGATATAGCCCAGGCACTAATTTGGTCGGTATCTTGGTAGTAGACACCTTTCATACAACGCATGTAGAAGAATCCCGCATTCACAATTAACCCGTGAACATTGCTGGTAGATTTACCGCATTCTGTAGACGAAGATGACCCTGAAGCGAATGAATACATTTCTTCGCCACGAGTTACCTGACCATTGTCGCCGAAATCGTAAGAAACAATTCTTCGTTGCTGACCATGAGCCACCCATACTTTATCGGTATCTCTATCATAAGAAATACCATTGTAATCCCCATATGGTTGGGCTAAATCATAGGAATCAACACATCTCCATGTCCAATCATCTGAGACATCAATGGCAAGCACTCTAAGATGCTGCGTAGGTGTTGAAGTGGAATAGGAGTACTTGTAGGTCGTGAAGATTCCGTAAAGCATTTCATCATCAGTGATAGTCCAATCTTTGAATCCATATGCCTTGTAGTAAGTTGAACTGGGGTCTTGAGGTAGAGTACAACCAGACTCTCTTTGCAAATCCACGACTATATCTCTAGTGATGTTGTTTGGATGCATTCTTGTCACTACTTTGTCAAAAGAAGTTCCCGTGAAAGTTGACATGAAGACCCAATCATGGTTTCGAAGAATTGACCCCTGACCCTGTGCCATGAAATTGGCACTGGACAATTTAACTTGGCTACTAAACCGGCTTTCGGTCGAGTTGGAAGTATGAGGTTGACGAATGGAAAAGCTGCCATTATCTAGCCAAGCATTAGAGCCAGTAAGTGTCTCTTCATCGACGCTGTGTGCTACAAACTCAGTCTCATCATCGCTGAAACCTAGAGTTAGTTCTTCACTCCTAGCATCAACTCTGTTTGAACTACCATCCATCCATTCATCGTAGGTATCTGTGGTAACTTGAGACCATCCAGTCGATGATGCTCCAGAGAGAGTTATCTGTACATCAAGAACTTCTGCGCCTTTCGGAATTGCAACTTTCGTGGTCTTGTCAGCACCACCTTGGTAGAGCGCTATATTCTCGACACTGCCATCAGAAAAAGTGTAAACGTGCCTTGAAGAACCGTTTGCTTCAGCCTCGCCAATGAATAATTCTGAAAGAGGACTCATTGGTGTCAACACAAGCATCAGTAACATCATGGTCAGGGCAGCACGAGAACTGAATTTTTGTGTCATTGAAGATTCCCCATTTGCCGCTCAGCCGCCATAAGCCTTGAATTAACCGGCGACAAGTCAGATTCAGAAATCCCCCTTTAGGGGGAATTCTGTGCTAATTAAGCAGTGTTTCTACTATCGTATCTGATAGGTGAAGAATCTCCTCTCAGACCATCTTCTTCATCATCTTTAACTTCGAACCAATCAACAATCCAATCGCCATCAGTATCCCAATTTAGTGGGTCGCTACCCTCGGCTATGTGGTCATCATCCAAATCGATTAGATACCAGCCAAATTCATGCTCACCTAACTCAATAGCAGGGGCTCTGTTGACGTTTCCAACGTAATACAATTCCCAATCGTCAGTAATATCTCCGGAGCACATTACTATGTCATCACCGGGGTCTAGCACTAAGAAATCTGTGTCCATATCGTCAATTATTAGGACGTAACTTTCGTCATCGATGAATTTTTTATTCATACCCAGATAATTTGTCGAGTCTTCAGTAACTTCACCTAAGCCAAGAGTGAAAGCTCTGAATTGCCACCACTCGGTAATTGGTGAACCATCCCAAGTCTCGCCGGAAAGCCTGACTGAGTCTGGAGAGTCGAGGTTTGGATCTGCAATTGCATAGAATTCCATGAAATTCGTGTAAGGCGTGTAAACACAAGTTGCACTACAATCCCAATTTCCATCCTGGTCCGGGTCTTCATTGGCATCTAGCGGGTCCGCTGGATTGAAAGTAGCCCATGTCCATCCAAGTGTTGGTCTCGAAAGAGTTCCTAGGCTTTGTGAAAGCGGCCTGCATGACGGAGTATTTGGTGCGCAACTGCCACCCGAACTTGCATTTATCCATTGAACTTCAACATTTAACCATGATGAATAGTTGTCATTAGTCTCATTCCATCCTTTCTCATACTCATACCAATCAGGTAACATATCACCATCTGTATCGTTATCCATTGGGTTGATTCCATACTTGAACACTTCACGACCATCAGAAAGATTCCAATCCCTATCATGGGATACAACTGAACCCGCACTTAGTACGGTATTGTAAGTCACTGAATCATTGTCAGAATCATTAGTATCGGGGCGTGTTCCGTTTAGATACTCCATGTAATTTGTAAATGGTAAATCTCCAATTCCATTTTGAATCAGGTTCCCGAATGGGGTGAAGATTCGATTATCCCAAGTACCCTGCTGGGCCGGAGTATCAAACGAAGTGCGGCCATACCAGCCGTCACTATCAGGGTCGTAATTTACGTCAAAAGGATTTACTGGATTTGTCGCCCAATGGTTTTGCGAAGTGGGATCTGGCATGCCATAAACCGCATAACAATACTCCCAGCCATCATCGATTCCATCTTGGTCGGAATCTGTATTTGTAGGATCAGTGATTCCAAACAATGTTCGATTGAAAGTATTCGGATCTTCGAGATTAATCATATCCATTCTAGCAGTAGAAACAGCATCTTTGCTTCGGAAATTATTGTATATTGCCCGACGTGCTTCAACTTCCGTATATCCGTCTTCAACATAAGCATCAATAGCATCATCACCGAATCCGATTAATCCAGCACCTGTGGTATATCTTTCAGAATATTTGCCATAAACCCGAGATTCATATTCTCGTTTGTTAGTGAATTGTTCTTCTAATGAAATGTTACCATCCCTATCACAATCCACCGAGTCTGAATCGCTATCAAGCCATTGGTCTGAATCGATTAAAGGATTCATAGACCATCGATTATTTTCTAAGTCCCAATTAGTGAACCAATATTCAAACCCGTCGATCATTCCATCGTCATCAGTATCTGCTAAAGTTGGGTCTGTGATTCCCATCAATGTTGAAATGAATGCGTTAGCAATTCCAGTCGATTGCCACTCTTGGAATTCTACAAGATGTCTTTTTCCTCTTTGGCCCTTATCCATGATAATGTTAAACACACGTTGGGATTTTTGAGTTGGGTCGTTTAGATCGCCGTCAATGTGCATTAATGGCGCATCTAATGGGTGACTTTCTCCGTTGACTGGATTAGTTGTAAGCAAAGAGAACTCTTGCGCATCTGTCAATGCATCATCATCAGCATCAAAGGAACCATCTCCAGGAACAAGTGGATTCAAAGTCCATGTTTGAGCTGTATCATTCCATGCTGTAAACAATAATTCGAGACCATCAAGGAATCCATCACCATCAGTATCTGGATTTGTTGGGTCTGTAGTCCAGCCTGAGACGTTAATCAGGTCTTGGCTTACGAACGAACCAAACGATTCAGAGTTAGTAATTCCAGACCATTGCTGCAGTGTAAATCCGGACCCAATGCTTGTAACGAACCATTGTGGGCTTGTACGATTTTCATTGGTTTCTGACAGTGCAGGATCTATGCTATTGTATTCTTCCCAGTTGCTCATACCGTCATTATCTGAGTCATCCCATCTATCTGTTGAATCTAAGGGGTCAAGAGACCATTGAGAGTCTAACAAATGCCATCTAGCATACCAGATTTCCCAACCATCAGGCATTCCATCGGAATCACTGTCTGAGTCGGTAGGGTCTCCTGTTGTTACACCGTCACCAAAATTGGATTCGGGTGCGCCCCAATCTGAAATATTGCGGAATAGGTCTGTAGAGAAGTTTTCAGGAATAATATCTCCATCAAGGCTCATATTACCGTCAAACAAGTCATCTTTGATATTGTACTCTAACCAGTTTACAAATGCTTCATTTTCTTCAATGACCCCATTGTGATTGATATCGTAACCATCACCATCTGGATTCTCAAATGCATCACTTCCATTCAACGGGTTGATTCCAACACGGCTTACATCCCAGGTACATGCACCCCTTGCTTCCCATCCATCCGGTAAACCATCACCATCTGAATCAACATTGTTAGGGTCTGAATCAGCCCATGCTGCAGCCGCTTCCTCAGTTTCGAAGTGGCTTTCTAACAAGTCACCGGCCATTCCAGCATCCTTGATTAAAGTCCATTGATATTCACAAAGATTGCTTAATCCATCTCCGTCTGCATCCCAATTTGCATCAGCAGAATCCATAGGGTCCATTGTCCAATTATTCGAACCTGTGAAAGTAGAACCTATCCATCTGCGGTTTTCAATTTCCCAACCATCTGGCATTCCATCACCGTCAGAGTCAGGATTGGTTGCATCGGTACCAGTATCAATTCCAAGTGATGAAAGATAAGTTGCATTGGCTGCTTGGCCTGCTGCATCATCACAAACATGTTCGTAGTCATACTGATTGGTGTAGTGGCACCATAGTGGAGTGAATTCGTGGAATAGACCAAAGTATTCTGCGCCGTCTCCAACACCGTCATTATCAGAATCTACTACACGAGGATCGGTTGCATTGTAGCCGTTAGAAGTACGAGCTGTGTATCTAAATTCGTCCAGGTTTCTCCACAGTCTCTCGTTAATTGGGTCGGAGTCAAGGTTCACCCCATCCCCATCTGCATCCAACAGTGCATCCCAAGGGTCAGTAGGGTCTAATCCGTACCTTACTTCCCAACCATCCAGCATACCATCTGAATCTGAATCATTAGCCATTGGGTCCATCAATTCTAGATTTGAATACATACCCGGCCCAATACCAGTGAACACTGTGTCTACTCCTGCAACTGAGTGTACAGTAATTGCAGAAATTAAACCAGGAACCCATTCTTGATTAGTCATGCCATAAACTGCAGAATATCCTCCATTGAGAGACCACATACCCCATCCTGAACCGATTATTAACTCGTTACCAGTAGAGTGAATAGAATGTATTTCGTTAGCAGATGGAACAGAAGTGCCATCAATACCTGGGTGTTCGTAATCTCCTCCATGAGTTAACAGCCCGGATATTAGATCCATGCGATGCAGTCCGGATGGAGTACCTACCCAGACTACTTGCATTGCCCCACCATCTGGGCCATCGCCCAGCAGAGCGTTCACTGTTGCAGGGTTGTCCCCTCCTTGAGCACCCATTGCTCGAAGGTCATCAATATTGGATGCAATTGAGGTTGGCTCCAACGAATAATAAAACTTCCAATTTGGAACTGCTGCGTCCCTAGCAGATGCTGTTTCCACTGTGAAAAGTCCAACATCTGTACCTACGTAGAGAGTTAGTGGACCAGATGAAACATCAACATGCTCGATAACAGTAGCAGTAGCATTTCCTGTGAACATTGTATTTGATATGCCCGTGCCTAGTTGCAGCTCGGTGATAGAAATTGAATTAATTTGGAAAACTGAACCAAATCCTCCAAATCCTAATGCGACAATGTAGTCGTCTCCACCATCAGTTACTAATTGCGCACCTGCAGTGTAGGTTCCTGGGTAATAGTCCCACAAGGAAATATCCTCTAAGGAACCGCCATTTTTGCCAGCGAACCAAACACCACCATTTGTGACCATGACCAAATAATCTTCAAGCAAAATCAAATCATTAAGGTCATGGCCTTGTGGTAGTTCGTAATCGGTAGATTCCGATTCTTCGAAATCAATTACAGTTACACCTAATTTACTTCCAACCCACAAATAGTCCCCATCATCTATCATCTCTCTGATATCGTGATTTAGTATTGAAATTTCGTCAGGACCAGCCTCGGGAGAAAGTGTATATTCAGAGTATGTACCTTCAGAAGCACCGAGTTCTACAGAGCGCATACCAGACTTGACAGTGTTTCCGTCATCAAGATGAACAAAATATTCTTCCAAAGTAGAAAGTTGCTCACCGACTTTTAGCGCTTCTTCAGAGCGTGCAGCATCTACGCTGATAATTCCGTCACGATTTGCATCCCATCCATCACTGTCCAAATCGATTAGGGCATTAGAACGATTCAATGGGTCGAGACCGAAATGAATCTCCCAACCATCACTAATTCCATCTCCGCTTGAAGGGAATAGCCTGCGATGTTTTACACCATCATAATTGAAGCGGTCACTATCATCTTCTATTGGATTGGTACCCAACCAAATATATTCATCAATAATTCCGTCAGTTGCATTGCGGGCACATGCTGAAAGTATATTTTCAAACAAGGTGATGTTCGAATTTTGTGTGATAAATGGCCAGTCGTAAAGTATAGACGATTCGGGATTCGGTGCGTAGCAACGCAATCCATCTAACTCATTTGTCCAGTTTGAGGGAGCACCATAGGAGTACTCTTCAGGAGAAGTTAGCAATTCACTTAATGATAGAAAGCCATCTCTATCTACATCAAATCCATCTTCATCAGGGTCAAGGTCCATGTCACTCGCATTCAATGGGTCGAAATATTCGCATTCGTAGCGCTTTTGTTCATTATCGAAACCACCGAGTTTTTCACACATGTGAGCTTCAAAACCATCAGGCATTCCATCACCATCTGTATCGGCAACTCTTGGATCTAAGTACCATCTCTCACCAGATTCATTGATTATTCCAGTTAATCCTCGGGTGAAACTAGGCTCTATACATTGAGCCGGATAAGGCCAGCAATATTCTTCAGTAGCATTTAATCCGTCAATATCAATATCGATAAGTGCATCAGATGCGTTATCTCGATCTAAACCTTTCATCACAACATCTCTACCATCAACAGAGGTGAAATTAACATATTCACTGAATAGATTCTCATGCACATCCGGTATTTTATCCCCGTCAGAATCAGTCGCTGGTGGTCTTTCCCCTTCGGTCAAATTAGGGTTGGTTGTAGCGACGTTTGAGATGGCTGGTAATTGTGAGACGAAAAACAGTCCAGAGATTACAAGAAATGTCATCAGAAGTGTTGATTGTGAGCGACGCATCGAAATCACCGAAGGGCGCGGATGCACCCAACTAAGCAGGAACTACTGAATCAGCCTTAATACAGTGATGGAGCATTGTTCAGACTTGGATTACCTACGGTAATCCGCTATAACGGCAAAAATGTGACTCATATTGGCTATTTTTGGGGGTGAGTTCAAAGGCCCAACGCGATGCCATCAGAGGGTTAGTCATGTCTCTATCCTTCACACACCTAGGAACGGGTAGTCGCGGAAATGCGACTCTTGTCGAAAGTGGTGATGCAAAGATTTTGATCGACCAGGGATTTAGTGGAAAACAACTAGAAATTCGACTAGCAAGAATGGACATTCGACCTGACGAAATTGATGCCATTGTTTTGACTCATCATCACGGGGATCACGGCGGCGGTGCATCGATATCACAGAGGAAATGGAACATACCAATTTTTTGCAATGATAGAACCGCGACAGCCTTGAATTTGGACCTCAAAAATGTGCGTCTATTTGAGAGCCTGGAAGCATTAGAATTTGCCGATGATTTGGCACTATTACCAGTACCGGTACCCCACAGTGAATCAGACAATGTTGCCTTCATAGCAAGCCATCGCGGAGAAAGAGGAGCAGTGATAACCGACCTTGGATCCTGGACCGATGAATTGGTGAATCACGTATCTGGCTGTCAACATATTTCTGTCGAAGCTAATTACGACCACAATCGGCTCTGGAATGGACCATATCCGATGCGCTTGAAAGACAGGATTTCCGGAAGAGGCGGGCACCTTTCAAATGACCAAACTGGCCAGTTCTTATCGAAAGTTGTCGATAGCGAAACTCGCTCGTTAGTCCTGACTCACCTTTCAGAAAAAAATAACGCTCCACACCTTGCTGAATCCTCGGTCCTGTATCATGTCGACGACATATTTGAGGGTGACATCAGAATCTCGCTACAAGATGGTCCAGAATTTACTCACCACATCGGACAAACTGAATCTGAACGAGTTTCTCGCGAAGGGATATACCTTCGCGGATGAGCCCTGTAAGGGCTCGCAATTGGTCAAACCATAAGAGGGGGGATGATTCTGTTTACTCCGATGAGGTCCAGACGCTCGGCGGAAGATGACCTCGGCGTCAGTGAAGTAATAGGCGTAGTAATGCTTCTAGCAATGGTAATTACCATGATGGGGGGAGTGTTTGTAATCCTAACACCATATGTGAATGACTTTCAAGACAATACGGCATGGGCTAATGCAAATGGAATGGCTGAAAGGATAGATGGGAGAATCGATGTTGTAGCAGGCTCCAGTGCTGACACAGGGATTAGGACTATCGTCCCATCAGTCACTAGTTCAGTCTCATCTATTTCGAATATCGAAACATGGACTGTCGCTGCAGATTTGACCGCTGAAGATGTTGTGACTGTGACCTATCTAAACCAAACTTCATTCAGTATACTGTCATACAATGAAACGGCCACAAGCGCCAATATTTGGACTAAGAGCGGGGAAGTCAACATTTCATTCCAACCCAGCCATGAAGAGGTCATTGTCAATCACAACTTGAGCGTCCTTGACATGTACATAATCACAGTTAAAGACGTGGATGAGATACCGATTCACCGAGAAGCAAGAATTACGGTTTCCGGTTTACTAATCAAGACTAAAGTGCAGAATGGAGAGCATACTATTGGCTTAATCAACGATGCTAGATACAACAAATTTTCCAATGAACCATGGACTGTATCTTCAGGGCCCGACCTCAAAATAGAGGAGTTGTTTGACGGCACAATGCGAGCTAGCATGTCGATTAGAGACGTCAATATAGATGGTTCTGTTCCTGATGGAAGAAATGCTGTATTCGATATTAGTTCACAAGGTCCAATCGAATTGTTTAGTGGCGATGCATGGAATTTCCGATTCAATTTTGTATCGACTCTTGGTTCAACTGTATCGCAACAAATGACTGAAGCATGGCTGACAGACTACACCCTCAACAGAGCAGCAGACACTCTTGACCAGCACCGTGGAATTGCCCCTTGGTTAAGGGCGAGTGGTTCAGATGGTATGACCATCGATGGTGGCAATACAATGATCGACTTAGAAATCGATTTGCAGATGGTGGTGATTAGTGAATGATTTCCAGTAATCTCCACCGTGACGAAGAAGCAGTGAGTGCTGCAGTAGCAAGCGTACTTCTGTTTGGAGGTGTCATATCCATCATAGGACTAATGCTTCTTCAGTTAATGCCTGTTATACAGGAACTTGAAGGCTCACTAAAGCGCAATGACATGCAGGCTCAAATGCAAATCATGGGGCATGAAGTTACTCAACTTTCTGAATCTGGAATCCCAGGTGATTCATCACAGGTCGAATTGATTCCGGTCGATGGAGAGTTGAGATGGGACCGCTTGAGAGGCGGGATGTGGTATTCGGCATCGTGGTATGAAGGAGATACTTTCAGGATTAAGGGTGCTTTAGATTTAGACCGTGATATTGAAATCCGACACGCTGAAAGTAATGTACAAGCAATATGTTACGAAGATATGCGCCTTGGCCCAGACAGAGCATTCTTATTCACACCAGCCAGTCAGGCAGAGAAAGTACTGGTGACACCGAAACATGGCCTGACTATACCCCTCGGTCCGGTAATAATTGACCAAGGCGGAATTGAATATTCATTGTCGATTGGAGATGTTTTACAACTCGATGCTAATTCACAGATTTCTTCTAGCCATGACTTAGTAGGAATTCAGCTGAAAGGTGAAAGTGGATCTTCAATAATTCCACCATCGAAGGCTAATCCTGCTACAGGTAAAGGCCAACATTGGGCGATAACG
>CACLCM010000012.1 GCA_902605365.1 uncultured Candidatus Poseidoniales archaeon | reverse complement strand
TGGCGTTTGATATTAACTCTTTCAGTTCTATTAAATTTGCAGTGTCTTTTAATTCTGCAATTTCTGCTTCTTCGATGTGATCAGTCTTGAGGGCTAGAGAGACTTGTAGTTTGCCGATTTCATCATTCAGGCCTCCTTTGTCACCATCCATAGCGTCAGAGATTTGCTTTTCCAAATCCCCAATTCGGTCATCGAGTTCAAGCAATACGCCTTTTGCCTCTTTCACAGCAGATTGTAAGTCATCTGCTTTTGCTAAGTAGCGTATTCTTTCATCGCTGTGGTGTTTTATTTCTGCTTTTGCAGACATGTGGCGTGATTGTTGTAAAATGATATTTGCATTATCGAATTCTTCTTTGGTGTCCTTCGCTCTTTCAGCAACCGCTTTCTCCTTCTCCAGAGTTTTTAGACGAGCCTTTTGTTCATCTTCTACGAGAGAGATTCTTTCAATGAAATCTTCGACTTGCCCTTTTTGCCTCTCTGCTTTACGAATCTCATCATCATAGGAAGTCACTCCTGCTACGGAATCTAATACTTTCCTTCGCTCCATTGCAGTCATACTAGAAAGCCTAGTGACATCTCCTTGCAGGACGATGTTGTAACCGTCAGGTCTTGCATTTGCTTGACCCAGAATCCTGTGGAATGCTTTTTGGTTACTTTCTTCTCCATTCAGTAAATATGTTGAAACTGTATTATCAGATTTGGTCAACCTGACTTCGCGAGTCATTCGAACCTCGTCTGAATCAATAGGTAGCCTTCTACGGCCATTGGAAAGAGTTGGGTTTGCAAAGACGAGGGTTACCTTTGCATTTCTTGCTGGACGGTTAGATTTCCCACCATTGAAAATTAAATCTTTTGAGTTTTGGGCACGCAGCACCTTGGCTGAACGAGCACCTAAGACGAATTGTACAGCATCTCCACAATTCGATTTACCCGAGCCATTAGGCCCAGTGATAGCAGTAAAACCACGGTCAAATGGAATCACAGCTTCGCCTTTGAACGATTTGAAGTTTTCAACTTCTAATAATTTTAGATACATCCCTTTCCCTCTAATCAAGGTATTGAAACCTTGACCTCAAGGCGACAAGGGAGCGAGGGGGGTCTTGAAGGTTACGCGACTCGCGCTCGCGAGACGTGGTTTGTAAGGGGGTGTAATTGCAGCCGGATACAACGTTCAGGTGATGTATCCAACATTGCCACAACCAGGGCAACCTTCCCCGCTACATAGGTGACAGGTTCTGCCTACGCTTCCAACAAAATTATCACGCATACCGCCTTCAAAATCATCTTCGAATCGTTCTAGATTTTGATGGCCCCAAAGATCTCCAACTGTTTTGTAATTCAAGTATCCTTTCTTCCTACTAGTTTTTGATAGCGAGCCGAGGTTACCACCTTGCTGGTATGCAAAATCGATTTGTTGCAATAAGCGGTCTCTTTTTTGCTCATCGGTCCTTTCTCGGCCATCATAATCTATGCGATATTTAGGCCCACGCACAAGGAAAATTCCAATTGCAAATATTCCTATCTGCACTGCGATTGGAGGAGCAGGGAATGGCAATAATGAAGATAAATCTTCAGACGAGGCCCCTGGCAGCATTTCAAATCTATCCGCTAGCGCAACTCCACAGAATATCAGACCTGCAATAACTGCAAGACGTCTAATTCGTTTGGCCCACCTTCCTTTCCTAGGCCATCTCATAAAGGATGTCAAAAACAATACACACCCTTCTAACAATAATAACAAATCTGGTGCTTCCCAAACACCAGGAGTAGATACGCACTCATTTACATCCCCTGTATCGAGGTCTTTCTGAATTTCATCAGCATTACAACCCGGATCTGCTAAGCGAGAAAGGTTAACTTTCTGAGGAGGATCTAAATCCATTAAAGCACCGAATTCAACATTGGCTACAGAGACTGCAATTAGGACCAAACCAAGGAGTGATGCTAACTTTTTCATCAGCCCCATATTACCCTGTACTGAATCATCCCCCTTATTGGTGTCGCAACCATACATGGAACACCTTTGAATGTAGAAGTCTCCACGCCAAACTGACAAGCATGTCTAGAGTCGTAATTATAGGCAGCGGGATTGCCGGATTATTCGCTTCATTACGTCTAAATGAAGCCGGTCATGAAGTCATAATAATTACCAAGCAAAGGCCCAAAGACTCCTCGACTAATTGGGCACAGGGTGGCATTGCCGGCATTCTTGACAAAACCGATGGAAAAGGCATGGAAGCCCACATCAAAGACACCATCTCATCTGGAGACGGGCTTTGCAATGAGGAGATAGTTAGGTGCGTTGTTGAAGAGGCAGGAGACCGCATTAGGGATCTTCTATCAATAGGCGTAGATTTTGAAAAAGAAGGAGACGATTTTCACTTAGTGAAGGAAGGTGGGCATTCGGCAAGAAGGATCCTACATGCTAAGGATGCAACAGGAGCGGAAATCGAAAGAGCCCTTACAGAAGCCGTTGCATCAAGTGAAAATATTTCATTAAGGCCTCACACATTAGGGGTAGATTTGATTCAAACCGTACACGGAGAGCCTGGAAAAGGCATCAAAGGAATTTGGTGCCTGAGCCTAGACACTGGAAAAATGGAAGCAATAGCTGCAGATGCTGTTCTAATTGCTACAGGAGGCTGTGGCCAACTATGGGAGAGAACTACAAATCCATCTGTAGCAACAGGTGATGGATTAGCAATGGCGGTTAGAGCAGGCGCTGCAAGTACCGATATGGCGTTTTTCCAGTTTCATCCAACAGCCTTAATGGCAGGAAATAAGATTCCATTTTTGATTACTGAAGCGCTACGAGGAGAAGGTGGTGTCCTTCTAGATAATGCCGGTCTTGAAAAATATAGAACGTCACCATTAGGCCCAGATGTTCATTCTTTCACACTCGAATCATCCCCTGATGCTAGCCTTGCAACTAGAGATGTTGTTGCACGAGCTTGTGACCAAAGAATGAAGATTACTGGTGCAGATAATGTATGGCTAATCACAGACCATCTGGACAAAGATGAATTGCGCAAAAACTTCCCTACAATTGAATCCAAATTGAATCAATTTGGGTTATCTCTGGGCCGAGATCCATTGCCTGTTGCACCCGCTGCCCACTATATGGTGGGTGGTTTGTCAGTCGACATCGATGGGAGGGCGCTGATGAGTAATGGAGAGGTAATGAAAGGACTGTACGCAATTGGAGAAGTCGCATGCACGGGAATGCATGGAGCAAACAGATTAGCATCGAACAGTTTGCTGGAGGCGGTAGTATTTGCAAATAGGGCAGCGGACCACTTTATCTCACAACCGAGTAATGACCTACAAGAGGTCCCGAAGTGGAGAGCTGAAGGAATGCAAGAGTTGGAAGAACATGCTCCTTTGATAAGAGACTTAGAAACACTGAGGAAAACTATGACCGACGATGTAGGCATTGTTCGTTCATTTAGTCGACTAGAAAGAGCAAAGAGAATGCTAACTTTGCTTTCAAAAGAAGTAGATCTAATTTGGAGAAGGAGTATACCAACAAGAGATTTGATTGAATTGAGAAATCTCGTCCTTGTAGCGACTCATATTACTGAAGATGCGTTAAAACGAAAAGAAAACCGCGGCCTGCATTGGAATAAAGACCTCATCTGAGTGCCTTTATTTGTGATAAAAGCATAGAATTTAGTGGAGTAGGTATTCCGATTTTTTCACCTCTGGAAACGATTTGCCCACAGAGCACATCTATCTCAGTCTCACGACCAGCCTTTACGTCAACCAGCATTGAACAGATATTTTCTGCTGTTGAATCTAATACTGAATGAAGTCGAGATATCAATTCATGGTCATCGTCTATTTTTACACCCATAATTCTAGCTACATTGGCAGCCTCTATCATAGTAGATTCAGCCTGTGAGAGAAGTGGTTCTTTTCGCAACTCACCGTTTTTCACACCACAAATGGCCGCTAGAGGATTTATTGCCACATTCAAGAGCAACTTGTTCCAAAGAATTGACGATACGTCGTCAACATATGAAGCATCGAGAGATGCTAAGGTTTTGACAAATTCTTTGCCCTTCGGACCGCCCAAATACAAATCACCTTTCCCAACCCATTCAACATGACCTGGTTTCATCCTTGTTACTGCATTAGTAGTTACTCCCACTGCGGCGTTTTCGAATACGTACTCAGTTAGTATCTCTAAATTACCAAGACCATTTTGCAGTGATAGAACCGGACCAGATGACAAGAAAGATGCTAATTTGACAAGTTCAAGCGTGTCTTTTGATTTGCTGGTTATGATAACTTGGTCACAAGTATTCTCAAGCGATGAATGGATTCCTGCACCATCGAGACTGACTGTCCAATCATCTGGGCTGATTGAAACATTCCAGTTACCGGTTACTTCTAGCCCATATAGCGCTAGAACCGCACCATGCTCACCACGAGCATGCACGAGTACATCGTACCCTGCTTCAACCAATTTTGCGGCAATGAGGCTGCCGATTGCACCGGCGCCTAATACTGCAACTCTCATGGTTAAACCTCGTGATTAACCAGATGAAGAATTATTTCCCCATCATTTAATTCGAACCATGCAAATGACATACCCGTCTCCGGAGCGATTGCTGACACTGTGGTTATTTGGCCTGAATTCAAAACTATGTTGTTAGAAATATCCCACTGTGTGCCATTTCCATCAAACTCAATGTTCAAGGTAATATTTTCAGAATTTGGGTTCTCAATCGTTATTTCATCATCGATGACATTTACAGAACCAATCCAATGTTGTGTCCTTTCATCCAGTTGCCCAATAATTAACGAAGGGCCCTCCAAGACAGTGAACTGAGAAGGCAAGTAATATTGCTGACAGTCGGTAATTATTGAACCAGAAGGCGCAAAGAAGCGTATAGAATCATTTGAATCTTCAAATTGATTCAAGCCAACCGGTGTTATCGACATATTCCAACTTCTAATTTCATCTACAAGAGGGTATATCGAGGAAGGGTTGCCAAGAGTTAGACAATCATCTTCGTGATTTAGAGCTAAAATCGATTGACTGAACATCAATTCATTATTGTCAAGGACTATGCCTTCTTTGGGAATTGAAACAAAGTTCTGAGATTCGTAAGATGTTTTGTAGGGTGTCTCATCAATGTTGAATAGATAGCCATCCAGCCATTGCATATCGTCTCCTGACAAACTGTTCAAACAAATTTCTGAAGTGTGCTTGTCAACAGTAAGGTTTCCATTATCATCAACTCCGTCCCAACTTGTGTAATCCTCAATCGATGGAAGATTGATCGTTGATGACTTGCCATTGACTTGTAACTCTATACATGACTTAGGGTCATCTATGTCGCCATTGAATTGCCAAGAACCTACTGGGTAAATCGTCTGGTCAGGAACTACTTTGTGAGTAATGAATTCATTTCCAATTCTCCAGATGAAATCGATACCAGTGGTATTCCAATCCTCTTTCCATTCAAAATCGAATTCCAGGTCGATTGGATCTTCGGGATTTATGTCTCCTTCACATTTCACAACATTATCCTGTAACTCAGAATCACAACTAGAACTGGATAAGGTAAACTCACCATTCATCGTAGAAAGTAAAGTTAAATCCCAACCCTGTACAATTAGTGAGGGGTTACTCACTGTTATTGTTTGATTAAACCAACCCTCTTCAATAACCAATGTATTATCATCGATATCCCAAGAGATTTCTTCGTCCCAATCATCATCCATTGAGAACGGTATTTGCGAAGGTAGTGCGAACATGAAAGCCATGAAAAGAATTATTCCGATTCTTCTGTGGTCGACATCAGGTAAACCCTTGAAGTCATCGAGGACAATCGGTAATCTAGGGTCACTGCCCTTTGTAATCAATAATGACGCACAAAGTGCAACTACTGGAACCCAGATGCTCCATACAGAGAATGCTCCAAACAAGAAAGCGAACAGAAGAACTACCATCAATAGCATCACTTGAGTGGAACCAGATCTTGCTTCAGGAATGCCCATTCGTGCGATTAGAATACGCCCTCCTGGGAAAGTAGGTATGGGCAGCAAGGATATCCAGCCAAAGAACATCAGAGTTGTACCTACAAGAGTGAAAGGGTGCGACCAAGAACTCTTGAGTAGCATACTGGTTTCACCCTCCATATTCAATCCGATTAGATTGACTAGTAAAGGAAGGTCAAGAATAAGCGGAGAAGCTGTAATTGGAACGATATCTGGAGTTAGTTTTAGACCTAGTAAAGAAAGCCCCATTCCACAAACAATCATTACAATTGGTACAGAAAGTGCAGATTTACCTAATGAACTACGGTCAGGCCATAATCTAGCATCGCTGCGTGGAAGGGAAGCAAAACCAATTATTCCAAATGGCCACCACAGCATTGCTGGACCTGGTAGTGGGAATAGATGCGGCAATCTAACTCCACTTTTTGAAGCAGTCCACTTCTGAATGAATGATGCCAATATTAGAACGGCGAATAATGGTAAAGTAAAACCAACAAGGGCATCCAGAGAGGTGTTTTCGACAAACCACCCGCCTGAAGGGCGTCCTGAGGCCATCCACTTCTCACCTGCATAAACGGTTGTCAGCAGAGAAAGGACCCACATTGAAATTACAAATCTAGGTGAGGGCCATTGATATTTAGGATCCGGAATCAGTTGGATAATCCAAGGCTCATCAGGATATAGACGTGCATTGTAACCGATTGTTTTGAAATGAGAGTTTATCGAGGCCAGTGTCTCATGAAAATCCTCTCCTTCACTCTTCTCAGACACCAAATAGGCTGGAGTTCTGCCACCTATATCTTCCAATACATGACAGTACCTAGAAAGAATCCTCTGAAGTAATTCACGATGATTCCAAGAATCCTTGTGAACCGGGATTATTTCATCTTCAGCCATAAACTAGTCTCCCAATGAACTTGGGGGTACGCCCGTCCTCAATGAATGAATCGGGTAAGATATCACTTATTCTTGAAACGTTTCAAGCGGAATGTTTCTTCTCTTTCCATCTCTTCAAGACGAAGTTGAATGAATACGCGTGCTTCTTCAAGTTCTGGTATTACCTTGAACTCCAATGCGTTTACACGTCTCTTTGTTGCTTCGATTTCAGCGAGGAGACGCTTCAATGTAGCCTCCATCTCCGCTGCTTTCACCATTCTCTCGATTAGATTTCCAAAAGAGTCAGCTGCTTCATCAATGTAAGGGGATGAACCAGTAAAACCGATTGAACGTTCACCAAAAGCCTGTTTTAGATTAGTTCCTGAAACTGAAGGAACTACAACCCCCATAATATTTCGACGCTCAACTTCGACCTCAGGAGAGGCGGAGTTCGCAATTGCTGCAGAGCGGACTTTGAGGCCACCTTCGATGGCATTTGCCAAGTCAATACGCTGCTTTGCTAAACGATATGTATTGGTTAGTTCGCGCTTGGCTTCAATCATTTCAGCCAACAACTTACGGAACTCGTGGAATAGACCGTCACGCTTCATCTTGAGAAGTTTGTATCCATTCTTTGTTTGCTTAATGCGCCCTTTGAGCTTGATCAGTTCACTGCGTGTTGGTTTTATGTCAAGTGCCATAATTTCAACTCCCTATTGGTTCAGTAAACTCACTCGCGGTTATCTGGGTGGTACTTGTCAATCCACTTCTGGTCAAGACGTACTAGGTACTTGGTATCGATACTAGACATCAAAGTCCAGCACAGATCTAAGGTTTCTCCGATTGAACGGTCTTCGTATCGAGACTGTCTTAGGAATTTATCTTCGAACACACCAGAGAACTCTAGAAGTTGCTTGTCACGCTCGTTTAGTGCATCTTCACCAACAATTGCTACTAGACCACGTAATTCACGGCCTTGTGCATATGCAGCATACATCTGGTCAGAAACCGACTTGTGGTCTTCACGAGTGGTCTTTTCACCGATACATGAACCCATTAGACGGGATAGAGATGGTAATACGTTGATTGGAGGATAGATACCTGCTTGGTGTAATTCACGAGAGATAACAATTTGTCCTTCTGTAATATATCCTGAAAGGTCAGGAATTGGGTGAGTGATATCGTCACCAGGCATTGTCAGAATAGGGAATTGAGTGATTGAACCCTTCTTTCCTTTAACCAATCCTGCACGCTCGTATAGCATAGCAAGGTCAGTGTACATGTATCCTGGGTAACCACGGCGTCCAGGTACTTCTTCACGAGCTGCACCAATCTGGCGCAAAGCATCACAATAGTTTGTCATGTCAGTGTAGATAACCAGAACGTGGTAGTCCTTTTCGAATGCCAGGTATTCCGCAGCGGTTAGTGCTAGACGAGGTGTAATAATACGCTCAACAGCAGGGTCATCCGCTAGGTTAACGAACAATACCGCATTTTCAAGTGCACCAGTTCGCTCTAAATCAGCACGGAAGAAGTTGTATTCTTCAGCAGTAATTCCCATAGCACAGAATACTACAATGAATTCTTCATCGGAAGCAGTTAACTTTGCTTGACGAGCGATCTGTAGTGCGATATCGTTGTGTGGAAGACCAGATGCTGAGAAAATTGGCAACTTTTGTCCACGAACCAATGATGTACAGCAATCGATTGCAGAGATCCCAGTTTGAATGAAATCGTGTGGGCTACGACGACTGTATGGGTTGATAGCAGCACCAATGATGTCCGCATTCTCTTCAGCAACAATATCTGGACCACCGTCACGAGGGCGCCCTGCACCGTCTAAGATACGACCGACTAAATCAGTAGATACTGGGAGTTTGAATACGTCTCCCATGAAGGTAACACCTGAATCTCTATCGATTTTTGCTGTACCTTCGAATACCTGTACGATAACTAAATCGTCAGATGTATCGAGTACTTGTCCGTTCTTAATTGTCCCATTTGATAATCGCAAAGATACGATTTCACCAAAAGCAACAGGTTCTGTCTTGTTCAAGAAAACTAGAGGTCCCTTGACGTCTGTAATTGTTCGATATTCTTTTCCTGTCATGATTATTCCCCCTCAATTATCCTCTACTGTAGCTGCTATTTGCTCGAGCATGGTCTTCACCATTTCGTCAATTGTGTCGACGTATCCTTTATTCAAGCGACCACGCATTAGGTCTGAACGTGAAGGGACGTTAACTACGTCCCCAAGTTGAGCACCTGCTGCCATTGCGGACTTAGCGGATTCTTGGAATGCAAGAATCGCCTTTGCCATCTTGTATTGCAAGTGAATGTCACAATATGCATCAACTTCGTGGAATCCATTTTGTTGAAGGAAATATTCTCGTATCATACGAGCTACTTCCAAAGTCAACTGCTGGTCGACTGGAAGAGCATCTGAACCAACAAGTTGTACAATTTCTTGCAATTCCGATTCGACTTGCAGCAATCCCGATAGTTCAATTCTGATTTCAGGGAAATCCTGTGCCACATTGTCTCTGAACCACTGGTCAAGACTCTGAGGGTACAGAGAATAAGAATTCAACCAGTTGATAGCAGGGAAGTGGCGTTGACGAGCTAGACCTGCATCTAGACCCCAGAATACCTTAACGATACGAAGTGTACCTTGTGATACCGGTTCTGAAATATCTCCACCAGGAGGTGATACAGCACCGATTACGGTAATTGAGCCATCTTCTCCATTCAGTGTCTCAACTCTTCCTGCACGCTCATAGAATTCAGCGATACGAGTTGATAGGTAAGCAGGATAACCTTCCTCACCAGGCATTTCTTCAAGACGAGAGGAAATCTCACGCATTGCTTCAGCCCAACGAGATGTGGAGTCTGCCATAAGAGCAACATCGTAACCCATATCACGATAATACTCTGCAATTGTAATTCCTGTGTACACAGACGCTTCACGTGCTGCTACAGGCATGTTTGAAGTGTTTGCAATCATTACTGTTCTTTCCATCAATGGCTTTCCAGTGTTAGGATCGATTAGATGAGGGAACTCATCCAATACTTCAGTCATCTCATTACCACGCTCTCCGCAACCGATGTAAACAACGAGTTGTGCATCAGAATACTTTGCTAGAGATTGTTGTGTAACTGTCTTACCTGAACCGAATGGTCCCGGAATACCAGCTGCGCCACCCTTTGCCAATGGGAAAAGGAAATCAAGAATACGCATACCTGTAACAAGAGGAATTACTGGCGGGTATTTCTGATTGTATGGGCGTGGAGTTCTTACTGGCCATTCTTGCATCATCTGCATTTCACTGCCATCTTCGAAGGTACAAATGGTCTGAGTGACATTGAAGTCTCCAGATTCGATAGATTTGACAACTCCGCCGTTTCCAGGAACTACCATAATCTTGTGAACGATAGTATCGGTCTCTTGGACGTGTCCAACAACCTGACCGCCGGTCACGGTATCTCCAACAGAGACTTGCGGTTCAAAGGTCCAAACCTTCTCAAGATCGAATGCATCTGCATCGACACCACGAGTAAGGAATACTCCCATCTCTTTTTCAAGAGTTGGAAGAGGTCTCTGAATTCCGTCATAAATCTGAGTTAGTAAACCAGGTCCTAATGAAACAGAAAGCGTTTCACCAGTGTTTACTACTATTTCTCCAGGGCGTATACCGGATGTATCTTCATACACCTGAATAACAGCTTTATCGCCGTGTAATTCGATTACTTCTCCCATTAGGCCTTCCGTTCCAACACGGACAACATCGTACATTGCCGCTTTCATATTAATGGCCGTTACTACTGGCCCTGAAATACGGTAAATTAATCCTTCATTCTTCATATTTTATTCCTCCATTTTTTTGGAAATCATTTCCACAAGTCGACTCCTATTGCCTTACGAATTGTATCTCGTAAAGTAGTGTCCTCCTCTGTTCCTATACCAAGAACGGTTGGAGTGACGCTTTCAGAAAGCCTTTCACGAAGACGTTCTGGTAGGGAGGACAGAACCGCAGAGTCGACCACCACGATTCCCACACCCTTTGTTGTAAGTAAATCCCTGAATACTTTGGAGGTAGCCTCCTCGCCTTCAGGGTTGTATAATGTACTAATTCCAGCTAACTGGAATCCGAGCGTGAACTCAGGACTGCCTACTACTGCGATTTCCATTCATAACACCTCAGAGCACGTGTGCCTCCAGAACCTCAGTAGCCAAACCAGCCATCCGGCCGCGGACTATGAGACGAAGGTCCTCAATTTCCTGAACCTTCGCAGACACATAGTGTATTACTGGAAGGGCTGAAATCGGGTGGAGGTAGCTCATTCGCTTCATCTGTGAGAGTTCACGGCTACGCAACCAGGTAATGATAGGGTCCAGTGTTCTCTCCTCATCAGAGGATGAAACCACTTCTTGGAATCCATCAAAATCGAAATTGTTAGACTGCCTTAGTACTTCGAGAAGTCCGTCCCTGTTGCCAGCAACCTGAGCAAAACTTCTCTCTTTGATTAGGCGACCACCAGAGATGAGCGCCTTTGAGATTTCCTCGACAGACAAGCCAAAAGCGTGTCCTTCGAGTATATTGACAATATTACGGTGATCGATTTCGCTTGACAAATGGTTACGTAAAACACGTACATCTGGTGCGCCGCCTTGAAGCATACTCAATGAGTGCTTGAAGTAATGGCGATCTAGGGCGTCTTCGTATGTCTGTAATCCTTCATCCTCACCTATAGCTAGCAATGCCTTTCCAAATGGTAGGCGACGCATTTGTTCAACAGCGTCACGAAGAGTGTTTGATTCTTCGATAATTCTTAGCCATGGTATGTTAATCTCACTTTCTTCTGGTAGAATAGAGTGAGAGACCTTCTTCACGTCAACCTCATTTACAACAGCACGAAGTACGACCTTCGCGTTTTGGTAACGGAAACGTCCTGTGTAAATTTCTACTACATTTCGTACCTTACCATTACAAAGTCCAAGAATATTGGATAATTCTGCTTGTAGGTTGTGCGTTAGTGCGGCCTCGACCAAATCTCCGCCGGTAAAGTGTCCAGCGTAAAGGTCGATTTCAGTCCTGTAACCACTGTCTGCCACTGCGACAGTAAGTTGTTCAGGAGATTGTTGGATGAGCTGACGTAGGCGTGTACGGTCCATCAGACTCGCTTTGCGAGCCTTAGCACGTGCAGCCACGTAAGCGGTATTGTTAGCAAGGATTGACATAATCTTCGACTCCTTAGTTCGTTTATCCAAATAGGGTCTCGTTAACTGCAGCTCTCTGCTCTACCCATGCATTCTCTAACAATGTGTCAAAGCGCAAGTCAAAAGAGAGCGTTCCATCCTCTGCTTCAAGGACGAATCCACCTAGTCCATCGACTTCGCCACCAACTGAATATCCCTTAGCGGAATCTTGCAGAGCTGCTTTGTCAATCTTTGTAGGGCGTAAAACCATCTTTCCTTCACCTAAACTTCCCGCCTTTTTGACGAGACTCTTAAGCAGACTTGCACGTCCTGCAAGACTTGAATCACCAAGCATAGAGCGAGCACTTGCTAAGGTAGCGTCGAGTTCGACTCTTCGGGCGACTAGGACTTCCTTCTGATTAGCCTGACGTGCAGATGCGACCATTTCTCTAGCGAGTTGGTCTGCTTCTTTGTCCGCCTTGCCCGATGCATCCCCTTCAATAGAGTCTGCACGAGCCTTAGCCTCAGCTAGGATGGTTTTCGCTTCGTCCTTAGCTGCCTTAATGGTAGCCTTGGCTTCCGCCTCTGCTGAAGCGGAAATGTCCTTTGCGAGTTGTTCTAGCGTCATTTATTCACCTCCGGCATAGCACCGAGAAAATCTCGGAGTTAGCCAGTACTGCTCATAGGAACAATGGTAGTGCACCTAGAATTACGATAGATTCAGGCAATGCGGTAAAGATCAGAGCTGGTCCAAACTTGGATCCGTCTTCTGCTAGCATACCAACTGCTGCGCTACCGATGCTACCTTGGGAGTAACCTGCACCAAGACCTGCTAGGCCAAGTGCGATTCCGGCTCCCATGTAGCGACCCCATCCGTCATAGTCACCAACAGCTGCTAATGCACCTTGTGCTAGCAGTGTAACTCCCATGAGGACGATTAGTGCTCTTAGGCTCATCTTCAAATTTCGTGTTTTCATTCTTTTTTCCTCCTTTTTTGTCCAATTGGGACTGTGATATCAGTGGCCCTCCACATGTAGAGGACGGCCACCTATTGGTGCAAACTCCTGTCCAGAGCCGTCGTAGAACTTGCCCATCCACTCAACGAAGTGCAGACGGACAGCGTGGATACTCGGTGAGAGTAATCCAAGCGCAAGAGCGAATACCTGGACACCTATCCAGATTAAGAAACAAAGAACAGCCACTAAATAGTCACCAGATGATACTGCATCTGCCATGCCATGGAATCCCATCTCATTACCGATTTCAGCAATCTTAACCCCGGCAACACCTACAGCCATTACTCGAAGGTAAGACAAGGTGTTAGCAAGTAATCCAAATGTCTCAATTGGGCCCATGATGATGCCACCAAGCCAGCCAAATCCTTCGTAAACTGCTAGGCCGTAAATTAGGCATATTACGCCTATTACGACCATAGCGGACCAAATTGAACCTTCAAAGGTACCGTAAGACTCGTCGGTAACGAATCTAAGAACGTGTGCAGAGCCACCGATTAAAATCAACATCCAAGACCCTTTTTCAAAGAATGCTGCAACTGGGCCGTGGGCTCTGAATACATTGATGAATCCGATGATGAAACCGATTAGGAGGTGAGCGCACCCAAGGTAAATGGATAGCAGAATGTAATCTTGTAGAGCGCCGCCAGCACGATGGAACGGTAAGTATGTATGAGATAATCCAAAGATTTCATCGAATACTGTACCTGTAAGAGAATGGTGGGTTGCATTATACAATGAATCATAGAATGCAGCGAAAGGCGACCAATTCTCTATTACGAATCCAAATGCTTCAGCAGTTAGTACACCAACTATGAATGTTGCAATACCCATGTTCATCAGGATTCTTGCACCGACTGCACCGACTGGGTCGTGACCAATCTTTGACTTCAGCACTAGGGCTAGTAGCATTATTACCAGCCCGTAACCAGCATCTCCTAAAATCAAACCATAGAAGATTGGGAAGGTGAAAGCCAACATACTCGTTGGGTCGATAGAACCATACTTAGGCCTACCAACTAGGTTTGTAAGGGCTGATGCGTGACGTGTTATGGCTAGTGTGTCATATTCAACAGGAGGGTACTCTGTTTCATGGTGGTGTTCATCATCTCCATGACCGTGTTCTTCAACGAACTCTTCTATCATCAAGTGCGAACATGCTTTGGAAAGAACGCTTCTAGCATTATCTGCCTCTGTAGTAGGAAGCCATGCTTCCAAAGCAAATGCATGTGAGCTTGTAGCACATAGTGTGTGCCCAGTTAGGATTTCATTTTCACGCTCAAGGTGTTCTTGAACCGCTAATAGCATCCTGCCATTATTCTGAATCCATGATTCCATCTTAGATTCACAGCTGGAAACTACCTGTTGGTTCTTTGCAATACCAACAGATGCTTCCTTTAGTAATTCAGAAGGAGTGCCTTTTCCGCTGGGTATCTGAATTGGCTTAGCGTTTAACTCACCCATAGCCATCTGTACTTCAGCAGCCTCTTTTCCAGCACATGCGACTGCGACTACATCTCCTGCAACATGCATTTCGATTCTACTACTTAGTTCACCGAATACTTGGTGAGCTTTTCGGGCTTTACCAGTCTCTCCAAGATAAACTTCAACCGATTTTAGTTCAGTCATCAATTCTAGAGGAACATTGAGAGGAGCAATGACGTTCAGTATAGAGACTCTCTCTTCCAAACGTGTTATTTCTGCATCTGCATTATTCTTATTTTCGATTATTGAGGAAATCGAGTCCAGATCACCTGGAAACTTTCCTGAAAGAGCCTGCTTAACTATCTTAGCAGATATTGGCCCTTCTTTGTTTGAGCATTTCAATACCGCAATAGCAGAACGGACCTTGGAGAGTAAAGTGGAGACTTCATCGGCATCGGGATGAGGGGTACCAACGCTGATACCATCTGTTTCTGCCGAATAAGGAGTTAAGTGGATGTAGCCTAAATCTGCACAAAGGCGCAGAGCGGCATCAAGTTCGCCAATAGACCCTGCCATTGTAAGGCGGGACATTTCAACAGAACTAAGCATTGTAACACCTCAGTTAGACATTAATGAATCGATTACTAATTTGACTGCGGCAGCACGACGCTCACCGGCTGAAGATTGAATGCTTTCTACCGACTTAGCGCCTTCTGCATGAACACCATCTGCTTCAGCACCGGCAGTTGCACGGGCTGAATCAAGTTTCTTCGCTGTTGAAGAAACTGCACCATCTTGGGCGTTCTGGATTATATCTGATGCTTCTTTTCGAGCATCTGCAACGATTTTTGCTGCTTTTTCCTTTGATGCAGTAAGTTTAGCATCTGCCGACTCTTCTGCTTCTTTGATGCTGTTAAGTACATCTGACATACCCATTGTGAACACCCTGTTAGCCGGCCCACCAATAATGGGTTCATAACCCTCTTGGTCTAAAAATCACAATTTCTAAATCGAAATCAATTGGAATACCCCCAAAATGGTCAAAACTGTAAGGCATGCCGAACAACTATGTCCGACCGCTCCAAGACAGGAGGATTCGACCCTTCCGGAATCGATGAAGAGGCGTGGACTGAATTAGAAAGGCAGTTGGAAGCAACAATTCCTGTGTATGACAGAGTAAACCGTATCATGACTCTGGGTTTCGATAAGGGTATGCGAAAACATGTCCGAAATCATGCGCAAAAAGGAATGAAAGTCCTCGAAGTTGGATGCGGGCCTGGCTCATTCGCCGTAGGGATTGAAGGTATGGACCTAACATGCCTCGACCCTAGTGCTGAAATGTTGAAGGTTTGCCGTAAAAGAGTAGACAAGGTGCGTGAAGAAAGAGGAGAATCGCCGGCTCAATATGTCGAGGCGATTGCAGAAGAAATTCCACTTCCAGATGACACTTTCGACAGAGTATTCTGCTTGTTCTCTTTCAGAGATTTCAAAGATAAAAAACAAGGCCTTGCTGAGATATTCAGAGTATTGAAACCAGGCGGACAACTTGTGATATGTGATGCAGGCAAAGCAAATTGGTTGCATGGCCTATTTGGAAGACTGTACATGGGAACATTCGTTCAATGGGTTGCAAGAGTTGTCACCAAAGACCCAAATCACCCTTGGAAATGGTTGGCTAGAACATACACTCATTACGGCACTCATTCCTATTACAAGGGAATTATGAAAGAGGTAGGATATGAACAAGTTAAAGCTAGATTACTGTTCCCTGGAATGTCCAGTCGTTTCAAAGCAAGTAAGCCTGAATGATTGATTAAATATCAATTATTGTTAGGAAATTTTCAGTGATTGTTACGAGCAATTGTCTATCGGCTTAAGCAAGGTATGAAAGGCGTAACAGATTTAGGTATCTAATATGGGTAACAGACTAGTTAGTGTAGTAATGCTAATGATTCTCGTAATGTACCTACCCGCGCATGCGCTAGGAAACGAAAGTACAACCGTTGTACCTCAATTCGGAGTTGACTTCGAAGAAGTGGTAATAGCCGATTCGTCTGATGCACTTTCCGACCCAAGAGATTTGGAATTCCATCCTGGAAGAGCCAACGAACTCTGGATTGCAAATCGTGCTACTGACAGCATAACAATTGTCCAGAATACTGGACTTGAGAACCAAACCTCACAAAATCGTAAGGACTCGCATGCTTACCACTTCTTGGAAGAAGTTAGTGCCATCGCATTTGGCGAATATCATCCCGAGTTTGACTGGCAGTGGGGTTCTGCTCAAGAAACTCAGAATACTTACTGCGGTCAAGGTGCTCCCAACCAATTCATGGGACCAACTCTTTGGCCTTCGTCTCTCTCACATTTTGCCGTTGAAAATCAAAATAATGGAAACGGATTGTTGGGCAGCCACATCGATATGAATCATGAATCACCAGACGGAATGGGAATTGCGCATGATTCAGGTAACGCTTATTGGTACAACGATGGATATTATGGGGAGCTAGTGTATTACGATTTCCAAGAGGACCATGACACAGGTGAAGATGATCATTCAGACGCTATCGTCCGCCGGTATTCCGAAATACAACTCTCACGTTCATTCGGAGTCCCTGGTCACATGATTTTGGACAAAGAAACTGGCATACTCTATATTGCCGATACTGGTGCAAACAGGGTGCTTTGGGTCAATACTGACGACTCCACTTACAACACCGAGAATATTCTCGACCCACAATGGCAAACCAATCCTTCAACAACTCAAAAAGAAGACCTTGCTGAGTATTCTAGGATCAGTGGAGTTGAATGGGGAGTACTTGATTCAGGACTTAGCAGCCCATCAGGCATTGCAATAGAAGATGGCCAACTCTTCGTATCTCAAAACGGCAATAGCCGTATAATTGCATATGACTTGAGTACAAATGGAAAAAGCGCTACTGAAGCAGGCTCTATTCTTACCTCTGCATCGTCAATTATGGGGCTAGAGATTGGACCAAATGGAAAACTGTACTATGTAGATAATGGTCAAGATGAAGTTGTCAGAATCGACCCCCAGTCTGACCAAGATAATGATGGAATTGCCGACGAAGATGACAATTGCCCTCTAGTTTCCAACCCAAGTCAGGCTAATCACGATAATGACGCAATGGGTAATGTGTGCGATGAGGACGACGATAATGATGGCATTCTTGACAACTTAGACAACTGTGCTACAGGTGAAATGAATTGGAATCCGTCATTACTTACCGACCATGATTCAGATGGCTGTAGAGATTACTCAGAAGATTATGATGATGATAATGACGGAGTATTGGATAGCGGAGATGGCTGCTCTATTGGTGAACTAGACTGGACTTCAGATTCAGATTCAGATTATGACAATGACGGCTGTAAAGACATCAGTGAAGACAAAGATGACGACAATGACAATATTTGTGATTCAGGCTGGAATGAGGACTGGGACTGTATACAATCTACTGCCAATGCAGATTTGTGCCCTCAAAGCCATCCGACCTTCATCTCCACATCATCTAACGATGTAGACCAAGATGGTTGTGAAGACAGAAATGAGGATGAGGACGACGATAACGATGGTTTCCTAGACAAGCAAGACGATTGTCCAATCGATTATGGGTTGAGTGATTCGGGTAGATTATTTGGCTGTCCAGATTTTGATGAAGACGGTCACGCAGATAGTAGTGATGCGTTTCCTTACGAGCCAACTCAGTGGTCAGATATAGACGAAGATGGTTACGGAGATGAATCCGATGGAATAGATGGTGATGATTGTGTCACGGTTTATGGAAACTCAACTCTAGACCGTAGAGGATGCTTAGACAGTGATGGAGACGGATGGTCGAATCCAGATTCTAATTGGGATTCCGCATTGGGAGCTGACGCTTTCCCATTAGAAGAAACTCAACATATCGATCAAGATGGTGACGGGTATGGAGACGAAGCAACTGGTTTTGAGGCAGATGCTTGCCCTGAAATATTTGGAACATCTAGTCAAGATAGATTTGGTTGCCTAGATAGCGATGGGGATGGATGGTCCGACTCTGGCGACATGTTGCCCTTTGACAGTACTCAACACTTAGATGATGATGGAGACGGGTTCGGAGATTCTCCGCTGGGAGATTCACCAGATAGCTGTTTAGGAGAATTTGGCCTGTCGAATGAACAGAGATATGGTTGCCCTGATACAGATGGGGACGGATGGGATGATGAATTAGACTCATATCCAAACGATAGTACACTTTGGTCAGATAGCGATGGGGATAGCTATGCAGACCAGCCAGGTAGCGAGATCTCTGATGATTGCCCTGAAGTTCAAGGCGAATCCTATGAAGACCTACTCGGTTGCCCAGATAGCGATGGCGATGGTTGGTCTGACAAAGCAGATGCTTTTCCTAATGATGCATCTAAACATGCTGAATCTGGAGCTTCTACCACAACAATAATTTCAGTTATAGGGATAATTTTGTTTGGAATACTAGCAACTGGTATCGTATTCCTTAACAGAAGAAAAAACAAGACTGAATTTAATTCAGATTTTGATTTACCTACACCTCAAGTGGTTTCACCACAGAGC
The DNA here is from genome assembly GCA_902605365.1 of uncultured Candidatus Poseidoniales archaeon. Taxonomy (GTDB): domain Archaea; phylum Thermoplasmatota; class Poseidoniia; order Poseidoniales; family Poseidoniaceae; genus MGIIa-K1. The sequence continues at coordinate 26,842 of CACLCM010000012.1, read as the reverse complement.
ACACCAAATGCTCCACAACTGCCTCCTGAAGGGCTGCCTACAGGTTGGACAATGGAACAATGGGCATGGTATGGGGAAGACTACCTAAGAGATCGTTGAGATTAGAGAGGCTTATGTCTTAGGTCATTATCGAGTCGACCATGGATTTGAGAGAGCTTCAGAATGAAGATATTTCTGAAATTTGGGAAATCAACGAGCAAGGGTTACCTGGAACGGGTAAAGTAAACCACGAAGAAATCAAAGCACTGCTTGAGATTTCTGAACTTGCAATTGGTGTTTTTGAAAACTCGAAATTATTGGCCTTCGTTATTTGCCTATTACCTGGTACAAATTACGGGAGTTTGAACTATGCATGGTTCAATCAAAATTATGATGATTTCATTTACGTTGATAGAATTGCTGTATCGCAAACTCATCGCAACCAAAGTATTGGCTCTCTTATTTATCAAAAAGTAGTCGAGTATTCAAAGCAACATAAGGTTCCAATTGCAGCAGAGGTGAGTCTAGACCCTCCTAATCCCGGCTCTATGCGTTTCCACTACAGATTTGATTTTACCGAAGTCGGCATTCTAGAACATGAATCCAAGTCAGTAACAATGATGTTACGTCCAATCTAATACGAACTTGGTTCGCAAAAATCTGCCCTTGACCCTCTCGTATCAAGCGATACGCTCGACGGTCTCTGGGGTAATTCCTTCTTCAGGAGTTACTCTGTAAACCATAATCGATAGATTCTCAGGAGCATTTCTGAATTTTGAAACGATCATTGATGTCTCGAAATCAGAACCTACAGTTCTTACCTTGAAATCGCAAACCATGTCCGCAATTGCAGCCATTTCTTGTTTGATTGCAGGGGTAATTGTATCATTTGATACGGTGATGAAAAGAATCCCACGGTTCAATTGAGTATGAGCTTGCATCATTCTTAGCATTGCGACCACACGGCTAGGGTCTTCTCTCTGCATGAAGAAATCCAATGAATCAACAACTGCTCTAAAATATGGACCCATTGCCATGATTTCATTTGTCATTTCTGTCAAGAAATCCTGAGTGTCATCATCTACGAATCTGGTCTGAGCGAGCCTTTGAATGTCTGGAAGCTTGAATCCTTCCAATCGGTAACGACTCGCAAGTAATTCTTTTTCTAGAACTCTAGCATTGAATTCTTCTCCGAGAGTTCGTACAGCAATATCTGTTGGCCAACTGTATTTCTTGAAAACGCGAGCGATTTCGAGCTGGCTTTCGTTTGTTGAAATTAGAATTGTATTATCTGGCTCTTCAGCCGGGGAAGTGAATTGTTTAGCGAATAGTTCTGATCCTGCACCGATGTCTGTAAAACCGATTACTAAGAAACCACGAGGCACTCCTCCGTACATTGCATTATCGAATTTTGGAACTCCAAAACTACCAACGCTACCGAAAAACTCCTCGTCTTCCAAATCGAATTTGACCTCTTTACTCATCTGAAAACATCTCCTTAGTGAATCACTACCTGTCCTCGGTCAATCAAGTCGGTACAGTAAAGGTCGAGATTTGATAGTACCATAGGAGGCACTTGGTCAGGTACGTTCAAAATTATTGACAATACTTCTCTTTGGCGGAAAGTATTGATGAATGTATGAAGATATTCTGCGAGCATTCTCTCTTCGTTGTATATCGCTAATGCGTTTACTGAATCAATCAATACAAAATTGCGTTCGGAATTAGCAATTCTAAGAGTGTAAAGTGTGCGAAGAAGAACGCTTTCTAGCATGATTGGGCTATCTACGAATGAAATATTGGAGTATGGAACATCGGTTCCACCAAGAATACCAGATGAAACCAGGTCTACGAATTGTATGTGTGAAACATCCACTCCTATTGCTTCGAAAGCCTCGATAATCTCTACTGCACCTCTGGTAGCGCAGATGTAAACTCCGCCCATCTCGAACATTTGCATGAGAGGAATCATTGTAGATGCTGTAACCATAAATGCATTCGAGTTTCCACAGCGAACTTGAACAGATGAATTTAGGCTGACTTCTGTCAGTTGTTCAGCGATCCTTTGGTCTAATTCAAACATAATCATGACCCCCATCGGCTGGTTTTATCGCTAACCGCTCCCCATTTCAGCATAGGGGTTAGCATTACTCCTAAAGGAGTTAGTTCGATTGCATGCTTAGCACGACTGTGTGAAGTACCTCGCATTTTTACAACCTGTAAGAATCTAAGAAGATGACCCATTCTCTCAACGTCACCCATTACGATAATTCCATCTGCTATTGCTTCTTCAACACCGAATGAAGACCAGTGGGCGTTCTCGGTAGCAGAGGTAATCTCTGAAATTAGAATAGTAGTGCAACCTAATGTTGCTAGTTTCTTTCCTAGAGTAAACAAGAAATCACGAATCAGTTGTTCACTCTTAATTTTGTAACAGAGAGTGGTTACAGAGTCGATTACGAGGCGAGTTACTCCAATGGTGTTGACAATGTCGACTATCGCCTTAATCAGAGCGTGGACATCGTCTAAATCGAACGATGCTTTGTCCAAACCTAGCCATGAATATAGTACATCCATGTCGAATACGTTGATTAGTCCGCTATCGATCATATTCATGTCGAAAAATGCATATTGACGAATATTCTCCAATAATTTGACACTTGGCTCGGTTGCAGTGAAATGAGCACATGCTTCTCCTGCCAATGCCCCTCTTACCAAGAACTCCATACCGAAAGTAGTCTTACCAGAACCACAGGTTCCAGCTGCCAGAACCGTAGACCCGTAAGGTATTCCGCCTCTAAGAATCTCGTCCATTCCATGTATACCCGTTATACAACGGTCGCGGCTGTAGACTGTTGCGGGTTGCATGGCTAACAGTCCACCCAAATCATCACACTAAATGAACGATACGCACCAATCGCTCACACTTCGCCCGGTGTTGGGGATTGAGAAACATTCCAAGATGAAGATTGAGAAGGTTGCCCACCGTTCCAAACAATAGTATTGTTAGAAAGTATACCTGTGCTAGGATTCCATTCAATTTTGCAAACTTGGTTACCCACTCCTTCGTCATCTTCAGCAAATAACATCCTAAGTCTACCAGAATTGTCATCGAGACCATCCATTGAACCAACTCCAAGGAAGCCGCTTGCTCCTAAATCGTAGACTACACTGGCATTGCCTATCTCTTGAGATGACGGGTCGCCAGTGAATATTGCAAGTTTACCACCTGGAATCACTCCATCTTTGTACAAGTAATCTGTAGTACCGGAAGTTCCACTTCGCTCAAATGACCAGCCCTTCAACGAAATCGCAAACCCATTTTTATTCTGAACTTCAATCCATTCAGGGCCGCCATCCGAAGGTCTCGGCGATATTTCTGTGATTCTCAAAACTTTAGGAGACTTCCCTCCATCGTGAACCTCTAGGCTAACCGTAATTACGTCAGAGCCACTAATGAATGTACGACTGGCGACTGAAGAAGTGCTCGCAGTGGAGCGGTCTGAACCTCCGTCGAAGAGTATCGCTCCTACTCTTGAAGAATTTGAAGATGATTCTATCTGTACGAGTAGCCTAACCTGCAAGTCATCTGCAAGCCCTAAGCCGCTCGCCATAGCTTCGATGCTTACATTCGACAAGGCATCAATACGTTCCAGATCAATGACCCCATTAGTAACAATACCTGGCTGAAGTACTCCATTGTACAAATCAGACACTGGCACTATATGCCAATCTTCGGTTGCATTAGCCTGATCTCTAACGCCATCAACATAGGGAACAAACCATCCTTCTCCATTGGTAAGACGGTCTAAGCCATCAACTGCGGACCGATCGACTAAATCGGTATAAGGGTCATTGCTACCTAATTCTAGTTGAGCGAGAGACATAAATGCAGTTAGTATCATCAAAAATAGAGTGAATGCTGAAAGAAATTCAACAACTGCAACAACTGCACCATCCTCATCTGATGAAGATTTGCGAGATTGTCGGGCCCCCTGCATAAACTGCGGAGGCAACGAAGAGTCATGAGGGTGTCGCCCGTATTCAATACCAAGTCACCAATACTGTCGATTCTGCCTTCAGTCACCGATTGATATTTGAGGGACGGATGGTAGGACTACATGATGTCCAGCGCGTATGCTGAATCTAGCAATACCTCGGCAAGCCTGAGTATTGGCTTAGTTTCGTTGTTGTTATTGTCTGCATTTGGAGGCATTTTACTCACACCCACCGCCGCAGCATCAGTGAGTGGTGATTACGAAATCACGGCTTCAATTTCACCATTGCCCGGTGATTTCATGTCTGCATGGGACCCTATTTCCTTAGAAGTACAGATAACAAATTCAGGATTCTTTTACAATACTGAATCTAGAATGATTGAATGGTTTGTATGTGAAGGAGTAAAGGATTCTGCAAATTGCTATAATGATAGAGATGATTATGGAACAGCAGCAATAGACCCTATTCCAGTTGGTCAAAGCGTAAATCACACCTTCCTGAAGATGTATAGCTCGGACGGTGAAGAAGGAGCATATACCTTAGTCTATAGATTCATTGATTCTGATAACAACGTAACAAATGACGTAGGAGTTTACAATTTCAACCTCGCTCAGAATCTTGTAGACCTTTCATTTGAAACTCAAGACATCACATCGCAATTAGAAAACCTAGCCACCTATAATGGCGAAGTAATCATGAATACTGATACCAATTACTCAATGAACGTGGACGGCATTGTAACATCTTGTGGAACATGCGGACTAGTTGCAGAAATCGGTTGGAAATTAATCGATTCCAATGGAATTGAAGTTGCATCAGATAGTCTTCCGTATTCTGATCTACCTTCGTGGGGCGAGAGTGCATTCTCGAGAGCGATGCCCCCTCTGAATTACAACTTGGAAGGCACTTACACTTTCCATTACGGGCTATTAAATTCGAGCGGAACCCCTTCTGGAGACATGAATTCATACAATAATATGCAGAGCACTGAAGTTACATTCGATGACACTGTAGACTTGCAAATAACATCTATGGCACCGCTTAACGCTCCCAATTCAGCCACGTATTTCTATGGCAATGACAGTGTATCAGTGGTAGTCTCTAACTTAGGAAATCACACAGTTGTCGAACCATTAGTCCGATTTACTGTAATGGACTTAAGCGAAAACATAGAGACAATAGAGGACTGCAATCCTACTGAGATCACACCAGGGAGTTCGGCCACTTGCATTTTTGACCTTAACAAATTAGGAGATAAAAGGCTCAAAGTATTCGTCAGCGAGGCTTTAACAGAAGGCAATGATGCCAAACCATCAGATAATATTCTCAACGTTATTTCTGAAGTTATTGCAGGGGAAATAAATCCAATCATAGAACAGACTAATTTCTATGGTACTTACAAAACTGCAGACTACATTACATTCTCTGCCCGCACCACTGCAACGGCAGCACAGCCACTGTCCTATTCATGGTGGCTAGGCGGAATCATTCCATTAGGTACTGGACAGGAAATTCAAGTTCCTGCGATTAATATCGGCCTAGGAGACCATTACATTTCAGTCAGAGCTGTAGACTCGCTAGGAACTATGGAATCTGCTACTGCTTTGATTACTGTCTTTAACAGCACGGATATTGGTGAAGGAGATTGGCTAAATGGTTCTGCAGTTACTAGAACACATGCAGAAGGCGAATCGTATTACGATTATCCAATCCCAGGAGTCAGTTATTCCCCGGGAGAAGGACTAGAAGCACTTCTCAGGTTATCTGTGGATGTTTTGTCTACTACTGAAGAGCCTAGTGCTGGAATGGATTGGATGGAGTTTGACATCAATATCACAAAACTTCTCCCAGACAACGTTCCTCGTGAATCTATTGCGATCTATCAGTTAAATGGTTTTGACCAGTTAGATTGGGATACGCTAGACGGAGAAAATAGTTTCCAATTGATTGACAATAACACACTTAGAGTACACATCATTGAGAACATGGATTTACTAATAATTGGAGAATTACCTCCTCCTGAGATTAATTCCGGAGAACTGATTTTGACCAAGTTGCCAGATGGAAAAATGCAAATTGATTGGGACCCAACTGGAGATTTAACCAATCCTTATTTCGGAGGATGGCATATCTATCGAGTTATTAGTCCAATAACAGCATCAGCATATTTCCCTGACCCTAACGACATCTCTAGTGAATTCGTTTGGAGAGGATTGATGCAAGGCTCTCTTTCCGTATCCCTAGACGGCACAACCAATACTTGGGTTGATGAGCGTGAATTAGAGACTGGTATTTGCGCATCTTATGCTATAATTCCAATCGATAGAGCTGCTAAAGCGAATTATTTGCAAGCAGAAGTTTCAACGATTGACGGAAGCCCTGGATTAACTTGTGGAGATGCAATAGACCCTAACTCTGAGGTTTCCGGAATGGGTGCGCAAGTAGTTTACAACAATGATACTTCATGCTACAATATGTACAATGATTGGAATCGCTGCTATGAGTTGACTTTGACATGGACTTGGCCGGATCATGAGCCAGATGGTAACATATCATGGAATATTTACAGGATTGAGCAAAAGCCAAACGACATAGATTTGAGATACATTGAGCCAATAGCAACAGGATTGGTCAACATTCCTGGTGAAACCGGTACATTTACTGAAAATGGAACTGACTTCGATGGAATTATGCCATACAGAACATACTACTACATTTTGACTCCACTTGACACAGTAGGTAATGAGTACACATTCATTGACTATCCTTCAAATAACGTCGAGAGAGTGTACATTGAGGACCAATACTGGAGTTACAACGAATATCGTGTACCTGAACCACCAGAACCGCCAGAGCCACCATATGGAGTTGAATGGTTTGGACAATTAGAAGAGTATATCGAAATAGAAAATTTCCAAATTGCAGGAATGGTTATGCTTCTCACGATAATGATCAACTTTATCGGACTGCCACTAATTCTCAAGAAGAGAAAGAGGATGAAAAGAGTCCTTGCCAAGAGAGCCGCTAATCAACCAGCAAACATGGATGACGATTTCGAAGATTTCTTCAATTGATTCAGCATCATTGTTTTGATGGTTCAACCGTCTGCTTTATCTGAAATAGTCAAGTGGGCCGACTACTGCGACGATCGCATAGCCTGGCCATTGCGTCGGATTGCTAATCCGATGGGTGTACCCGCGGGGGTTCGAATCCCCCTCGTCGCGCCAATAGATCCATCTCATTCAGCATTCAGAACCTTTGTGTTCGACTTTACAGAATCTTTCCACTTGACCATCAACCAGTTTACAATAGGAACTATCAAGAAAAATACTGATGTCCAATACCATATCTGCGAAATTGGAACTGCAGCCATGTATACGAAGCCGATGAACATCCAAGCCAAGTAACCTAAGGAACGCATAAATGAATCAAATGCAGAAGGTAATCGCCCTTCTGAATCCAATCCCTCATTCAAGTCAATATTCCATACTGATATAGCATACCAAAAGGTAATTCCACCAGAAAGGAATGCCCAAGCTAAGGGAAGTCCGTACTCAGGCCAAAAGCATGGCACTGAGCCAATTGCGAATAACATTATGCAGTACAATTTAGATTCTAACAGGGTCCTCTCTGGACCCTTTACATCTGGCATCATTGGCACTCCAACTTTCTTGTATTCCCCGCTTCTGTAAAGCGCAAGAGCCCAAAAATGCGGAGGAGTCCAGAAGAAAATAAGGGCAAAAAGCATCCAAGGAATTGGTGAACCCAAATCAAACGGGTTGAGATTATCTGGAATTGATTGGGCTGAAGCAACAACCCATCCAATAAGTGGAGGCGTTGAACCTGCCACACCACCAATTACGATATTCTGAGGTGTACGTCTTTTCAGCCACATTGTGTAAATTAATACATAGAATAAAACAGAGAACATTGTCCAAAATACAGCCTTCCAGTGGATTGGATAGAATATCGCACAACCGATTAGTGAGATTGTTATTCCAAAAATTAGTGCGTGCCTAGGAGTGATGTATCCTTCGGGTATTGGCCTAGTACGTGTTCTAGACATCCCAACATCAATATCTCGATCATAAACCATGTTAATTGCATTGGAACCGCCCGCAGCTAGTGTTCCTCCTAGAATAGTAATTGAAATTGCTAGAAGGGTATCCATCCATGTTCGCTCGCCGGTCAAAGCACCACTTCTAACCATCAAATCATGAGCCAATATTGCACAGACAGCAGTAATTTGTAGAAGGATTACTACTCGCAATTTCATCAATTGGAAATAAATCGTCAGAAGATTAGGTTTTGAGTCACTCATCTTCATCACCTGCATGACTTGATTGCAATAGGATTAATCCCATTGATGCGCACAAAAATCCGACTACACCTATCACCAGATGTAACAAAGACAACTTTTCAGGGAAATCCCCCATCTTAGCCCAAACGACGTACATGCCGCCGATTAGCATATTCACAAACCAGAAACCTGTGGCGGCATCTAAAAAGTTTGAATATGCTTTATGAGCGCCTGTTTCTGCTGTTTTCTCCCGTAGTCGCATACCACCTAATATCAATGCTATACCGACAATTCCCGCCCCTAATCGGTGAACCATCTGAACAAGTATACCACTACTGTCCAAACTTGGCAATAATTCACCTTGGCATTTCGGCCAGGCATCAGGGAATCCTACAGAACACCCTTGATTGCCATCTGGTGAAGATGAAACCCAAGCACCCATAATCAAGAGTAAAAATATCGACACTGTGAGGATTAGTAATCGATTATATTCAGATTTCTTGAAAAGACTAGGTGAGGAAAAGGTGGCCCATTCCGCCCCCTCTTTTTTCCTCATGTTTACGTACTGCCATATCAAAATGAAAAGGAATGAAGATGCCAATCCTAAGTGCAGAGCGACCGACCAGTCTGCATTGTCGAATTTTACCGTGACTGCGCCCGCAATACCTTGAATTGTTAGTAGAATCCCTGTGAAAAATGAGACCTTTACAAGTCTGTCACCATAGATTTCTTTCTTTTTCCAAATGATTAGGAAATTTGCTAAAACCGGTATTGCCATTAAGCTAGCTAACAAACGATGAATCCATTCTACAAATATCTCAAAAGTAGTATATCGATGGTCTTCGCCTCGACTATCATATTCCTCTGTTTCGTCATACCATTCGCCCTGGTCTTCAACAGATACATCGAATCCCCAGGTACCAAAACATTGAGGCCAGTCGGGACAAGACTCCCCTGCATCATAGATACGAATAGTCCCGCCAACCACAACAATCAGCATCGCCATTATAGCGACAGCCAAAGGCAATGTCGATGGGCGCCTGAACCATTCGGTTGCCATTAGTCCTAGGGGGCCGTAGGCTCCCTTTTAACAAACCGGACTTCGTGGGCCAACATGATGAGGAGAACCATTCTAGCCGCCCTTTTCACAATCGTTATGTTGTTGCCCGGATATACGGGAGCTCATGGATTGGAAGGAGCTCACTCAGAAGGCTACATTGTAGATGTAATCGTATTAGATTTAGAGTGTGAAGAAAACCAAACTTGTGTCTCGCGTCCAAGCAACATAGTGGAATATTTTGGAGCAGACTGGTGTACAGAATGTCCTGAAGTAGAGCAACAGTTGCAAGAAGATTCGAATAATTCTGCGCTTATTTTGAGCCATAGATCATCATCCAGTGATGATTATTGGTTACAAGAATCAAGGGATAGGTTCCTCGATGTTTACGGTTTATGGGGCTATCCGACCCTGGCAATTGATGGACACTACATTCTCGCAGGCCCCACACAATCACAGGAACTTGGCTCATTATTGTCTGAATCAATTTCCAACTATAGCGGGATTTCTAATGTCAGCCTAGAAAACAATTCATTGTATGTTGAAGGTGAATTCAATGGAAGTGTTATCGATGTTTGGACTGTGAACTCAACTACTAATCTAACGAATATGGCCGTTAGTCATACTAATTTGTCTGAAACCAATATTGTCAACATCGATGGAGAAAAATTAGTTATTGTCGTTTCACACCCTGGATTTATTGCTCTTGTATCAGGTTCTTCCATGCCTGCTAACGATTATGTCCCAGATGGAGGCCTTGATGGCATAGATGAAGATAGGCGTTCAGTAAAAGGTTCTACAGTCATTATAATCACAATCTTGTTGATGATTATTACCCTACCTGCAACATTCCAATTGATACAATTAATTCGTGCACCAGTGCATAAAGAAGAAGAATAAAATTATTTCTTCGTGGGGCAGAGTTCAATAAGAGGGCGCTGGTCGCAAGAGTCGCACCTACTGTGCATGAGGTATCCAGAATGGTAAAACCAATCCGCCCACATACCCGCTTTGAACGCGCTAGAATCATTGGCGCTCGTGCTCTCCAAATTGGAATGGGCGCACCTCTAAACGCTCCTGAAGACGTTCTACGTGAAGCGTTTAAGGAAGAATTAGTTTCCCTGTATGGACTAGAAGAAGCATCTGTTCGCTTCGTTCTAGACCCTCTAAAGATTGCAATGTATGAATACGATAACGAACTCATTCCAATCGACACTGACCCTCACGAGTGAGTTCAGCGAATTAATTGCCTGCGGTAAAACCGTAGAAATCTGAATTTAGTGGATCTTCTAGTGCATCGCGCTTAACCAACATTGTTCTAACCGCCCACAAATCAGTGAATACCCTATACTTCAGAGTCATATCCAGATAATCGACTCCACTGGAGCCACCTGTGCCCATCCTTCGACCAATCATTCTCTCGACCATTCTAGCGTGATGAGAACGGAATAGCAACATCGATTGCTCCAAATCAACCATCGTATCGATTAACCGCCTTGGCCATGATAGTAAAGGAAGTTCTCTAAATGATTCTATGAAAAGTAAACCAGCTCGAGCAGGCACAACTTCTCCGTCGGGTAACAGGAAGTCTCTAGCTCCTTGGATTCCAGACTCGATTCTTGGACGAATAACCTCTTCAGTACCATGACCAATCTTAACCATGTGAGCAATTACTGACTCGCCGTGCTCAGTCATTGCAGACAGGTGCCCATCTACAAAACTACGGAGTACACCAAGGTCACCCGAAACCCCATTCACAGGAGTCCTTGCTAGCCAACGAAGTAATACGTCATTGAGTGAAGGCAGTTTGTCGATTCGATCCATATTTGCCATTACTGAATCGCTTAGTTTACCTTCGGAGTGAAGTTTTCTGTTGTGGACCATAGGGTCCATACCCCCGATTCTCTGTTCAGATTTCAAACCAAGAAGCATTTCTAAAGTCCTCATTTGCCAACTTTCAAATCCAGATGATGTGCCAAGCCTATCGCGGAATGCTAGGAAATCTTGAGGCGAAAGTGTCTCCATAACCTTCCACTGAGAGGCCAAAAGGCGGAAAATTTCGGAACACCTTTCAAGATGGCTAACGATTACTGGTATCTGTTTTTCATCTACTTCTGGAACATTCATTAAATTTAGAGCGCATTCCAGCTCAAGATTGACTTGTTTAAACCATAATTCAAAGGCCTGATGGACCACAATAAAATGCATTTCATGATTAGACGGAGCAGGTTCATGACCCTCTGGACCAGATTGTAAAGATAGCAATTCCTCCAGTTGGAGATAGTTGCCATAGGTCATACGGGCGCCCGAGTTTTCACCGCTCATGATACCTCCAGAGAGGGGAGGGCTTGAAACCTTGACGGAAGAAAAACTTGTCATTGGAGAACATAAATTTTAGCCTCAAACATTTAATTATGCAGACTATTGGCGTAACGGTCATTAATATGACACTGAAGCCGTCGGCATGGGCGTAGACATAGGACTGTTGCGGAATTGGCTAAAATCCTACGACCCAAAAGGAATCACAATAGCTGTGGTTGCTTCTCATTCTTCGCTTCAAATCCTTCACGGTGCGCGCCAAGAAGGGTTTAGGACTCTAGGAATTGCAGTTGGAGAAAACCGACGCAGATTCTATTCAGCATTCCCTGGCGCTGAGCCTGATGAATGGCTCATGTTGGATAATTATAATCAAATGCTAGACCATGCAGAATGGTTTAGAGAAAACAATGTCATAGTCATACCTCATGGATCTCTTGTGGAATATCTTGGTAGTGAGAACTTCAAGAAATTAGAAGTCCCTACATTTGGAAATAGGGGCATTCTTCACTGGGAGAGTAGCAGAGCACTTCAGAGAGAGTGGTTAGAAGAGGGAGGTTGTTCAATGCCTAAGGTCGTAGATGATCCTCACGACATAGACGGGCCTGTTATTGTAAAATATGCAGGAGCAAAAGGCGGAGAAGGATATTTCATTGCTAGAGATTACAGAGATTTCAAGAGAAATGTGAACCTTGATGAAGAGTTTACTATCCAAGAATACGTTTTGGGATGCAGGTACTATCTTCACTTCTTCTTCGACCCAACTGCTGATGATGGATTCCAAGTTAGAGGCAAGGGCTCCAATGAAGGAAAGAACCTCGGTCGTTTAGAATTGATGAGTATGGACCGTAGAGATGAGTCCAACGTCGATGAATTTTACAAATTAGGAAGTTTGCGAGATTTAAGAGAAATGAATCTAGAACCATCTTTTGTAGTAACTGGGAATCAACCTGTTGTAATTCGAGAAAGTCTGTTGCCTAGAGCCTTTGAGATGGCAGAAGGCACTGTAGCTGCATCTTTTGAGTTAGAAGAGGGCGCTAGAGGAATGATTGGAGCATTCTGCCTAGAAACTATTGTAACCGACAAATTAGAGTTTAGAGTATTCGAAATTAGCGCAAGGATTGTTGCAGGTTCAAACCCGTTTGTGGGAGGATCACCTTACAGTGACATCAATGAGCCATTCATGTCAACAGGAAGAAGAATTGCCCGCTCCATCAAAAAGGCCGTTGAGAATGATTGCTTAGACAGAATTCTGTCTTAATCAGTCATCTAGCAATTCATCAAGAGCATCAGACATTTCATCGCTCAATTGCTCAGGCTCTTCAGAGCCATCCCATTCTCCGCTTGCCAAAGCAGCAAGTTTCGCTTTCGCTTCAGCAGCATTAGCTGCTCTTGTTTCAGGATTCTCAAGTGTAAATTCACAAATTAACATGATTGGGTCTCCATTCGAGACCTCACCCTCATATTCTTTGATTTCTCCGCCCTGGTTACAAATTACCTGGAATGCAGTAGGGTCTTTTGCTCGGCGCTTTTTGTGTTTCTTGTAGTGATGAACATATGCCTTGTAAGTACCACCTGGGGCTTTACCTTCAGCCCAAACAACATTCTCTACTGGTTTCTTGGATTCTGGTCTCACGTTAGCATCAACATCGAGTTCTCCACCACATGCAGACTCCCTGTTACCACCATGGATTCTTTCACCAGAAGGACACACTACATGCAAATCTAAATCATTGTAATTATTCCATATCAGAGAGATTTGAACATCAGATGACTTCGCACCTTCTCTTTCTAACCTCTCGGTCAATTCCTTCATCGCCTGCTGAGTTGCTTTTATCGCTTCCAATTCATCCGCTTCATTAGCAACTATCTCTGCAAGACGTTGTTCTTCTGCTTCTGCAAGTTCTATCTGGCGATTCTCTTCAAGTTCTATTGCGAGTTTTTCTTCTTCAGCGATTCTTTCAGTTTCTTCTTCAATCAAGGCTACTTCTCTTTCTTCGACTGTACCCCTCTCTTCGGGTTTCTCAAGTTCGAACTCACAAACTAGCATAATAGGGTCGCCGAAAGACAATTCACCTTCATAGTGAGATATTTCGCCACCTGAATTACAAACGACTCTGAACTTTGTTGGATCTTTTGAACGACGCTTGTTATGTTTCTTGTAATGATGAACATACACTTTGTAAGAACCAGGTGGTGCCTTGAAATCAGGCCAAACTATGTTTTCAACAGGTTTCTTGGTCTCTGGTCTGACGTTTGCATCGACATCGAGTTCTCCACCACATTCAGAAACTTTGTTTCCGCCATGTATTCTTTCACCGGATGGACAAAGAACATGTAAATCCAAATCATTGTAATTATCCCACATTAGCGAAACTTGAACTTCTGAGGTTTTAGCGCCTTCTCTTTCCAAACGTTTCACTAATTCACGGTCTGCCTGTTCTGAAGCCATCTGTGCTTCCATTTCCTCAGACTCTTGTAATGCTTCGATTTCCTCGAGTCTTTGCTCTTCTGCTTCAGCGAGTTCTATTTGTCGCTCAGCTTCGCGTTCTTCGGCCAGCCTCTTTTCTTCTGCTAAACGCTCTGCTTCTCTCTCTTCAGCCAACTTTCTAGCCTCTTCTAATTCAGCCTCTCGCTGGGCCTCGTATTCGGCTTTCTTTCGGGCTTCCTCTGCTTCGATTTCAGCCAAACGCGCTTCTTCTTCAGCAATCAATTTCTTAGCAGCTCCCTCGGCTAATTGCTTCCTTGCTTCTTCTTCGGCAAGCAAAATTGCCCGCTCGTCCCTACGCTTAGATGCTAGGTGGCGTTCTACCTCTGCCAACTTACGGTCGAATTCATTGTGAGCCTGTGAAAAGTCTGGAGTTCCGCGACGAGTGAGATCTTGCCCTTGTATCGACATTGAACGGGTGCTGCGGTCATCTTTACGAACCAGCATGAACCATATTCCAAAGAGAAAGGCGCCTCCAAGAAGCCCTATCATTAACCAAGAACCAAGTTCCATGAGCAGGGCTAAGCCAAACTGGGACTTATTACCATCGCCTGTTAACATCGGTTCATGGTATCCAAAATCTACGATTTGGTCTAATTTGAAAGATCTTTGACTTTATCGACCAAATTCATTTTCTTAATACGCCACATTCCGAATGGAGTTAAAGCGACCGAAATCCCAATTATTACGCCTGCAATAGTTATTATTGCGCTAGGAGCGGGCGATATGGTGAAGTAAAACGCCCACTGAACCATTGAAGAAGCAAGTAATACCGTCCCAAAGTAAGCAAATATGGCTCCGAGTATTCCTCCGATTACACCTATTCCTAAATGTTCCCAGAACATCATTTTACCCAATTTGTTTATTGGAGCCCCAAGGACTCGAAGTGTTGCGAGTTCTGTATCCCGTTCTGCAATATTCATCAGAAGAGTGTTGAAGAGTACCGCTATTGCGATTATTACTCCAAGGAACTCAATCGCATAGAAAAACTGCTTTTGCTGTTCTAGTAATGTTTCGAAGGTGTTTATCGCATCTGCTTTTTTGGTATATCCCACAGACAATTCAGCAAGTCCGTCTAACGATTTGTTATCATCGGAAAGTTGTATCAAGACCGAGGTTGATTCAATTCCGACCATCTGAGATAGGTCCTCTCTGTAGATGTACATTGTACGAGATATTTCACCTTCGGTTATTCCGGAAATCTCGACTTCATATTTCATATTACCAATGAAAATTGGGACCACATCTCCCGTTTCCCATTCTAAGAATATCGACGTGCCCTCATCGATTAAAACTTGTATCGTAGCATCATCTCTAACTGGAATATCTCCTTCCATAAGGTCAACCATGATCATTGAATCACCATCACTCACTGTGGAGATATTATCCAATCCAAAAGCAGTTATTTCCCGATTATCATCTTCAAGACCTACAGGGAAATTTATCAAAAGTTCGTATTGACCACCATTCTCTTCGACCCATTCAACAATTGCATCCTCTCCACCTGGAGAATTAGACGCTTGAACTTCCCAAGATTGTCTATCCTTGATACCGCCGATGAATGAACCTTCCATGGATTCTAACATGAACAACATTGAACCGAAAAGTAGCATCGAGATACCTACTGCGAAGAAAGTAAATCCTACGCGCATTGGTTTACGTAAGCTTGAACGGATTGAAAGTCCAACGGTAGTAGGAAGTGATGCAGTAAAACGTTGAAGTCTTCGCGATGATAATTTGACTTCGTGCTGGCCTCTAAATACCGCCAAGGGTTGTAGTCGGGATGCTTGCCATGCTGGCCTCAATCCAGCCAATAACACAATTACCATCGAAATTAGTACGACTTGAGTGATAAGAGAATTATCAACATCAGAACTAATTGGCAGCCCAATCATTTTCTCATATAATCCAAGCATACTGGGAGCGCCGAAATAGACACCGAGAAGCACACCAATTAGTGAACCGATCCCTCCGATCACAACTGGAGCGATGATGTAACCGGGCATGATTGACAACTTGGGGACGCCAAGAGTGCGCAACACTGCAATTTCGCGTGCTTGAGACTGAATCAACCTTTGCAAACTCAGGAAAATAGTGATTCCTGCTATTGCAGCAATCATTCCCGTCACGTACGGGAATATTTTGACTGCTCCCTCTGCATCTGCCCTGAGGAATTCGACTGATTGCACTCCGGAACGGTCGTAAACACTTACTGGAACATCGGTTTCTAACGACATCAATTCAGATAATTCGTCAATTACAAAGTTCAACTCTTTTCCTTCATCAACATCATCTGTTGATTGCAGGTCATATGAAGGATTTCCTTTGATATCTATCAATATATGATTGGATGAACCTTCACTGAAATTGGTTAATCTCTCTAGACCTGATGCGGTCAGATATCCTGTAGCAAAAGTTCCATCATCAGCAGGAAGAGTCATTCCCTCCTGTGCATAGAATAGATGTTGAGAATGAAAACCAATGCCCACAACAGTGTACATCATTCTGTCTGAACCTGAACTGATTTCGACATCATCTCCTAATTTCACATCAAGGTCGATAGCGATGTGGCTATCGAGTACTATTTCATCGGATGATGACGCAAGATTACCTGATGACAAATCGCTATCTTCTGGCATCCATACCTTATCCACCATACCTTCATCAATACCGTGCCATATTGCAGGAATTGCTGTTTCTTCGCTGCCCGAATCACTGTAGAACATGATTCCATCAACAATGAGTCTCTGTTCGCAAGTCTCCATATCGTATTCCGAATCTGGCCAGTTTTGCGATATTGAATCACACAGGTTAGAAGACTCATTGGCGTCCCAAACTCCACTTGGATTATTTATCCAAATATCTGGAAGGTTCACTCCGCCTTCCCCATCATAAATATCATCATAGAGATTTGTAGCAGCATTAGCATATGCACCGAATGAAATACCAGCGAAAACCCCTACTGCGACCATGAATACCACAGCTGACAACCTTAGTTTTGTACGCCAAAGACTTCTTGCCAGTCTTTTATTCAGCAAACTAGATCTGCTGAATAATGTAACTAATGGGGCAAGTGGAGTTTTACTAAACATATACTCACATCATTCATTTCCAGTTGATTCATCGGAAACTATTTTGCCACTATCCAACCTTATCACTCGAGTTGCATATTTTGTCAATTTTTCGTCATGAGTCACCATAATCGTAGTAATTTCTTCGGTTTCACAAGCCTTAACCAAGACCTCCATAACCATCGAAGAAGTATTAGAATCTAAATTACCGGTCAATTCATCGCCCAAGAGGAGTTTCGGACTTTTAGCAAGGCTTCTGGCTATTGCAACTCTTTGCTGCTGCCCGCCACTAATCTCTGCAGGGAAACGGTCAATTTCATCTTCTAAGCCAACTAGTTTGAGCAATTGTAAAGCCCTTTTTTTATCTCTTCCCCCTGATAATTCTTGGATTAGAAGAAGGTTCTCCAAAACCGTCAAATCTTGTAGCAAATTGAAAAACTGGAAGACATATCCAATGTTTTCACGACGAAATGTAGTCATCTCTTCTGATTTGAGTCGAGGCACAGTTTTGCCATCAAAATCATACGTACCTTTAGTCGGGCTATCCAATGCAGCTACACAATTCAATAGAGTTGTTTTTCCTGAACCAGAAGGACCCAGCAGTACAATTCGTTCGCCTTTTTCAACGGTTATGGACACTCCATCCAGTGCTTTTACCACTTCAGATGCCATTTCATAATGGCGTTCCATTCCTTGAATATCGATAATAGGCATGCTATCGTTTGTGCCATTACAAATTAGTTTAAAGTAAATCAGGTGGAATGCCCATGTTTTACATTCTTATATGACTGCTTCATAATTAGTACATGCGCGAGGTTCAATTGAAGTGGTTGCCTGAAACTGTGGCTCATTCAGATATTGGATTGATTACTAAAGTCGCTAAAATGTATGAAGTCGTTGCTCATCTTGAAGTTACCAAGGATGGAGTACGACAACTTGTGAAAATTGATTTCTATGATGACAAAGGACCCGAGGACTTGCATAATATCCCATTCTTGAAAATGGAAGGAGCAATGGTGCCACATCCGCTTCCTGAAATTGGCGGCGTTGGCTATATCGTAGTATGGAATAACCATCCACTCTCTGTAGCGGCGATTAATTTTGATAGCCTACACGTTATCCCGCCGTATGTTATCGGGGAAAATGGAGTACAAATTACAATTCGAGGACTTCCAGAAGGAGTTAGTGGATTCTTGAAAGCCGCTAGAATTATGCTTCCTCCAGATAATGTCAATGTAGTTGATATTGCAGAAATTGAAGATAGCATACGAAAAATCCTGACTCCAAAGCAATTAGAAATTGCAGTTTTAGCAGTTAATGCCGGATATTACGAAACTCCTAGGAAAATTAGTAAGAAAGAACTTTCTGAACTTTCTGAAATTCCTCGCTCAACACTTCAAGAGCATTTAGCAAAAGCGGAAGCAGCATTGGTAGAATGGGCTGTGAAAACGCACCTCTCTAAATGAGAAAGTCTTGTCAATACCACACCCTCTGCCTGTAAACATGAGAGATATCGAATCGCTACTACCGAACGGAAAAGGCGTTTGGATTCCAATCGACCACGGAGTATCTGATTATCCTGTCAAAGGATTAGAAAACCTAGAATCTTTAATTCAAAGTATCTCACATGCTGATGCTATTGTAGCACAAAAAGGAGTTGTTTCTAGATATGCTTCGATTGGTGCCAACATGGTATCTCATCTATCTGTTTCAACTCGACATGCTGGCTCAAGATCTAGTGACAAAATACTAGTTGGTAGCGCAGAGGAGTCTTTGTCTCGAGGCGCCAAAGGCGTTAGTGTGCAAGTAAACATGGGGAGCCCTGATGAACCTGAAATGATTGAAAGACTGGGTGAGATTACCCAAGAGGCTCATTTCTTGGATTGTCCTGTATTGGGCATGATTTACCCTAGAGGCGAAAACCTCGAAATCATGGAGGGAGATGATACTCAAGGTGCAGCGCATGCGGCCAGATTGGCTTTTGAACTGGGATGTGATGTTGTCAAAACGAAATGGACGGGTTCGGTTGAGTCTTTTCAAAAGGTCACTTCTGCAGTACCAATACCTGTTTTGATAGCAGGAGGACCTGCTGGCTCGACCACTGAAGAAACTCTTACAATCGTCCACCAGGCTATGCAAGCCGGTGGCGGAGGTGTTTGTATGGGTAGAAGTGTGTTTTCTCACGAAAGCCCTGCGAAAATGGTTACTGCCCTGAGAGCAATTATTCACGACGGAGCAGACGTCAATCAGGCAATAGAAAGTGCGGGATTGTGAAAAAATGCAAATTTGGCTTGAATCTGGAAGTCGTCAAGATGGTGTTGACCTCTTGATGGGTGATGATTTACAAGTCGATGGAGCAGCCTTGTACATAAATCAACGTCAAGTCGGAAGGCGGGTAGATGTTAGCAATTCGGAAGGTCAAGCTAAGGCTCGCTCCATGGCTGGAAGCGTTGAATGGATTTTACTCGACTTAGGTGAATGGAAAATGATACCAATCGAGAATATCATCGCTGTATGCGATGGCGGTCCAACCAAAGTTGCTGCAAGAATCTCTTCGCCCGAACAAGTATTAGGTGCTGCTTTCGCATTGCAGATTGGAGTGGATGCACTATTGGTCAGCGAAGAGAACTTACCCACTGCATTGATCGCAAAGTCGCAGCGTGGAGAAGTGGTGGCACCTGTTGCGCCAACGCCTGAAAAACCATCTTTCAATCTTTCACAAATAGAAGTAATAGAAGTAAAAGAGGGCGGAGTTGGTGACCGTGTTTGTGTCGATTTGACTTCAATGCTAGAACTCGGCGAAGGGATGTTAGTTGGTTCTAGTGCAAATTCAATGGTTTTGGTACACGGTGAAACTGTAGAATCTGAGTTCGTTCCCACTAGACCGTTTAGGGTTAATGCCGGAGCAGCACATTCCTATATTCTCAAAGCAGATGGTTCCACTTCTTACTTATCGGAATTAAAAATGGGAGATGAAATAATGGTTCTAAGTGAATCAGGCACTTCTCGAAGTGCAATAGTTGGACGAATTAAAATCGAAAGACGGCCGTTTATTTTATTCCGATGGAGGGATGAAAAGCATAATGAAGCAGGTACACTCTTGCAACAGGCAGAGACCGTGCGACTCGTCACTGCGACAAACGAAATTGTATCAATAACCGAACTGGCTGAAGGTACAACTTTGCTAGGATGGAGTGGCGGTGGTGGCAGGCATATTGGCATTCCAATTAGCGCAGAGGTCAAAGAAAGGTAGGTGCACAAAATGGCTGTATTAGGTTCTGGCAATGCAAACGGGGGATGTAGTCTCCTTCATGCAGCCGGACTTGGCTATGGCGCATCACTCGCACTAAATTTACCTGTCAAAGTAAGACTGCTGGACAAGGAGCCAAGAAGGCAATTAGAAGACCCTGATGGCCTTTTAGAGGCAGTAATGAAATCTTGGAAAGATGCTGGACTAGCAGTTCCCGAAGGTGAACTATTTTGGTCGGTTAAGTCAGAAATCCCCCCTCGTCAAGGTTTGAAATCAAGTGCAGGAGTGTCTGTTGCTGCAATCAAAGCATTATGTGAAGCAACAGGTATAGAACTCGAAAAAGCAGATATTGTGGACCTTTCTGCTGCTGCACAATTAAGTTCCGGAGTATCATTAACTGGAAGTTATGATGACTCTTGGGCGGCGTTGGATGGTGGATGGAAATTGATCGATTCTAATGCAGAGGATGCACGTAGTGGTATGCTTTTGGAATCGGTTGGGCCTAATTCTGATGACTGGACTGTTCTACTAGTCTTGCGCGGAGATAGGGATAAAAGACCAGAGATGGAAAATTTCACATTCCATCAACAAGCATTTTCACAAGCTTTGACGGCTTTACAAGAAGGTAAGGATTTAGTTGCTTTAACCTGGAATGGTAGAGGAGTGGTTGGGGCATTAAATGACGCAGAGGGCAGAAGAATGTCCAATGACGCATTCGTAAATGGTGCTAGAGCCGCAGGAATGAGTGGTTCTGGACCTGCGATTGCAATCTTTATTCCTGCTATCAGCAAACCTTCGATTGAAAGGCTGATTCAGTGGTATGAGAAATTTGACCATGTCGAAATAAGGCTAACTAAGGTCATCAATGCCGAATTTGAACCATCGGACGAAGAGTAATCACATTCTTCAATAGGACCCTGCTCAAGTGGCTTGATACAATGCGCATGAGTCTAGGTGAGAACATGATTGTAACTCTCTTTGGAGAGTCTCATGGCCCCGCAGTAGGCGCACTTATAGAAGGAATGCCCGCTAATGTTGAGTTCGACTTAGAGCAATTAATTACCGACATGGTTTCTCGCAGACCAGGTTCTGGCTTAGCGAGTAAAAGGAAAGAGACCGACGATGTCGAGATTCTTTCAGGAGTCAATAATGGAAGGACAACTGGAATGCCAATTCTTCTTCTGATTAGAAATCAGGATGTTCGCTCTAAGGATTATTCATTCCTACCTTACCAACCTAGACCCGGTCATGTCGACCATCCGATCAATATCAAAACCGAAGGAGCCGCAGATTTACGAGGAGGAGGTTCATTCTCTGCTCGCCTAACTGCAGGCTTAGTTGCCGCATCTTCTATTTCACGAAATATAATTCCTGATGATTGGAAAATAGAGGCTACTGTAGGCGCCTTAGGAGGCCTTGAGGGTGATGAAGGGATTGCTTTGGCTGAACAGGCTAGAAAGGCAGGAGATTCTCTTGGAAGCAGGGTCGACCTCGTAATTACTGGATTGCCTATTGGATTAGGTGAGCCTTGGTTTGATGGACTTGAGCCAGCATTGGCCAGAGCACTGATGGCAATTCCTGCTGCTCGAGCAGTGGAATTCGGAAGAGGTGTAAATGCCGGAGAAATGCGAGGAAGCCAGCACAACGACAAGTGGGGAGAAGGTATGAAACTTGACGAAGGCGCTGATGGAGCCCTTGGTGGCATGGCTAGTGGTGCTCCAATACATGTTAGAATTACTTTCAAACCACCAAGTGGAATTTCTTTACCGCAAGAAACATTCAATCAAATATCAGGAATGATGGAGGAGTTAGCAATCAAAGGAAGGCATGACCCTGTAATCGCTCCTAGGGCAAGACCAGTCGTAGAAGCGGTAGCAAGATTGGTTATTGCTGACCTTGGTATCCAAGGAGGATATATTGATGGATGAATTTGTAGTTCACAAATTTGGCGGTTCTTGTTTACGTGAAGGTAGTGATATCGACCGTATAGCAGAAGTCATTCAAAGTGTTCCAGGCAGGCCACTCGTGGTTGTTTCCGCCTTATGGGGAATGACTGACAGGCTATTTCGTGCAGCAAGAGAGCCACAATATGCGGGCAGATTAGTCAATGACCTCAAATCTCAGCACCTTTTATTCGCCCCGGGACTAGATACTGGAGAATTTAGTGAATTATTCAAGAAAGTTATCTCAGGAATTTCCAATGAATTAGTTAATCTCTCTAGTGGTGAATATTCACTGAGGTCTGAAAACCTAATTCTGGCAGCAGGGGAACGCTTGAGTGCACTCGCTGTAGCTCACAGGCTCCGCTCAATTGGGCTAGACGCCAATCCAATTGGGGCTGAAGACATTGGTTTGAAACTCAAAGGAAAGGGCAGGGCTAGTGAAATTGATATTTCTGCATCATCTGAAAAATTAGAACGTGAGAAATTGATAGGCATACCAATTCTAACTGGATGGTTTGGAGAAGGAGAGGATGGCGATATCGCAATTTTGTCTAGAGGAGGTTCGGATCATTCTGCTGCAGCATTTGCAAACTTGATGAACGCATCAAAATTGATTTTATGGAAAGATGTTGATGGAATAAAGAGATTGAATCCTCGCTGGGGTATTGAAACACCTGCAATCGATTACCTTGGGTATGGCCAGGCATCAGAATTAGCACTACATGGAACTCCTGTAATACATCCTGCAACAGTATCTCCGTTAATTGAACCAGGAATACCCTTGGAGATTAGAAATATCAAAAATCCAACTACTGATGCTCCCACCGTAATTGGACCAGATTTCGATTTGGATTCAATAGTAGCAATTGGCTGCCAGCCAGGGGTTTCCGTGATTACTCAAGAAGGCCCATTGAACAGTGATTTATTGTCACGCATTGAATCTTTAGGAGTTGAGCCTTGGTTGATGGAATCTACTAGAGAGGGTATGAAATTAATTGTACCAACCCATGATTTACAAGATTATGAGAATCTTATTCATGGGAAAATCGAATACAGAACTGGAATTATATCAATTATAGGAAACACAGGTTCCAAGAAAATTGAACATGAACTTGTATCTAAAAATGAATACGGTGCTAGATATATCATAGACACCGACGATTTGTCGGGTACGATATTAGAATTGTATCAGTCTTTGTTTTCTCTCCAAGACTGCAAGTGAGTTGGAAGGTCTAGAGCGAATAGTCCTCCAACGATAAGGAACACAAACAGCGTTCCCAATGCAACCCCGTAAACTGAGATCAATTCAACCGATTCTTCCATTCGTAGAGCTGTTTGCTCAGAGAATAGTGAAACGAAAGCAGGCAGAATTGTGTTGACTGAAAGAACAAGCATTGCTAACGAGCCTGCGATAATTGGATTGATAACTAGAGAGCGGTGGTACTTTCCAATAATTTTCTTCACGTTCATGACATATACTTCACGTGTACGGATGGAAGTATCTAGCATACTGAAACGAAGTACTCCGTTTGATAATTCGAAATACATTACCAGAAGAACTGCGTAAATTACCACTAGAACTGTAAGCATAAATTGACTGTCACCAAATCCAAACAAATCTTGGGACAGTGAAACCTTGGATGATGCGAATCTCATTACAGAGACGATGAATAGGACATAAGATGTAAGCATAAAGCGTGCATCTCGAGACATAGTTCCCCAGAAACCAGTTCCAACAGCGCCTACGACCACCATTAGTTGTAGAATGTTAGCGGCAGCCATAGAACCAGTGATTGCGAACCAAAGAGTTCCAACCGCAGGTGTCACGATATAGGTTAGAATACCCAGAGCAATAAGAACTCCATAGCATCCAAGCTGAAGGTTTTGAACCATTTTATCAGCAGGTAGGAACTTCATCTTTGGAACCAAAGGTCCGCCAAGTAGGCTTTCGATGAAAGTAGGAATTTCAACTGTAGGAATTGCATCTTTGGGGATTTCTCCTGTTGAAGATGCAGTGCCTGCAAGTTTCTTTCTTGAAGGAGCAGCCGAACGAACGGTCTTTCCATCATACAGATGTGCTGTATCACCGGATTTCATTGCCATAATATTCCCTCCTCAGAATCCTCTTGCCCCAGCAAGTGCAGTTGACAGAAGCATGTCAGGCTCCCAATCCATGATGTTGACTCCCAAACCGCGTAATTCACTAATCAATACATCTCTTTCAGTCTTCAAGACCTCGTAGCCTGTACGATCTAATCTCTTTGCATCAAACTCGAATTCAAGGCTTGATGGTGATAGAACTGTGACATCGAAATCACGAGCCCTGAAATCACGTAGAGCGCTTACTATAGTCGGGTCATCCTCTAAATTAGAAAGAACGATGATTGGACTTCCCTTGTTAATATGAGGCAAAATTCGGTTTACTACAACCTGTAATGGGATGTTTCCTTTTGCCATTGCTCCAGCAAGTTTAGTCAAAATTACGTACAATTGCTTCTTACCAGTATCACGGTCAACACTCACAACTTCATCACTGTAAGTAATCAATCCAACAGAGTCACGTCGTCCTAAGAAATACTTAGCAAGACTTGCTGCTGCCCTAGTAGAATATACCAAAGCATTCCTAGAAACAGGTCCGGTTTCGGAAACTGCACGAGAGTCAACAATCAGAATAATGTCACTGACTGCGTCTCTCTCACGCTCGTTTACCATCAACTTACCACTTCTAGCATATGCTGACCAGTTAATTGAACGGAATGAATCTCCTTCGAAATACTCACGCAGTGAGTAGAACTCAGAACCTGGCCCTGGTTGTCGGATGTTTACCGCACCAGTGAAAATCTTCGGAACACGGGATTTGACGAATGTTTCTTTCAGGTCTTCCATCTTCGGGAACACAAGGAAGTCATTGTAGACATGCAGTTCCTTTTCCTTGTGGAATAATCCGAATGGGTCTTGGACACGGACAGCAACCGGTCCTAGACTGTAGAATCCTCTAAGTGGACATTCAACGGTGTATTCAATGAAGGTTTCACGACGAGGGCCGAGTTCCATCAAAATGTAATTTGCACCATCTTTGATACGCATTACTTCTGGAACTCTATCCTTAACTTCGAGAATCTTCCCCAAAGCTGAGTGATTTTGCATTCGCAGCGTCACTCCTACATCACCATCTTCGAAAATTCGGGCGCTAGAGAGTTTACGCATGGCTGAAACATTTGAAAGAGAAACTCCTTCTTCTCCAGACCATTCTTCAGCACGTCTGCCACTGGCAGAAACATCAGCATGACTGCCGAAAAGTGCAGCCCACGTCAGGAACACAAAGATTACCACCGCAATGGTAACCAATTGAGAATTCCTTAACGTCAGGCCAAGCAAATACATTGCTACTGCTAGGGACCCTAACATTGCACTCTTACGACTCCACATGCTACGCACCTCTCTCTATTTCTCGAATACTCCGATCAAACTGTTGGTACAGGTACTTCGCGTAGGATTGTCTGAACAACTTCTCCAGCTTCCAAACCTTTGATTTGGTGTTCTGGCTTCAGAATAATCCTGTGAGCAAGTGCAAGTTCTGACACGGTCTTGATGTCGTCAGGTGTGACGAAATCACGGCCACGAAGAGCTGCTGCTGCGCGTGAGGTCTTCAGTAATGCCTGAGAACCACGAGGTGAAGAACCTACGAGAACACGAGGGTCCTCACGAGTTCTTGTTACAATCTCGACCATGTACATACGTAGGGCTGGGTCGACATAGATGTCTTCACAAGCCTGTTGCATAGCGATTACACGTTGTGGGTCTGTAATGACGTCGACATCGACTGCATCCTTTCCACGGTTAATACGTCGGGCTAGGATTTCATCTTCGTCTGCACGGTCAGGGTAACCGACACTCATCTTGAACATGAAACGGTCCAATTGCGCCTCAGGTAGAGGGTAGGTACCTTCCTGTTCAACAGGGTTCTGTGTCGCCATAACAATGAATGGTGCTGGTAATTTGTGAGTGACTGTTCCGATAGTCACCTGCTTCTCCTGCATAGCCTCAAGCAAAGCCGCTTGGGTCTTAGGAGGAGCACGGTTAATCTCGTCAGCAAGAAGCAGGTTACAGAATAGTGGACCTGGCTTGAAGGTAAATTCTCCCTTCTTTGCATCGTAGATGTTCGTACCGGTGATATCTGCAGGTAGCAAATCCGGTGTAAACTGAACACGCTTGAAATCACAACCCAACGCATCTGCGAAGGTGTTGGTCATCAATGTCTTAGCAAGTCCTGGATAATCTTCGAACAGTAGGTTACCGTTCGAGAGAATATTGATCAGTACATTGTCAATAACGTGTGCCTTACCGATAATTACTTTCTGGACTTCGGCGCTTATCGCTTGCGATAAAGCTCCGACGGCCTGAAGGCGTTCACGGACTTCTGGGCTACTCTGGTGTCT
>CACLCM010000011.1 GCA_902605365.1 uncultured Candidatus Poseidoniales archaeon | reverse complement strand
TTAAATTGCGCCTCGCAAGTTCATGCATTTTTTTCTGGACCGCTTTGAGGTCGGCTTCTCCAAAATCATTTAGATCTGCAAAATCATAGTAAAAACCACGGTCCACAGGAGGACCAATAGTTGGTTTAGCATCTGGATAAAGTGACGTAATCGCTTGAGCTAAAAGATGGGCAGCGCTATGGCGAAGTATGTACATCCCATCATCGTCAAAGGCAGAAATACCTGTGACAGAACAATCCGAATCTAGGGTTGCAGAGAAATCCTTCTGCTCACCATCTACCATTGCAGCGACGCAATCGTGCTTTCTACCTTCGATATCAATTACAATTTCACCAGCAGTAATCCCAGTAGTATATTCATTGATTGAACCATCTGGCAGGGTTACAGAAATCATAGACATGCATGTGCCTCCGCCCCCTACGGGGGCGCTTCTACTCTTCACCTTGGCGCTTGAAATAAACTGGTAAACCCTGTCTGTTCAATAATCGTGTATAACCAGATTATGATTCAGTAGTACCATTCTCTTCAGGTTGGGATGAGTTTGTATCTAACGCTTCAGTAACCTTCGGGGGAGTTGTTTTTTTATTCGAACTCATTTTGAATTCGACCCTCTTTTCAACGATATCTCTTTGGCCACGAAACTCTGGGGCTTCGTGTTTTTTGACTTCTTCTTGTTCTTTTACAATCGGTTTTTCTTTCTCTTCCTTGAATTGTTTAGCCCAAGCACCTTCGAAACTAAATTCGTCCGCACGTCTCTCCATGCATATTCGTTGTAACTGCATATACATAATCGGTTTGATGTATCGTGAACACTTGGAGTGTAATATGCGCCTAGCGGTCATAGTCAATCCCGATGCCGGCCTTGGAGGTAGATTGGGCTTCAAAGGTAGTGATGGAAGGGCTGCTGAAGCCCGTGCTGCAGGTGCAGAAGATAGGGCTGGGCCACGGATGAAACAGTGTTTGGATAAATTAATCGAAATCACGAATTCGATTAAATCCGAAAGCGAATCTATCGAAATTTTAGCATGGGATGGAAGGATGGGTGGGGATTGGATACCTGGCGAATATACTTCTACAGGACAAACACCAGCACAAACCAATGCTAATTCAACTGCAGAATTCATAAAATCACATCAACCAGACTTATTCCTTTATGCTGGAGGCGATGGTACTACTCGTGACATAGTCGAGGCATTAGGGAATAGAGATACACCAATAGTTGGAGTTCCAGGAGGAGTGAAAATGCATAGTGGTTGCTTTGCTACAACGCCAAAGTCTGCTGCTGAAGTAGTATGGTCATACGTGACAGGGGACTTGATGCTGGCAAGAACTGAGGTTATGGATTTGGATGAAGATGTTTACCAAAAAGGCGAATGGAAAGTCAGAATGTATGGTGAAGCATTCACTCCTGCAAGTCCCCGCTGGATGCAAGGATCCAAAGAACAAGTCCAACGAGAATCAGAAAGTGAAACTCTCGAAGCTATGGCATTACACATTGGCAATCTTGTAGAAGACAATTCAGACCTGATGGTAGTATGGGGAAGTGGTGGAACTCTTCGTCAAATGTGTCATGAATTAGGGTACGAGTCTACTTTATTGGGGATAGATATTCAGCACAATGGAGTGATGCACAAGGACCTGAATGAGCAGGGTCTACTTGGACATCTAAGCAAACACGAAGGTGAAAAACTTCTGCTTCTTTCTCCGATGGGAGGTCAAGGCTTCTTGATAGGAAGAGGCAATTTACAATTGTCTCCGGATGTATTGCGTGAGATTGGAATCGAGAATCTTTTGGGGATTGCTACACCTGCTAAGTTACTCGGTTTGAATGAAGTTAGAATCGATACAGGCGATGAAGAATTAGACCTTGAAATCCGTGCGAAAAAATATTTGAAAATGTTGCAAGGCTATCGGACAACTCGAATTATTCGAGTGGCTTCAGATTGACTTACCAGTTGCTGCCATTAGAAGACCTAGGAATGGTGGACTTGGTTTCTCAGGTCTGCTCTTGAATTCAGGATGGTATTGAACTCCTACGTAGTACGGGTGTCCTTCTAATTCAAAGATTTCACATCTCTGTCCAGTCTCATCTTTACCGACAAATACCAATCCTTCAGCTTCGATTTTTGAAATCAAATCAGGATTGACTTCGTAACGATGGCGATGCCTTTCGTCGACTTGTGAATGACCACCATAAAGTCGCTTGGTCATACAATCTTCAACTTGGAAGATTGTTGGTCTACTTCCTAAGCGCATAGTTCCTCCAAGGTGAGTCTTGGAAATCTCTGGCATGAATACTACTGCAGGCTCAGGAGTATTTTCATCAAATTCAGTTGAATTAGCATCCTTCATTCCCAGAACATTCCTACAAAATTCAATTGTTGCAACCTGCAGACCTAGGCATATCCCAAGATATGGAGTATTACTTGTTCTAGCGTAATTTGCTGCCAATATTTTACCTTCAATTCCTCGATCTCCAAATCCACCAGGAACCAATATTCCATCTGCAGATTTTAGAGTGTCCCAATCCGTATGGGAATTATCTTCTAGATTGCTTGCTTCAATCCAATCGATTACTAAAGTCCTGTTAACAGTATAAGATGCATGTTGTAGACTCTTAATCACAGATAGATAAGAATCGGTTAAACCGGTATATTTTCCGACCATTGCGATATGAATGTCTTCGCCAAGATTGTCAACCCTATCGGCCATTGCTTCCCAGCGAGTCATCATGTCAGTTGCATTACAATCGATATCTAATGCTTCACAAATACCTTGGTCACGAAGTAGTAGTGGGACTCGATAGATATTGGAAACATCATGGGCACTCATTACTGCATTTGGAGAAACATGGCAGAAGGCAGCCAGTTTTTCTCTAGTCTCTTGTGCAAGAGGAGCCTCAGCTCTACAAACGAGAACATCCGGATTAATTCCTAATCCTCTCAATTCTTTGACAGTATGTTGAGTTGGTTTTGTTTTCTGCTCTCCAACCGGCCCCATTACTGGAACTAAAGATACGTGTACAAAGCAAACATTTTCCCTTCCTACGCGGAATTGGAACTGCCTTAGCGCTTCGATAAATGGAGAACTCTCAATATCTCCAACAGTTCCTCCTAATTCAATAACACAGGCGTCAGGAGTCTCTCCAGTACCGTCTGCAGACACTGCTGCAATTCGCTCAATCCAGTCTTGAACAGCATCGGTGACATGTGGAATAACTTGGACAGTTTTACCTAAGTAATCGCCTCGACGTTCAGCCTCAATTACTTCTGAATAAATTTTACCAGTTGTGATATTATTGTCTTTGTACAGGTTGAGATTACAGAACCTCTCATAGTTTCCGAGATCTAAATCTGCTTCTCCACCATCATCCAAGACGAAAACCTCTCCGTGTTCAAACGGAGACATGGTTCCAGCATCGCTGTTGAGGTATGGGTCAATCTTGATTGCTGTGACCTTTAATCCAGCACTTTTCAGGAGAACGCCAATGCTAGAAGCAGTGACTCCTTTTCCGAGTCCACTAAGAACTCCCCCTGAGACTACGACATATTTCATGTCCTTCAACGGGCTTTGAGGCCGTCGCGCCTCCCATTTCAACATTGGGTCGCGTCAGGTTTAGGATAAAAATCAGTTAGGAGTCTTGAACATTTTTTACGAAAAGACTACTGCGAGATATTTACGTGTTTTTTTAGAAACAAAACAAACTTGTGCTGAAAGTAATCATATCTATCATGATGATTACGCCGAATGAAAAAACTCATGTTTGAAATCCAGACTCTAAGGGTTTCTAACTCAGCGATTCAATCATTATTGCACACATTGAATCCAAATCAAACTCTAGTTCGAATCCCCAATCATTCTGTGATAATGCTCCCTCGGTTTCATCTGGCCATGAGTCCGCATATTCTTGGCGGTGGTCTGGCTCAAATGTACATTCAAAGGCAGGTATTTTTTCTTTAATTTTGAAGTATAATTCTTCAGCGGTAAAGTTCAGACTAGGTAAATTGTAACCTCCTCGTATGGTCAAACTTTCACTTGGAGCATCCATTAATTGTAGGGTTGCCCTTATCGCATCATCGATGTACATCATGGGAAGTCTTGTGTCTCTTTCAACAAAACAGGCATATTTCTCAGAAGAAACAGCTTTGTGGAAAATTTCAACAGCATAATCAGTAGTTCCGCCCCCTGGCATAACTTTCCAAGAAACCAATCCTGGATAACGCAGACCTCTGATGTCAACTCCATGGGCAGAGTGGTAATACTCTGCCATTAATTCACCTGCAACCTTCGTGATTCCGTATATTGTAGATGGATTCAATGGGGAATTTTGTCGAGCAAGATCACCCACATCTGAGCCAAATACTGCAATGGAAGACGGAGCGAAAATCCTGAATTTGTATTTGCGAGACAATTCTAGGACGTTCATCAATCCATCCATGTTTATTTTCCAACACAACTCTGGGTTTTTCTCACCAGACGCTGACAGTATTGCGGCTAAATGATACACTTCGTTGATATTATACTCTGTAATCAAATTCTCAAATTTATCAAAATCAAGAACATCTAATTTCAAAAAATTGATTTCAGTGTGTTCAAAATTATCTGGTTCACGGATATCGGTTGCAACAATATTTTCTGCACCAAATTTCTCCGATAATGCATCCAATAGTTCCATACCAATTTGGCCAAGGGCTCCAGTCACTAAGATTCGTCTATCCATAGGGCCCCCCATAAACCTACGACAGTATAGTCGCTACTTGAATCTAAAGGTATCAAACAAAATAGTTCAGAAAATTTAATTGAAGATAATTAGGTATTTGAAATTGTGATTATAGGACCGTTCCACTAGAAATCTAGCGGCTTAATGCGCTCACTCAGCGCCAAATCCTTGCATTTGCTCTTGAATGCCATCGGGTACTTGAGCATCCATTTGTGCCCATAATACATCATCAATTCTCAAAATACTAATCGCAGCTTCAGTTGCTCCAGAAATCGCTTGTTTCGTGATATTAAGAGGCTCCAATATCCCCCTTTTTATCGCATCTTCTGGCTCACCGTTTTGTAAGTCAAGCCCAATTGAATCTCCTCTAGAGTTTTGAGCAGCAGTCAATTTCAGTAGCGAGTCAATTCCGTCAAAGCCAGCGTTGGCAGCGAGTGCTCTTGGTATTGATTCTAGGGCATCTGCCCACGCTTCGATAGCCATTTGCTCTCTTCCAGGTACCGATTCAGCATGCCTTCGCAACCTTCTGCCTAACGCAACCTGTGTTGCGCCTGCTCCTGTGAGTAGTACTGGCTTTTCCAACAATTGACAAGCAACTCCTAAACCATCTGCAAAGCATCGTACAACTTCATCAAGAACTCCTTCTGTACTTCCCCTTGCAATAAGAGTCGCTCCTCCTTCAGCAGCATCTAGAATCCAATTATTTACTCCGCCGCGCAACTCTTCTCGAGTGTTAATAAATGAACCCAAGTCACCCTTAGTCGCCCTCTGAGCATCTGGAACTAAATTTGCACCGCATGCACGGGAAAGCAAATCCAAATCTTTCTTTTCTACTCTACGGTATGTCAGAATTCCTCTGTCACAAAGAGCCTGTCTAGCCTCTTCATCGACCCCTTCTTTGCATACTAGTACATCACAACCGATTTCTACTAAGTTTTCAATTTGTGAAATGAGACCCTTTGTTTCTGCTTTTCTAAAAGCCTCTATCATGCCTGGTGTAGTGATATTCAATTTTGTATCTAGTTGGGTTTTTCTTTTCTCGAGACCGCCATCCAGCAAGAGAATCGAGCCTGCTCCACCTCTTTCATTCATTTCAGGATGGATTCTACTTTTGGCCAAAGCAAGCCCTGTAATGAGTGTAGTATCTTTCATAGTACCACCTGTTTGTTTGATTATTTTCACTCTGGTGGGGTCTGCTCTTCCATCTTTGAGAATAATTTTTCCAGCATCGAATGCTAATTTTGAAAGATGGGATTCCATTGCTTGATCTAACTTGCCTGCAAGTGATGTTTCGATCGCAGATAGAATCTGTTCATCTGTCGCTTCAATGGATAGTTCTTCCAAAACATTGAGTGCAAAATCTTCTGCTAAGGCAAAACCTCTTGCGATAGTAGCTGGATGTACTCCTTGACGAACTAGTTGCCAAGCGTTCCGTAGCATTTCAGCGCAAATTACCACGGTAGTTGTTGTTCCATCGCGTGCGACTCTGTCTTGTGTTGAAGAGGAACTAATCACCATTTTTGCAACAGGGTGTTCTACACGAGCAGTCTCTAGGACAGTCACTCCATCATTGGTAACCAATGTACTTCCCTCGTCGTCGACCAACAATTTGTCTAGGCCTTTCGGGCCAAGTGTTGACCTAACTGCTCCTGCGAGTGCAATTGCCGCTTGCACATTTTTGCGCAATGCTTCGCGGCCACTTGTTCTCTCCGTAGATTCGAGAATAGTATCCTCCGCCATCGACCTTGCGAATAGCCAGCCTACCTTGAAACCTGTTGAAGTTGTAAAAGCGTTTAGTTCATATATGGGCTACTGGTCCGACTATACAACCGATGGTTAAGTAGTGGGGTGAAATTGATGGCAGAAGACTGGGAAGAAAAGATGCTCGAGAAGATGGCTGAAATGTTCCAAAACATGGGAATGAGCGTTGATATCGCCCAACTGCGCACCCTGATGGATCAATTCCGTTCGCAATTCGATGCCATGGGTATCGACCCGGAGCGCTTTGCAAAAGGTGACGTAAATTTCAATTTCGATATGTCGAACCTAATGAAACTCTTCCAATCTGGAATGCCTATCGAAGATATGCTTTCCAATCTTGGCCTCGATGTAAAAGTCGATGTTGCGCCTGCTGAAGTTACTATTGAAGATGAACATCCAGGTTCCGAAATTCAGCGATTACCTGCTGATGACATCTACCTGTCCGGCTGGAATATGTCGGTAACGGTCGATATTTCAAGAACTCCTGCCGAAGAAATCGAAGTCGCCTTATCTAGCGGCGGAGAATTGATTCATGTTTTATCCGACCCGTCTGAACCACCTTTGATTCAGATAGAATTGCCCCATCAGTGTGACGACCTTGTCACTTGGTCTCTCAATAATGGTATCCTGGATGTCACACTAAAGCTGACACCACAAGGCTCCGCTGCCGAAACAGAAAGCGAAGATATCGACAATGATGTCGAAGATGATTATGCTCCAGCCTCTACAGATGTAAGCCTAGACCTTGCAGATGATGACGACGATGAGGAAGATGGGGGAATCCCGATATTCTGAATCGGGTAATTTCTAGGAAGTGGAAACATGGCAAATGTAATTGGAATAGATCTTGGAACTACAAATTCTTGTGTAGCGACCATAGAGAATGGAGAAGCAGTAGTTATCGCTAATGCTGAAGGCGCAAGAACAACCCCCTCGGTGGTAGCATTCTCCAAAGATGGCGGAGAGCGCTTAGTCGGTGTAACCGCAAAGCGACAGGCAGTAACCAATCATGAGAGAACTATGTTGTCGGTAAAAAGACACATGGGTACTGATTGGTCTACTAAGGTAGATGATTCGACATATACTCCTCAAGAAGTATCTGCATTCATTCTTCAAAAACTCAAATCAGACGCAGAGGCATACCTCGGAACCACTGTTAAGCAAGCGGTAATCACTTGCCCAGCATACTTTACCGATGCTCAAAGAAAGGCAACAAAAGATGCTGGACGTATTGCGGGTCTTGACGTATTGAGAATCATTAACGAGCCTACTGCGGCAGCTTTAGCATATGGTGTCGATAAAGAAGAAGACCAGACAATTCTAGTATACGATTTAGGAGGAGGAACATTCGATGTATCTGTTCTTGAAATCTATGAGGTCGATGGACAACCTCAGATTGAAGTTAAGGCAACTGCAGGTAATAACAAACTTGGAGGAGATGACTTTGACGAGGTACTAATCGATTATTTGGTTTCTGAATACAAGAAATCATCTGGAATCGATTTAGCAAAGGATGTACAAGCAATGAGTCGCTTGAAGGAAGCTTCTGAGAAGGCTAAGATTGAATTGTCCGGTACAGGCCAATCTCAAGTTAATCTACCATTTATCACTATGAAGGATGGACAACCAGAACACCTTGACATAACGGTTTCAAGGTCGAAATTCGAAGAACTGATCGCACCGCTTGTTGAGAAAACAATGAAACCGACCCGTCAAGCAATGAAAGACGCAGGACTTGCCAAAGGCCAGGTTGACAAGGTAATTCTTGTCGGCGGCTCAACACGTGTTCCTGCTGTTCAAAGTGCGATTGAGAAAGAGACTGGTAAATCTCCATTCAAGGGAATAAACCCTGATGAGGCTGTTGCAATGGGTGCAGCGCTACAAGCAGGAATTATTGCGGGTGACGAAGGAGTATCAGATATTCTTCTTCTCGACGTAACACCTCTAACCTTGGGTATTGAAACACTTGGTGGCGTGACTACTACTATGATTGAACGTAACACTACAATCCCTAGTCGCCGCTCTGAAGTATTCTCTACCGCAAGCGATAATCAGCCAGCAGTAGAAATTCACGTTTTGCAAGGTGAGAGAGAGTTCGCTAAGGACAATGTAAGCCTAGGCCAATTCCACTTGATGGGAATACCACCCGCTCCACGTGGGACTCCTCAAATCGAGGTCACCTTCGATATCGACGCAAACGGAATCGTCAATGTATCTGCAAAGGACAAAGGAACCGGTAAGGAGCAGTCGATTAAGATAGAATCCAGTACTTCTCTTTCTGAAGATGAGATCCAATCAAAGATTGCTGAAGCCGAAGAATTTGCTGAAGCAGACAAGCGTCTGAAAGCACAGGTTGAGATGAGGAATATGGCAGACCAGATTGTCTATCAAACCCGTCGAACAATCGAGGAAGCCGGTGAAAAACTCAGTGATGAGGATAAGGACCCAGTTCTGTCAATGGTTGATGAATTAGAAAGTCTACTTCAAAACGAAGAAGGAGTTGCTAAGGAACTTGATGAAATCGATGAGGCTGCAGTTCAGGCTAAGGTCAAGGAAATCGAGGAAGGAATGCATGCAATTTCTGCCAAACTCTACGAAGCAGCTGCTGCTGAAATGGCAGAACAAGAAGAGTCTGGTGAAGAGTCATCCGATGATGGTGTAGTAGACGCAGATTTCGAAGTAGTCGATGAAGACGAAGACTGATTACCAAATGAATGGTATTGCGCTAAAGGTCAACATGATCATACGACCGCATAAAAGCATCAGTTAGAGCCTTTTGAGAAGGTTAGAAACCCAATCCACAATATCACATTTCTGTGAATTATTGAACAGTTACAGGACAATGTTGAATATACGCCTCCGACGCCTTTTGAACATGGCAGACGTAATGGCAATGCTGAGTCAAATGCGAAACGCAAGTGGAGACATGGATACAATCGGTTTGCCTGACGATGTAATACTAGAATTTGCTAGCCTAGATGATAAGTTAGTTCAAGCGGTCCAAGAAGCAGCAGAAAAGCAATCACAATACCCATCTGAACATCTGATGATGAATGAGAAAGATCTGGTAACAATACTCCAGAAGGACTATGTCAATTTCTACGCTCCTGCAACAGTTAACCCGTATGTTGCACTTGCAGGTAGAGGTCCATGGATTGTGACATCACACGGTGCGGTGTTACACGACAATGGTGGATACGGGATGCTTGGCGGGGGACATGGACCTTCAGAGATAATTTCAGTTATGAGTGAAAACCATGTTATGGCAAATGTCATGACGCCTTCATTTAGTCAAGCTCGTATGGCTGCTGCTTTGAAGAAAGAATTGGGCCATACAAGAGGTAGTTGTCCGTTTTCCAAATTTATCTGTATGAACTCAGGCTCAGAATCAATGACAGTTGCAATGCGTATTTGTGATGTCAACACCAAGAAAATGACTGACCAAGGGGGACGTCATGAAGGCAAACCAGTGATGCTTATGGCTATCGAAAGGGCATTCCACGGTCGCACCGACAGGCCTGCACAAATTTCTCATTCATGTAAAGCAAGTTATGACAAGAATCTGAAAACATTTTCAGAAAGAGACAATCTGATTCTAGTCCCTTCTAACAATGTTGAAGCCCTTCAAGCAGCATTTGCTCATGCTGATGAAAATGGTTACTTCATTGAATCTATGTCGATAGAACCTGTGCAGGGTGAAGGAAACCCTGGCCAGTGCATTGAGCGTGATTTTTATGATGAAGCTAGACGGTTGACTAACGAGCATGGCTCCATGTTGATTGTAGATTCAATTCAAGCAGGAATTAGAGGTCAAGGAACATTGTCTGTAGTTGACTATGAAGGGTTCCAAGACGCAGAAGCCCCCGACCTTGAAACATGGTCAAAGGCATTGAATGCTGGCCAATATCCTCTCTCTGTACTAGGTTTGAACGAAAGAGCTGCTGAGTTGTATGTTGTTGGAATTTATGGAAATACGATGACTACTAACCCTCGAGCATTAGAAACAGCAGTTGCGGTACTCGAAACAATAACTCCTGAATTACGAAAAAATATCCGTGACCGCGGTGATGAATTCGTTGACAAGTTGAACGCTCTTGCCGAAGAGTTACCTGGTACTATAATCAAAGTTCAAGGCACAGGTCTACTAATCTCTGCAGAGTTAGAACCAAGCATACTTACTGTGGTAGGCTTTGACGAAGTCGAAGTTTGGTGCAGAAAGCACGGTCTAGGGGTAATTCACGGTGGAGTGAATGCATTGAGGTACACACCACATTTCAATATCACAAGCGAAGAAGTCGATCTAGTAATCGACATCACTCGTCAATCAATCAAGCACTTTACTCAATAATCACAAACCAGTGATTAGATGGTGTAGAGTTCTGACGTGGATTCCGGTAGCGCCAGTCTTTACCATTTTGTTTGACTTAGCGCCCCATGCAGTACCTGCTATGTCCATGTGTGCCCATGGAATTTGCTTCTCTGTCCCTTCCATGTTAGGAACGAATTGCTTTAGGAATGCAGCAGCTGTATTTGAGCCACCATATCGGCCAGCGCCTAGATTGCGAACATCAGCAATCTTCGAATCGGTCATCTCTTTCTCGAATGCTTTGAACAATGGCATAGGCCAAGCGATTTCTCCACAGTGCTCTCCTGCAACCTTGATCTTGTTTAGGAGTTCATCATCATTGGACCAAAGACCAGTTGCTTCGTGTCCAAGTGCAACTACACAAGCACCAGTAAGTGTTGCCAAATCAATCATGTAAGATGGATTTAGATGAGTGCCTGCATACCATAGACCGTCTGAAAGAACTAGTCTTCCCTCAGCATCAGTATTCAGTACTTCAACAGTCTTTCCAGAATATGTGGTAATGACGTCCCCAGGGCGTTGAGCGTTAGAGGACGGCATATTTTCCGCCATACAAGTCAAGCCAATTACACGCTCTTTGTGACCGCTAGCGGCAAGCGCTTTCATTACACCGAATGTAGTAGCAGAACCATGCATATCGTACTTCATTTCATCCATTGAGGGCGGCGGTTTTAGTGAGATTCCACCAGTGTCGAAAGTAATTCCCTTGCCTACGATAATAGGGCTTGGTCCAGGTTTGTCTCCATTAAGTTCCATAATTACCATGCATGGTTTTCGGTATGAACCCATACCTACTCCAACAAGTCCACCCATTCCCAAAGTCTTGGCTTCTTCATAATTGATTACCTTGACTTCTACATTTTCGTATTCTTTACCAAATTCAATGGCCTGTCGTGCGAACTCCATAGGATAAAGGTCGTTAGGTGGGGCGTTTCCAAGGTCTCTTGCAAGGTAAACTCCAGTTGCAACTGCACTTGACAGATTTGCGGACTTTTGCAAATCGTCAGTTTTGTCAGCTTCACAAGTAACGTGAACAGTAATCTCGCCGTCATCAGAATCATCATCTTCATCTTTTGACTTGTATTTGTCATAGGAATAATCACGAATAATCATACCTTCAATGAATGCTCCCATGTGAGATCCATCGACACCGTGGAATTTGACAGTTAGAGTTCGTCCGTGTATTTTTCCACGACTTGCAGTAACTTTAGCACCAGACTCTCTCATGCTTTGTAGAGTAGCATCTTCTTGCTTACCGAGTCCAACCAAAAGGGCCTTTCCTCCTTCGGTACCCGCTAAAGTCATAGCAGTACCTGCCTTGGCTTTGAAATCTCCATTCGCTAGGATATTTTCAATCTGATTTTTTAGACTTCGATGGACGCCTGCTCCGCTACCATCTGCCATATTTTTACTATCTTGCCATAATGGAAGGATTAAGGTTCCGTTGATATTTTCGTTGGTGTTTACTATTACCTGCATTGGCTCACCTGATTGGGGCAGCGGCACTTGGCTCTTGAAGATGCGCCCACTAAGTCTCAATCAACTAGTTCAGCATCTAATGGCTCAGCATCGCCCAGTTGGAACGGTTTTTCTTCTCTACTCCACCAGAATGCGAAGCAAATAACGAATAGTGGTAAAGCTCCGAATTGTAATATCCAAAGCAGAGTAATATCTGAATTAGAGAAAGAATATACTTCTAGGGTTGAGAGTTCCACAGTTTCGTTAACCCATTGTGCGGAATCTACTACACGTTTCTGGTATGAGAGCCTCCATTCTCCTCCCTCAACAGAAGGGAATCCACTGGAGGTTGCAGTGAAAGAGTCGGTTGCATTAGCTGTGAAATTGTTTGACTCCCATAGTATATTGGTACCATCTATGTACTGAAGTGTTGCGTTTCTAGTACTTGCATGGCCAAGATTACTGATTGTGTAAGTGACGTCTTCATCATCTACTAATAGTTCATCAAGCACTAGACGTGCTCGCCAATACCAAACATTGTCGATTAGGTACCTCATAACGTCCATCTCCTCACCCAATCTGTCATGCAATGATTCGAATGTACCCGGTACAAATTGTTCATCATCGGTTTCAAATGTGAATGTAGGGTATCCCATTACGCCATAACCGTAGTCTCGGCTAGTTCCACAATTTGGATACAAACCTTGGTTTGCATTTTGGATTGGGATGTCTGAGATACTTTCATGCACATCATCTCTGATGTAGTGGAATAACTCCCAATCCGAAGGTTGCTCAGGCCACTTGCCCCACGGATAGAGCATTATCCAAACGCCGGTATGCATTGTTACATAGAGATCAGCATCAGGGACTTCTGTGTTCATGTAATTCGAATTGGCAGCGGTTTCAGATTCACTGAAAGCACTACTTCCCGGCTGTGTTGTAGGGCAGGTATTCCAATAATGGTCATAGTTTCGATTCAAATCGACTTGATTAATATTCCAGCGTGTATCGATATCGTTACCATCTGGGTTTAACATAATCAGAATATGAATCTCGGAATTTTGTAAGACTTGGATTGCTTCTTCATTACCATCATTCCAACCATTGATGTACCATTTTGCTGATAACCACGCTAAAGCGGTTCCCAGATATTCGTTACCGTGATGCCCTCCATCGATGTAGATGATTTCCTTTGCACTGCCATTGGCCTTTGTTTCCATCGACCAGTCAGACAGTCTAACCACCCACAGTGTCTTTCCAAGTTCCGATTGGCCAGTACTTGTTAAATCGACAATATCTGGATTGTCATCAGCCCATTCATTGACTTCAAGAGTGAGGGTGGCCCATGTGAGGTGCACATGATTGTCTATTGGCTCTCCTGGCCATTCTTGTTCTGCACTAACTAAGCCTGAAAAACTTGCACAAAGCAAGACACCAAGCATGAAGAAAGCACTGCGCATATCTATTCCAAGAGACACTCAGTCATCAACCTGACTATTGTTTACACAGGCTCCGATGACAATCATCGGTTTAGAATATATGAGAAGAGGATTGGTGCTACAATTGTAGCATCTGATTCAATCATGTGCATAGGGGTTCCTGGTGCTAA
The DNA here is from genome assembly GCA_902605365.1 of uncultured Candidatus Poseidoniales archaeon. Lineage (GTDB taxonomy): Archaea > Thermoplasmatota > Poseidoniia > Poseidoniales > Poseidoniaceae > MGIIa-K1. The sequence continues at coordinate 39,351 of CACLCM010000011.1, read as the reverse complement.
TTTACCCCAAGTTATTTTCTCACTTGGAGGGGCTCCTGAATATCCCCCGTATGATGCAGTCGACTCTGAAATCTGAGCAAACCAACCCCACAGTGGTGCTTTCTCTTGCATGTCTTGTCTTAGCATAGGGACGACACAAATTGGGAAATCACCCGCAATTCCTCCACCAATCTGTAAGAAACCGATTGGGTGTTCAGCATTCATGTACCAATCAGCCAAGTGCATCATGTAGTCAATTCCGCTTTTGACAGCGCTCTGTTCAACATCACCTTTGATGCAATGTGCAGCGAAGATATTGCCAAGAGTAGAGTCTTCCCAGCCAGGGACATAGACTGGAATACCAGCATCTCTTGCAGCGATTAGCCAAGAATCAGTTCTAGGTATGTCTGCTTCGAGTTGATCTAAAATCGCCATCAGGTGTTCGTGAGGAAACGCAGGTCCACTCTGCCATTGTTTGAGAATTTTATCTTCAATATGTCTGATAGCCTCTTCTTCCGGAATACAAGTGTCCGTTACGCGATTGAAGCCAGTTGCATGTAATTCAGCATCTTGCTCTTCGGTCAAATTACGCCAATTCGGGATTCTTTCATAATGAGAATTGGCAACTAAATTGAAAACATCTTCCTCTAGATTCGCCCCGGTACATGTGATTGCATGAATCTTGCCAGACCGAATCATCGGTGCAAGCGAACGTCCAATTTCAGCTGTGCTCATCGCTCCTGCGAGGGTGACCATGAGCCGGCCACCTCCGTTTAGAAATTGGTCTAATGAAACCGCACAATCACGAAGTGCTCCCGCATTGAAGTGATTGAAATGCCTGTCAACAAAACCTCTGACGCCACCATTTAATGGGCCGTCAAGGAATCTTTCAACTCTTTTTCTACGGTTGATAATCATCTCCGGATAGTTTGTTTGTAACTCCTTTTCGATAATCTCGATAATTCTCGCTGGGTCGGTTCCTCCGCATGTAAATGCATCAATAGCAAGCCAACCACTTTCAGAATAGCAATGGGCACTAACATGGCTTTCATCCAGCAAAACTACCGCTGCGAAACCAAGTGGAGATACGCTACCATCAAAATCCTCATTGTGAGAATGCACTCTGCGTGCGCCAGAAGCATCAACTGCTTTTTCCATCAGCGCTAGCATCCAAGAGCCATCGACGCCAATAGCGCCCTTACAGTCGAGCATGATATGAGCGCCGTGTGCCATTTAATCAACTCCTATTTGCGATAAACGCTGCAGTGATTTTAGTTGCTATCATGGCAGCAGTAAATTGAGTGAGCGGGGTATCCTTTTGCGGAACAATCTCGTTTACATCGGCACTAATTATCTCACAATTTGCAAATGCAGTCTCAATCGTTTGCACCACGTGCCAGAAAGAAAGTCCACCAGGGACTGGAGTGCCTGTAGCCGGAACCAATGAACCATCAAGTCCATCGATATCAACCGTCAAATGAACTGGCCCTTCGATTTTTGAAATTGCTTCAATCCATTCATCCCATTTCTTATGACCCGTAATTGGGCTCATCACGTCTTTAGCAAACCAAGTATTTACTCTCTCATCATTTTCAATATAGTCTCTCTCTTGACTACAATATGCCCTGATGCCAACTTGGTGAACTCCTATTGCGCCTTCATCAAGAGAACGCGCAATCGCACAAGCATGAGAATATGGCTCGCCATCTAACTCATCTCTCAAATCCGCATGTGCATCGATTTGAATCAGAGTTACCTTCTGTGGACATCCCCGTAAGATTCCTGGCAGCATCCCGTGCTCCCCTCCTAAAAATATTGGAAACGCTCCGCTGGAATACTGTTTCTCAGCATATTTGCCTATACCATCAAGTTGTTCTTGTAGTGAATTACCTTCTCCATTCCATGGCTCTACAGTACGTATTACTGCTCCTGCTGGCAATTCCTCTCCTAGTAAGTCGTCAAATAATTCAACTTGTCCTGAAGCGATAATACAAGCAGCAGGCCCTTCCGCGGTTCCTTGGCCATATGAGGTAGTTAACTCGTATGGAATGGACGCAATATTGACGTCAGAATTGCCGTCAGAATCGGCTAAACCGAGGAAATTACCCTCAACAAACCCGTCATCCATGACACTTGCGGCGACTATTTCCCCTTTGAAGTCCTCGATTGGGCCAAAATCATCGCTGGGTTAATTAGGGACTTCGACCTATACATATTACTGCGCAGAGGGGGAAATGTCACCCGACATATATTCCGGCGCGGCGGTGATTTCATGGGAATGACAATGGCAGAACTAACAGAAGCAATTCGTCAACACATCGATATGGAAATGGATCCTGAAGTAGCTTGCGGTATGGCTGAGCACGCATTGGGATTCTTTGGATTTTATGATAGAATCATCGATAATGCCCTAGAACCAACAGACCGCAACCTGTTTTACATGTTCCAAGATTACGACCTCCTAACAACCGAATCCGAAGAAACTACTCTTTGGGACGGCCGAGAATGGAGGATTCACTACTGGCGCTTCAAGCCAGAACTGCGCGAGCGTGTCGAAGCATACATGAATCGCGAAGTGGAAGTTGTAGAAGTCGACCCATTCGGTGACGTATACGGAGATGCAGGTAGTATCTGGATGCGAGAAGGCGACAAGCCTCGTAACCCGAACGCATTCACATCGGACCATTGGGGCTGAACACGGCCCCACAAGTCTTGAAGACTAGCAGGCCCACCAGTATACTATGAAGGCAAGGGCAGGTCTACTGATTCTTCTTTTTTTGACATCACTCATTCCAATTGTGAATGCAGATGAAGCCAACTCAGTGACCATAAATGTCGATTGGACTGGCGAACACGCTTACATTATCTCTGGTGAGGTTAATCTTTCAGAAATAAGTGTAAATCATGTGCATGAAGGATTGGAACTTGATACTGGAGTAATCTATGATACAACTGGAGATAATCTACGGATTATTCTCAACACTACTCTTTCTCACGGCGATACAATCACTGTAAATGCAGGAGAGGTTTCTCGAGCGGTTACTGTGGGCTTATGGGGTCAGCCATTAGCTGACCACGAAGTGACACTCGATTCTAATTGGGAGATGGATCAGCAGTGGGAAAATGAAAACGGCTCACAAAAATACATCTTAGTATTCAATGGTCAAGGGTGGCAACAAAGAATTGGCGACACACTTGATTCTTGGGAGATGGGTAACGGCACTCTGACTGTTCTTTCCAACACTGCCGAAAATGGTTTGTCTATGATGTTAGATTTAGATTCGGTTTGGAAAAATGAAACAACAGTCAATGGAATAATGACAGGCCAGGTATTCGATGCTAGAGGAAGTGGAGTCATCGGACTCAATGATGAGACAGAAGGTGCAGTTGATATCCAGGGAGTAGTCAGTGACGCATGGATAAACCGTTCTATGGTGAATGGTATTGTTGATGAAAGATTTAGATTAGAAGCCAATGGATCAATCTCAATTCTTTCCGATGAGGATGATGATGAGAGGATGGACCTCTCAGGAGAATTAGCAGTACTTCTAATTGAAACATGGGATTCAAACGGCACTAGGAGACTTTCACATACACAGTTCGAGGCTACAGCAGACTTGATTTTGGATACTAATGATAGTAGAATGGATATTTCCTTAGACACTTTTGAATCCTTAGAAAGATGGGAAGATGGAGAGCGAGTAGACCAAATGAGTAAGATGGTCGGTCATGGTACGTTTGGTTTCACGGGAGAAGATGAAAATGCTAGTGTCCAGATAAATGGGACAATCTATGATTTCCATCAAGAACAAGAAGATGGCCTTGTAACGGTTGATAACTTACATGTTGATGGATTGATTACAGGAGATGCTCAAGGTAACTTTGGTGTAGTAAGAACCATTGAAGACTCAACAACTCAGGCTAATGATACTGGAGTAATGTATGATGTCATTATTGTTCACCAAGAAGACTGGTTCAATCTTACTGGAATTTCCGCACTCCCTAATTCAGACCTAGGCGCAGGTGCACATCACAATGAATCGTGGTCATATGATGCTAGAGAGGCGCATTGGGATAATCGTACAATTAGGACAGTTTGGAGCCAAACAGGGCCTGATCCAAGTAGTGGTGATGAGATTCACACAAATTCACCATTACAAAATGAGTTAGAGGCTCCAACCGTCGAGGAAGGGCTTGGTGATGTTACTATCAGCCGAGAATCAGGATTTGCCCCAACCGATGCTGCAACTGGAGATGTGTTTACTCTTGACCATCAAGAAGGAATGGCACTGACTGTCACAGCTGGTCTAGAACAGACCGTTGCCATGGATGGGCACATGGTAGATACTGTTGCTTGGTCTGGAGTTTATTCAACCGATGTAAGCGGAATTGCTTCTGGAAATCTAATCATCGACGGTCCTCTATCCGGTTTGAATGTCCAAATCAATCGTGCTTTCCAAATTGAATTTGGAGAGGACGGGCAATTAGTAAACCTAACAGAGAATCAATCTGTAAACCGAGTATTGTCTCCTTCGATAATTTCAGTTCACGATAATAGTGACCCTAGTATCGATTTGATTACTCTAGCACAAGGAGTTGTTACAGGAGAAAATGGAGCACCTGGATACCTAGAAGTAACGGTCTCAGATATTGACTTCAACATAGATTCAGTTATTGCAGACATCTCAGCAATTGGTGGCACATTCATTGCTCTTAACGACAAGGGACTATCAGGGGATAGGATAATCGGTGACGATATTTGGACTGCCGAAATTACTGTTCCAGGCCTTGAGTTTGGAGAACTCCCTATCAATGTAACAGTGACTGATGTTTTCGAGGCATCAGATACAAACTCGACAAATATAACCGTCCTTAATCAAGCACCAAGATTGACATCGATTGAAATTGTACCTTCGATAATTTCTCGTGGTGAAATTATGATAATCAATGCTGAAGTTTACGATGGACATGGAGTCTCTTCGGTTTCGGTTGATATGCGGAATTATGGAGGTGATCTTTCACAGTTGAACAGAGTTGGAGATATTTGGGCTGGGCAAGTCACCGTTCCAGATGGTATGAGTCCAGGTGAGCATAATCTGGCAATTAGAATGGTTGATGCCTTTGAATCCACAATTACAGTTGATAGAACAATCACTTCTGGTCTTCACCATATTCAGTCGGAAAACGATGAAGACATCACAATTACAGTTCTTAATGAGCCTCCACAAATCGATGTTGGTGAGTTGCGTAAGGTCGAGCTAGGAGATGAAGATGTTGAATATAATTTGACAATAACTGTGGCTGACCATGATGGTCTTAATTGGGTCAAAGTCAAGTTAGGAAACCTAGCACCTCCCGGTCAATCAACTACATGGTACTCTATGTCTTCAAACGGAGATGGCACATATTCTAAGCAAATTACAATCAAGAAACACATAGCACTTGGTACTCACGAACTGCTTGTGAAAGCAATGGATTCCTACGGTTCTCAAACCGCTGAAGAATCCATTCCAATCATTTTGGAGGAGCCAGATACCCCGGTTTCCTCTGACGGTCCCTCCAGCAGTACGCTCACTTATGTTGCACTAGGTGGTCTCGGAATACTCGTGATTGTTGGCGCTGCAGTTTACATCATGCGTGGGTCTGATGAAGAAGGTGGCCTAGGTGGCTTTGGAGACGCTTGAGAGTCTTATTTCGTGTCATCGACAACGGTTTATACCCCCGTCCAATCCGATGGTTACACTTGCGAGAGTAGTGTAGTGGTTATCACCGAGCGTTGCCAACGCTTGAACCCGGGTTCGAGTCCCGGCTCTCGCACCACCATAATACAAAGATCAAGTAGTGTTGAGTATAGTTGGTCCGACAATTTTAGCATCTTCTGGACCAGATACAATGAATGCTAGAATACAATGCTGAGAACAGATGTCTACACCATTTTCAGTAATATTCAGTGTTTCACCAATCTCCCAAATTGAATCATCAGAATCTAATGGTTGAACGACAGAACAATTCCCCGTCGTTCCGGTTGTAGCACAGTTATGAGAGCCTGAATCTCTCTCAATTATTACAACTAGATCTGAAAAGTCCATGTCCATACCTCCTTGGTCATCAAGAGTGATTGAAAACAGCACATCTGAGGTCGAATCTGAGTTAGTTCCATCTTCGGAGTCGTCTACAGAATAGTAGAATTCTTCTTTCTCATCAAAACAACCAGGAGTTGAAAATGAAACTGCAAGAATCAGAAATAGCATAAACCAATCTCTGCCCATGTAAATCCGTCATGGTTAACTCATTTAGGTGTGTGCTTGAGATAGTGTGAAAGATATGGGTCTCAGAAATTTGTATTTTACTGTAACAACATTAATAAGTAACTTTTAGGGCAACCTAACAAAATTAATAAAGGGTATTTAGGGCCCCCTAAACGAAGGTATTACTATGAAGTACACAAAATTGAAAGGATTATTATTGATTGCACTGATGGCAGTTTCTGGATTAGCAGGATGCTTGTCGTCGGATGATGATGATAAAGACGAAGAAGATGAGACAATGGACCCAACCGACCCTGTTGTAGGGATGGACGCTTCAGATGGCGGCTACACCTATGCGTCAGATGTTGACAACCACCGTTCTCTAATGAAGGACCTCTGCGACATCAAGGCCGCAGCCAGCTCTGACGGCGGCTACGACTTTGCAACTGCAAAGGACATCTACATGAACGGTAAGAATGCAGAAAAGAGCGATGGCTCCTTCCGCACACTTGCAGGTTTCGCATCTGCTGAAGGTAAGAATCACGGCTACGATGCATACTATGACGCTGCTGGATCAGTCGATGCGCACATCACTGCAGCAATGGACGGTACTGGTGATTTCGCTGGTACATCCGACACAGTTCGATACCAAGGTATCGCAAAGTTGACCGTTAACATGGGAATGGTTGCTTACACCATTCACGAGTTGAACTCAGCAATCGCAAAGGCTGATTCTGGTAACGTTGACAATGACTCTGGAGCCCCACACAACTGGGACGAAGGATGGGCATTCTTCCACGGACCGGATGAAGACTGGAGCTGTTCCCCAGCATACGTTATGAAGAAGCGTGCTGCTGACTTTGGCACAGAAACAGATGGTGTTTCAAACGCTCTAACCGCTTCCCAAAACGCAATGATTGACGGACTTGCAGCACTCCAAGCAGAAGACTCTGAAGGATACACTGCAGCAGCAAATGCTGTTGTCAAGAACGTAGTTATCACTTACTCTCAGGCTGTACTCAAGTACACCTCGAAGATGGATAGTAACGACTCAGCTGCAAAGTACCAAGTTGAAGGATACGCATTCTGGAAGGCAATCGAAGCATACTCGGCTGCTCACACCAACGCATGTATCGCTGCTGACGATAACGTCACCTACGTCGGAAACTCCGACGAAACTGCATGCGCAGAAGGAGAAACCTTTGAAGGACACTACGGTGCAAACAGAATCAACGAGATTCTGGACCTGCAAGACGCATCCCAACTAGGAACATCTTACGATGTCACAGCTCACTTAGAGCACGTTTGGGCACACTATGGTATCACGTCTGATGACATCGGTACCTACGAGTGAAGTCGTAAAAGAATAGAATAGATCGATTGAAGCATTAGCTTCAATTTGTTACTGAACGGCACTCCCCTTCGGGGGGGTGCCTGTTCTCGTTACTACTGCTGGAGATTTCTCCTCAGATTTCCTAATCTAACAAGTGCATCTTTGGTTCTTGAACCAAACCATGTCAAATCTTCCATCGATTAATTCAACCCTTGGTCCGCTACCGCCAGCTGATTCAATCATCCTGGCGATATCTTCAAACATGGAATAGATGTGGTAAGGATATGAGTCGACGTACAGTTCAAACTCAACGCAAGGTCAAAATCCCCTCAGGTCTCAAGAAAAGACTGGAAAAAGCGAAGCTCGAAAAGACCGTTAAATCTCCAGTAATAGAAACTCCGGCAATAGAAACAGCAGGGCCTTCCTGTGAAATTTCAGGTTGCGGCTGTGGGAATTAATCACACAGCATTAAAACGCGTATAGGGCGAAGACCCAGTTATACTGTGAAATGTTAGTACTGATGGTTGACAAATCATTATTAGCAGGAAATAAATAAATTTGCTAAGAGCCTACTAATTATGCCCTCTTCTACCAAGGTTACGTGAAAATATGGCATCGAATTACACCCCACCTCAAAGGAAAACCAAAGTTGTGTTTGTACAACTCGGTTCGCCAAAAAACCCCACGACCAAGGAAGTTCGCAAGTACCTGCGAAGTTTTCTTGGCGACCCTCGCGTCGTTGACATCAACCCGTGGGTGTGGAAAATAATTCTGAATTGCTTCGTATTACCGTTTCGACCAAAAAAATCAGCCCAACTTTATGCACGTATTTGGGACGGAGAAAGTTTTCCTCTTATCACCAATACGGCAGATTTCACAGAGCAGGTTCGTAATGAATTGACAACACTCGACCCGTCTGGATACGTGGAAGTGAACCATGCTTTCCTACTCTCACCCCCTTACGTTCACGAAGTTTATGACAGTTGGGAGCAGGATTTAGCGAACGGAACGGGAGCAACAAAATTGCTGGTAATTCCAATGTTTCCACAATACTCGGAAAGCACCATTGCGTCTGGAATCGACGCGCTTGGAGGTGAACTCGCAAAGCGTGTCAAAATCCCGACGTTTGAAGTAATTACAAACTTTCATCGAACGCATGCCTTCATTGATAATTCGGTACGTCAAGTTGACGCTAAGCTCAAGCAAATCAAAGACAGCGGCGTTGAACCGGACAAGTTAGTAATATCATTTCACGGAATGCAAAAGCGAAGAATTGTCGAAAAGGGTGACGATTACTATCGCCACTGCTACGAAACGTTTCGACTCATTGTTGACAGGCTAGAACATTTGGATGCGAGCGATGCTGTGATGACTTTCCAAAGTCGATTTGGCTCTGAAGAATGGATCACGCCATACACGGAGCGCGTAGTTGAAGATTTAGTTAAAGATGGCAATAAAGAGATTGTAATTTATTCTCCAAGTTTCGTGGTCGATTGTCTCGAAACAACCGATGAACTCGGGCATGAACTGGTCAATGAAGCAAAGGAATGGGGAGGAAATGTTCATCCAGTAGAATGCCTCAATTCCAATCAACAATGGTGCAAAGATTTTGCAAAATATACGTTCACGCAAGCCGAAGGGTCTGCACAAGACAAAGAAGACATTGAATATCAACTTACAGCGGCTGATTACGACGAAATGAAACCGCAAAAAATGAAAAGCGACGATTAGAGAAGTTCAGCCAGACGCTCAACTTCATCGACCACATGGGTAATCGATACGCCACTTACAGACCAACCTAGATAGGTGAAATCATAACTCAATTTGGATATTTTATCCATATGACCTGGTTTGAAGCGTGGTATAATTCTGGTTCCAATATTTTCAAACAATACCGGTTTATTTTTTCCAAAAAATTCCGGTAATGAATTTTTCACCGTCGCATCATCTTGGTCCCAGCGTTCATGAGGAACCATTAGTCGAAACAGCCTGTGTCCTTCAGGTGCTCTTTGAGAATAATGTATGTCACTTTCATGTAAAATACCGCTTATTGGAATCGATTTATCCGGAATCAAAAGTCCGTAGCCAAGGGGTATTTGTTGCACATGCTTTTGTTCAAACCCAACCGCAAATATCGATAGCGAGGTCTGTTCATAATTTTCAATTAAACCAGGAGCAGTCCATATTATTGAGGCGAGAGGAGTATCAAACCTTTCACTTGCTAATTGAGGGCTTTCGATATCTTGTTTGAGCAAAACCTCAACATTGCTCATCGCTTCAATACGCTCTTTCAGCGCATCAATCAATACTTCCATTCCACCTTTCAGGGATGCAATCGAACGACTTTTAGGCTGGAATATAGGATATGTTGGAGCGATAAGTTTTGATAATTTTCTATTGCTGATTGGCTGAATTGGCCCAAATTTTGTTAGCGATGGAAACAAGAAATCTGCATCAACATTGTCCGATGTATCATTCACGATTCCAAGAGTAAGAGCATCAGATATTTTGTGATGAGGAATTAATTGTGAAACAGATTTTACCCCCTTACGTGAATTTCTAATGGCTTTTCTTAGTTTCAATGGCCCGATCTTGAATAATGAGAGTGGTGAGATCTTATGTTTGGAATTGTTGAGCCAGACCCACCTAGAATTGACTTTGTCAGTTGATGGTTTCCATAATTCTGCCAATCCTAAATCGTTTATGAGTCTCCACATTGCAGGGTGCGGCCTTGAAGCATTTACTGCCAAATCACAAATCCATTCATTCTTTTTCCAAGACTGAATCACTCCGCCCAATCTGTCTGATTTTTCAACCAAAATCAAATTCTTATCTGGATACTTTTGCCCTAGTCTAAATGCTGTACAAAGACCAGAAAGTCCCCCTCCAATGATTACTATTTTTTGTTCATCTCTTAAATTGGGATTGGCTAATAGTGGACGGCGCATTTCCGCTCCGTGTTGAATCCAATCCTGCAATTCAGTCATACTAATCGCTCGAACTCATACCCAATCCTTTGGGTTTTTAAGAACCTGTAAAAGTTCAGATTCTAGACTTCCTTCCTGTGGAGAATGGCAGTATTCCCACCGTGAGGTTAGAGGTAGTGACATTAGGATGCTCTCTATTCTGCCATTGGTAGTTAGCCCAAATGTCGTACCTCGGTCATATACTAAATTAAATTCAACATATCTACCTCTGCGAATTTGCTGCCAATCCTTTTGCTCGGGAGTATAATCCAGATTCATTGTTCTCTCTAATATTGGAATATAAGAACTCAAGAAAGATAGAGCACAATCCTCAACAAAGTCGAAGCATTCATCCTGACTTGCTTGATTTATATTATCAAAAAATATGCCTCCAAGACCTCGACTTTCACCGCGATGTTTGATGTAAAAATAGTCGTCACACCACTGCTTAAATTTAGGGAAGTCGGCCACTTCATGGCGGTCACAAACATCTTTGTGTACTTGATGAAAATGAATTGCATCTTCTTCAAATAAGTAACTTGGAGTCAAATCAGCACCACCTCCAAACCACCAACTTCCTGGCTTGGTGCCATCTCCTCTCTCGAAGTAGCGATAATTTGCATGAACAGTAGGAGCCATAGGATTTTTTGGATGTAGAACAAGACTTAGGCCAGTTGCATAGAAGTCCAAGTCTTCATCGCCTAATACATGACCTCCGCCCATGCTTTTTGCGGCTTGTGGACTAAGTGTACCATAGACTACACTCACATTCACACCGGCTTTTTCAAACACTTTTCCATCACTAAATACACGGCTTCTTCCACCGCCGCCTTCTTCTCTTTCCCAAATGTCTTCACGGTACTCAACATCGTCGAATTCAGCTAATTTTTGACAGATGATGTCTTGGACTCTGTAGACCATGTCAGCCATTCTATCTCGCATATTATTCACCAGTAATAGTACGCAAAACAGATTCGACACAATCAATTCTAGCTGAAGGTGCGAATCCATGTCCAAGGTTGAATATGTGACCAGGAGAATTTCCAGCAGCATCGAGAACTTTGCGAGTAGCAAGACTTGCCATTTCTGGAGAACCATGCAATAGTGAAGGGTCGAGATTACCTTGGAATGCTAACTTGTCACCGAATTGTTCACGATTCAATGCTAAGTCATCTCGCCAATCGAGAGAAATAGCTTCCAAATCAAGTTCCCTAATCGAGGAATGAAGATGTCCTGAACCCTTGGCATAGTGAATCAAAGGTACTTTTCTTTCACACTTCTCTCGAAATACTTCGATCGCTTTAGCGGTAGCAGGCATTGCGAACTTGCGATAATTCTCTGTGTTAAGCAAACCAGCCCAAGTATCGAAAATTTGAACAGCATCTGCGCCGCCATAATTTACTTGGTCGGCCAATAAATCACCAACGATATAACCCATTTTTGAAAACAGTTCTTGCGCCATATCAGGATTAGAGAATACCTTTGATCTAGCATTGTGAAAATCTTTGTCACCAGTTCCTCCCGATAAAAGATACATTGCAATGGTCCATGGAGATCCTACAAATCCTAAGTGTGCAATCGAATTATCAGACTTCTCACCAAGAGATTTGAGGCCATCCGCAGCCCAAGGAGCATGCTTTCTTGCAGAGAAGTCAATCCAGTCATCAATGTCTTCAAGTTCGAATTTGTCGATTCTAATTCCGCCACCATACTCTACTGTATATCCTAAACTAGGCAATGGAGTTAGAATGTCACTAAAGATAATTGCAGCATCAATTGTCTTGTAACGTTCTATCGGCTGAAGAGTGATTTCTGAGCATAGGTCTGCATCCATGCATCGCTCCCAGAATGAATTCTCAGCAGCAATTTTTCGATATTCGGGGAGATGTCTTCCCGCTTGTCTCATAAACCAGACAGGAGTTCTATCAACAGGCTTGAGATTAAGTGCTGAAACTATTCTCTCTTTGCCATTCATTTTTCTCACTCCAAATTTTCTAGCACGTCATCTAGTGCAGAGACCATGCCTAGGACATGATGCTCTTGATGTGCCGTAGAGATAAAACCTATTTCGTAAGCAGAGGGTGCTAGCATGTATCCTCTTTCGAGTAAACCTTGATGGATTTTTGCAAACATTACTCCAGCATTACTAGGGATTTGGTCAGCCCTGTTAGGTGGTTTCCCATCACCAGGTGAGAACCAAAATAAACTGCCTAATCGAACGATTCTCATTGGGAAATTATGCTTCTCAAGCACCTTATTCACCGCACTTTCAAGGGTTGAACCCAGCGATTCTAATAATTGGTAAGATTCTTCAGAAAGCATATCCAGAGTTTCAATTCCAGCAGCCATAGCCAATGGATTTCCAGATAATGTGCCAGCCTGATAGACAGGACCTATAGGTGATAATTTATCCATAATCTCACTTCTGGCTCCATAAGCACCGACAGGCAATCCTCCACCGATTACTTTTCCTAAAGCGGTGATGTCTGGTTCTATTCCAACATAGCCACCATATCCTCCTTGCTCAAATCTAAAGCCACTTATCACTTCATCAAAAATCAATAATGCACCATTAGCAGTGCATAAATCTCTTAATTTCGACAAGAACCCCTTGCGCTGAATCAGTAATCCATTATTCGCAGGAAGTGGCTCTATTACTGCAGCAGCAATCTCACTACCATGTTGTGAGAATAGGTATTCCAAAATTTCTTCATCGTCAAGAGGAGCAACCAAAGTAGTAGCGACAGTATCTTTTGGAATTCCTGGGCTGCTTGCAATTCCAAAGGTTGCTAGCCCACTTCCTGAGCTGACCATCAAGGAATCGACATGGCCATGATAACATCCTTCGAATTTGATGATCAAGTCTCTTCCAGTATGCCCTCTAGCCAGTCTAACAGTGCTCATTACTGCCTCAGTTCCCGAACTTACGAATCGTACTTTGTCCATGAATTGAAATCTTTGTTTTACTCTCTTGGCAAGTTCAAGTTCGCCCATATGCGGCGCTCCAAAAGAAGTACCATTTTGCATCTTCAAAGCTACGGCATCTATGATTTGCGAATTTGCATGACCGTGAATTAGTGGGCCCCAAGATTGTATGAAATCAACCAATTCATTCCCGTCAACATCTGTGACTATAGCGCCAGATGCCTTTTGGAAATAAACAGGGCTACCGTGTACTGATTTGAAGGCACGTACTGGTGAATTAACACCTCCAACCAGATGGTTTTCTGCTTCGAGATGAAGTTTATTTGAATTACTTCGATCCATTACATTCCTCCCTAAAACCAATTATTTTCCATTGCTTCGCGGGTGTGATAACTCACGATTACATCAGCACCTGCTCGTTTGAATGAATGAAAGATTTCGCTGACCATTTTTCTGCGAGATTGCACGTCAGTAGTGGCAGCCATTACCATTGAATATTCCCCACTTACATTGTATACAGCGACTGGCCTAGTAATTTCTTTAGACACTTCTCTGACTACATCTAGGTAGGTAAATGCTGGTTTTATCATGATTATGTCTGCTCCTTCTTGAACGTCTGTGGTCGCTTCAAGAATCGCTTCAGGATATCCCGATTTGATATCCATTTGATGGCTTGACCTATCACCAAATGATGGTGAACTAGAGGCTGCCTCTCTAAATGGGCCATAGAAAGATGAAGAATACTTTACAGAATATGATAGGATTCCAGTATTGGAGTATCCATTTGCCTCCAATTCTTCTCGAATCAATTTTACTCTACCATCCATCATATCCGATGCTGAGACATAATCTGCACCTGCTTTAGCGTGTGACAAGGCAATTTTCGACAATATAGGAATAGTTCGATCATTGTCAATCACCTCATTATGAATAACTCCACAGTGACCGTGGTCAGTTGCGGTACAAAGACAGACATCGGTCAATATTACGATACTGTCTCCGAACCTTTCTCTCAACAATCTGACCGCATTTTGTAAAGGCATATCATCTACATGAGCAGCAGAGGCATACGGGTCTTTGAGTGATGAATCGATTACAGGAAATAGCATGTGATTGTTTATTCCAAATTCTACATCTTTGGAAATAGTCTCTATCAAAACATCTACAGACTGCTGAAATATACCTGGCATAGAAATAATTTCGTCGTTTACTCCTTGCCCATCAACAACAAAATGGGGCTGGACCAATGAGCTGTTGATGGATGATTCAAGCACAAGGTTTCTCCTGGCTTGAGTCCAACGATTTATTCGAGGTCTAATCTTCATTTGTTTCCCCCCTGCTTTTTTTCCACCATTTCGAAAGGAATTCTGCTGTTGGTCCTTTTAGGATTTCAACTTCTGAATCGGCGAAATAATCCATCGATTCAATCTCCTCTTGAGAAGATTTCCCCATGCACAATATATTTTTAGGTATGGGTAAAGAGTTCTCAAACCAAGATCTGGCAGATGATGGAGATGACAGTAAAAGGACATCATCTGGATTAACATCGAATGATTCAAGAGTCTTTGTTTTATTCTCATAGCCAACCCAATATTCTACCTCGAATCCAGATTCTGTTAATCGTTTAAGCAAATATTCGGGGGCTACATCTGAGCGAGGCAACATCAATTTAGTCGATTTATCAATATTGTTTTCAATGTAATCTGCTAATTCTTTTGAATTCCTTGATTTAGCACAAATCGATACGGTCACACCTTGCTTGAAACATGCTCTAGCCGTTCCTTCACCGATTGCTAACCATTGTATTCTGTTGATATCGCCATTTTCTTGTGCGACTTTTATTGCACACTTTGCTGCGAAGGGAGATGTTAACACAAGATAGGGCCACTGAGAACGCGAAACACTGTCGTCGATGAAGTTTTTAGGCCAATTCTCTTCTTTAGGAACTAAACTAATCACTGGTTTATTTAGCACGTTTATTCCATCGTTTTGAAGGATGTTTGCCAATCTATCTGAATTGAGTGTTGAAATTAATTTAGGCCCGTTGTCAACAGAAAAAGTTGGACTGGGTTGGGTTTGTGGAAGTTCTAAATTGGCAGATGATAACTCTCCATGATATTCATTGGTCGGAAAACTTCTACCTTGGCAAAAGGTTTCACGCCAATTCATTGGAGATATCTGTAATGACACATTATTTCCATTCACTTTGATTCCAGCAGGATAAAGACATCCCCCACCGATTTTACTCAGCAGTTTTCTCTCACCAATCACATCATCTTCGGTCTTTTTGTGATTGAGAACCTCTCTCAAGGATTGGATTAACTCCGACGATTGTGATGATAAATAATGAACCGAAATTGCACCTTGGCCAGGTGCAGTTGGCCACTGAAAATCATCGAGCCTTATCGCACTAAATTCCAACATCCAAGAATCTAAAGCATCTATACTATTCAGTCTTTGAAGCCCGACTTCTGCAAGAATTATCGCGTCTACTCTTTTCTGGAATAGACGCTTTAATCTAGTTTCGATCTGACCTCTAACTGCAATAGGTATCACATCAGGTCTATTGCTAAGCAAGAAGGATTGTCTTCTGCCAGAAACTGTGCCGACCATACCTGTGTGGGGCAAAAAGGAGAGGGCAGTCTCAACATCAGTTGAGCCCGATGATTCCAATACCTCTGCAAGTGAAGGTAAATCTTCACGTTTTGGAAAAATCAACAGGTCATTCGTACTACCTCTCTCTAGAAAGGCTAGGCATTCTATTGAATCACTAAAGTCCACAGGTACATCCTTACTCGAATGCACCGATATATCGACTGTTCCATCGATTAGTTTGGCATCAATTGCATGGATGAATTGCCCAACAGAACTTGCTAAATCTCCACTTAATGATTGGTCACCTTTGGATGAGATTCCAATTATTTCAGTATCAAATCCATTTTTATTAAGCAATTGACTAACCTTATTGGCTTGCCACATTGCTAATGTAGAAGTTCTAGTGCCAATTTTGATTGTGGTCAAAGTTTAGCCCCCGAGAGATTCGCCCGCTGGTTAATTCGGATTATCGTCTCGGTTACATCACTAGACACTCGCTTAAGAAGAGTTGGATTTATCTTGCGAGGGGTTGATTGAACCATGTCATCTAAATCGCCAAGACCGAACGGCCCTTGTTGATTGCAAATCCAAGTGGCAATCTCTCTAGAGAAAGGCCCTAATTGTGATACTTTGGTATCTTCCAAATCGGTTGAATTAATCCATTTGTTGGATAATTCTTCCAATGTTGTGTACATCATTGAACGGAACTTAGCATTACTACGATCGGTTAAAGCTGAAAGGTACTTCTTCTCAATCTGTTCGATTAAATCCTCGCTTTTGGTGATAGCAGAGCAATAATCCCACTCCTTTTCGAGACTGTGCGATGCTTGAATCCAGTGCTTCATTCCGAATAATTTTTGCTTTGCATGTAGTGCTTTTTCGTCGATGGAAGGCGGCCAAGAGAAATCCATTATCGTGGATTCACATTTAGTTGGCATTGGATTATCCATGTCAAAGGTTGGTGTTATGTTTCGAATTGTGGAGATCACCAGGCTTGCGTCGAGTTTGGAATCTTTCCACTGATTGAATGAAATAAATTTTATATTTTCTGGAAGATTCTCTTCTGAATTAATATGCTTCTCATAATTTCTGCAAATTACAGTGACTTCCTTTTCTCCTAGTGAGAACAGAACTTCAGCGGCCTTCTTACCCATTCCTCCGAAACCAAGAACCACAGAATTCGAATGGTTTTCTGCAGATAGCTGTTGTTCAATGGCAGTTCTTGCTAGACTAATCATCGACCCTGTCGTTTGATTAAATCCTAATTCTCTTCTAATCATACGATTGGCTGAAATTACGTGATCAAAAAATGAACTGTTGATGTCGCTAACCAAATCGTGTTTCCTGTGCCATGCTACAGAACTTCTAAACTGAGCCATAACTTGTAACTCACCTATCATAAAAGAATCAAGGCCACTACAAACTTTCACCAAATGTCTCCAAACATCAAGCCCGCTATAAATCTCAAAAGGAACGGATTTCAGTGAAGTACAATGTAAAATACTGGCTTGTAATTTTTCTGAATCAATACCAAAGCCAACATATAGGACTCTATTGCATGTTGAAAACTCAAAAATTTCGGTTTCTGAGGCTTTGGATAAATCTCTAATAAATTCTAATCTTTGTTGTTTGTTAAGGCCTTCAGTAGTCAGGTGCTTTACATGCTCAACATTATCTGAATCTATTTTCATAGTCAACATGGAGATATTATTCATCAATTCCTCAGCATCGACTTTCTGGCCATTTATTTCATGAACAACAGGGGCATTTAGAAAACGCGTCAGGTCGATATTAGGGTGACCTAAATCTTTCATATACTCCCCTCTAGTCAAATCCGCACATTACTACCTTATGAAGTTCAGTTTATTCTGACTGTTCTTTAATCCCGATCAACCTGAAACTTTAGCGATAAAGAAAATTAATTCCTCAGTCGTCCAATGGTTACAAAAAACCCTCTATGATTCGAGATTATTGATATGATTTTCAATGGTCTCAGCACAAGCTTCGAAGACTTCGAGTGATTGACCTATAGGGTCTTCTAGATTCCAATCCTGATCTATTTTAATCAGGGGGCAACTTACTCCACATCCCATCGATATTACCATGTCATAAGATTGCCAATCTATATCATCGACTAGTTTAGGGTGAAGTCCCTGTGTACTAATTCCCTTGGATTCTAAGACCTTCAACGCGTTGGGACTAACGCTGTTTGCAGGATGAGTGCCCGCACTTGCGGCATCATGACCAAGACTTCTAGCAATACCCTCTGCCATTTGAGAGCGGCAGGAGTTTCCAACACATACGAAGAGTAGGCGCATGACATGCTGTGAGCAGAAGAGACATATGAACCAATGGCATGTAGCCTCAATAGATGTGGAGGCCAATATTGGTTTATTCTGCGGTGTTCATCGCATTATTTGTTAGTCATATTATGGCTGCTGCAAACGATTTACAACTAATTTTCCAAGTTATTGCAACCTTGATATCAATTCAAACATTATTTGCAGGGTTAATTCTCCATCTTCTCGGCGGAGATGTTCGCCACGCTAGGTTCCCAATCGTTGCTTTGAGGCCGGTTTGGGATGGGCATATGCGGGTATGGAGCCTAGTTGGAGTATACTATTGTGGATGGTTTCTACTATCATAATTCATATCCTAACTGAAAGAGGGTTGAAGTATGTCAAACCCGCCGATGCAACTGATGGCTGACTCTCCTGTGAAGGTTAACAATCCCGGCGGCGCTCCTGAGCCTGCAACTCCTGAAGATCAGAAAAAGATGGAAGCAGCATATGCTCAGATGAAGCGAAAGATGGCAATATCTGAGATGGGTAAAACGATTAAACACAAAATTATGGTTCTATCTGGAAAAGGTGGAGTTGGCAAATCAACAGTGGCTACTGGACTTGCACTATCTCTAGCACAAAAAGGACTCAAAGTTGGATTACTAGATATCGACATAACCGGGCCGAATGTGCCTAAAATGATGGGGCTGGACGGCAGGCGCCTGAATGTAGAGGGTGGTAGAATCCATCCTGCCGAAGGACACCTTGGCGTAAAAGTCATCTCAATGGCCTTTTTACTAGAGGATGAAGATTCTCCTGTTGTTTGGAGAGGTCCAATCAAGTTAGGGGCAATTCAGCAATTCATTGGCGATGTGGAATGGGGAGGGTTGGATTATCTGATTATCGATTTCCCTCCAGGAACTTCTGATGAACCACTAACCGTCGCTCAAAACCTACCGGATATTGATGGTATGGTTATCGTAACGACTCCTCAAGATGTCGCTCTCCTAGACTCAAGAAAGTCGATAACGTTCGCCAATTCTCTAAAGGTTGATGTCATAGGAGTTGTCGAGAATATGAGTGGTTACACAATAAGAGGCAAAGCTCCAGCAGGAACTGCAATCGAACTCGCAGCGCCTGGTGGTAAAACAATCAAATTAACTACTGATGATAATGGAGATTGGGCAGGAACTCTAGACATATTCAAAGCGGGTGGTGGCGAAAGAACAGCCAATGATTTCGGTGTTCCATTCTTAGGTAAATTACCATTCGACCCAGGGTTTGTACGCGGTGGTGATGATGGAGTTCACCGTATTGTTTCAGAACCTGAGGGAGAATCTTCTGTGGCATTCGCCAAAGTAGTTACAGAAATCCAAGACATTGTCGAATCTGGTTCAAACGGACCCGGGTTGGAAATAATCTGAGGTTTCGTTATGGATATTCCTGAACTAAATCGTTTAGAACGCAGAGAGTTCGATATGCATCTGACATGGTCAGATGGAACTGAACATGAGATCACCTATGATGACCTGAGGCACGCTTGTCCTTGCGCAAATTGCTCACCTCAGCGTAACGATGACGAATCATCCAAGAGTCTTCGTCGTAATATTGAGAGATTACCTAATGAAAAACCATCGGTACGCACCATAGGGAATTATGCATTATCATTCGACTGGAAAACAGGATGCTCAGCAGGCATTCATCGATTCGAGAGAATTTGGCGCCTCGGAGAGAATCAAGACCCAGATAACGGTAAACCATACGTCCATGGTGCATGGTGAAACAACCTGTAAGGTCGTATTTGTCGTAGTAACGCACTTGTATGCCATTCATACACGATATCAATTAGAGGTCTTGCCATGGAAGGAGTATATCTGACTTGGTTGATATCGGCATTGGCTATTGGTGTGCTGTTAATGCCAATTGTAAAGCCACCTTGGGCAAAGGTGACTTCGCACGGTTTTATTGACTTTTTACGAAGGTATTGGTTACACATTGGAATCGTATTACTAATTTACAATGCTAAAGATTTCCTTGATGAAGTAGATAGGATACTAATGGCCAACACAGATGGAATGCTAAACATGACTCCGTGGATTTATGCCATTGAAGGAGACATGGCATTGTGGGTTCAAGAGACCTTCATGTCTGATTGGCTAACGGCTTTCATGACTCACTTTTACGTAGTAGGATTCATGGTTATCTGCTATGTTTCAATCTTTTACTTCGCTTACTTCGATGACAGATATATGGCAGATAGAATTAGTCTGACAATCTTTTGGGTTTACATCTTAGCAATACCGTTTTATTTATTCTTCAATGTTCATGTTACCGGGAATTATATTCCCGGAATGCAAACTCTCGCATATGACCATACTCCCGAAATCAATGATTGGTTCCATAGAATCGATCCTTTAACCAATGGAATGCCAAGTTTGCATATCGGTTTCCCATTCGCAGTTTGGCTGTGTCTACTTCGCTTTGATTCTGATGGACGATGGACCACCTATCGCAGAATCGTATTTGTGTATGTATTAATGACTGCATTTTGTATTCTCTATCTTGGTATTCATTGGTTCATGGATATCATCGGCGGCATGATTGTTGCAGCAATAGCAGTTCACTTGGCTAACAAAGTTGCAGACCCGATGTGGCGTATTTTGGATGAGAGGACAATAAATGCCCGGTTAGCAACATTACTGACTAATCCAAAACGTGCATTTGGGGTAATAAAGAAAAGCATTACAGAAGTTTTCTCAAGATATATTCGCCCTACTAGCAAGGAGACTGGTGTCATGTTGACAGTTGTCATGATAGCAGTTGCTGGAGTGATAACATGGGATTTGACTCACCAATCATTCCCTGCAGGAGGCGTAGATGCCCCGGTTGGCGTAGCAGCTGCAGATGGCTGGTTAGTTACTTTGGATGATAGAGGTGAAGGTGCATTAGTTGTGGTTCATGATTTGTCTGATTTGGATTTTGAAATAGACGTAGTTCAACCAATATTGGATTCTAATTCGACCTATGATGTCAGAGACGATATGCTCCTAATGGCAAACTCTACTCAGATTATTTTGGTAGATTTAAATTCTCCCGGGCAAATAAAAACTGCATTTTCAGTAGATAATCCCAGTAAGGTAAGTTTTGTTTCTGATGATAGATTTGCAGTTGTAGAAAATGGCCAGGTAAGATATTGGTCATTTGAAGGAATGGAATTAGATGGTCCAAAAGCAACAGAAAATGATTCGGTTTTGTTATTCGAATCAAGTGATGATTTGATAGCACTAGTCTTCAATAGTGACCCAGATTCCGTTCATCTTGGATTAGTCGATGGTGAGGGGTTGATTGCGATAAACATCAACGCCACAGCTAATCCAATCGAAGATGAAATATTAGAAAATTCAGGGTTTCTAGTAGACTTGGAGAATGCTACGATTACTGATGTCGCTATTTATGAGAATAAATTAGCAGTTACTATCGATGTAAATGCAACTTCAAGATTGATTCTATTGGATACTAGTACAGGCGACAGCCAAATAATTTCAGACCCAAAATATGCTGCTTATGACCCAAATATGGGGCACGGGATACTAATGTTCTCAGCATACCAAAATATTGACCCAACAAATGCTTCGATCAAAGAAACAGATAGAGAGATTATGATTCACGATCTAAAATCTAATCTAACAACTCAACTTACTGCTGATGAATTAGACCAATGGGGCCCAGTGGTCCTGAAGGACCACTTTGTGTATCAGCAACTCAGTGAAAATGGCGATATTAGTGTTGAAGTTCAAGAGAAAGAGCCTAAATTGCAACCATATACTTCGAATATCCTAAAATTCGGAGTGATTTTAGTTGTCGCTCTAATATTCATAAATATCATGCAGAGGCAGTATGAAGCGAACTCTGTTAGCCACCGTGATAGCGAACTCGCTTCATGATTTGTTCTAACCTTTTGATTATATCAATAGCACTAGGAGGTTGTCCGCCAGGTGCGGGTAGAGGCTTTCCAAGCTCATTATCTAGGGCGAGGTATCCTTCGAGAACTAGGTCCATTGCATTTTCAACATCGGGATGGCTTGCTCTGAAAATTTCATGCAAGACATGGAGGTCGATTCCAAAACCTTCCAATTCATATTCTCTTGATGCTAAACCTAAGTCGATAAGAATAGCATCTCCCTCTTTTGTGATTAAGATATTATTTGTTGATAAATCTCCATGATTAACAGCATGGCGATGGAATTCTCTAATCGATTTGCCAACTTTGAACAGTAATTCATCATTATATTCTCCTGCTCTAAGAATTTCAATTAAGGGCTTGCCTTCGATTTTTTCCATGATGATGACCGACTCATCCATGTCAACATCCCATATTGCAGGAACCGGAGCCCCCATTCCTGCCAACCAGATAGTGAGTTTTACTTCATTTGTCATCCTTTTTCGAGTTAGAGTGTTGTCTAGTTCTGGATGCCTCCAGGCCCTTGGTCTTCTCTTTTTCAGGATTGCTGGACGCCCGAACCAAGATCCTGAAATCACTTCGGCCTCAGCCCCCAAATGGAGCCTTTCCCCCCCATTCCACGCTTCCATCATGAAGCGGCTATAGTGCATGGTTGAAAAAGGAGTGCCTGCACCGATTGACGAGGCACACCTATGACCATGTCATTGCCGATGTGCGCCATTGACTTCACCAATGACGCAATGGGTCCCGAAGAGGCCGCAATCGCAGAGCGTATTGCGGAGTTAAAAGAGCAGATGGGTGAAGACTTGTTGATACTTGGTCACCACTATCAAAGAGACCAGATTGTAATGCATGCTGACCTACTTGGTGACTCGTTTTTACTTTCAGAATTAGCGGCAAAATCCAACGCAAAAAACATCATTTTCTGCGGTGTACATTTCATGGCAGAATCTGCAGATATACTTACTTCGGATGAACAAAATGTGATACTTCCGAACATGCGTGCAGGTTGTTCAATGGCTGATATGGCGGCCTTACCAGATGTTGAAGTTGCTTGGAAAGATATCTTGGAACGTTCTGGATTAAGCGACCCTGCAACAGCAAAAGAGGGAGATTCATGCCTTATTCCAGTTACCTACATGAATAGTGCAGCTGAATTGAAAGATTTCTGTGGCAGACACGGTGGAATCGTATGTACCTCCTCCAATGCTGAAGGAATCTTGCAATGGGCATATGATCGAGCGGGTCCAAACGGTGCAGTACTATTTTTCCCAGACCAGCATCTTGGTCGCAATACCGGATTATCTATGGGGATATCTCTGGAACAGATGGCAGTATGGACTCCTGGCCAAGATAATACGCTTCCTGAGGATGTTAAAATCGTATTATGGCATGGTTTCTGTTCAGTTCACAAAAGATTTACAGTTGGCCAGATTGAAGCTTTTAGAGAACAACATCCAGAGGGGTTAGTAGTAGTTCACCCTGAGTGTCCGATGGAAGTTGTGGAAGCAGCAGATGCCAATGGTAGTACGGAATATATCCGCCGATTTGTAGCAAAGCAGAAGCCGGGAACTCATATTGCGGTAGGTACAGAAATCAACATGGTTGCCCGTTTAGATTCACAGCATGAGGACCTCAACGTTCAGTGTCTAGAACCAACTGTTTGTCCTTGTTCAACTATGTACATGATTCATCCGGCCTATTTGATGGATGTTTTAGAGCGACTTGTAGACGGTGAAGTTCCTAATCAAGTCATAGTTGGGAAATCAGTTCAGAAGGGAGCGAAAATAGCTCTGGAAAGAATGCTTTCGATTAAGCAGTAATTTCTACTACTTTCCAACCAGCATATGCTAGTAGTGGGCATAGAATCATAGTTGCCAATACATATCCTACGGCTTTCATTTGGTCATCGCTCCACAATTCAATAGTCTCGACAGAAAATGTAGACATTGTAGTGAATGCTCCTAAAATGCCAGTTCCGAGTAATAGAGTCATTTCCTTGGATATCATTTCACTTGCAAGTGCAGCCATGCAAACTCCAAGTAATAGCGAGCCTAATGCATTCACTAATAGTGTTCCTTGAGGATTACCAACCCATTCTGATACTACGAAACGAAGTATTGCACCTATTGCTCCACCCAAACCCACTGCAAGATATGAATTCACAAACACCTCTCTTAGAGGGGGCTCTATCAATCATCCTCAAGTGCCTTCCATTACAGCAGTGAATTATGACCTTATGGTTTATGACGAGCAATCAAGGTAAAGTTGACGAAGCTAGAGAGCACTTTTCGCATCACGGTATTGCAGTTAGGCAATTTGAATTTGAAGCTGATGAGCCTCAGGCCGACAACTTAGAAGTCGTAGCCTTATCAAAAATTGAGCAGGCAATTCCCCATCTTCCTAGTCCAGATGATATGTTACTAGTCGAAGATGCGGGCTTATTCATAGATGCATTGAACGGTTTTCCAGGCGTATATTCGTCTTATGTTTTAGAAACACTAGATGTTCATGGAGTTCTAAAATTGATGGATCACCTTCAAAGTGAAGACCCAATACAAGATGGCAACTTGCGAAGTGCAGAGTTTAGGGCCGTTGCAGTTCTCTATCACAAAGGGCAAACTACAGTCGCAGAGGGGGTATGTCCTGGTCGAATTTCCCATCAACCTGTAGAGGGGAAAGGTTTCGGGTTCGACCCAATCTTCATTCCTGCAGATTTAGATGACGAGGGTAATTCCTTAGAAGTAGGCCAGATTGGAACTACAAGTACTCATGGTACACCATTTGGCGGCATATCGCTAGAAGAAAAGCAGCTCTATTCTCATCGCCGGAGAGCACTTTCTAGCCTACTTTCAAACCTCGACAGACTGGGGTGATATTCTTGAGTGCGGTCGTACTGGGTTGAGTTGAGCAGGATGAAATTATCGAGACTTGTCGTATTATTTCTGTTGATTTCAGACATTATTGTCTTCTTCACAATGCAGAATGATTTTGATGAGAATGGTCGATGGGCGTTAGTTGGTTTCGCATTACTGTTGGCAATTGTCTGGGTATATTTGGGAGACACTGCAAAAGCAGCAAAGCCTGTTCAAAAGAAGCGCCAGGTCCAGCAAGTTGTGAAAGAAACAACAGAGCCTCAGGTGGACATCCCAGAAGTTGTAACTGAAGATTCAATGGATGGAGCGTCATTGCGTGAAAGAAAAATGGCCAAGGTTTCGGCATCTCAGGCTGAAAACGAAGAGAACATGATATCAGTAGAGCCTGATGACGACCTAGAAGAGGTCGCAGTATCTATCGAAGAAGTCCACGTTGCTGATGAATTCGTCGTAGAGGTTTCACCACAATCGATTGAAGATGCAAATATCGCTGCACACATCGACCAAAAGCGAGAGCGCCATGACAAAATCCGAGTTAGAATCGAAGAGCGTCGTCGCTCCCAGATGGCAGAAATCAGAGCATCAACTGCAAAGATGTGGGAAGAGCACTCTTCTGGTGAAGATTTAGTTAGTGTAATTCAAAGTGAAAACCACGGCCACAATATCTTGATTGAACCAGCTACCGCAGAAGCAGGACACGTGTATGGTGCAACGCTTGTTAGAATCGATGCATCTACCATTCTCAAACTTAGAATCCCGTTGGATTCAGGATATGTTTCTGTAGATGGCGGTCCTGAACAGCCGGTCTTGCCAGAAGGAATTCCTTCTCCTGAAGAATTAGGACTCCCTCCACTTCCTGCACCGCCGGCACCGGGAGCATCAGGTGCTCTAGCGGCACTAAGAGATGAAATGGCATCCGATTGATTATCGGTGCTTCCATTCAGGATTCGTTCTGTCAATGAATGCTTGAACTCCAATTTTCTGGTCTTCAGAATCGAAAAGTTTTGCAAAAACCTCTGCTTCAAATTCCACGCCCTTTGTGATACCATTGTCTAATGCAGCACGAATTGCAACCTTCGCAACTCGTAATGTGTGCATTGATTTCGAAGCGATGTTCTGAGCCATTTCCATAGTCTTACTTTCCAAATCATCTGGTGAATATATCTGATTTACAATGCCTAATCGGTATGCTTCTTCTGCATCGTAGTTGTTTCCAGTCATCATCATCTCCATCGCTTTTCCATATCCAACGAGATGAACTAACCTTTGAGTTCCACCATATCCTGGTATCAACCCTAACTTAATTTCAGGAGTTCCAAATATTGCTCGAGTACTGGCTATGCGAATATCACAAGCGCATGCTACTTCACAACCTCCTCCCAAAGCGAAACCGTCTACCATTGAGATAGTTGGTTTAGATAAGTCCCAGATAGCTTCAATCGCATTGTCAGTAAATATTTCCTTAATTTCTTCAGATCCTTTACCCACGAATTCTGTAATGTCGGCTCCGGCAACAAATGCATTCGGCTTAGCTCTCTTTCCTTCTTGAGGTGGATTTGGCCCGGCTCCAGCAATAACTACGCATCTTACGGAATCATTTGAATCCGCCCAGTCACACATTTCTTTGAGTTTAGTTCTTACTTCGTTATTTAATGAATTTAATTTGTCTGGGCGATTTATGGTGACCTTCGCAATCACTCCGTCACCGTTTTCGCAAGGTATTTCTTCGATAATCAAAACTTCGCTCATGCCACCTCCGAGGAGGTCATAGCAAATCAACTTGTAAGCACACATTGAAGTTTGAGAGGCCCACCCTTGGGTTATGTCCGACACCGAAGACTCATTGGTGATAGCAAAGGATTTGGGAAAAAGATATGGCGACTTTATTGCCCTTCATCCTCTTGATGTTAAAGTAAGTTCAGGAGAGTTTTTCGGAGTATTTGGTCCAAATGGGGCTGGGAAATCAACTTTTATAAAATTGTTAACCGGGCAACTACGCCCTAGTATTGGTGCAGTAGAAGTTCTGGGGATTAATGCTGCTAGAGACCCTCAAAAACTCAAAGCGAATATTGGAATCGTTCCAGAATCAGAATCTCCTCCTTCATATCTTACTCCGAGTGAATTTCTACATTTTGTTGGCAAACTTCGAGGAGTTGAAGATTTAGAAAACAAAGTCGAACACTGGATGGATTGGTTTGGTCTCGATGAGAAAAGAGATACTATGTGTAAGGATTTGTCAAAGGGACAACGCCAGAAAGTCATGCTAGCATCGGCATTTATCCATGAGCCAAGATTGCTATTTTTAGATGAACCATTTGCAAATTTAGACCCAATTTATCAGAGAAAATGCCGCCAGTGGTTACTGGACATGGTTGCAAATGGCGGGACAATTTTCCTTTGCTCTCACGTTCTTGAAATGGCAGAAAGAATGTGTAACAGAATGGCGATAATAAACAATGGTAAGGTACTTGCAGCAGGTACTGTAAAAGGCTTGAAGGAAAATGATAGTGAGACACTTGAAGATGTATTTATTCGCCTTGTAGGCCATTCTATCGAAGAAGCGGAAAGACTGAGCGATGAAGGTGCGAAAGAGGAGGAATAGTTCTGCCAGCAGTAATCACCAGTCGAGATTGGTCTGAGGTTTCTGATTCAAACGTTTCAGAATCTCTCGGTTCTTCAGCTGGTGGTGAACATTTGCACACTCCTTTAGCAGGGTACAGTGCATTTTCTGCAACTTTCAAAGTTATGTTTGTTGAAGAGTTCCGTGAAAATTTAGACTTCGCAAAGAAAAGAAGGATTTTGCTATTCCCATTACTGGTTGCATTGGTTACAATGGTTGCCACAATTGGTTTACAATTCCTAGTAGGAGAAGGGGCTGCGCAAGGCGCAGACTCGATATCAGACTCTCAAAACTTTAGTTGGGGAGAATTGAGGTTAGGACTACATTTGCCACTCTTGATGTTTAGTTTAGGGATGGGCTCATTCGCTTTTCTCGGTAGAGAGAAGGTGTTGTCAAGAACAGGGACCAAGAATTACCTATTGGCTTCACCAGCACTACAGCCCCTAACTAATTCAATAGCTCATTTCGCATATTACATGAAGGATTTATCCTATTATGTGATGCTAATTTTGACTCCAGTTATTTCAGGAATGGCCATCGGTATTGCATTAGAAAATTTCACAGATGTAAGTACGCCACTAGAATTCAGCAGCCTTCCAAGAACCTGGGTGGCAATGGTTGTGACTTTGGCACAAGGCCTAGCATTTTCATTCATAGCATCTTCACTTTGGTTACTTGGTGGATGGTTCAGCAGGATGACTCCATTAGTGGTCATCGCATTAGGAACTGCGCTTGGGCTCGGTTTCGTTCCTAAAGAGTACATTCTTTGGGGACTTTCAACTCAGCAGCCTGAAGGAATCCTTCTTGCGATCCCTGCGTTAGCAACCTCGGTTTTCTTAGCATGGGCTGCTTCGGAATTAGTTCGTGACGATTTCGAAGTCAAAGTAATTTCAAAGAAAGAAATTTTCCTTCCGGCATGGAGCAGACTAGGTTTCCTCGGAAACGGAACATTACGTCTACTAGTTGCTAAAGAGGCGGTTGATCTCATCCGCTCAGGTTCTCTTAAGAAAATGACAGTATCGTATTCAGTCCCTCTGATAGTCTTACTCCTGATGGCTTGGCTCGTCGACTTTGCCGAAGCTCCAATTCCGATAAATTTGCTATCCTATGCGCCATTCTTAGGATTCTTTGGATTCAATTTCTATTCTTGGCTAACCGCATTAGATTCGCCAGAACACATGAATGGATTGCCACTTAGTGTTCCACAATTGATTCGTGCAAAAGTTACAGTTTACTTCTTGGCTACGACTTGGATATCAGTTATTTTCCTATGCTTGATGGCTTGGAAGTTAGATGAATGGGCAGTACTCCCCGTAGGATTAGTGGTAATGATTGCAAACAGCATCTACATCGTTTGCCTCACCGCTTTCCTGATGGGGCTTTCACCGAATAAAGCAATATTCGATGCCAAAATTATGACTTGGTTTTGGATTGGAACAGTTATTCCATTACTTTCTCTATTCCTTCTTTCTTTCACTCAGGGAGATGTTTCATTTTACGAGAATTGGGCAGACCAAGTTGGAGACAAAGGTTTGGATGCTGAAGCTGCAGTCTATGACGAAGAAAGGGTGGCTGCGGGATTCAAAGGAATTCTTGGAGTAAGCGTTGGACTAGTGGCTGCCGCGTTGGTGTTGCTGAAACTACTTGATCGTAAGTGGGGAAGGGCAGAGTTCAACAATTGAAACCGTTCCGAACCCAACATGGGGCTAGTAATTGCAGTCAGTGGATTGCCTGCTGCAGGCAAAGGAGAATTTGCCGCAATACTCGCATCTCATGGGATTCCAGTCCGTTCAATGGGTGACATGGTTAGAGCCGAAGTAAAGGCCTTGGGTGTTGAAGAGTTGCCTCATGTATTTGGAGAGGTGGCGGCTAAAATGAGGGCGGATCATGGAGAGGATGTTCTGGCCCAACGCCTGACTTCAGCAGTCGATGAATTATTATTAGAAAATCCAATTGTTCTGATTGAAGGCCTTCGTGGTACTGCGGAGCGAGAGGTATTCGCAAATCACTGGTCTAATGATTTCATAGTTGTAGCAGTTTCAGCATCGAAGGATTTGAGATTTCAAAGAGTAGTTTCTAGAGCACGTTCAGAAGATGGAAGTCTTTCTGATTTAGAACGTCGAGATGCTCGAGAGACAGGTTGGGGTCTCGATGTAATAATTTCCGAGGCTGACCAAATATTCTCTAATGAAGCCGGTCTTGATGAATTAGAAACATCTGTTACCGCTTGGCTCAAGAGTCTGTGAGAGGGCCCGTAGGGCCCCTCACAATGGCGAAAGGTCATAACCGAGCGGAACCGTGTCTTGGCTGTCAGGGGGGGTTCTAGTATGGCGAGAAAGAGTGGTGGTGGCCAAAAGAGGCAACGTAACCAGCAACGTGCAATGTATGATGAACTCGACAAGTATCCGGTTATGCCGCCTCATGCTTTTGCACGAATTGTTCGTGATAAGAGGACACTGAACATCATTTACCAAATTATTGAACCACCGTTGAACAAGAAAGAACAGGAGTGGAGAGATGAGCTTCTTGATATTTTCATCCGTTCCTTAACCGCCAATATTGAAGAAATCGATGCAGACCCTACAGCTTACTTGCGAACTGCGATGGACAAAGTCATCAAAGCGTACGGGATGAAGGTAAATAAAAAATCTAAATCCAAACTATTCTACTATCTGCGAAGAGATTTAGTTGGATACGGAAAGATGGATGTTCTGATGAACGATGCTAACGTAGAAGACGTATCCCTCGACGGTACCAATGTCCCAATTTTCGCTTATCACCGAAAATTCGAATCGGTAGAGACAACTTGTCTTTGGGAAACTGACCATGAATTGGAATCTTATGTAATCAAATTGGCTCAACGATGTGGTAAGCACATTTCCGTTGCAGATCCGCTACTCGATGCTACGCTAATGGATGGTTCCAGAATTGTCATGAAATTAGGCCGTGAAGTATCAACCCGTGGTTCAGCATTCTGTATTCGAAGATTCAAGGACGACCCGTTCTCTCCATGTGACATTATTGCATTCAGAACTCTGTCCTCACTGATGGGAGCATATCTTTGGGTTGCGTTCCAGAATGAAGTTCCACTGCTATTCGTAGGAGGTACAGCGTCTGGAAAAACAACTACACTCAATGCAATGTGTATTTTCATCCCATGGCAGATGAAGATTGTCAGCATTGAATCAACTCGTGAAGTAAACATTCCTCAGCCTAACTGGGTTCCTGGATTAACTCGACAAGGATTCGGTGGTGAATCCAATGAAGGTGAAATTGGAGAATTCGAGTTGCTAAAGGCGGCTCTCAGAGAGCGACCTGAGTACATCATCGTGGGTGAAATCCGTGGTGCTGAAGCATATGTTCTGTTCCAGGCAATGGCTACAGGGCACTGCGCTTATTCGACAGTGCACGCTGATTCTGTAGCATCTCTAGTTCACAGATTGGAGAATAAACCGATTGATATCCCTCGTGTATTGTTGCCTGCTTTGGAAGGTTGTTGTATTCAGATCCAGACTCGTATTAACGGACGACGTGTTAGAAGAACTAAGCAAATTGTAGAAATTGTTGGTATCGACCCTAACTCGATGGAAATTATCACAAACGAAGTTTTCCGATGGAATGTAACCAATGACGATTTCATATTCTCAGGTAAGTCATATGTCCTTGAGAAAATCATGGTTAAAATCAATTACAGCCAAGATGAGATGAGAAGAGAACTTCGTACAAGAAAGCGAATTTTAGAATGGATGGTACTAAATGACATCCGTAAGGCTGACCAAGTCAGTCAAATAATTACTGAATATTACGTAAGACCGCATGAAATTTTAGCACGTGTTGATGGTCTTCGTTGAACTCGCTAAAAATTAATGAAAGGAGGGATATGAATGGAATTAACGGCTTGGCAAAAAATATGTCACCGTATTCTGGGCAGGGCATTCAAGAAAAAAGCCCGCAATGATAAGACCCTTTCAGAAGATTTAGTTAAAGGTAATATTCCGATAATGCCGGAGGTATACTTAGCACAAGTATTCGTCACTACAGTAGCAGTTTCCATCATCTGTGGTATGCTAATTGCAGCAGTTTACATGCCTGAAATCGGTTTGATCGATTGGTATGAATCACGTGCTGATGAATCAACGGCCTTGGCATGTTTCGAATGGGAATATTGGAATGCAGACCTTGTAGATGAGACATTAGAGAGCCGTGGGTGTCCATATTTCAAGTACATGGAATTCCCATTCTTTGCCAAAATACTAATCCCTGTAATCCTTGGTTTCTTAGTGCCATTTGGCACCTACAGATTTCTGAAAGGTGCTGCTGGCCGTGCCGCTCACCAGCGCGGAGTTGCTCTTGAGAAATACTTGCCATATGCAGCATCATACACTGCAGCAATGGCGGCTGCAAATGCGACACCTCACAAAATCTTCAGGTCATTAGCACTCAATGAAGACATCTATGGCGAAATAGCCTATGACTCTGCGATGATTTATCGAGACGTATCGTTACTTGGATATGATTTGCTAACCGCGATGAAGATGGCTGTAGATCGGGCCGCATCACCATGGATGACAGAATTTTTCCAAGGTATGGTCGGGACTTTGACAGCTGGAGGTTCACTAAAACTGTACTTCCTAAATCGTGCAGAACATTACATGCGTGAGAACCGAACTCGCTTGCACGAGTTCTTGGAATCCCTTGCTATGTTAGCGGAATCATATATCGTTGTAGCAGTTGCAATGCCACTGTTCTTGATTGTAATGCTTGTAATTATGTTCTGGGTAAGTGGTGCTGGTGCACAATTAGAAGAGAGTACATTGTATCTGGTCGTACTATTGGTACTTCCAATGATTCATGCAATGTTTGCATTCATTGTTTGGTCTTCTAGTGAAGAACAAAAGATGTGATTAAGGGGGTGAGAATATGGCACGTAAGAAAGAAAAAATCATCGTGAAACTCGATCTTCCTAAAGACGATACAACATTGACTAAGTTGTATGCAATACTTGCAGCTAGTATTTTCTTAGGTTTGGCATGTTTTACATTCTGGGTCACCAATTCTCATTTTACAACATCTCCTAACGGGCAACCCCTATTCGTTAACACAGTATGTCAATATGACATGAATTACATTCCAACCTTTGCAGACAATGAGTCCTGTTCAATTCTCAAAGACGAACCAGATGTTTTAGTTATGGAGCCCGAAGACAGTTGGGTTGACTTCAAATCTCTTGGCCAGATGTTCGATGTTCCAGGTATGGACGAAAATATTTCTGATGTGAGACCACCTCAGCCTTTGGTAGCAACTTGTTCTGTAACAACAGCAGTTCCTTCAGATTATTCATTCATTCTCAAGGACCCCGCAGGTGTGGAAATTGCTAGATATGACGGGAACTCAGGTAGCGGAGATGATGATTGTTATTTGGAAGTCATCAATATGGAAAAGGGTAATCTTTACCAAGTCATAATCATTTCAGATGAGGCTGTTCAAGAAGGTTCATATCGGCTTGAAATGGATTATTTCGACGGCGTGCCCGAGAATATGAATAATCAGTCTCAATGGATAGGTCCTGAAATCAATCTGGGTGGACTATCTCTCAGACCGACAATTTTCCTCAATTTCTTTGGCCTAGGTTTCTTCGTCACCTTCTGGCCAGCATCCTTTTACTGGGATCGAGTAAAAACTAAAATCAACCGAATGGAAGAGAAATTCCCTGATTTCTTAAGAGACTTGGCTGAATATTGGAAGGGAGGTCTGTCTATGACAGTGGCAGTTCAAACTTTGGCTACCAGCGAATACGGTGCCCTGAATGACGAAGTCAAAAAAATGAGTGACCAACTATCATGGGGTGTTTCGTTCGGAGATGTTATCGAGATGTTCGCAGTAAGAGTCGGTACTCCGCTTGTCATGCGTGCTATATCGTTAATTTCTGAAGCGAATCGTGCAGGTGGTAAGATCTCCGATATTCTTGTTACAGCGGCAAATGACAGTCGCGAAATTAAGTTCCTTGAAGGTGAAAGAAAACGTACAATTTCATCGTATATTTCGGTTATCTGGACTTCTTATGGTGTATTCCTGGGTGTTATTGTAGTACTGGCTAAAGTTTTCATTCCAGCTATTGCAGGCTCGAACTCAGAACCGAGTAGTGATGATGCAGCAGGTGGCGGCCAACAATTAGGAAACATGGTTATCCGAAATATCGAACCACTCTTCTTCCTGACAATTTTCTATTATGGAGTTACGATGCAAGCGTTAGGAAATGGTTCAATGGCTGGTTTGATGGCTAATGGAAGATTTAGTAGTGGAATGAAACATTCCGGAATGATGATACTTATGTCAATGGTTTGTTTCAATCTCATTGTATTCACTCCTGACCTGATTGGTGTTACTACCCTGCCTGCTCTGAAACCTTCAGCAGGAACCTTCTCACCATGAGGTGTTTAATTGCAAAATGATGAAAATGCGCAAATTCACATCCTAGAGATGTTGACTTTGTTTTGGTTATTTTTTATGACTGCTGCATTTCTAATCACAGTTCATGTTCCTGATGAGCCCAGTATTTCTATGGATGCTGAGATGCAATTTGCGGGAGAGGATGCGATTAACCTCGGCCTAGGTACAAGTTCAGAAGATGCAAATTACGACTCTAGGTTAGCAGAACTTCTTGCTTCAGGCGATAAAGATGAAGCATGTGAGTTAGTTCAGAATTATCTTGCAACTGGAGTAGAAGCGAATTGCTGGCTAGCAAAAGATTCAGCAACTTCTCAGCCATATGGTGAGACCGCTAACCCTGGCTCCAATACAGTGACTGCACACGGTTTAGTTGCAGTAGATGGTCATCTGTGGACAATAAGTCTTGATTTATGGGAGCGTGGTGCTTGATGCGTGACAGTAGCAAGAATGACCGCGGTCAAATGTTGTTGGCGACTGGGATAGTCCTGATGATGTCGTTGTTATCCATGGCAATCTTTGGAGTAAAGATGGCTGGTATCTCAATGCCTCATGATACGGCAGGAGATGATTCAATCCAAGCGTCAGGCGATATTGCTGACAATCTACCTGCTCTAACTGAAGCACGTGCCCAGATTTGGTATGATGCTGGTTTGTCTGAACTTGAAAGTGTTGAAAAATCAATTAATTCACTTCATGATGATGTGCTACATCATGGTGAAATCCGCGGGGTAGAGTTAAAATTACTCAACATAACAGTGATTGAATCAGATGGAATAGTATCTGTTAGTACAGAATTAGGAGCAGCAGACCGCAATTCAATGTTGACCAGAACTCTTTCTTTTGAAATTGATTTAGATGCTTAATCAGTTGGATTTACGCCACTCGTTCCAAGCTAGGTCAAACCAATGTCCAACTCGCTCCAATGTGTCTTTGACTCTTGTTGGGTCCAAAGTATTCCAGTCAGCAAGTCTTGCTTTTTCTTTCAGAGATTCCTGAATCGTTCTGATGCGTGGTAGTGATGAGATGTATCTATCTGCATTTCTAAATGAATGACTTTCTCTTTGTTTGAGGAAACTTGTGTGCTGGGATATATCTTCGACATGCATTACAATACCTATGGCAATTCCACCTGCATCTCGCCACGATCTCAGAAGTCTTGCGCTTGGCTCAATATGCACGCCTTCTAAGATCAGGTCAATACCTTCTCTTCGAGCTCTTTCAATGGTTGCCAAAACTCCTGCCTCTACCGCTTTACACGTATCCTGCCAATCAAGAACCGCATCACCAGATTCGCCTCGAGAGAATGAGGAGCGATGTAGCGCAGGTGACTGTGAAGTATCTACCACTCGCATTATTTCTCTAATTGCATCGGTTGAAAGAAGTCTTGCAAATGAGTGCTCATTTGCAATTTTAACGGCAGTAGTTGACTTGCCTACGCCTGTGGCTCCTGCGATTAGGACTAGAATAGGAGGTCGTCCCGTAACTTTAGTCGTCGTCGCTTCAGCGATACCTATCCTCTTCGCCATCAGACCTTGCTGTTCCTGCTGGCTAATCAAGACAACCCTAGATGGGAGAGGCTTTGAGGCAGTTCCTTCTCGCCCTCACTATGACGAGCGAACAGATGTTGATTGCTGGCGAGTGGTGTAATGCTGAAGATAGTGCTACTGCTGATGTTTTGAATCCTGCTACCGGTGAAGTAATCGCAAAAACTCCTAAAGCTACAATTGGAGATGTCGAGAAATGTGTTTCCGCTTCAAGAGCGGCATTACAATCGAAAGACTGGGCGGCAATGGACCCTGCACAACGAGGTAGGGTTTTACAAAAAATGGCTGCTGCAACTTATGCAAATGCAAAGAGTTTAGCTGCATTGGAATCTTCGAATAATGGTAAAACATTCCGTGAAGCCCTAAGCGAAATCCGTTATGGCGCTTGGACATTGGAGTATTTTGCAGGGTTATCTGATAAAATTGAAGGAAGCACAATCCCAGTTCCTGGAAACCGTCTGAATTACACTTTGAGACAACCTCTTGGAGTTACAGCCCATATTGTGCCGTGGAATTTCCCGCTACAACTTGCAATTCGTTCTATCGCACCCGCTCTAGCAGCGGGTTGCACTGTGATCGCTAAGCCAGCATCTTGGACGCCTCTATCGCTACTAGCATGGGCTAAGGCAATGGAAGATGCAGAAGTTGGCCTTCCTACTGGAGTCTTACAAGTAATCACAGGTTCTGGTGGCCTAATCGGAGATGCTCTAGCAGGTCACTCTGGAGTTGATGGAGTAGTTTTGACAGGTGGAGTTCCAACCGGTCAGGCTGTTATGGCTAAGGCCAGTGAGAACCTAACCCCCGTAACACTTGAACTCGGTGGAAAGGGTGCAAATATTGTATTTTCAGATGCTAATTTACGTCACTGTGCTAAGGCGATCTGCTTTGGTATATTCATGAATGCAGGACAGATGTGTTGGGCTGGGTCCCGACTCATTGTTCACGAAGATGTTCACGATGAATTGGTAGATGCAGTAGTCGCTGAGATTTCCAAGTGGCCAGTTGGGCCAGGAATGGAAGAAGGAGTTCGTATGGGAAGTATGGTTCATACAACTCATCGTGATGATGTGCTAAACATGCTTGCTAAGGGATTGGAGCAAGGCGGAGAAGTAGTCTGCGGTGGAAACGCATTAGACCGTGAAGGAGCATTCATGGAAGCTACAGTGGTCACTGGAGTGTCTGCTGATAATCTACTATTCCAAGAAGAATTATTCGGGCCTGTTCTTGCAGTAACTAAGTTTAGTGAGGATTCTGAAGCACTTGCACTAGCAAATAATACTCCATTTGGATTATTGAATGGAATCTGGACAAACGACCTATCTCGCGCTCATCGCTTTGCAAGAGATGTTGAGTCAGGTATGGTCACTATCAATGAGTATCCGATAACTTTCCCTCAAACAGCCTTCACCGGCTGGAAGAAATCTGGTATTGGAATCGAGCAATCTAAGGATGCCCTCAATTTCTATACCAAGGTAAAGAACGTCAATGTGAAGTTGTGATTCTATGAATGTAAGCCAAAAAGACGGCGTTACTGTAATCCAGTTGACTGGAGGCTCAGCCACCCAATCCTTCAGTAGAGAATATATTCCCAAAATTAGGGATGTGATTTTGGAACACATAGGTTGCAAAGCAATTGTCATTACAGGAGAGGGTCGATTCTTTTCAGCAGGTGCAGACCTTGTGGCATTCCAAAAATCGATAGATGAAGGCAATAGTGTAGAACTGATCAGATACCTCACAGGCATACTCCATCCGCTTCTTTTGAAGATGCGTTCCTCAGAGACAATTTTCGTAGCGGCTCTAAATGGTGCTTCAGCAGGAGGCGGACTTGGACTGGCACTAGCATGTGATGCAAGAATAGCAAGCCCAGGCGGTAAAATGGCGGCTTCATATTCCGGTATCGGGCTATCTCCAGATGGTGGAACCACCTGGCTATTACCAAGACTTGTTGGCGAGCAAGTAGCAAGGAAGTTTTTCTTTGAAAATGAAGTTTGGAGCGCAGAAGAAGCATTTGCCAAAGGTGCCATTGATGAAGTAGTTCCAGAAGATTCTCTAATTGAAAGAGCGGTCGAAGTAGCCAACACTTGGTCGCAATGGGGGAGTCATACTAAAGAAGCAACCAAGCATCTCTTACTCGCTCAAAATGTCAATGACCTTGAAACTCATCTAAAGCATGAGAGAACATTGATTGAAGCAGCAGGAACCACATCTGCATTCGCAGAAGGAATAGATGCTTTTCTGAACAAACGTAAACCAGACTTCTCCTAATTACCAGGGGAACTTAGCAGACCAAATAATCAGGTCATTGAGTATGACTTGGATTCCAAGGAATACCGAACCGAGTAGCATTATTTTTGAACCGTCTACTCCATCTTGCATAGCTCCATACGCAAGGAGTCCTAGCATTATATTTCCAACAGACGCCAATGCTAGAATTCCGATAACTAAAATTGGCGTCCAAGAGTATGAATTATTCATGTGGAAAATCGTACTGTCAATCCAGAGCATTGATGGGATCAAGAATAGGGCATATGCGAGTAACAACCTCATACCACCATTGCCATCCGATTCACTCCATGGCCATCTAAGAGATTCGAATACCGCAACATCGAGTTTGAATAATGCAACCCACCAGTACATCAAGAATCCTATCGCTGCAAGGAACATGAATGGTACGATGTATGTAATCCAAGTTTCTGGAACCCCTCCCCACAATGAATCCCAATCATCTAAGCGAGAAAGAGCGAATGCGTAACTGATCAAAACTAGTGGTCCAGCGATGAAAGTGAATTTCCGAATGAATTCCCTAGTGACTTCCATAGCCTGTTCTACTGGGGTTAGCACTTAATGGGTTGTACTTTTCTTTGGACAAATTATTGAATTGTTATTGTTTCAGTTCCCGCCAAAGTATCTTCCTCTCTAACTCCGAATCGAGTAATCTCAATATCACATGTGACCGAACATATATCAACACCATTTTCGCTCAATGTTGCAATTTCTCCATCTTCCCAAACAGCATAGTACTCATCAACTCCCGAGAAAGTAATCATACAATCTGAACTAGAATAAGTATCACATTGGTGGGTTTGACCTGCGATGGTCAGTTCAACCCAGAAACCGAAATATCCTTCAGATACATACCAATCAATTTCTCCATAAAACTCATCCAACTCAATAGTCATCAAGTTGTCATCCGTTGAAGTCGAAACCATATCTGAATGATCTAGCGCTAGGTATGTGGCATTCCAAGCATCAGTGGGGCTAGCTCCGCTAGGGTCCGCCCAAATCCAGGTACAGAATTCTGGCTTAGCGGTTGAATTGATTGCTGCATGAAGCGTTTGTTCATCTGCAAAAGCCCCTTCCGTGAAATATACATCACATTCTGTTGGCTTATCGTCATAATCAGTGTCTACGACAACGCCACTATCATCAATCCATTCTGAATATATCATCCCAAGAAACAACAGGTCACCGTCAATATGGTAATTCGATACCACGAAGTGGTTTGATTCCCATTGTGGATAATGCACGCCTTCTACTAACATTGAATTTTCAATTGTCCAGCAGTATCC
>CACLCM010000010.1 GCA_902605365.1 uncultured Candidatus Poseidoniales archaeon | reverse complement strand
CCATGCCCCCGAGCGTGTCCGTATCAGGTGCAGGAAGCCCGGAAGTGAACGGAACCTACGTGTTCAAGTCAGGCGAACATGATAATAGACACTGGGGTACTATCGCTGGCCATTACCAGCACACACAGAATCCTGAGATATTCATCGCTTTCCAGGACTGTGGAGCAGGCCATAATCGCCCGGATTGGAACAAGTGGATGATTATCTCGAAAATTGGAGTTCTCTATGCTGCGCATACCGGTGGAAAAAACGGAGTTCCACCGCGAGACGGCGGCTGGGAAACCGTCGACAGTTGGGGAAACCCGGGTGCACCAGGTGGTAAACATCCTGCACCAACTGTCAGACACGGTGACCAAGACTCCAGCGCTGCAACTAGAATCCAAGAGCATGCTCGCTCCACAAATCCCTCTGACGTAGGTGTCACGCACTGCAAGCCGGGCCCGCGGCTCAGCTACGCCGACTCCGAGGCGTACGCCGCCAAGATGGGAGGGCGGCTTCTGACGCTCGATGAGGCGAAAGCGCTCATGGGAGGCAGGGCCCTCTACCCAGGGGAAGATCAGTGGTGCGCCGTGCAGGGGCGCGACTGGGTGCAGGTGGGAGACCTCCACCACCACCCAGGCAAGAGCCATAATCGCGAGTGCGGCGGCTACCCGCCTTGGGGAGATGACGCGAACAATACCACGTACGGCAACTCGACATGGAATTATGTCGCGTTGTACAAGGCTGCCGACGGGACCTCTCCAAAGCCCACTATCTCCTTGAGCAGCACAGGCCAAACAGAATGTATTGAGATCTTAGAAGCAGTACCAGGAAAACCTGTGCGTTTCAAAATCCATAACCGTCCCAGCAGTAACGATGCTTGGGTCGGAATCTATCCATTAAGCGCAAGCGACCAAGAGCACGGAAAGCATAACAAGCGATGGAAATGGCTTCGAGACATCGATGTGAACAACGCATCGCTCCCTAAGCAATCAGAAGGCCAATGGAGTATACGTGTATTCTCAGATGGAGGATATACGCTACACGAAAGGAAAGATTTCACTGTAGAGGCTGTCAAGGCTGAACCGCTTGACCCAGTCGCCGTAAAATCAACCAGGAAGAAGGCATGGATCGCTTTAGCCATTGGTTTATTGTTGCTCGCTCCAGGAATTCCCCTCTTTATCATGGGCCTTGGTGGAGGATTCCAGTATGAAGCAGTCCCTTCTGGAACTTTCGAAATCTTAGATGAAGACGGACAAGGAGACTATGGATTCGAAATTTTCATTGAGGGGGCGTCAGGTGATTTTGATGGAAACGGTCGCCATAATTACTGTGAAAATGTTGTCATCACTGCCAATCATACTGGTGGTTGGTTTACCACTGGACCACACGGTGAGAATGTGGCCGGAAATCCTCCAGATGAAAGTAGAGAAGTGTTTTACAAGGAAATTACT
Organism: uncultured Candidatus Poseidoniales archaeon; assembly: GCA_902605365.1. Classification (GTDB taxonomy): domain Archaea; phylum Thermoplasmatota; class Poseidoniia; order Poseidoniales; family Poseidoniaceae; genus MGIIa-K1. The sequence goes on along the minus strand of CACLCM010000010.1, from coordinate 52,961 downwards.
GGCGAGGGCAGCGGAGACTGCGGTTCTCATCATAATCCTGAACAAGCAAGTCACAACGGAGTTCAACTCGTCAAAATCGGACGAGCCTGCAAAGACTGTATGAACGGCACTACTACTATCACTGCACAAAATGTAGAAGGCGGCGAGATCTTGATGTGGATTAGAACCGAAGAGAATCAAGAAAAACTTGGAATGCTAATCCCAGGCGCCATAATGATGGGTAATGGCGTATTGACACTGATTGGGTCTTTGGGTATCCTCGCAAAAACGCGTCACTCCCATGGCCGAGGCCAGGCTACTTCTGCCAATTCTAATCCTTCTAGGCAAGGTCAATTCGGCGGCAATGATTGGTTTATTGAACTCGTCAAACAGTCCGAGGCGATCTCATTACAACTCTCACAACCGGATGAGAGAAGCTATCACGAACGTTCTACTGAAAGAATGAAGTATCCTGATAAAGAAAAAGTCGAAGAAGATATTCGATTAGGAAACCCATTACAAAAATGGTATGCTCATTGGCTGCACGATGCCGAAAAATCTAGCAAAATCGCAGAAGCACTTGGCCTTGGAGTGGGTGGTGGTGGGTCTGACTTCACAGGTAAATGGCGAACCGATGGTCTTCACGCATACAGGTCGGGCAAGTACAATGGCTACGCTTATTTTGGAACTGGAGGCTCAGATGAGAGCCGTCTTGAGCCGATAGGTGATGATGAGAAATATCGTCCGTGGAACCGAGACGACCCTAACATGCCCAATGATATTCGTGAGAAGTTGCTTATGCTTGAGAAAGTATTAGCTAGAAGTTATTATTTGGATCCCCCAAATAAATACTGAATAGAAACCCTTTGAATTTCAATTCAAGTTAATCGACCAATCTGTTGTTACAGCGTACCACACAAATCCCAAAATGAAAAATGCAGGAGCTGTCGCTATTGCTACCAGAGAACCCTGCCACATTGCCTTATTTTTAATTCGAATACCATAAATCAAAATCGAGACCAAAGATAAAAATGACACTAAGTGCAATAACCCAAAAACATCACCTGAATTAAAAATCCCCAAAAAATTAAACCGAATTTCATATTCATCCAATAATATAAGTGAACCCCAGGCAAGGATAATGAAAAGATTGGGGATTCCAAAACCAATCCGGAAACCTTTCCAATCGTAAAAATCAGTTGATGCGTCGTCATCTGACAATTCACCCCAGGTGAAATCTTCATCACAATACGGACAAATAAATTCACCAATCGCGTCGTCATCTAATCCGATTTCCTCTTCACAGTGTGGACAGAGGATTTCGACCATGGTAGCCTTAGAATCTTCTTCGGAATAAGGTTTGAGCAGTTTTCAATACAACGGCTTCACCATGTGTTGGTGGCCATACAAAGGGTAGCGTCTGTATCAGCCCACTGAATCCCCTTTGTATCGGAAAATAAAATGCAAAGGGGTTTCGGATAACCCCTTGCAACTTATCCAAATCGCTTTGTTTATTGTTTGAGGTTCAGTGTTACTCATTCAACCACCTCCGCTTCCACCACGTTCTGTTTTGTCAACCTTTTCGAATTCACACTCTATGCCATATATGGAAACTAATTTTTCTATGATTTCTTTCTCTTCTCGATGGTTGAATCCATACAAAGTTAATGCATGAAAATCATGTAAATATACTTGCAAATGGTCAGTTGCTCCACCTAAGCCATAATCGGTATTAACATGAACAAGTTTTGTAATATGGTCCGCTTCAAAATGATATGCAGGGATATTTGGTTTCGTAATTAACTCCGCACTTCTATCAGGGAAAATAACTAGGCCACTACCTCTTAGGAAATCTGGATTAAGTACTCCGTTTTCAAATTCTCTTTTGTATTTTGAATTATTGAGGAAAAATGTGATTCCCCAAATGGGAATAATTAATCCAAATGTACACAAAATCAATGCTAAAGGGATAAGTAGATCGCTCATGTTTGAATCTCTTCTGGGTTCGCGATTTCCAACTAAAAGTGGGAATTCATATTCTTCTAGGAGTTCTTTTTCAAATTCAGAAAACTCATTACTCATGCGAACAAATCAGTGCTATCCAGTCATGAGTATAACCTTTGACCCGACCCCATCCAACACCCACGCGTGAGAAACTCATGCATGGGTACCCTTCGTATCAATGGGTGTACGGAGGGGTCCCTTCCAATTGTACTGAATTTTCATTTAACTTTCACAACAATAAATTTCCGTTTGTCAAAAAAGGAGAATTTAATAAGCGCCGCCAATTTTATCTCGAACATGATATCATTTTCTAGAATCTTATTATGGACTCTCCCGGACAAAGAACCTTCAGAGCGCGAAGATTTCGTCAGAGTACGTCAAGCCGATTCCATCGGCGAAAATTTGGTAACAGATTACCCACTTTGGTTAAGCGGTTTAGTTAATGTTTGGTTGCTGAAAACCTCTCAACCAGATGAGGGGCTTATCGTATGTTTTGCTTTAGTTAGTTACTTCATTATTAGTATGATGTGTAGCACAATTATTAGTATTATAATTCGCGATTATGTATGTTCCAAAATTGGTTTCATTACTTGCAATTCTTATGATCGGAATATACCTGCTAACTTCGTACAACAGCGATGGCCAGGTAATCAGAAAAACCTTGATTGGATTGAGGAAAGGAATAAACAAATTGGTGGAATAGTAGTTGACTGGACATGGCACAAAGATTCTCCTGTTTATGTCAAAGCAAAAAGAATGCATCAAGAACATAGTGATTACTGGAGAAGGCAAAAGAACGCTTGGACTGATTTACAAATAAAAACGAATTTTATTGGAATGTTTGTAATGATTACTTCATGTCTAATTTTTATGGTACGGGTCTTCTAGGAAACCCTTTGCATTTTATTTTCCGATACAAAGGGGATTCAGTCCCCCAGTACACTGCCTACCCACACAATGTGGGCGTTGTATAAGGGCTCTCAGAATTAAGCGAGTAATATTTCTTTGATTACCGTCAATAGTCCGACAATCAATGCGAGACCCAACAATGCATTGGTGAATTTACCTTTATCTTCTTCAGGCTCTCCCATGAAAGTCATGCCATCTTCCATTCCTTCGTCTTTGAGTCTAAAATAACTGATGAGGACTAGCAGCATAACCAAGGGGATCGTCAAAATATCCATCTGGTTTGCATCACTTGTGGTGCGAGCCATACCTGCAACAAGTCCCACGTAGGTGGTTACTGTTGCGGCGACGAATGCCATTGCTGAGGGGTGCATAATGGTCCACTTACCTTTTGCGCCATCCGTTAGAACCAATAGTGACCAGAGTGCATATATTAGAATCATTGACCCAGTTACAGCCACTGTCGTAGGTAGAGGCTTGCCCATACCTGCAGCTTCGCTCAATTCCTCAGCCGTAAATGCTGCACCTGCCGGAAATCCTTCTGAAATTACTTCTTCGGGTGTGAAAATCATTCGTAGAGAATAGTATAATCCAGACAAAACGAGGAGGAAGAGTGCGCCCATTGCAATCTTGTCATCGACTTTCAAACCAGGCTTGAAATCTGACAAACCTTCATTGACACCCTCCTCGCGCAGTGATACGTAGGCGCCGATGTAAATCAGTGTCACGAGAATTGAAACGTACTTTGGCATCTCGCTTGCTTCGCTATTTGGGTTCCAGTTCATCCAAATACAAACAGTCATTGCAGTCATACCAACAATCACGGGCAGCATAATTGTCCACTTGCCCTTAGCCCCTTCAAACAGAATGAGCATAGTAGACATGAAAATTCCGAAAAATAGGACTCCATTAAAACCGGTTTCAATGCCGCCCATTCCGTACGCAGGATCTTCGCCAAGCATACCGGCAAGGCCATTGTCAATAAGAGCGAAACCGGTGTCGCCTCCAGTGACATATTCTGTGGAAAAGAACATGAAACTAATCGAGTAAATAAAGAGCAGGAAGGCTGAAATTCCTAGACAGATTTTTGCGGGTGTTGATTTAATATTAAACATATGATTCATCCCCTTGTCAGCAATTCAATCTTTAATGATGACGCCTGCAATAACAATCACAGAGGCTGTTCAATGAGTGTATCCAAATGCCCATTGCTCGGAAGTGTTCTAATCGGCGGATAGATGGATATCTAGCGCTTCGTAAATTAACTAATGTTGTCTTTTGATTTGATAGTAAGATTGATGATTTGTTGCGCTATTGCCACTATTGCGAAAATTGTTGCAGCGAATAATGCAATCATTGACCCCCCGCCTGTATCTAATTCTGCGGACAAATAAAGTCCTCCAAAAACAGCAATAAGCCCGAAAATCTGAGTCAAAATTAGGCATGAACGGAAACTACGACCAATAAGTTGAGCTGTTGCTGCAGGCGTTACTAACAATGCAGTGACGAGTAGAGCCCCTACCAATTTCACCATACTAACTACCATCATTGCAGTGATGATACTGAATAATAGGCCAATTCCTCTAACGGGTATTCCTTGTACTCTAGCAGCCAATGGGTCCACAGTGCAAGCAAGTAGTGGACGAAAAATTACAATTAAAACACCAAATGATACCAAGCAATAGAATGTTATTCTGTCCATGCTTTTTTCATCGATAAGTAGTAGATTACCAAACAGGTAACTATGGATATCGCTTGTAATTCCAGTTCCACTCACTCTCAAAATTACAAGTCCCAATGCGAGCATTCCTGTAAGAAATATTGCAATTGAAGCATCCCCTGTTAGAATTTCTCTTGATTGTAATTCATGAATTATAATCGCTGCTGTCACACTGAACACTAGAGCATAATCTAGCGGAGTTGTTGCACCTAGGACAATACCAACCGCAACTCCTCCAAAAGAAACGTGAGCAAGTCCATCACCGATAAGAGCAAGATTTTGAATTAGAAGAAATACTCCTAAGAAACCTGCAACAATAGTTACCATGATGAGGGCGATAAGAGAGCGCTGCAGCATATCGATTTTCCCGTTGAAATAGTAAGGGAAAAAATCTCCAGGAATCATCGGTGAAATAAGTTCCAGCAGGGGCGCTACAATATCGACAATAATCATTCCAATACCCATCATTATTCCTCCTTTGAGTGGTCATGATGTGTCCCGTCTGAATTGTGTACTGGCTCAATTCCACGTAAATCTGCTAGTTTGTCCAAGTCGGGGAAATCTTCAGAGGGACCATCGAATCGAATTGATTCTTCGAGGTATATCATTCTATGAGCGGTTTGCCGTATTGCAGTCAAATCGTGAGATATCATGAAAATCGTTTTCCCTTCATTATGACAAAGCAAGTCCAACAATTTCAACAAAGAGTTACGAGAATCTCTATCAATTCCAACCAGAGGCTCATCCAATAGGATGAAATCAGCATTTGAAGCTAGTGCCCGAGCAATAACTGCACGCTGTCTTTGCCCTCCAGAGAGACGGGCGATGTCGGTATGTTGAACATCTTCTAAACCAACCATTTTGATCGCTTTATCGATAGATTCCTTCTCTGACCTAACTCTCCAAAACAAGTTATGAGAATTTAGTGTCCCTAACCTGACTAACTCTCTAACTGTTAAGCGGATTTCTTTTGGAAGGTTTGCTGCTGCTTGAGATACCCAGCCTATTTTCCCATTTAGGCCTCTAGACATCGGTTGATGACCGTAGATACTTACATGCCCACTTTGTGCTTTCAAGATCCCTAGGGTAGCAAGTATTAGTGTAGTTTTACCGCTACCATTAGGTCCGACTAAACCAACAAACTCACCTTTCTTGATACTCAGATTAATATCTCTGATAATCACTTTCCCTGAACGAGATACGGACAAGTTTTGGACATCCAAAACGTGAGTTACTGGAGCGGTTATTGTTATTGATTGCATTAGAGCACGCCCTGTGATATGCTTTAGAACATATTAACGAGGGGAGATTAGTTCTTAACCTTCCTTGCTCTTACAAACTCTACCAATAAGTAACCAAGTGAAATTGCAAAGACTACTGATACGAATACCATTGGGATTAAATCAGCGGTATTCATATCGTAGCCCTCCAATTAATTCATGGATTGATTATCTTCAGCAACCCATTCCTAAGAGCATGTTGTCCAGGTTCTTCTGCATCATCGACATGTAGTCGTCTTCAGCATCGGTTGGTGCCATTTCCATAGTGTAAAGGATTTGTATAGACACTCCGGTTTCATCAACAATGCTCTGAACTGAAGCTTGGTCAGTGTACTCTTCAACGAATAGAACAGTAATTCCTTCTTCGTTAATGTGTTCAACGACTTCTGCAACATCTTCTGCAGATGGTTCTCCTTCCGGGTCTAGTCCATGAACAGTCAAGAACTGAATGTCATACCTGTATGCCATGTAAGAGTAAGCATTGTGGTTTGCAACAACAGTCTTGTCAGTACAAACACCGTCGTTCAATGCTGCATCAAATCCAACGTGTAGAGCATCAAGTGCGCTCTTGAATTCTTCTGCATTAGCAGTGAAAGTGTCTTCTCCTTCAGGGAAGACATCGATAAGGTGCTGTAATACAACGTCGACTTGTACCTTGAATGCTAGAGGGTCTAACCAACTGTGAGGATCGAAAGCTAACTCTTCGTCGTGTCCATCTTCATCACCATGGTCATCATGGTCGTCGTGTCCATCTTCGTCACCGTGGTCATCATGGTCATCTTCATCCCCGTGGTCATCGTGTCCATCTTCGTCACCGTGGTCGTCATGGTCATCATGTCCTGCGTGGTCGTCATGGTCATCATGTCCACCTTCAGCCATCATGAGGAAAATCTCTAGTTCTGAGGAGTGGGCAAATCCGTATTCTCCTTCAACTTCAATGTGGATTGTAGCGTATCCCATGATGTCTTCGTCGATTTCTTCATGGCACTCATCGAATTCAACAACGTGGTCAATGAAGGTGTCCAATTCGGACATTTCCAACAGGCCACTGCTGTCTGCATCAGATTCATTGAAGATAGCCATTAGCATCGACATCTCTTCTTCTTCAGAGTGTTCGTTGTGGCAATCTTCGTCACCGTGATCATCGTGGTCATCGTGGCCATCTTCTTCCATCCAAACATGGCCTGCTGCTTCACAGTCTTCTTCAGTAGACTCGTAATTCTCGTGAGTAGTTGTGTTGTGGCAGTATCCATCTTCAGTGTGGCCATCACCGCTAGAGCTTTCGACCCACATCATACCTGCAGCTTCACAATCTGTTTGATTGTCGATGCTAGCATCGATAGTGTGTGAACTAATGTCATAACATACCATTTCAACATGTTCTTCATCGTGGTCATCATCATGTTCAGGCGTAGGAATCATTGAGTCATCTGTGGAATTAGGAGCCCAAGCAATATGTTCTGCTTCTTCCATCATAACAGAATCCATGCCAAGCATGCTCTCTTCCCATGCTTCTGCTGAATCATTCCAAGTGTGTAGTTGCCACCACCAGGAGTAATCAGCCGGTGCTTCAAATCCGCCGATAGAATTGGCGTAGTTGCCGAAAGAGCCCTCGGTGATGTTGTAAGAAATGTTATTCATACCAAGTAGATGCATTGTGAAATCGCTAGCCGTGGTGTTTTCAGATAGCATATCATGCTCTTCTTCTAGTGTAACGTTGGTGTTATCTGGATAGACTAGAACTAGATTGTGATGCATTTCTTCGTGGCCATCGTGGTCATCGTGGTCACCATCATCTTCCCAAGATACCCAGAATTCGTCCCATGAAATGCTACTGTCGTTGTTAGTATCATACCATCCTAGAACTTGTTCAGGAGTTGGTGCTTCATCGTGTCCATGTTCATCATGGTCGCCATGGTCATCATCTTCCATCCAAATGTGGCCTGCTGCTTCACAGTCTTCTTCGGTTGACTCGTAATTCTCGTGAGTAGTCGTGTTGTGGCAGTATCCATGTCCATCTTCGTCACCGTGGTCGTCATGTCCGTCTTCGTCACCGTGGTCATCATGGTCGTCTTCATCATCGTGGCCATCTTCATCGCCATGGTCATCATGTCCATCTTCGTCACCGTGACCGTGGTGGTCATGGTGTGCATGGCCGCCAAGCATCTTTAGAACAGCCATGTTGAACTCTTCATCATGGTGCATGCTTTCGAATTCAATTACATATTCGCCTTCTTCGAGATGGAAGATTTGGATTACTGAATCTGTAGGGCATCCTTCTGGATTGCTAATTGTTTCTTCAGCTTCAGCGTGGCCGTGTCCTTCGTGTCCGTCATGGTCATCATGTCCATCATGGTCATCATGTCCGTCGTGGTCATCGTGGCCATCTTCGTCACCATGGTCGTCATGGTCATCGTGGCCATCTTCGTCAGCATGGCCGTCGTGTCCGTCTTCCTCGTGCTCTGCAGCCTCAATGGAATGTGCAACTGGTTCAGCATGGATTTCGTTAATCTCATCATGATCTAACGATAGGTGCAGGCTTTCGTAAGGACCAGCGGTCATCAATTCACAAAGGTCGTTAATCAACATCGATTCGTAATCCAGGTCGATTTCTCCAGTTGGTAATGCGTGTGTCATGCCGTATGCTGGAGCATCGTCTCCTAATCCCTCTAGCGTAGCTTCCGCCCATGGCTCAAGACCCAATCCGTGGTACAGGAAAAGATCTGCTTCTTGTAGCCTGACTATGTCTTCTAACGAAGGCTCATAGTCGTGTACAGGAATATTGTCTTGGCTCATCATTTGAACATTAACTGTATCTCCAGTTATTGCAGAAACAAGTTGGCCAACGTGGTAAGTAGAAACCATAACTGTTCCATACTGCCCTTCCAACTCTCCATTATCGTCATCATCGTTGTTCAAACATCCAGCCAGGCTAGACGTAATCAAAACAAAACTCACAAGCAGTGCCTTATGCCAATTGGTGCGCATGGCCTTGCGCCTGCTAATAACTATTTAATAAAAACTAATAAATAGCGTCTCTCAAATTATTAATATAGGCGCGCTGTAGGCATATTATGAGCGCAATTATTTCATTCAGTTCCGATAGTGATTTTAGCAATAGTTTGGAAGATCTAATCGAAAAATCAGGTTACAAAAATAGAAGCAGATTCATGCGTGATGCTGCATTATACTTCTCAGAATATAAGCAAAGGGGAGATATTTCTCAAATGGCAGATGATGAGATACTAGAGGGGCATTTAGTAATTTATTATCAGCATGGAATCGAGAAAAAGTTGTTGGATATTAGGCACTCAAATGAGCTTGACATTGCGACTTACAATCATAGTTGCCTCAAACATAGCCACAGTTGTGTAGACTTCATGCAAGCGATAGGCAGTGCGGCAAATTTCCGTAAAGTTATGGCGCAATTAAACGATACAGCCTCGGTCGACAAGGTTACATTCATCAGTGCTCCAATGAGAGAAGAAGGTTGCTGCTGAAATTTTCGAGCATGTTTTTCCGCTCTAAACCCGTAAATGAATAATTTACTAGTAAACTTGTTATTCAAGAACTCATTGGAAGTCCCCATGTCAAATGTTAGTCAGAGTCTTTTGCTGATTTTTATTTTGGTTACTTTACCGCTTTCTGGTTGCACTGAACCCGAGTACGAGAAAGAAGAGAGAGATGCCGTAAATCTAGTCGAAATTGCGAGCCCTTGTTCGGTGCCTTCAGAGCCAATTATTCAATCTACGACTAAAGTTATTGTAGACGGCGAAGAGAGGTATTTCAGATTGACAGTTCCAAGTTCAGATGCTGGAACAAAATTACCTTTGATTCTAGCTTTCCATGGCGGCGGCGGCGCGGATGAAGATTTCCAACAACAAGATGAGTTTGATGAATTAGCAGAGCAAGATAAATTCATCATGGCTTATGTTATTGCAGAAGATGACAGAAGTGCTTCAGAAGGAGAATGGTTCTTGAATACGGCAGCTACATCAAGAGACGATAATGATTTTTCAGAAGAAATAGTGGATGAATTGTCCAAAACATACTGTGTTGATGAGGACAGATTGTATGCAACTGGATACTCTCTTGGATCAATGTTCACCTATGAAATCGCATGTCAACTAAACGATAGATTCGCTGCAGTTGCTTCTTTTGCTGGTACAATGCCAGTTGAGCCCGAAACTTGTAACCTGGCCGGAAGCATGGCCGTGATGCACATTCACGGAAAATTAGATTGGATTATTGAATACAATGAAGACTGGGATTGGAAAGATGGTGAACACGAAGGAGTGGGGACTATGAGTAACATTCCAGGAATGATTGATTATTGGGCTGAAAAATCAAATTGTCAAGATTATGATTCTCACTATCACCAAGACATTGAACACATTACTCACAGTAGTTGTACTGGAGATGTTCGCATTGAGCACTACGGTTTGGAATTTGGTGGCCATACTTGGCCAGATAGCATTGATGGGACAGAAACGTACAAGTTAATTTGGGACTTTTTGAATGACTTTACAAACTGAGTTGCCCACAACAGTTCACAGCAATCGTTTGCTTATTCTCTAAGCGAGTTGTACAACTCTAAATCCATCTTATTTTTACCTTCGATATCTAATTCGCTGGAAGGTTGATACTTCACCTTCCTTAGGTAATTTATCAAACGCACCCATCTGAATTTAGCGAACAATATCGCAGCCCTTTTTTTGTCACCAAATGTTGGATGTGTTGTATCACTTTCTTTTGCCCAACCTAACAGGTTTAGCGCGTCCATGCCTTGTTCGGCAATTATGACGTGATCAAAAAGTGCGATGTTTGATTTTGCAGATGCGAGGTCTAGGTCGCCTCTTGCGAAAATACGAGTATAGTACTCAGGTGAAGAATGAAGGTGCCCCTCATTGAAGTATTCGAGATATGATTTCGCTTTAGACCACATCCAATAGTGGTCATAATTGTAATTTGAAATTAGGCGGTTTATTGGGTGTCTTAGACATGTAAGGAGTTCAACTCTCTCATCCTTAGCGAGTGTTTCAAAATCAACTCCACCCCATTCACAGGCGACGAAGGTTACACCTTGGGCCTGGCATTCATCGACGAAAGATGTCAAATCCTCTGAACTCATATCCCATAATGGAATTACTTTGCCATTTCGGACTGGATTTCCGTTCTCATGAACCGGCCAAAAAGCCTCGCCGTTGGCCATTGCACGTCTGATGACATAAGTTCCTGCTGCTTTATGCAGATGTTGGAACCAGACCAGCCGATATCCTGCCATTGCACAATGCTCTAGATTCACACCTTTGACGGTTGCGAGAGGGAAAGGGACATGGACAACCGCCTACACCCGCTCTATCATGGGAGATGTGCGCATAGAGGCAGACACCATGGGTGAGTTGGAAGTTCCGGCTGACATGTACTATGGTTGTCAGACTGCGAGGTCGTTAATCAATTTCGATATTGGTGACGATAAAATGCCACGCGGTGTCATTCGGGCATTTGGCATCCTCAAGCAAGCTGCTGCAAAGGTTAATTCTGATCTAGGGCAACTGGATTCTAATGTTTCAAAATTGATTATTGCAGCTGCAGAAGAAGTAATCAATGGGGAATTAGATGACCATTTTCCGCTACGTGTATGGCAGACAGGTTCTGGCACTCAGTCGAATATGAACTCGAATGAAGTAATAGCGAATAGGGCTATCGAGATTGCAGGAGGAGTTCTTGGCTCGAAAGAACCTGTCCATCCAAATGACCACGTTAACAGGGCGCAATCGTCCAACGATACTTTCCCCACAGCCATGCATATTGCTAGCGCTGAAGCATTCACTCTGAATCTGCTTCCAAATCTCATGAAATTGAGAGACGCTTTGGATGCCAAATCTTCAGAATGGGCTGATATTGTAAAAATTGGACGTACCCACCTAATGGATGCAGTACCTCTTACCTTGGGTCAAGAAGCAAGTGGATGGGTTTCTCAACTAGACGCTGATATCCGAAGAGTAGAATTCGCACTCGAGGATTTACATGAGTTGGCATTGGGTGGAACGGCGGTTGGAACTGGCCTCAATACTCACCCCGAATTCGCAAACAGAGTTGCGTCTGCAATCGCTCTGAAAACTAGTCTGCCATTTGTTTCTGCACCAAACAAATTCGCTCAATTGGCCGCACATGACGCCGTTGTTTCGGCTAGCGGTTCATTGAACACATTGGCTGTAAGCCTAATGAAAATTGCAAACGATATTCGCTGGTTAGGTTCTGGCCCTCGTTGTGGTTTTGGTGAATTGTCGCTACCTGCCAATGAACCTGGTTCTTCTATTATGCCGGGTAAAGTAAACCCAACTCAGTCAGAAGCAATGACCATGGTTTGTTGTCAAGTGATGGGCAACCATACTGCGATTACAATTGGAGGAAGCCAGGGTAATTTCGAATTGAATGTCTTCAAGCCAATGATGATTCACAACTTATTGCACAGTGTTCAGATTCTATCGGACTCGATGAGAGCTTTCACAGAAAAATGCGTTGTTGGACTTACTCCTAATAGAGATGCGATCCAAAATCACTTGGAAAATTCACTAATGTTGGTAACTGCATTAAACAATCACATAGGGTATGACAAAGCCGCAAAGATTGCGAAAAAGGCTCACGAAGAGGGTACTACTTTGAGAAAGGCAGCATTAGAATTGAATTATCTAACAAATGAAGAATTTGATCAATGGGTAAGGCCAGAAGAAATGACCGGCTCGAAGTAAACACTGTTGAAACCAAGGCGCGATGAATAATTGCGCCCTCAAGAGTCATAAGCGGAACGCACTGGCACCCGTTTACCTGTGAAAGCAGGATGGGAGAACTGGCAGGGGGGTTTCATCCGGGTGGGATATCCGCCCCCCTGCCAGCCTCCGCTGGTGGCTGCCGGGTCGTCGTCACCTTCCTTCACTCCGAAGAGTGGATTCCAGATCGTTGACATTCTTGTTTCCAAGATGCCTTCTTCCCAGCGGCCGGGACCTGTTCACCTTCCACCGAAGTGGTTAGTTCCCAGGGTGGTCTCAGTCCACAGAACCCGAGAGTTCTGATTCCTTTCAACCGGTGTTGGTTTCCGCATTTTGCACCGAAGTGCTCGTGTTTCCGCCAACGGTGGCCAATCCGTTATTGGTGAGTTTCCCGAAAGTCACTCTCCAATCCGGTCTTTGACCTCGGAGGTCCGTCTCCGTACCTTCCGAAGAAGGTACAGCGCGGTTTCCGTCCGTGGTAGGTCCGTTTCCAGTTCTGCTTCTCGAAGGTCGCTTTCCTAGTTCGGTTTCCGCCCGATGGTATCAAGCCGAAGCTTTCTACCTAGCCGTTTGTTGTAGCTGAAGTTGTCCCGAAGAACTGTTACTGCTACTCCTCCCGACTGATTGCACAGTAGTTGGTACCTCTGCAACCGAAGTTGCAGCCCTCCCTGTACCACATTTCCCGAAGGTCCTGTGGCCATCCTTCACCGAAGTTCCAGATCGTCCTGTGGGCAAGGGGACTTACCAAACCCGAAAGTTTAGTCTCTCCCTGATTGCCTCACTTGCCCTGTCTCCAAGGTTTGTGACCAACACTTTGCTCGGTTTGAGCAGGCCGGTTGGCAAGGGTCCCGGAAGACTTCCGGAGAAGTCCTCCACCACTCCTTGAGGAGCGGCAAGATTCATGTGAGTGGCGGAAGCAAATAAACTTTACGCTTTTTTCGGCCTTTTTCCAGCGGAAACGTGGGTCTGCGACGATACTTTCCACTGCATCCACTGGAATAAAAAGCCAAGAAATAACATTATTCTCGCAAGGAGCGGAGCCTCGCAGCCAGGGCAGAACTCCTACTATCTGAGGCAGAGGATTTCTCACTTGAACGGCGTTCGAACAAATCCTTCTCCCAAATTAAAATTTGACCATCTTCAAATCCGAATGCGATACGATTTTCACTTGATGTTGATACTCGAGGGGATGCGGTTTTTGCTGAAGCGACCAAATCGCCGCTAGTATCTCTAACTTCAATGGAACCTGAATCATTTGATTTGCGCCCGCACCAGTTGAGTCCTTCAAAAGTTGAAGATTGGGTAGTAATCTGTTCACCTTCAGATGTCCAAAGCTCTTGCGAATCGGCATTTCGTGAAACTAATTTTCCCGATTCTAAGGCTGCAGTGAAGCCAGCCTCTGTGCAATCTAGTGATTCTATTGATGAGCTTTCTTTGGAAATTGTAGTACCCTCTAGGGAGGAAATTGTGCCATCAGCATGTCCGAATAATACGCGCTCCCCGCCGTATCCACCACAGGTTACAGGAGATTCAGTTGCTAAATCCTGATGGTTTTCGCCAATTAGTACCCCACACTTAGGGCGTCCTAGACCAACAATCAACTCATCACTTGGATGAATAAACCATGGCCTCTCGTCCATTCTGTCAACTTGAATTAATTCGCCACTAGGGCTAAATCTCCATATTGCACTCTCCATAAAATCTCCATGTTCTATGTCATAAACACTAGACGTAGCAATGATTTGGCCGTTCATGAATGTTAACATATCTGCAGAACCTTCCAAAGGATGACTCCATTGAATTTCGCCATCTAGTAAGCAAGTGACATGTAAACCAGAGGTTACAACCACCAAATTATCGACTATCAAAATCGATTCTATACGGTCATTACATTGAGCGCTCCACAATATTGCTCCCTCGTGGTCCCATTTCTTCAGGATGCCATTCCATCCACCTGCGATAACTGAAGCATCTTCACAGATGTGAACTGAGCTTACAGGCTGGCCTATATCTCGGATCATCCAAGCCGCCTGAATTAGATCCATGAGTCCGCTAAAGGGCGGATGGTGAATAGTGTGTCGGCATCAAGCGTCAAGAATGATTGACTTGCGGGGCACTGTAAATGTGAGAGCGAATGCCATTATTGAAAATAGACAAGCGCTATAGTAATGGCCTGCTGTAAAGAATACCAACACACAAGAAGTTTGAATCATACCTCTAGAACTCTTTTTGATTCCAACAAATGCAAACCCAGATGCAATTAATGCAAGCCCTATCATTGCCCATCCTACCATTATGTAGAGGCCTGCTGCGGATTCATCGATAAGTGGGAATTCCATTTCTTCATCGAAATAACTGATTATCCTCAAACAAGATCCATCTGAATAATTTCCAGTACAATCAACGTCCGAAAACGATTCGGTAGAGGGGATGTCAAAGTCAATTGAAGTGAATCCCTTGGCCTCGAAGAAGGATGGAGGATTCAAAATGAGCCTGTGCCGGACTGCATCATGCTGGCCGTCTTCATTCATTCTGGTAATTTCGATTGAGGTTAGACCAGGTGTTGCTCCTGAAAACTCGAATTGTCCATTTGAATCGGTTTGCGTAGTGAAAGGTACTCCGAGTATTCCATCCGTATTCTTACGTTCGAGAGTTACTGTCGCATTGACCAAGGGCTCTCCTTCGGAATAAACCGTCCCTTCGAACTCTGCCGAATCAAATTCGGCTCCCTGTGCCATACCGTTTATCCATTCATGAGGTCTTACTAAACCGGATTCAGGTGAAATAAAATCGAGGCCGTTCGCAAGCCCTAGGCCACAAATAACGAAAACAAATATTCCAATCATTCGCAATACTGGATGCCCGTCCGAACTTTTAATCTCGAACACAGTACCGCTGGATTGGAAAAGCGGTTCCTCCTCGGGGAGGCTTTCAACATCCTCCAGAAGTTCGGACATAGTAATCACTAGGATGGGTCCTACTTGATAGATATGCGTCCATCTGATTTTGCAATTAGTCTTTGTAATTCTCCAAATCCACACCAAAGTGTTAGTTCCAATCCGTCTTTTTTGGTAACTATTCCAAGGTCATAGATTTGGCTAACGAAAGATTCCGCTTCACGCTCGCCAGGGTTTCCTGTTGATACTACAAGCGTTGTTTTAGGGCCGTATAGTGAGAACATAATCGACTCGCGTAAATCTTCCAGTCCTTCCCCACTATGAGATGATATTACCATAGCATCGTCCATGCCCATCATCCTAACAACCTCTTGGGCGGCTTCGATATCGCCACCAGCATCGCTCTTGGTTAGTACCACTTTCATCCGGATGCTGTCTTCTTTGCTTCGATCTAAGACCTCTCTTCGTGAAGTTGATAATTTCCTTTGTAATTCATCTACATCATCACTACTGTCTGCCAGTAATAGAAGAAGGTCACAATTTAGAGACTCGTCAAGCGTTGCATGAAATGCATCTAGCAAATCTGAGGGTAACTCATCGATGAAACCGATTGTGTCGGCTAGTAGTATTCGTGGACTCATTTCCATCCTACCGACTGTGGTTTCTAAGGTTGAGAATAACTTATCTTCAACCAATACTTTTTTCCCAGAAAGTGCAAGGAATAGAGAGGATTTGCCCGCGTTAGTATATCCTGCTAAGCCGACTGTTCTAGCTCCGCCCTTACTTCTTTGTCGACGCCTCTCTTTGCGAGCCAGGGCATGTTTGGCTTGCTTCTTGCGTAACTGAGTTAATTCTCTTGAAACGGTTGTTAGAACGCCTTGGATGGCTTGCTTACCCCCTGCTCCAAATCCAGCGCGCTCTCCAGTAGTTTGTTGGTTTGCCAATTCCCTTAGTACCGTTCTATCGGCTTGTAATTGTGCTATTCTAACCTGAGTTCTAGCTTCGACGCTCCCCGCGTGTGAAATGAATAATGAAAGAAGGAGACGAACTCTGTCCCAGACTTCTACCTGGAGAGCCTCGTGAATATTCACTAGTTGGCGCGGAGTGGAGTTCGAGTGAATGATTACTAAATCAACGCCATGCCAAGGATGGCCTTCTACTGCACTAGATATTTCATCAGCAGTATCTTGTAAACGGCCTTTTCCAAAAAATGTACGGGGGTCATCTCGTCCTTTTTGGAATTGAAGATCAACCACTTCTATCCCCATCGTTTCAGCTAGGGCCACTAATTCTCTAGGATTGCCATCGCGATAAAGGAGGATTGCTTTTCGACCCTCATGATTAGTTCTTGCCTCTCCTAAAGCCACCCCTCCGGTCCCAGCTAGAACTTGGATTGGCTCATCCATGAGACTGTGAAGGGGTGTGGTTGAAAGAGTCATTCCAAGATAGCAACTCTCATGGAGGGGAGGCGCTAGTTAGCATCATGGCCGAGAGTTACTCCACCTCATTAGAATGGAAGGGCTCAGGCGAAATCGGAAAACGTCTTGCTGGATTAATCCCGCCAGGAATAGATTTCGAATTAGTCGATGAGGGCGATTTCGTTAAACTAGTTGTGAATGTTGTTTCTGATAATTTAGAGGCGCTTAGAATAAGCGTTGACTCACTACTGACATTGTTTTCCGACCAAGATCAATGAAGGTCGAGAATTACCGGTGCATGGTCACTGACTTCAAGACCGCCCTGTCTATCAATGGCAACTGACTTTAATCGCTCTAAAGCAGCCTGGTTTCCTAACAAGTAATCAATTCTCCAACCCCTATCCTTGACTCTGGCTTGACCTCGATTGGACCACCAGGAGAATGTTTTCTCATCTGGGCCCACGTGCTCTCGGAACAAATCATGCCAACCTTCGCTCAATAAATCACTGAACCATTGGCGCTCGTGAGGTAAGAATCCGCTTGATTTCATATTGCCTTTAGGATTCCAGATGTCGTTTTCAGTATGTGCAATGTTCAAATCTCCAGCGACTATTACTGTGTATTCGGAATTTAGAAGTGGATGAATAAAATCTCTCCATTGTGCCATCCAGGTCTCTTTGTATCTCTGTCTTTCTTCTTTAGATGACCCACTCGGAAGATATGTGTTTACCAAAATCAAATCATCGTGTTTTGTCACAAGAACTCTTCCTTCTGAATCATCAGGGTCTAACTGGCCTTGCATACCTCTACCTTGTTCTTTCATTTCGCCTTTAGATAAAGTTGCGACTCCAGAGTAGCCCTTTTTTTGAGCAGGATGTAAAATCACCTCATACCCCTCAGGCACACTCCAATCCTTAGGAAGTTGCTCTTCTAAACAACGTACTTCCTGGAGCAGCCAAACATCGGCTTCGATCTTATCGAAGAATTTGTCAATACCTTTGCGAATCGCCGCCCTTATTCCATTGACATTCCAAGTGACTATCCGCATATATTACCCACTCACGATACGGTCTTTGAAATGATTCCATCTGAAAGTAGGCCGCTAGAATCGGTAAGGGTTATCGTTTCATTTCTTCGCTTAGTTATGATGTGAGAACGCCAGCCTGAAACTCTTTCATCGAGTAAATCTTCTATTGCTTTAATTCCTCCAGTTAAGGATATACAAGAAAGGTGGGACATTCCAGGAGCTTTACGAGAGTGGATTGCTGCAAGGTCTATGATAGCCACATCATCCTTAACCAGTCCGTGTAATCCTTTGAGAGGGATGTTATCCAAAACCAAATCAAGTGTTGACACCTTTATTGCGTCTCCTTTTGGTTTTCCATTACACATTTTAATTTCATCAGCCTCTATTTTAAGTCCCTCAGAGGTCACAACTCCCCCTTCGAATTGTTCTACAATATTCATTCCGGTTTGAATTGGTACTCCAACCTCTTCCAGAGTTGATGCTAAGCGGCCTATTAGTCCAGCCCAACCCTCTCCAACCACGCAAAGTTTACCCTTCATGAGAGCCGCTTTTCTTTCGGGAATTTCTTGGCCCCATCCTGAAATTAAACGCGCAGCGTCATCTCTAATTGGGTCTTGTCCGAGTTTGACTTGTAGCATTTGTTTTGGATTATTTAGGGGCTGTAGCATCCCATGACCAACAATAAAAATTTTGTTAGCCCTTAGAGGTCGCAGTGATGGTTTAATCCGGCTCACTTTTTTTACCATCGAATGAAGTTTACCTCCTTTGAGAAGCAGATGTGGCCCGAATTCTAACTGGTGCCCATGGGATTCTTCGCTAGTGCCCCTGCCTCCAATTCTCTTTCGTTTTTCGAGGATAAATACCTGGTTTCCATCTAGATGTTCGCGAACAGCTGTAACCAATCCGTGAATGCCCGCGCCTACTACGAGAACCCTCTTCATGTGCATAGCCAATAAGTGCATAACCATGAAGTCCTCGGGCCTCTAGCGCTAAATATGGCAGTCAAAGCAAGACCCCCTCATGATAGGGGCGCCGTTTTATGGGACCCTACGTCTGGCCCTAGTCGTATGCTCACGTCTAGCATAGACCGCTGGACCAGTTCCTTACTGGCCGATGATGGCGTTGATATGCCATTTATGGGTGGAAGCGAAACCATTACAGCAACAATTGTTGCGAAAAGTGAGGGAATACTAGCTGGATGTGCCGCAGTTGACCATATGCTGCAGATTTGGGCAGGAGGATTACAGATATCCTGGTCGCATGGAGAAGGAAGAAGCATAGCCTCAGGCGATGAAATTGCTGTAATAAAAGGTGACAAAGAGGCAGTGTTAGCGATGGAAAGAACCGTCCTTAACTTACTAGGCCAACTTTCCGGTATTGCTACAGAATCCAAAAAATGGTCATCTAAAGCTCCTGGACAAATCGCGTGTACTCGCAAAACAATCTGGGGATTACTAGACAAGTGGGCAGTCCATTTGGGAGGAGGTTTAACTCACAGGCTTTCAAAGCAAGATGCCCGGATGATTAAAGAAAACGACTTAGCATCGATGTATCCAGAAATAGAAGGCAATGGAGCAAGAATCTCTCGATATTTGTCCGAAGTAGATATTGCTGAATGTGGCGCTTTCTTAGAAATTGAAGTACGTGAAGAAAAAGAAGCGATTATGGCTGCTTTTGCGTGGTCTGAAAAAAGAATGATCACCGGTTGTGACCGTTTAGTAATCATGTTAGACAATTTTGGCCCTGAACGCTGCAAAGCGGTCGCAGACGAACTGTCTGAGATGGGATTAAGGGAACATGTTGTCCTTGAGGCGAGCGGAGGAATTGTGCTCAGCGAATTGGAAGAATGGAGGGAATGTGGATTAGATGTTCTTTCGACCAGTACAATAAATCGCGGGACTGAGCCTTTAGATTTGTCAATGTTAGTAGAAACAATATGAGGATTAATTATGAGTGAAGAAGTTGTAGACCCGAGCCATCCACGTTACCAATCACTAATGATGCGTAAACGTATTTCTGAAGCAGGAGTAAAAGGCATGCTAGCCGATTCTGCATTAATCGCTCACGGAAGAGGAGAGGCTTTTGATTACTTACTAGGTGAACAAACCATTCCTTCTGCACTAGAGGCTACAAGAGAAGTAGCCGCTAGATTGGTTGCGGCAAAGAAGCCTGTCTTATCTCTAAATGGAAATGCAATCGCTTTAGCTGCTAGAGAGTTTTTGACCATAGCTAGCCAGTTAGGATGTCCAATTGAAATTAATATTTTTTACCGAACGCCGCAAAGAATGGGAGCATTGTTGGCTCACCTGAAATTATTAAATTCAGATTTAGGTTTAGATGTAGAAATCTTAGGAGGAATACCTGATGCCAAAATACCTGGGCTCGAAGGCCCAAGGGCTGCTTGCCAAAAAGACGGTATCCTAGAAGCAGATGCGATTCTAGTTCCACTTGAAGATGGTGATAGATGTGAGGCTCTAGTCGCTATGGGTAAAGATGTATTAGTTATTGATTTGAACCCGCTATCTCGCTCAGCAAGAAGGGGGACAGTTGCAGTAGTCGATGAGGTTTCACGCGTTGCGACTAACCTTATCCAACTGATTCCAGAAAAGCCAGAAATTACAAATTGGGATAATGATAAGGCTCTACAAAGTGCTCTTGACCACATTGTTGGAGATATGTCCGACAAATTTGAATCATAATTCGCTTAATCTAGCTGATAGACGGTTTGCGATTGATTCTCCTACGCCACTGCAGGTTGCGGTGCCGCCAAGATCGTAGGTAAGTGAACGACCATCTCGCAGATGGTCTGCGACGCTTTCGTCTATTAATTTCGCAATTTGAGTCAATTCGTCCTCGCCGTTCTTTCGGCCTAGCCAATCAAGCATCATCTGAATTGAGTTTATACTTGCAATAGGGTTTACCTTATTCTGACCTGCGTGCTTAGGTGCGCTGCCATGGACTGGTTCGAAAAATGCATGACTATCTCCTATGTTTCCAGAAGCTGCCATACCCATTCCTCCTTGAAGAACCGCCCCTAAATCTGTAGCAATATCTCCAAACATATTGGATGAAACTACTACGTCATAATATTCCGGGGTGCGAGTTAACCATTGCATAAATGCATCAATATACCCGTGGTCTGTTTCGATTCCAGGATAGGTTTGGGCCACATTATCGAATACCTTTCTGAACAGTTGGCATCCACGAGTGACATTGCTTTTGTCGATACATGAAACTCTTGACACTCCATCAGAAGGAGCACCGTTTCGGGTTTGGGCAATTTCGAATCCCATGCGAACCAAACGCTCAGTACCTGCTGCAGAAATTGGTCTCGGGTCATAAGCAACTTCGCCTTCAAGACCAGGGAAGGTCATCTCAGGAGGGATGTACTCGTCTCGACCTAGGGCTCTGTCAGCACTTCTTCTAAGTAATGAATGATACAGTCCTTCTGTATTTTCTCTAAGGATGGTCATATCAACCAATCCTGGCTCCCAGATTTGAGTAAAGCGCCCATGGACTTTGTGAGGCACTCCTTCGTAGAGTTTTATTGGCCTTACATTAGCGTACAAATCCAATCCGGACCTCATTCCAAGAATGACTGAGCCCCCGGCTAAATCGCCGTTAGGTAATCTTGCACCAGGATGGCCAATGGCGCCTAAATAGATAGCATCAGCCTCGTCTCGGCAGAAGGCAAACGAGCCTTCGGCCCATTCTTCTCCGGTTTCTTTGTAATTTTGTCCACCGCAAGGAATCACTACTTGTTCGAACCCGTGATTGGTATGAGCCTGTACAGTATCGAGGATCCTCATGGCCTCAATTGCCACTTCTCTTCCTGTTCCATCTCCGGGTAGGATTGCGATGCGGTGGTCGCTCATATCCCCTGCCATAAGTCGCCCCTACATGAACGCGCTCCCATGCAAACTTTGGCCAAGAGTCTAGGTTTGTTACCACTGGAAGTTGTTGTAATACAATATATCCGCGCAGTACAACACTACTCCACTCGAAGTATCCCCCTACATGCATGGTGTACCTTTATGGAGCGCCACAGCACCCCTTTCCAGCATGGCTGAGGATTCGCGTGATAAGTCCGAAAGAAAATTGCGAATCGACCAAATGCCAATTGCTGTAAAACGCTTGGCAGACATCATGCTTGGGATTGATGCTAACTTCGATATTGAAGATTGGCTTATTCAAAAAGCGAATGAGGATATTGCGTTAATTCAGTCAGACCTCGAAAGAGAAAAAATACAGGTTGAGCAGAGATTGCATCGACTTGAAGCGATTGCAAAGAGATTGAAGCCGGAAGACATGCGAGAAGTCCCCCAAGGGCAAACAAACCTTTTCGATTGCTTTGATATCCCATTACCCCTGAAACATCTCGCCAACAGAATTGAAGATGTTGTCTATGAAGAGCCTCATCCGGCTGGTACTTTCATTAGTCTGTTACCTGATAATCAATGTGATGACCCTTTGCTTGCCGTAACTGCTCAGATGATGCTTATTATCGCTCAAGAAAAGGTCGGGAGTGGAGCGAGTTGGGTCGGTGTTTCGGATTTGTATTCTCCCCTGTTAAGCAATGGAATTGCTCCTGAAGAGTGTGACGAAGCTTTGGATCACCTGTTGATGAATGGTCAAATTCACGAAATTGATGATGATTGTTTCATTCCAGACGAGTGACCTCCCGGGGCCCCATGGACACCCAACCTCCCATCAATATAGGGCGGAGTCTGAATCTAATACATGGGAATAGGAAGGTCTGCCATTGTGGGAGTTGCGGCCTGGGCACTGATGACTATAGTAAGAGCGCCGCACGATGTTGCGCTAGGCGTCGGAATTTTTTCGGCATTTATTACTGAATCAATGATTCAATCGAATACAAGAGGGCATCTAAAGCATAAGGCATCTAATCTACAAAATGAGCTGAATATAGCAATTGGTCAAATTGTAGACATGAAACGTGCACTAGAGATAACTACAACTGACCTAAGAGATGCACTGGAAGAACTACACCGCAGAGATGCAATAGGTAGTCCTGCTGCAAGAGAACTTCTAGCTAGGCAAGAAGAAGCGATTAAAGTGCAAAAGGTTGCTTTAGACAGATCCACCGACCGCTCTTTCGAAACCCTAGAGTCGCTTGAGAGAATGATTGTGTCTCAGGGACAACAAACAACACGCGTTCAAGAAGTTCTTTCAATGGTTTTAGAGAAACTAGCTCTAGAGCCCCGGCAGCACATCAATATGCGTGATTCTGTACTCACGCAGGAGAATAATTCAACACCTGCAATGACTGACGACATCATGAGCCTACTGGGCTGATGTGGTTTTATGCACGATTCGATTCGCGAACTATCGCAACTTAGATTTCGAAAAACAGCATATTCTGCGTGTATGATTCTTGGCATTCTTGGCATCACTTTTGGAGTAATAATGGGTTTTGGAATTCAGGAACCTCTGGCTATTGGCATTCATTTGTTCGTTTTTCTTAGCGGAGTTATATTCACATCTCTTGCGCTAATTCTAGTCAAAAATGAAGAGGTTTTTGCACAGAAGTACGACATGACTCATCTGTTGGACATCGATGATGCTGAAGAGCGATATGAAGCGTATTTACAACACTTATCTGATTGGATTGCGACCGATATAGAGGAAATTAACCCAATCAGAACAAGAGGCGATGACCCTTCAGGACCAGATTGGGGGAAAACGGATTTCAAACTCGGGCATGAACCAGTTAGACGCGATGCGGTGGTTGAAGATGAGAAATATTCTGGAATGGAGGGGGATTTGACTTCAGGAGAAAAAATGGTAGAAGAGGCGAATCGCGAATACGCAGAACTATCTCAAAAAAGATGGGAAAAAGCTGAAGCGAATGACCCGGACCTAGTCGAGTACGGTGTTGAGCGTTTAGGCGACTTAGTGAAAACTGACTATTTTGAAAAGAATGCTGAAGATGGGTCTTTTTCTAAAGTTGCAAATAAAGATTTGACACCCGCTGATTCAATAAGCGCAGCCAACGAGGACCGTTAGATGGATTTACCTGAACATGGCACGTTCCGCAGATATGTCGTTACGGCTATGATAAATTTTGCAGCATTCTACACCCTTTGGGAATTGTTCCTATTCATATTACCAGACGGAAGTTATTGGCCAACTGTTTCGTGGGCTATTGCTTGGATATTGGGCTCTTTGCAGGCGCATTGGACACACCGTATCTGGACTTTTGATTCACATCGTGACATCAAATGGACAATACCGGCAACTATGGCTCTCTACACCATCGGAGGTGTTGGCTCAACTGCTTGCTACTACATCGGCACCGTATCATGGGGATTCAACGAACGGATTATTTTCTTAATAAATTCAAGTTTATGGGGGTTCCTGAATTATTTAGGCCAAAGAGAGATAGCTTTCAAAGAAGTCAATATTTCTCGCCCTTCATGAAACGGAAAAACGATTTCAAAAAGCCAACTCTGGGTTTTTGTTCCAAGCCTAATCTCCAATTCAGTTCTCCTGCTTGATCGTAACTTATTAGTTCGTCATACCCACCAATCCACTCATTGTTAATGAAAATCTGCGGGATTGTTTTAGCCCCCCTGGTTCTTATTGAAAACTCAGCATCTGTTTTCTTCGATTTGCCTAATTTCTTCTCCGTGTAGGTTATCCCTTTACTGTCGAGTAAATGTTTGGCTCTGACGCAAGCGCTACACCCTTTGTTGGTGTAAATATCCACTTCGGCCATGCAGGTGGGTCTATTCAGTTCCATTTGAATCGCTCTATTCTTGCGAGGCATTGAAGTCATACGACTGATACGCCGTGAACATGCTGCCCGACACCATCCATAAATTGCCGCAAGCAGAAAGGTTTGCTTACGCCAAATTATTGGCTCACATTACTCGAATTGATAACGAATTGACTGTGGAAGAAATGTCAATGTTTGAACAGAGATTAGGGACTGCATTACTTTCTCCAAAACAGCGTGATTTAATTCGCGCTGCTCTCAAGAATCCTCCTTCCTTGGAAGAGTGTTTAGATAATCTCGGACAAGAAGCTGGAAGGCTGGCTCTTAGAGATGCGGTTTTGATGGCAGCATCAGATGGAACTGTGGATGATGATGAGCGAGATGCATTAGAAGAAATCGCTGAACATTTAGAACTACAGCCTGATGCTGTAAGCAGATTGTTAGCATGGACTGTCGAAGGATATGCCTGGATGCAATCGGGTTATGACCTTCTTAATGACCTATCAAGGTGATTCGGCTGCTTCCTGATGCTGCGCTATCGCTCGCTGAAGAGCAGCGCCGCAAAATTGCATGTATTCTAGTTCTTGTTGCTGCTGCCGATGGAGCACTAGTCAGAGAAGAGATCTCTGCTATCGAGGCTGCTATGGGTGCAATGATGCTACATCCAGAAAGTCGTGAAGAAGTTCGGCAATTGTTAACTCAGCCTCCTGACTTAGAATCCGTAATCGATGGAATGGAGCCCTCTGCGATTAGAATCGCTTTACGAGATTCGGCTTTGTTAGCGTCTGTAGATGGGGATTATGATGATTCGGAATTGTGGGCGTTGCGTAGAATTTGCGATGCTGGTGGTTTGTCAGAACATGAATTGTCGATGATACTTGACTGGGTTTCAGATTCGTGGAAATTAAGCGCAAGTGGCCGTTCAATTATTTCGATGCCTATGCCTGGGGACGATGAAATTCTCTGATTTTTATCCTGTAAATCAAAATAATTTTTTTCTTATTTTTGGAAAATCATGGAAATTGCAGAATAGGAAACCTACCA
This sequence comes from uncultured Candidatus Poseidoniales archaeon, assembly GCA_902605365.1. Taxonomy (GTDB): domain Archaea; phylum Thermoplasmatota; class Poseidoniia; order Poseidoniales; family Poseidoniaceae; genus MGIIa-K1. The sequence goes on along the minus strand of CACLCM010000010.1, from coordinate 27,174 downwards.
GAGTAAATTAAAATTGATGGATAATGGTCTGAAGTTTCCGGATTCAAGAAAAATGGCGAATTCCCCCCCATGCTTTATTATCAGTACCTCCCTCGAAGCAATCAGCGCAATTTGCGCTTTCGAACATTTGTGAGGAATTAAAGATGGGAATTCATCCAAAAATAGGAATTACGGGCCTGCCAAGGTCTGGGAAATCTGCAGTTCTAGCCAAAGTGCTTGAGATGCTTGAAGACGAGCGTAGACGAGAGATAACTGCTAGAGGTGGCGATGGAGACAATACCGACATTATTGGAGGTATGAGGACGGAGCCTCTGGTTGAAAACTCAGAGCGAGTTGGATACAAGGTGATCAATATCACCACAGGAGAAGAGGCGGTAATGGCTCACAAAGGAATTGATAGTAGGCTTAGGGTCCTAGGATATGGAATTGATACAGAAGCGCTAGAAAGTGTCGCCATCCCCGCTATTGAACACGCTAGAGATTATTCTGAAGTAATTGTAATCGATGAAATAGGAAAGTTTGCAGTTGAATCTGAAGGTTTCGTGAAAGTTGTTCGTTCTGCTCTCGAGGTTGACAAACCGACTCTTCTCGCTCTGCACAAGAAAAGCAGACATCCCCTTTTACAAGACGTCAGACGTAGAGACGATGCTCGGATTCTAGAGGTCACGCCGGTAAATCGTGCATTGTTACCTTACAAAATTCACAAATTGATGCGTGAAACCTATTGAATTAGGCGTTGGGTTCATGCCCTATCGTGAGTTGGGCAAGGTATGACCCCTGCAATCAGAGCCCAAAGGTTACTCCTTGGGACAGGCTTGGGTTTGCTTTTAGCGAGCGGAATGGCGCTCATTTCTGGTGTCATTTCTATCGAAGAGCCAGGAATTGGTTTCCTTTTCCCTTTAATCGGGCTTATCCTATTGGCTCTAGCGGGGCCAACAGGGAAAGGTCAAGGCCCTCTTGGAAATCTTTTTCCAAATGAAAATACTGAATCTATGACTATGCGAATAGAGGCAGAATTAATGTCCACTAAGCGCGACGACGATGTGGGTAATGCTTGGGCCAAGCTCGAGCATACGATGCTATCAAAGGAATTGGAGGAAGAGTGATGAATTACAACCTCCCTCCAGATGAAGGAAAGAAAAAGAAAGATTTGTACTGGAATGTTTGTATTGTTCTAGGCATTATTGCAATAATTGCATTCGTCGTAGATGCTAATCAAAGCATGAATGAGGCTCGCGGCGAATATATCACAGATTCCTACGGCGATAGAGTGTATGAGTGCGCTAACGGAGAGAAAATTTTCGACCCTGAGGAGACTCTTGAAAATAACGGCATAGAGAATTGTAGTGATGGCTCAGATGAGAGAAGCACTGATGATGATGTTGGAGAAATATGTGGAGCATTGATGTGTTGTGGTTCACTAATTTTTGCAATAAGTGCTCTAAGTACCAAAAATGATACTCAAAGAGTTGTTGTTGTTCAGCAACAGCCACAATATGTTCCTGTTGTCCAGCAAGTAATCCAACAACCTAGAGTCGTTGCTAAGTCTAACCCCCCAGCCACTCCAATCAAAAACCAACAGATGTGGTTGGCCGAGGCTAAAAATCTCGAACTCGCAAGGAATTGGGAAGCGGCTGCAGATGCTTATCAGAAAGCAGGAATGTACGAACAGGCTGGTAAAATTCGCCAAGAACATCTCGAACAAAAGCAACCAGTAGTACAGATTGGACATGTTGGAAATACTGTACTAAACGACTCGGTTATGATTAGCGATAATAGCCAACTAACTTGCAAAAGTTGTGGTAGTAATGTCGAGCCTACGTGGAAAATTTGCCCACATTGTTCAAATCCGTTATGAGAAAGGTTTGATTCCTTTAACCACTTGCAGTAGATTAGAGGGATACTCATGAGTGACATTCCAGAAGGCCAATACTACACTAAAGAACACGAATGGATCAGGGTTGAGGGAGACGAAGTTGTCATCGGGATTACCGATCACGCTCAAGATGCTCTGACCGATATTGTCTACATTGAATTACCAGACGCTGGCGAGATGTGTGAAGAAATGGGCGAGTTTGCAATAGTTGAATCTGTAAAATCCGCATCACCGATTTTCGCTCCACTTGCTGGAGAAATCACAGCGGTTAACGAAGCGCTTGATGACGCTCCAGAATTGATGAACCAAGACCCATATGGTGAAGGTTGGATTATTCGTATGAAATTAGATGACCCTTCAGCGGTTTCTACTCTAATGACAGCAGCAGATTACAGAGCCGAGCTTGGCGAGTGAAATTAATGCTACACATCTACGTCGATGGTTCTTGTATTGGGAACCAAAATGTGGATAGTGATACACCTGCAGGATGGGGTGTTGTAATTATTACAGGGTCTAATGACCTAGGTAGAGGAAATGGAGAGGTACTCCATGAATTCCATGGTAGAGTGGTTACAGACCCTGAAGATAAGTCGTTTATTGGAGCAGAAGTTGGCTCTAACAATACTGCTGAATTAACAGCCTTTGCAGAAGCATTGAGGTGGGCCTTAACCGAAGGTGGAGATTCTGAAATTATAATAAAAACCGACTCGCAATATGCAGGAAATCAAGCGACTGGGACTTGGAAGGCGAAAGCGAATAAGAGATTAGTCTCTCATATTCAGTCGCTTTGGAATGAAGTTTCGGATTTACGAGAGTTGTCTTGGGAGCACGTCAAAGCGCACAGTGGACATCGCTGGAACGAGAGGGCTGACCATCTAGCAATTAGAGCAGCCAATAACGACTCTCCGCTATCTCTTTCATTCTGGAAGCCCGGTCAGCGCTGAAGTCTGTCAGTAAGCCAACTTCTGAGTTCGTCACTCATATCTCCACGGCGTAGAGCGTAATCGATTTGGCCCTTCAGCCAGGGCAATGGAGCGCCTGAATCATACCATTGGAAGCCTTTCAATTCAACTCCGACCAAGCCTTCATTTTGCATCCAATGCTGTTGGATTGCAATCGATTGTAACTCGCCATATTGCTCATAGTCATACAATGAAAGCAATTTTGAGGTGTCGGATGTGAAGACGTATCTTCCGCATAAAACCAAATTTGAAGGTGCATCTTCTCTGACTGGCTTCTCGATTATTTCTTTGACCAATTCTCCATTCATTGAAACTACGCCATAATTTTCAGGGTCGTCTACAGCAGCTAATCCTACACACGGTAGACCGGTTCTAAGGTAAGCCTCAACCAATTTTTTTGAAGCACTAGACGGAATGTAGTTTGAAGTTGAATTGAATGAGTCCAGCAGAATATTATCTCCTAGTAAAACCATGAAAGGACCATCGATTGCGTGTAAAGCACAACTCAAAGCATCTCCAAACCCTTTCGGTATTTCTTGGACATGAACTAAAACTTCAATGTCATTGAAGGGAGAAAGTAACTCCGCGCTCAAATCTGGCCTTGTATCATGGAGCCATGAATTATCTTTGAGTAACTGGCTTAGATCCTTATTGGGAGAAGTGATGATATGAATTCTCTTTGCACCAGCAGCAACCGCTTCCCTGGCTAGATGAGATAGTGCTGGAATGTCGACTAAAGGCAGTGCTTCCTTAGCAATTGCAGCACTTGCAGGTAGCATTCGCGAGCCCATTCCCCCCGCGACCAATACTGCATCCTCAACCGCTGCCATAACCGACCTAACTACGCCATTGCTTTCAAGCGTCGCGGCCCGTAGCCCCCTTCATGGGCGCAAAGGCTGAGTGGAGAGTCTTTGCCGCAATTGGCGCTCTGTTAGTTGCAATCACATTCACAGATATATCTCCTAAGGGGCCTTGGGACGACGCCACATTTACCTCTGGTGCTTTCGGTTTGGCGGGAATGACGTTGCTTTACCTTGCATGGTTTAGACTAACTTTTGGCATTAAGGGGGTCGTTCCTACTCTCAATTTGTGGAAAGACCCTGAAGCGACTTCCACAATTGTGATTTTAACTGGTTTGGTAATTTTGGGAATTTCATATGCCATCGGAAGGATAGATTTCTTCCCTGAGCCAGCAGGACTAGTTTTGTCATTAGTTGGACTATTAGTTACCACTAACGGACTCTACGTATGGCTTTCAACAGCAGGGCCATTGTCTAGTGATGAGGAAGAGTAATCATTCTTCTTCGAAATATTTTGGCCCCTTCATCATAACCAAAAGGTAAACCAATAATGCTAGAATAATTATTGACAAGATGACACCCGCAATGGTTTCTTTAGATTCTTTTGAACCTTTATTTGCCGCTGGCCCATCATCTTGCTCAGTATCATCTTCGTCGCCCTCATCGTCGGCTACAGTGATGTTTTCGATGTAATTCCAAGTCATAGTGAAACCAATTTCATCATCCCCATCACTAATTGTGCCATAACAGGCCTCGCCCGATTGATTAGCACTAAACGATAGGGCCCAATCGGTTTGAGAATAGATTACACTACCTTGTCCTGCAATTTCGTTACATGATATGTTTTCAACTATTCTTGATGTTGAAATGATGATGAGATCTCCCTCATACATAGGACCTAAACTAATCATATCCCCATCTGATATTTCTCCACCCGCTCCACTTGTTGACTGGACTTGAGCTAGTACATCGAATGCTGGCTCTTCGATTTCATCTTCTGTCTCTCTGAACGAATTGTCCATCGAGTTCACGCCACTAGTCAAACTATCATCGTGCCAAGGTATTGAGCCTGAGCCCCACGTTCCTTCTATTGTGATTGCATACCATGCCTCGTCAACTGGATTCAGGGGATTGTGCGAGTACTGTTCCAAAGAAACATCTGTAGATGCAAGTTCTTCAAGGTCATCGAATGAACTGATTGGACCAGAGACTGAGCGCCAAATTTTGGCTATCGCATTCGGACTTTGAGTTGTATCATCCCAATTAATTGTGATAGTGCCGTCAATATATCGCTCAACTTCTAAATTAGAGATTTGCGATGAAGAAATCGTTGACTCGATTACAGGGTCAGCCACGGGCGAGAACTCTGACAAATTGAGGTTTTCATTCCCCTGGGAATCTACCAGAGTTATCGCATACCAAGATTGACGGTGCTCCCCCATTGGAACTTCAACTTCAAAAGAAGAAAGGCTGGAGTCCACTGTTGCAACCAAGTTATTCGTATCGAGTATTGGTAAGTACATCTGAGAGCGGTAAATGTTGATCATTAAGTCTTCATCAGAAATACCAGCCCCCCAATCGATAGTTGTCATATCTAATTCGGAATTGAAGGTAGCCGATAATTCTCCAACAAATAATGGAGCAATGTTGTCTTCCTTTACTGGAACTGTAAGCGTGTTACTTCCAAGAAATCTCGTATCTTCTGAGGTTTCATAAAGCAAGGTTACAGAATAGTAAACCTCTCTCTCAACTGGACTGGATGAATGATTTATTTCGAAATTTGTAGTACCTGCAGCAACACTACTGCTGACGATGGTTTTCGTCAGTGAGTTCCAATTCTCACGGGTTGCTGGGGAGTCGTGACTGTAAATCATGATTGAGTGATTCATCGCAATAGATTCTGGATAATCCCAAGTCAAATCTGTAATTCCATCTGAGTAACTTGCAGACAAATTTTCTACCGCTGCAATTTCTGAAATTCTCTCATCAATTTCTTCTACAGCATTTTCGCTTTGATTGAAAGTGATTGCGATTAATTCCTCTGCCCAAAGATCCCATTGATCAATTTCTTCATCAGCCATATCCTCATGTCTTTCATCCGATGGAGGCATTTCTTTACCCAACACATAAGCAGTTCTTTCGTGTCCCGGATATTCTGGGTGTAATTCTATGTTAAATGTGTGTCCAGCGCATTCAGAATTCAACATTGTTCTTGAGCAAAGGGTGAAATTATCCACGAATTCAATTGCAAAGTAATCATGGTCTCCATCGTGTGTTGTAAATGATAATCTATGTAATAACACATTAGTTGTACGAAGTTCATCTAATAGTAACGAATCATTGGTTTCTGGTATTGAAATCGTTAGCAATGTAGTTTCTGTAGAATTGTTGAAATCTGCTGTGATTGTAACTCCGGTATCTGAATCTATGCCTTCTGCTGTAACATTGGTTGACAGTGGAATTGTCGAAAGTAGTAGAAGCGATGTGAATAACACTGCCCAGCGCATGGCTACGAATACTAGGTCGCGTTCAAGAGGTTTTTGTCAATCTAGGAAATTCATATCGTCGAGTTTTGCGTGAGCGTCGGCAACATCTGGTAATTCCCCTTCAGTCATATCTGATACGTGAGTCTGAACTGGTTCAGGAGTTTTTGGTTGCTCAGCCTTGCCCTCTAACCATTGTTGCCATTCGAGGGTTAATTGCTCGTTGCGAATTTTCATTGGGGCCCAGAGGCTTTCAATATCAAGATGCTCTATCGATTTGATTGTAATTGCGAACCTGTCTGCATCGATTTCAGCCATCCTAATCAGCAACTCACGTAGTCTTGTTAGGACTACTTCATCCCCTTCGCCCCACATTTTAGGAATAATTTGTCGCTCATCGCTAGAAAATTCCTCCAAATAATCTCTAATCGTGTGAACTAAGTTTCTGCGAACTAACTTTGAGTCATGATCACATAATTCTCTAATTTTATTAGCCCACATTTCTTTGTCAATAAATCGTAAATCTCCAATTGTCGCACTGGCGGCGGCTAAGACGTTCTCATCATCATCTTCGAGCATCTCGTTTAGTAAGGGGATTGCGTCGCCTTCGAGTCTTCTAAACAAACGAGTCAACACATCTGCCATCGACCTTCTAGTCAGCAAATCCTCCCGCGAATGTAGTATGCGAATACACTCTTTTGCAGAATCCTTGTCGCCTTCAATGAACTTAGCAAGACAGAGTACTACTCTGCTAGAAACTTCTTCTGATGAATCACTTGCTCTACGAATTAGAATTTGAGGAATGCCAAGAGGTTCGAGTAACTCCTTCCGCTCCAATAGTAAACGGCACCATTCGACTAACAATTTTCTTCTTTCTTCTGGACCATTCTCCAATTGCATCATCAGCCATTTAGCGGCGTCAGCGCCAGCTTCGTGAGCGACCACGGATGTTGAGCGAGGAACCACACTATGCGGGTTCCAATCGAGATTTGCATTCGAAACTTCGGGTTGAGTATGCCAAGTACCCGGCCTCTCCGCAAGCGCGATAGATTCTACCAAATGGTACCCTTGGTGAACGGGTTGGCCATACGAGTCATGACAAAGCCCGTTAGTCAAAGCCAGGGATAGCCACCAACGGTCGGTATCGGGACATGAACTGTCTAATGCTTGAGCAAGCCACTCGGTTGCGATTGCAAAGGAAAGTCGTTCCGTAAGGACGTTCAGTCTCCTTAACAGCCACCTTTCATGAACTTCGAATAAGTCATCTGAAAGATTCATTCTGTGCGGGACGATTAAATCAACAACTATCGAAAGATGGCGGTCGAACATTCCTTTATCGGCTTGAAGTAATCCAACTCCCATATCGATTATTGATTGCGGATCTTTAGGATGAATTGGCGGAAAATCCTCATCGAAAATTGGAGGAGAAGGTAAGGGCCATGCTAATGTTCCTTTTTCCAATGAAGTGGTTAAACGCTGAACTAATGAGTTGAAAACCTTCTCAGAAACTCTGCGCCTACTCTTCATATCAATTCACCCGTTGGGTGTTTCCAATCCAATTAAACCGGATTGACCTCAAATGTCTAATTCGATATTTAGGTTTTGAATAAGTTCCTTGTATCGATTACGGATTGTAACTTCGGTAACACCTGCAACTTCAGCAACTTCGCGCTGAGTTCTGCGCTTTCCGCAAAGAACACTTGCAATGTAAATTATCGATGCTGCGATTCCAGTTGGTCCACGGCCGCTAGTCAATTCCTTCTCTTGTGCGGCTTTGATTAATTCGTGGGCTTTTGCTTCAACCTCAGCGTCTAGACCTAATCCTGAACAGAACCTAGAGATGTAATCTTCAGGCCCGGTTGGCATGATTTTCATCTTCAATTCACGAACCATGAATCTGTATGTACGGCCGATTTCTTTGCGGCCTGTTCTACTTGCTTGACCGATTTCGTCAAGAGTTCGTGGAACTCCACATTGTCGGCATGCTGCGTAAAGAGATGCTGCTGCAACCCCTTCGATGGAACGGCCTCTAATCAATCTCTTCTCAACAGCCTTCTTGTAATTTACAGCTGCTGCTTCACGAACAGATTTTGGCAATTCCAAACGACTTGCCATACGATCTAATTCTGCTAAAGCCATTGCGAGGTTTCTTTCTGTAGCGTTAGACACACGGGATCTCTTCTGCCATTTCCTCATTCGGTAAAATTGTGACCTGTAACGGGAATTGATTGTCTTTCCAGAGTAATCCTTGTTTTGCCAATCGATATCAGTAGACAATCCCTTGTCGTGAAGCATGACTGTCATTGGAGCACCGGTACGTGCGCGCTGGTCTCCTTGCTCCGGGGAGAATACTCTCCATTCTGCTCCTTGGTCGATTACATTGTCCTCTAAAACGAGTCCACAGTCGTCACAGACGACTTCACCGCGAGTCTCGTCACGGGTTAAATTACGACTTCCACAGTCGCTACATTTTACGATATCTTCTACGTGTTGGTTGTTATCCATTTGTATCCCTCTGTTAGGTAATTGCGCCACTGGCATTACCAATTTATTATGCAAACCCTCCAACGAGGGGTATTTAAACCATTTGGCGACACGGTTAATACTCTTTGCATTAGACATTGCTCGCAGTACAACACTTACGAGATTTTAGAGAGAATTGTTTAGATTTCCCTATATTTTTTTTCTGATTCGCCGTATATTTTTCTTAGAAAGTTTTTGATTGCTCTCGATTTGATTTTTTTTAATCCGAACCCGTTATACCTCACCGCCCCTTGAAAGAAAATGGGGGAGAGTGATGACAGATATTTGGCCACCCGAAGAAGTCAAACTCACTCCAGGGAAAAGAGTCCTTTTCCTTACCAAGGATTTAGATTTAATAAAACAGCAATTGTATAATGGATTGAATCTCAAAATTTCTGATGTTTCCCCTCAGGATTTGCTTGACGACATCAACACAGATGCCATGACTCCGGCATGGGTTTGCTTTGACCACGATCCTGCGGAAATTGCAAAAAATGCCTATGCTGGCCTTATGCAAGATGGAATTCGCGTATTCAGAGAAAATGCCTTGATCGATGGTGGATTTGAAGTGATAGTTTCTGGTCAACGCAAAGGCACGGGTTCCTCGCGTGAAACGGCAGCGCAATGTGAAAGGTGGGCAGGAATTAGAATCGTTATCGCGTCATCCTTTGCACCAATTCACGAAAGGAATAATATCAATCTTGGACAATTGATGGGTGACTATGAAATCCTTGAGAGATTACAAAATGGAGAGGGAGTTAATTTAGAGGAGTTTACTTCACGTTATGACCCTGTCACCAAACTAATAATCGAGAATGGTGGCTTGTTCCCATTCGCTTCAAAATTGCAAAGTAAAGAGATTATTCTCCCGCCTTTGGAAACTCCAGATTGTCCGATGACTATGGCTGAGAAAATCATAGCTCGAAACCTAGTAGGCCAAACTGACGGGCAGTCCGTAAAGCCTCATGACCCCGTTATTGCTCAGGTTCAAGGCGGATATAGTCATGAATTTACAACGGCTCAAGTCCACACGTTTTTGAGTCAAGAATATGGCGAAGATTACACTCTTCCAAATCCTAGCAAGTTTGCTGTTTTCGAAGACCATTTGTTGTATGCCGCACACAATCCAAAATTCGTGCCGCATATGGATAAGGTTCAGACATTGAGAGATCTTCAAGTCGAGTTCCAAAAGCATACGGGGGTGAGAGATTATTCTGCTAAAGATGGAGTTTCACCGGGAATTTGTCATCAAGTAGCACGCGAGGAATTTATTGAAGTTGGAGATTTTATCCAAGCGACTGATTCACACACCTGCATGGGAGGAGCGTCCAATGCCCTAACCTATGGAGTTGGGGCTACTGAATACTCTAGTTTGATTTATTCTGGATTCACTTTCGTAAAGGTTCCCGAATCTATCAGATTCGAACTAATCGGTTCATTGAATGATGGTTGCACAGCCAAGGACGTGATTTTATACATCTTATCGGACCACGCAAGAAAGGAACTTACTCTAAATCGTTCAATGGAATTCGGAGGGTCTGGTCTGACTTCATTATCCATTGATGAAAGAGCTACACTCTGTAATATGGCTACTGAATGTAGTGGGCGCACAGGTATTTGTGAACCTGATGATGCTTTGTTTGATTGGATGGAAAAGGCCCAAGGAATTAGCCGGACTCTAATGGAGAAAATGTCAGTCACTCCTGACAAGGGTGCGAAGTATGATGGCGGAATTCACGTAATCGACCTCGGTGAAATTGTACCAATGGTCGCTCATCCGGGCAATCCTGACAAAGGTGTTCCTTCAGACCCGACTAATGGCGCAAATATCTCCGACATAGGAGAAGTTAGCATCGACATCGCATATGGCGGGTCTTGCACTGCAGGTAAAGAAGACGATATTGAATACTATGCTATAGTTTGCGAAGCGGCAGAAAGAAATAATTTGAAAGTTAAAGATGGAGTTGAGTTTTTCCTTCAATATGGTAGCGGTCTTGTGAAAGATTTGGCTGTCCGCAAAGGATGGCACGATTTATTTTTGCGAGTCGGTGTAAAACTGATTGACCCTGGATGCGGCGCTTGTATTGGAGCTGGCCCCGGGGTATCTATCGACCAAGAACAAGTTACAGTTTCTGCAATCAATAGAAATTTCCAAGGTAGATCAGGGCCAGGTAAATTGTATTTAGCCAGCCCACTAACTGTAGCCACTAGTGCATTTACAGGACATATTTCTGCATGGAAAAATGGTTTCTTTGATTGACATGGCGTCTAATCGAGTTATTGCTGGTTTGAGCGTCGGTGGCGTAATCGGCGGTATCGCCCTGACCATATATCTGACACAAACACTACTGTCTCCGCTTATTGAAAGTGCTCAATGGTTTCCAGACAATGGGCTATTTGGCATTGGATGTTGGCTACTATTGTACATTGTTTTAGCACTACTAATTGCGCCTGCGAGTTTTCATAAATTCATTTCAGGAGTTCTGTTTGGTTTTTGGGGCGGGTGGGTGATTGCCTTTGTTGGCTCTTGCTTAGGCGCAATCCTACCATTTTGGCTGACCAAGAAATACCTGTATGGTTGGGTCGGGCAAAAGATGAGTAAAAAACCAACAATAACTGCTCTCAGGCAAGCGGTTGGAGAGGATGGCTTGAGGTGTGTATTTTTAACGCGTATTAGCTTAGTAATTCCTTATCCTGTGCTGAATTACGGCTATGGACTCACCGATGTAAGTTGGAGGGACTATCTCTTAGGTAACGCTGGAATGATTGTGCCGAGTGCACTATACGCTTACTGGGGCTCAAAAGCAGTAGATTTGTCTGCGGCAATGAATGATGGAAGAGACTGGACATATTGGAGTGCTGTGATTGCGTCAGTAATACTAACAATCTGGATTATTGTGTATCTGCGTAAAATAACTCTCGCCCATATTGCGCTTGAAAGTTCAGAATGAACGCTATCATTCAAGAACCTTGGGCGATGGGCTTAGGTCGCTTGAGGCCCGACGTCATTAGGACGAAGGAGGACCTTTTGTGGAGTGAGACACGTGGCGGACATTGCAAAAAAGATGGCAAGCAATCAGAAACAAATAGCGATTTCTGAATTTTTTGAGAAGAACAAACACTTCCTTGGTTTCGACTCACTACCCCGTTCAATAATAACTGCAGTAAAGGAATCTGTAGACAATTCCCTCGATGCTTGTGAAGAAGCAAGAATCCTTCCCGACATCAAAGTTAAGATTACCAAAGCCGATACAAAAAAGGATATTTTGGAATTAACAACCGAAGATAATGGGCCGGGTATTCCTCAGAAAAGTATTGAGAAGGTGTTTGGCCAGCTATTATTTGGTTCAAGGTTCCATGCGATTAGACAAAGTCGTGGACAGCAAGGAATTGGTATTACAGGAGTTGTGATGTATTCTCAGTTAACAACTGGCAAGCCAACTCATGTTTTGTCTAAAATAGCAGAAGAGCCGACCGCAGTAAGCGTAAAAATCGGCCTTGATACTAGAAAAAACAAAGCCGTGAAGAGTGAACAAACTCGAATCATTTGGGAAAATGACGATTTAACATTGAAGGAACATGGAGTGCGTGTAACAACGAAAATGAAGGGTAAATATCAGCGTGGACGTCAATCAGTATTCCAATATCTACGTATGACTAGTATCGTAAACCCACATGCTGAAATCACATTTGTCGATCCAGATGGCGAGACTTACCATTGGCCTAGAGTAACTGAAAAATTACCGAGAAAGGTCGATGCGATTAAACCACATCCGCACGGAATCGAACTAGGTCAGTTACAGCGAATGTGTAGAGAATCTAGCGATTCTAGATTGTCGGTATTCCTAAGGCAAAATTTCTCCGGAGTGTCTATGCGTGCAGCAAAAGAATTGTGTGAAGCTGCTGAATTAGATGTTTCAACAAAACCAAAGTCGATGAAACCAGACGATATTAGAGCGATGTTGGAGGCGTTTCAAGGCGAAAGGGTTGTTGGGGGTAAAGTTGTAAAATTGCTTAGTCCGCCTACAAATTGTCTCTCTCCTATCGAAGAGATGTTAATCAAGAAAGGTCTTTCCAAAACAATCGATTCGAAGTTTATCTCAACGATGACTAGAGCGCCCACTGTTAGCCACGGTAACCCGTTCCAAGTTGAAGTTGGCCTGATATTTGGTGACGGAATGGCTGCGGATAAGCCTGTTGAAGTCTTACGATTCGCAAATCGTGTTCCTTTGATGTACCAGCAAGGTGGTTGCTTGCTAACCAAATCGATTGAAAGTGTTGATTGGAGGCAATATGGCTTAGACCAAGCAGGAGGGCGGGGAGTTCCTAAGGGGCCAGCCGCAATTTTGGTCCATCTTGCTAGTACAAACGTACAATTTACCTCTGAAGCAAAGGAAGCATTGTCAGATAACGAGATTGTATTCGAGGAAACTCGAAAAGCAATGTTAGAGATGGGGCGAGGTTTGAGAAAGCATCTTGAGAAAAAGAAGAAGATGGCCAAGACCCGCGAAAAATTCGAACTGATTAACGACATATTACCAGCAATCGCAGAAAAATCTGCATCTATTCTTGAAAGACCTGTTCCTGATCTAGCGGGCTCTATTACAAAAATTATGAGCGCAGTAATCTGTAATGAATCAACGACGTGGAATAAGGATACAAAGCAAACTGATGTTTCAATTACTCTATTCAATTACACCTCCAGGGCTAGAAGTTACTCTATTCTTGTCAACTGGCCTGAAAAGTCTGATGGCAAAATGATTGGAAATGAACGCGGTGGAAGAAAGGAAGCTATGGGCATTTGGGGTTGGAAGATTGAGACTCTTGAACCTGGAGAAAAGGCGCACATAGAATATTCGCTAGCCAATTTAGAGAAAGGAGATTGGACTGAAACTGATGTTTTCTTTAGAGGCAGCCAAGATGTAATAGGAGCTTCAAAACTCGATGAGAAAATGTTAGAAGAAATTCGAAGGCAAGAGCAGATCTTAGTTGAGGCGGATAAGGAAATGCCTGCAGATAAGGAAGCACAGCCTACTTTTGATTCCGGAGTGGTCGAAGGCGACACTGGTCAAACTACACTGTTTGGAGGTGATGTCTGATGGCACGAGTAAATGACCCTGAATTGACTAAACAACGACTACACTTAGTCGTGGAAGAGATGTATGACCGAATTGTAAAGGGTGAGCCTCCAACCATGACTTTACCTGTTAGGACAAAAAATAATATTGGATTTGACAAGAAACTTGGAGTGTACAAATATGGAAAGAAGCGCTCTACTCGTGATGCAACGAGTCTAGGTTCTGCAAAGAATCTTCTTCGTGCATTGCACGTTGTTGAATTTATTGAAGAGATGATAGAGGCAGGTAAATCATCAACTCTGAGAGAAATGTACTATATTTCTGAAGCGTGGGGATTAGGAAAGTTTGGAAGCCAAAACGAATCTAACAACCTAGCTGAAGACCTCGAAGTTGTCACTTCTTGTCTAAGAGAGGATTTCAAATTAAGACCAGAAGAAGATGGTGCTAGAATGATTGGAAATGTCACTCTCAATGAACTGAACAGAAGAGGGCAATGGATGACCATAAATGCGAGAGATGACGTTGGAGATTCAGGATATGGACTGCCATATAATGTAGAGATTGAGAAAATTCAATTGAAGGAACACGATGTTAAATTCTTGATGGCAATTGAGACCGGTGGTATGTTTGACAGATTGGTGGAAAATGGTTTTGATGAAGAATATAATTGCGGACTAATTCACCTAAAGGGGCAGCCTGCAAGGTCTACTCGAAGGATTATGAAACGAATGAATGAAGAATGGGATTTACCAGTAGTGGTATTCCTCGACGGCGATCCCTGGTCTTTCCGTATCTTCGCATCAATTGCTTATGGAGCGATTAAGACCGCCCATATTTCGGAATATCTGGCGACTCCGTCTGCGACTTACTTGGGTATTACTTCTGACGATATACTTGCATACGATCTGCCGGCAGATGACCTTTCTAAGAAGGATATTGAAGCTTTGAATGCAGAATTATCAGACCCAAGGTTTGCTGATGGTTGGTGGCAAGACCAGATCAATATGATGCTTGAAATTGGAAAGAAAGCTGAACAGCAGTCTCTTGCAAAATACGGTCTTGATTTCGTAACGGACACATATCTGCCAGAGAAATTAGAAGAGTTGGGTCTGGCTTAAGCCGCTTGATTGAAGGAGCATGGCCCTCTGGGTGAAAATATGCAACCCGCACCTGTCGCATCCGCTTGGCCTAAGCGGATACTGATTACCGGGATTGCTCTGGCATTGATTGGCTTGACGGCGCTTACATTTATCATGGGCAGTATTGGTGATTACTACGACCCTCGAGAAACATCAGAACACTCTGTTGAATTTGGTGAAACAACAGGCCCTATTGAACTGTCTTCGGGTTGCTGGGTCGTAAATATTGAAGATAGCGCTAAGGATTACACAATTACCTATCAGTTAATCGAAAACGGAGAGGTTGCAGGAGATGTGGATGAAGGCTGTAGAACCGATTTCCAAGCGCAAACCGCCGATGTTGACTTTGTCACCGTTACAGAATTGGACATTGATGAAAAATCTGAAGTTCTTGTAAAGATCACTTGTGAATCTGATGATGGCTGTGAAAACCCTGTACTGTTCACCAATGGTGATGCCGTTATTGGAAGTATGATGATGGACCCCTGGTTGTTAATTACTGCAGGTTTGTGCTGTGTTGGATTTATTTTTGTACCATTGGGGTGGTTATTAATTTCAATCAATAGGGGCCATGCAAATAAGGTTCACATTTCACAAAATCAAATTGTTAGTGCAATGCAGCCGCTTGAAAATCAAAGACCTGCTGAACAAGAAATACTCACTACAGACCAATTATACAAATTAGTCAGAGGAGAGGTTCCTGAAGAAAGAGAGCAGGTTAGTAGTGTCCCAAGTCCGTTTGCTAACGCAGACACAAGGGTGCAAAAACCGGTTGCTTCGAAAGAGGGTGGTTCTATCAACAGAGCAAGCTCCTACACCCATGAAAACCCGCCAAGTGATGATTCGTGGAAGAACTGGGATGACGCTTAGCACTCTTCCGACGAGTTCATAGGTAACCGACGGTAGGTAACCAATGGTTGTGAAGTATGGCTAACCTCGATGAGGCCCTCGCTATTCTACAAAATAAGGCTCGAAGGGCCATTCTAGAACGCTTAGTTCGTGAACCACATTATCCATTACAATTGTCTGAACAAATAGGTATTTCACAACAGGCTGTAATGAAGCACCTCAAATTGCTTGAGGGGGCAGGTTTTGTTGTTAAAATGAAGGCTGCGAGCAATAAAGGCGGGCCTCCAAAGAACATTTATTCGGTTCAACAAGCAATATCGATTCGCATAGACCTCGGCCCTGACCTGTTTCAATGTAATCAACGCATACTGCCCGCTGGCGGCCCTCTAAAACTTTCAACTAAACTAAACGGAGACATTGTTCAAGTCGCTGAAATGGTTAGTGGGAGGAAAAAAATTGGTGTTGGCGAAGGAGCGCATCACTTGTCGATGATTTCTGAAACCATCGAACGTTTGGATGCTGAGCGTGATGCACTTATTGCTCTGCACCAACAGATCAAGCAAAGGGTTTCGACAACCGTAGACTCAGACTTCGACTCCTATGAGCAAAGACTGATGGTTCACAATATCCTTGAATCTCCCAGTTCGCAATTTAATTTCAAAGAATTTGCCAGAGAGTTACAACTAGGCGCTGAAGCAAGTGAACGATTAATGGACGAAGTTAGAACTCGTATGGTCCGCCAATTAGCAGATAGGTCTGGCCAATTTATCGCTGCGTCACAAACAATCGAATTACCCTGGTGGGCAGCATTGGGCATCGACCCCCTTGAGAACAGGTAGGCCGATGCCTTAGCTTGCTTGTAAGCCAATTCAACTTTCGTCTTCAAGAACCGAGATCAAACTGCTCTGTTCTGCTAAGCGGTCTTTCACATCTGCACGTCGTCCGCGTCCTACTAGGTAGAGAACACCGAACAGTGAGAATGTTAGAACCAGCACACCAAATGGTAATGCCCAATCGCTAATGACTTCGCCAGCTACATCAAGGAACGGCGAATCACTGCTCAATTCGTCTCCAACAACACGAATATTGTCAGATTCACTGACTTCTACGATTGTATTGGAAGGGTCGACAACTACTACGACATCGTGTGAACCTGCAGAAACTGGGTAAAGCAGGTACAACTCGATTTTCTTAGAGTCTTCGCTTGCATCTGGAGCAAGTAATGCACCAACAGTTTGGCGCATTACAATTGAATCTTCAGGGCAGCCATTCTTGCGTATGTCCTGAAGAACATCATCGTCAGCATCGCTAAACTCACACAATACTACCTCGATGTTGGTTGCATGGACGTTTCCGGTATTCTCTAAGACTACTCGAACTGGAATTGTCTTATCGACTTCGTTGCTGGTTTCTGAAACTGAAACTTCGGAAATCACCAAGTTTGGAGCTCTCAGGCGTAGTGTCAGAATGAACTCGTTGCTATCCAATAAATCGCCAGTCCATTCTGGACTGTCGTCATGATCGCCGTCATTCTCCATATCGCCAGCCATACTAGTGACCTTCAATCCGATATATCGAGTATCCAGTTTCGCACCTGTAGAGATGTGAACTGTTGCAATCATTGTATGTGTGCTGTAAGGAGCCATTTCTGGTAACTTCCACTCATCGATGTCCGTCATGTATACACAGACGTCGTCAGGGTATTCATCAGCCGTTGAAGTTGTTTCAATACACTCGGTCTCAACTATCAAATCGCTACCGACATAATTGACCATCTTCCAATCCACTCTCCATTCTGAAAGAGCCCCCATTCCTGGGAGCGTGTTCCATATCACATTTCCAGTTGAACCATCCTTAGATGATGTGTGGTTGTGTAGAGATGGTGTATCGGGAACGTTTCCTGCGTTGGTAATGTTAACTACGAATTCAACGATTCTGCCCGGTGCGCTTGTCTTAACGTCATTGTCAACGCTTGGATCCATTGATATTTGCATATCATAGAATTCATTCACTGTAATTTGGAACATTACCTCGTCGCGTAGGCGCGTCCTATGTCCTAATTCATCTGGATAGTCTTCTTCACTGAACGCTTGGATTACTACGGTGTAGTCACCAGCAGGTACCTGATTTGGGACATTTATTGTCAAATCAACAGTCTGAGATGTGTCACGAGATAGTTCGGTAAGAATACTACGAGGTATGTCTATGTCCCACAATACATCGATTCCTTGAGAGTCGTAAACTCTACCAAGACGTAGGTCGTATCTATCTGGACCGTTTCCAGTATTGGTCACAGTCGTTGGAATAATCCATGTATCGCCAGGATTAGCCGAGAGATCTGTGGTTTCAGCAGTAGCATCTAGGGAGAATACGTGGATTACATTAGTTGACAGGATTACTGAATCTGCAACACGCGGATATCCTTCAAGATAGGCCTTCACTGTAACAGCGGGACCTAATCCGGCGTTAGCATTAACCGGAGCACAAACCGAAACCCCCACTGTATAAGTCGTCTCTATCGGCCAAAGTCTTGGGCTATTCGGATCTGCTGGATCTCTAGGCCCTGGAGCGTTAGAGAAATCTAGATCTACAGTCCAGTGGTCTTGTCTCCAAGTGTTGATATCTACTTCGTCAGGCTTTGCTTCTGGTGCGCCAGGAGTGGTGAATACTAGATATCCTGCTTCGTAATTTTTAATCACGTTGATATCGTACTCAGCGCAAGATGGTGCTCCTGAACTTGGCGATGGTAGAATCATTTCACTAGTATCATAAATCTCAAAGACGATGTTGCCTATTGAACGGATTGACACGTTTATCCAAAGCTCTAGAACATCATAAGTTCCCTTTTCTAACGACTTCAGCGGCTCACCTTCAGACCAACCCTTAACGTACAACACGAATGTACCTGGGTCTTGGCTAGTAGGAACTGAAATCTCTAGATTCTTAGTAACTGACTGTCCCGGATCCAAGGAAACTTGCATTGGGAAATCAACCTGCCATCCGAATGGAAGAAGCCACTCTTGTTGGCCTTCCAGACTGTTAGGGTCATAGAAAGCATAGGAGTCATACACGTTTCCGGTGTTGGTTATGGTAATCGAGAAGATCGCTGTTTGGCCTTGTTCTACATCCGCCATACGATGGCTGGTGTCTAAATCGATTCCGTGTACTACATCCATCAGAGTTAGAGTTAATCTTTCCGAGCGAATAGCAGGGTCTTTCAACGATATTGCTGAAACTACAATTTCTGCTAGCTGGTCTTCATTCGCTTGGTAGATAGAAGGTGCACGAACTCTCAAGTACATACGAGCCATTTCTCCACCTTCTAGGAAGATAGGGGTATCTGCGAAGATTGCTGTATGGTTATTAGAGAAGTAAAGGTTAGCAGTCCAATTCTCAGGCATTCCTGTCAGATTTAGGTTGTAAGTGTCTGCAACTAAATCCTTAGGCCCTGGTGTTGTATTGTTAATCGTTAGATTGTAAATTGTCTGCTCTCCTGGCTCGATTACGTGATAGTAAGTCTCGCCATCATCGAATTCAACATCAACTTGTCCAGTTAATACGTGTGAATAACAGATGGTCCAAGGGCCTCCGTTACTTTCATCAGAACACTTGTTAGTATCTGACCATGCAATATGAGCTCCGCTTCCAAGGTCATTGGAGAACGCCGGTGGTTGTCCAAGTGACGGTTTAGACAATTGATTAGGTCCCAATTTGAATGAAGACCAGGAAGTTACTGCAGTGGAATTCCATGCATCCAAAGCGGTTTCCCCGGGCCCTGTGTTATCTGTTGAGTTGAGCCTTGTATAACGAATCTCTTCGCCTGCACTAGCGTTTCCGAAATCTAGCCAAGCAATGTGTACATTGTTTTGCGGATCGGTTAGAAGCGCAGGGTATGCAGAGTTCTGGCTGCTTCCCTGAGGCATTTGTTGAGAACCTTCTACTTCTGAGATAGGAGTATCATCGATTCTCTTGATTGCATATGTGGAAAGTCCGTCTGGAACTCCATCCCATTCGCCTGCACCTTGTAATCGAAGTTTGGTGTAGTATACTTCGTATGGAACGTTTCTCTCGAATCCGTAGTCTCGTCCGTCCATCCATGCAATGTGTGTATTACCTTGCATGTCCACTCCAATAGATGGGTGGAAGGAGAACGCATCGTCTATTGTGACACGGGTATCGTTGACTACGACCAAATGGCCTTCGCTTCCTCGCCCTGTATCTTCAACATAGCCGTTTCCAGAAGTAGTGTGGCCTGAGTTGCCAGGGACCCATTGTGGGTCGTTCTGCATCTTACCATACGGGTCTAGGACTGTCATGAAAATTTCACGAGAGTTGTTGGTTGAGATGTAAACCATTGCTTCGACTAGAAGTTGCATCTGGCTAGCTCCACCAGTTCCTGAAGGGAACTCGTAGGTCTGTCCGCCCGCATCTGTTGAGCGGATTGAGTTGCCAGGGCAGTTACGAGTAGCAGTAGATACTACTCCGTTAGGACACTGTGCAAGGTCCCTCATGTGAGACTCGATATTTCCAGCTCCTCCATAAGATTGGCCGTATAGGCCGACTGGTACTACGCCTGCATTCAGACAGTTGTCATGCGCTTCGTTGATTGAAGTAGTATCATCTGCTTGCTGAGATGGGTCTCCATCTTTTGGCCCTTCATCAGAGATTGGTAGAACAATCTTTGTTGCGTTAGGATTCCAGCGGTGGTCTGCAGAAGTAGGAGGGTTTCCTGGAACATTTCCTACTGTGTCCTTCCAAGAAAGGCATGCCCAATTAGAACCTGGCCCCCAGTCTTCACCAGAATATCCAGAGTAAGTTGCGCCGTTGTAAACAGTCCCCGGGAGGGTACGAAGTCCACCGGAGTCGTCGTTAGGCACTAGTCCAAGTGCTGTGTTTCTTGGGCCAGAGTTCTGATTGTGTGTAGCACAGTTTCCTTGGCTGGCAGCACCAGGTAGTGTGTTTCCAAGTCCGTAAATCGTTTCGTAAACAGTCATGTTTCCTTCTTCAAGCATAGGCTTGATTCCTTGGAAGTTTCCTCCAGATTGGAAGTTACCACCATAAATTACAGTACATACATCTGCCCACTCAGAGTACATCGAACCTGAGGTATCAACTACGAATACCAGCTCTACCTTTCCTCCGCGTGTATCATCCCACGCTATTTGCACATAGTCATCGGCGTCTACCACAATATCTGGGTGACCTTTGTGACCAATGATAGGGGTTAGTAGGGTATCATCGAATAGTACGATGACGTTTTGAACGCTGTAATCTGGTTGTAGCATCTTGTAGTAAATCTGTGGTTGCTGGAAAAACATATCGAGAGAATCATAATTGTCTTGCCATACGATGTGTATGTTTCCTTGACTGTCAACATCTATTGCTGGCCAGTCGCGATTGTTGACATGCTGAGCCACTACATAATCATCAATTGCAGTAAGTGAGCCGTCATCTGAAACAGATCCGTCCATTGCGGTATTGAAGGGGTGAAGAGCCGTGTACATGATTTTGTGTTGGCCAGAATGGTCTGCCCAGGTTACGTGGACGATGTCGTTTTCGTCAATTACCATGTCGGGATGGTAAATCTTGTGAAGTCCTGAGCCTGTTACTTGAGTAGCATCAATCAGTGTATCGCCACGTGGTGAAATCATTGAATAGTAAAGGTGTTGATTCGACCTACTCCACACTACGTGCACGTTTCCTTCAGAGTCTGAAGCAACCGAGGACATGCGGTCAGAAGAGCCGCCGCCATCGACGACTTGTATTGCTTCTGTGATCACAACTTGAGTTGCTGCAGCGGGTGCTGCGATTAGTAATGCAGATAATGTTGATAGCAGCATTATTGCTGCAAGGCTGACCGACTTCATTTTTTGTCCCATATGAATACCTTCCTAACGACAATCTAACGCTACATTACTCCTACTTAACCGCGACCCTTTCGGGTCATAGAATCATATATCGAAAAACGACTTTCTCAAATCCAATCCGAAGGGTCGAATCCTTCGCCGAATGACATCGATTCATCGGTGTGGACTTCTTTTGGTTGAGGTGGGTTTGAACGTCCAACGCGGGCTTTGCCATCGGACTTTCCTTGCCAATCGTCAACCGGTCCAGATTTGCCAGAACCTGCACCAAACGTGTATTTTATTTCATGAATAATGCCTAACTTAGCCAACCACAATCGGCGAAGGTTCTGCATCATTTCGTTCTTTGATAAGCCATCAAACCAAACTGGCTCACTAACATTAAACGCTTGAAGAGGCCCTTTTCTATCCCCATCCGAATGCCCAAGGTGTATGCCCCAGTCGACGCCGGATGCAATCAGCTGCATCCTACACTCATGCATCCAAGACTTCCAATCTTCTGGATCTGACTTCATCATTTCCTTCATTGAATTCTGTTGGCCTTCATCGACACGAGTCATGGAAGATATTGCTAACAAGTCTCTATCTTTTGGAATGATAATGGCGAACATATGGCCGCTCTTACCAAGAGGGTATTTGACCAATAGGTGCAAGTGAGCACGCGCGTCTTCTTGCTCCCTAATCTCTATCCTCTCACTGGCAAGCCAAGAGCGGACTAACCCCTCTGCTTCTACGGGCGACATAGTGCATCCGAGACAGTCAAGTAACTTGAACCGTTCACTTTAGTAATTCACGGAGTTTGACCAAATTTGGACTAATTTGTGAGTTTATTTTTCGCCTTCTAGCCCATTTAGCTGAGTCCGAAACTGCATCCCAGCCTTTCGCAAAAGAGACTGCTGAAAGCCAAAATAGAATAATCATCGAAATCCAAAGAGAAATCATTGCAAGTACTTCATGCCACATTTCTGTTCCAATAATTACTGTCCAATCGAATCCGAGTGCCGAATCTAATTCTTTATTGAAAACTACGGAAGTAATCGTGACTATTGTTGCTAGAATTGGCCACCACAACATGGAACCAAACATACCAAACAAGAGGTGATATGATGTCCTAGCATCAAGCCCCTCATCTGAATCATCCCCTAGTAGCCTAGCCCCAAACATCTGCAAGCCCATTCCAAGTATTATTGTCGGGAGTAATACCAGCATTGGTATTATTTTGGCCAAGTTGACGAGAGCTCCTTTGGGAGAAATTCCCCTTAGGCCATCAACCTTTGAATTGATATCCCGTGCATCCAATCGGGCCTCATCTAGAGCGTCTCCAATTTTTGTTGCGACCTCTTGGACTTCAGCCGGCCTTGGATTATTTTTCATTTCTCTGACTGCAAGGACTTCCTCACGCCATGTCAAATTAGGTCCGCCGCTTATTTTCCTTTCAACATGAGCGATTACTCCATCGCGATAAACTTCGCTAAATGTGGCTCGATTAGGCGTCATTGGAGATAGTATTTCTTCGATCGTGTCTCTTAATTTCACCACTACTTCAGAAGGGGGTTCCATCCATTCGCCATTCTTAACCGCTTGAACTAAGTCTTCTGGTAAATCATCGTCAGAGACTTGTATTGGGTCGCCGTATTCAATCCAACAATCTGTTCTAAACAAATGCCGAGTCCTGAAATGTAATCCAATTGGGATTAATGCTGGAGAATTTGTTCCTGAAGCTTTAGCGTGTGCCGCCGCAGCCAAAACCGTTCTAAACGGGCCGGTTTTTATTCTAATCAAATGGCTTTCCGAATGACTAGTTCCTTCCGGGAATAGCGCACACCCGAATCCGTGAGAAATCCCTGTTGCCAGATTTAAGAGAGAACGCCCATTGAGATAATTGGCTTCCTCTTCAGAACATCCTCCGCGTAATAATTCGGCTTTACGGACAACTGGTTGTACTGCAAACTTTCTCGCCCAAAAACCCAAAATTGGACGGGTGACTAAGTCGTGCCGCCCTCCAACTACGAATTTTTTGGGGTGGGTAAGGAAAATTGAGGTAGGATCTATCAGGCCATTGGTGTGCCATGCAGAGCACATTGTACCTCTGTCTAATGGTATCTTTTCAATTCCTGTGACCTCCAAAGTACGGAATTGATTTTTCCAGGTTCTCCTTAAGCAAAAATATCCAACTTCCATAAAAAAGGGCGAGCCGGGGTAGTTTTTGTTGAACTTTGGCAATGGCGTATTTACTAATCTTTCATAATTCATTTTTGTTGCTGATTCTGATAATATTGGAAGTAACTCCCCATTATGGTCCCTAGCACCGTCTTCGCCGCCTTTCATTGTGAACCCCCCTTTATTTTTTGACATAATTCCGACAAACTCGCAAAATCAGGTGGGTTTGGTGGATTTGCGTGAGGGAACATTGCAGGTAAAGCTGAGCTAGCGTTTTCTTTTAAGCGTGGTATTACGTGAATGTGCAAATGAGGTATTTCTTGTCCTGCTAGCGGCCCGTCGTGAACCACCACAGTGAAATCGTTGGTTTTGAAATAGCGAGAAAGTACCGCTTGAGTGTTTTTTAGCCTTTCGAAAAGGTCTGACAATTCTAACTTGGATAAATCGTTGATCCTTTGCGCTGGTTTTGATGGAACTACCAGAGTGTGCCCCTCTGAACGAGGGAATACATCGAGAAAAGCCCCCCAATTTTCACCCCTGGCTACAAAATTACCCGGAATCTCCCCCGATAGTATTTTTTGGAACAGGGTTAACTCTGCCATAGACCTTGCAGACAGCGCACCCCTCAAAGTATTGAGGGTGGATTTTGTACTCAAGCGCCGGGTGATAGTATCCAACTTCTTCCGCTACCCTTACGAATTGCTAATGTCGAGGTGTTTCCGTCAATATCAACAAGTGTATGGTGAATCTGTTCAGAGTCTGATTCTTCAAAGTCTGACCTCTGGTGGGTTCCTCGGCTTTCAGTGCGAGATATTGCGCTTTGAATAGTTGCTTTGGCAAGGCGAACGCCTGCTTTTAGTCTCAAAGAGTCTAGCAAGTTAGTATTGAATAATCTACTACTATCGTCGAGATGTAATTTCTCAGCATCGATGCTCAAGCCCTCTAATTCCTGCATTGCCTGTGACAAACCAGATTCGTCACGAGAAGTGCCAGATTTTGAATTCATTATTTCAGAAAGTTTAGCGAATAATGCTCCTGAGCGTTGAACTGGGCCCTCTTCAGCACCCGCCATCTCGAAATCAAGATCGGCTTCTGCTACTCCAAGGAATGTTTCGAGTTTTGAGCGCCCTGTGTAGGATGCATCTGATGCATGTTTGGCTGCATGTTCTCCAGCTGCAGCGCCTCCTGCCAAGGCGTCTAAAAGACGATTGCCTGCCACCATGCCTGCTCCGTGCACTCCTGAACTTGCAGCCTCTCCTGCGGCGTAAAGTCCGGTAAACCAGCGTGACCATTTTCCTGAAATTGCACGGCCATGTTCATCCGTGGTGATGCCGCCCAAGGTAGTTGACACTTGAGCGGTTACTGGAATTGTTTGTTTAGACATGTTAATCCCGAGACGAGTAGATAGTAATTCAGCGGTTTGTGCCCACCAAACACTGGATGTGCCCATATTCCTAGCATCTAATACAATGCTTTCGTTACCCATTGCGTTTGCGATTGTGGCGGCGTCTGCAAAATCATCAACATCGAGCGGTTCGCCATTCGCATGGTGCAACGTAGCTCCATCGGCAAGCATTCCGATTGGTAGAACGACATTTGTTCCATCGATTGCTAATGGAGTCCATGATACAAATTCTAAATCGCGAATTGCTAGGCCGGTTCGCATAGCAAGGTCGACCCCTAGTCCAATTGCAGACCCATTCCAAACACCTTCATACCCGCCATCTGCTATGATAATGCTTTTTGCTTGAAGGGCGTTTAGTGAACCTGTGGTCATATCTAATGCAATTAGGCCGTGAACTTCTTCATCTGTATGTACTAGATGTAAAGGAAGCTGGTCGCCTCTTCGGGAAACCCCGTGCTTCATACATTGCTCTTCTAGAACTTGTTGGGTCTCTCGAGCCATTGAATCTCCGGCTCCTGCCAAGCGAGGAAGGCTGTGCCCCGCGGCCCTTCTAACGAGAGGGATGCCGTCTGGGTCTCTCCTGAATATTACGCCCCACCTTTCCAAAAGGTCTACCTGGCGAGTTGCTTGAGAGATACGTTTGGAAACAATATCTTGGTCGCAAAGGAACGCTCCAGCTCGAATTGTATCGTCGCGATGAGATTTGGTTGTACTCTCTTTCAAGGGTGCTGCGATACCGTCGAGTGCGGACAAACTACCAGAGCCGAGGCTATCTGCGGACATCATCAGAGTTGTAGCCCCTGCCTTGGCGCCACTAGCGGCTGCACGCAATGCTGCGGGTCCGTCTCCGATAACTATGATGTCCCATGCCTCCACACAACTCACCTCAGTGATTTATGCGAGGAGAGGGCATGTCATAAGCAACGCGCCTAAAGTATCACGATGAGGTGGCGATAACATCCAATGTGGGGAGTGGAGATTCCCCTATGTTGCGGGCTTTCAGCATCCGTTTTAGACGCTGTTTAGAAACACTACTATCGCCGGTTAGAACCCGTGTGCGGATAATACGAGAACCGAGAATTATATTGTCGTCATCACGTAATATTACCTGTACATTTCGATGCCCTTTGATTCCTTCTTTCCATGCCACACCAATCCACAAAATGACACCTTTCTCTAGATACTTGGGCATCCAGTCTAGAGCGTCTTCGATAAGTGGATCTGTGATTTTTACTGCATCGCTTGGACCGGGGCAAGAACTCAATTCAAACCGGTGATTCTGACTTTCTGGCATCCCGCCGGGAACTATTACTTCAACTCGAAGATGTCTGTCTTTAGGAGTTTGATTGTTAAGGGCGATGAATAGGTGTCCAGTGCCATTATCGCATTTTGAAGCAAGGGCTAAATCCATTCTCCAATCATCTTTAGTAATCGTGGCGGAGCCTGAAAGTAAATCGTTTTGAAGACGGTCTAATAGATCGAAAACTTCTGATTGCCAAGCTCTAGCGTGGGCAATTAGCCTCTGTAATTTTACCCAATTAAACTGTGCGTCTTCGTTTAGCAATAAACCCTGGATGGATACCGGTTTGATAAATTCCTTGAGTTCGTTAAGCGTTTCTTCGTGGCTTAGATTTCCCCTGCTGTTAAGGTGCAACAAATACAGTATACGTTCGCGGGCTTGTCTATCGTCAACACCCGGGAGAATTGACTGAGATAATTTCTTCTTCCAGATATTCCAAAGTAAGGAATGGTCTGGATCTAAGTGAGCATATACCAAGTCCCCTAAAATCGTATCCAATTGCATTGGATGATGGGTTGGTGAATGGAGTACTAGGTAGGGTAATTCATCGCCTAAACGTCGTATTTCGTCGGTTGTAAATATGGCGTGGAAGGATAAGGCTAGGCTAGAAGTTAGTGTGATTAGAAGAACTAAATTGTATGCTAGGTTATTTGGCTCTAAGCCCGCTGCCAAGATAAGTAGGAACAGAGATGCTCCTGCAAGAATTGAGGCAGTAGCATTATGAATTCTAATGTC
>CACLCM010000009.1 GCA_902605365.1 uncultured Candidatus Poseidoniales archaeon | reverse complement strand
CGTAAGGGAACCAAGTTGCCACACGAAATTACAATTTATTCAGAGGAAGACTTGCGTATGCAAGCCGAAGAGTCTGGAGATGAAGAACCTGCAGCGGAGGGATCTGAGTGACACACGTTTCGAATCGTGAAATCGCATCTATGAGTGCTGAAGCTCTCAAAGACCGATTGACTGAATTGCAAGAGGAACTTTTGCAATTACGTGCTGAACAATCACTTGGTGGCACACCATCTAACATGGGTGCATTCAAGGCTTGCCGCCGCTCAATAGCGCGCATCAAGACCAAAATGGCGGCAGAGTGATAATCAAAAAATTAACAGAGAAGGGAGGTGAAAGAGAATGGCTGAAATTTGCAATGTTTGCGGACTACCTGATGAATTATGTATTTGTCAAGAAATCGCTAAGGAGCAACAGATGGCTACTATCAGCACCGACCGTCGCCGCTATGGAAAGATTGTAACCAAGGTAGAAGGAATACTAGATACTGCCATTGACATCAATCAACTTGCTAAACTTCTCAAAAACAGATGTGCAGCAGGCGGTACCGTAAAGGGCAGAGTGATTGAACTTCAAGGAGATCACAAGAAAAGAGCTGCAGCGGTTCTCTCAAACAACGGATTCAATGTGGAGGTGCGATAATATGACTAACGCTCTTCTACATCAATCCTGGATCGGTCGTGACATGACAGTCACTTCCTCACCAGACAAGGCTCTAGTCGGCCGTACTGGTCTTGTCGTAGACGAGAGCAGAGAAACAATTACTATTCTCGAGAATGACCGTCAGGTCGTTCTTGGAAAGAATTCAATCGAATTCGAGATAGGTAGCAGTAATGCTACAATCGTCGGTATGCTGGTGCGGCAGCGTTCCGAGGATAGAATATACCGCAACAAAAGGAGTGAGTGATTACGATGCGTGACATCGGAGTTGATGTAAAACCGCCAACAGGCGACTGGGATGATGATGAAAACTGCCCGTTCTATGGGTCCTTGCGCCTTCGTGGCCAGGTGCTTGAAGGACGCGTTGCTAGCTTAGGGATGAAACGTACGATTGTTGTTGAGCGTGACAATGTTCGATATATGCAGAAGTACGAGAGATACGAAAAGCGTACAAGTGCACTTTCTGCTCACCTTCCAAGCTGCATTGGCGGTGTTGAAATCGGTGACAGAGTGAAACTTATGGAGTGCCGTCCGCTTTCCAAGACTGTTTCATTTTGTGTCATTGAAAACAATGGTGGTGAGGCCTGATGCGTGGTATTGCAGGTAAGCAAACACGTGGTCTGCCAACAATGGCTAGACTTCAGGTCGCAGACAATACTGGTGCAAAGATTGCACAACTAATCAACGTCCGCAAACTTGGTGGTACAATGCGTCGCTACCCAGCGGCAGGTGTTGGAGATCTAATCAAGGTCTCAATCAAGCGTGGTACGCCTGACACCCGCCGTCAGATGTTCGATGCTGTAGTTATCCGCCAACGCCGTCCATTCCGTAGAGTGGATGGAACATGGGTTCAATTCGAAGACAATGCTTGTGTCATTACAAATGAGAAAGGCGATGTCCAAGGGTCCGATATCAAGGGACCTGTATCACGTGAGGCAGCAGAACGCTGGCCTCGTATCGCAGCAACTGCGAAACAGATCGTATGAGGTGATTTGAATGGTCAAGAGCAGCAAACCAGGAAAACAACGCAAAGCGCAGTACAATGCGCCAATGCACATCAAGCGTAAGCGCGTACGCGCCCGCCTTCAACTCGACAAACCAGACGAGCGTCTAGCTGGTCTACGTTCCGTCACAATTCGTGTCGGAGACACAGTACGTGTTGTCCGTGGAGACTATGCACACGGCGGCAAGAGAGTCGGCGGTAAGAGAAACGCAGACCCTCTGAATGGCAAAGTACTGAATGTAGAATCCAATACCGGTCGTATCTTCGTAGAAGGTGCAACAGCAACCAAGTCTGATAACAGAGAAGAGGCAGTGCCGGTCCACTCCTCCAACGTCGTCGTCACCAAGTTAGACGAGACGGACAAGTTGCGTATGCAACACTTGACCGCTGATAGGAGTTGAATGAAATGGGAAGTAGTAGTCATTTGAAGCGTTTGGCAATCCCTCGTAGCTGGCCTCTTCCTCGTAAGACCACAGTATGGGTGACCCGTCCTCGTGCAGGTGCTCATAGTCTTGAGAGATGTATGCCTCTGAATATCATAATCAGAGATGTAATTGGTCTAGCACGTTCAACCCGTGAAGTCAGAACAATTCTACACAACGGCCTTGCAAAGGTCGATGGCCGTGTTGTAAAGGACACACGTCGTGGAGTCGGCGTGATGGATGTTCTAACACTAGGTGAAGATAACTACCGCTGTGTCCTAGACACAAACGGACGTCTTCGCTACCGCCC
This sequence comes from uncultured Candidatus Poseidoniales archaeon, assembly GCA_902605365.1. Taxonomy (GTDB): domain Archaea; phylum Thermoplasmatota; class Poseidoniia; order Poseidoniales; family Poseidoniaceae; genus MGIIa-K1. The sequence goes on along the minus strand of CACLCM010000009.1, from coordinate 54,439 downwards.
TATCTCTGCTGAAGAAGCAGCATGGAAGGTTTGCCGTGTTGAAGGTAAATCTACCATCAAAGGCGGAAACACACAAGTTCATCTTCATGATGGACGAAATATCATCGTCGAAGATGCTTCAGAGCACAAGACAGGTGACTCATTGAAGATTTCACTACCAGATCAGAAGGTCCTAGAGCACATCAAATTCGGTGAAGGGACTCGCTGTATGCTAGTTGGTGGAGTTCACGTTGGCAAGCTTGCTGATGTGTCCAATTATATCGTCAAGCGTTCAAGTATGCCTAACGAAGTCGAATTCGAAGGCTTCGGTACAATTGCTGACAACGTATTCACTGTCGGTGGATGCGCACTACCAGGTGTAGAGGTGAGTCAATGAGTGAATCAGTGAACCCTATGTCTATGCCTCGTATCTCTAAGGTTGTAGTGAACATCGGAGTTGGAGAAGGTGGAGACCGCCTGACCAATGCTGAGAAGGTACTAGAAATTGTAACAGGAGTAACTCCGGTTAGAACCCTTGGAAAGCAGCAAAACCGTGACCTGAAGGTCCGTGTTGGTTTCCCGATTGGGTGCAAAGCTACCATGCGTGACCCTGAAACAATCAACAAATTCCTCAAGGACGCCTTTTGGGTTCGTGAGAACAATATTCCATCGTGGAACTTTGATAGAACTGGAAACCTTTCGTTTGGAATCCCGGACTACACAGACTTCCCTGATCAAAAATACGATCCAGACATCGGGATCTTTGGTATGGACATAAACATCGTACTAGAGAGGCCTGGCCACCGTGTCAGTCGCCGCCGACGTCGAAGTGCAAAAGTTGCACAAAGCCACCGAACCACTGCTGATGATGCCAGAGCATGGTTTGTTGAGAATTTTGGCATTTCAATCCTGGAGGAGTGAAAATGGCTCGAGACCATGGTGAAAGAATTGGAAGAACAAACGGCTGCCGTAGATGCGGACGCCGCCGAGGAATGATCCGCCGTCACGGCCTACGTCTTTGTAGACAGTGTTTCCGTGACGTAGCTCCATCAATAGGATTTAAGAAAATGAATTGAGGTGATATGAATGCAGTTTGACCCCCTTAATGATGCCCTAGCAAAAATATTCAACGCAGAACAAGCTGGTAAGTACAACGTAGATTTGTCTCCAGCATCCAAGTTACTTGGTTCTGTACTAGAGATTATGCAGTCCTCCGGCTATGTCGGAGAGATTGAGAAGAACGACGACGGACGTGGAGGTAGTTTCATTGTACAGCTTCGCGGTGCAATAAACGAATGTGGTGTAGTAAAGCCACGCCACTCAGTCCGCCGCCAGGAGTTCGATAAGTGGGAAGGTCGTTATCTTCCTGCTCAAGATTTCGGACTACTGATTTTGACTACAAACAGTGGTGTAATGCACCACAAGGATGCAAAGGAGAGCCGAATTGGTGGAAAACTCCTTGCCTATGTTTTCTGAGGTGATTAGATGGTAAAATTAGACCGTATTGAACACAATGTAATAATTCCAGAAGGAGTTACCGCAGCGATTGATGGTGACATGGTCACAATCACAGGACCTAAGGGTAGCCTATCTAGAGAATTCGCAAGTCCTAGACACGATATTTTCCATGAAGGCGGCGCTTTACTAGTTCGTATCGATCTTCCTCGCCGTAAAGAGAGAGCTCTTGCCGGAACATGGAATGCACACCTAAACAACATGGTGAAAGGAGTAACTGATGGTTTCACATATACCTTGAAAGCACTTTACTCTCACTTCCCTATGACATTGGCTGTAAAGGGTAACGAATTTGTTGTAAACAATTACTTCGGAGAACGTGTACCAAGATCAGCAGCAATACTCAACGGCGTCAACGTAAAGGTCCAAAATAAGACCGAAGTTGTCGTTAGCGGCATCGATAAGGAAGCAGTCGGTCAGACTGCTGCTAATATCGAACGCTCCACTACCGTAAAGAAACGTGACCGCCGTGTTTTCCAAGACGGAATTTACCTGATTGAGAAGGCATGAAGGAGGAATTGAGATGAGTGATTACGAAAATATGAAAGTTGCTGAACTCAAGGAGCTACTGAAGGAAGCAGGTTTACCTGTTTCTGGAAAGAAGGCTGACTTGATTGCTCGCCTCCAAGATGGAGCAGAAACACCTGCACCTGCCGAGGAAGAATCTGTAGAAGAGTCTGCAGAAGAAGAATTCGAAGAAGAGTTCGATGATGAAGACTGGGATGATGAAGAGGAAGACGAATTACACGTCGCTCGCCAGAAGCCAGTTATCTCTGACGAACTAAAAGCCGCTCTAGCACTACGTGCTGCGCAGAAGAAGGCAACACCTTCCTTCCGCAGAACAGAGTGGTTCCGTTACAAGCGGCTATCCCGCTCAGGCTGGAGAAAGCCTCACGGTATGGATAACAAGCAACGTCGAAATTACAAGTATCGTGGTTCACTAGTTAGAGTTGGACACGGAAAGGTCAGCGCTGCTAGCGGTCTGCACCCATCCGGATTCCAAGAAGTTATGATTCACAATGCTGCAGAATTAGACCAAATGGATGCTGAAACCCAAGCTGCACGTGTTGGCGCTACCGTCGGTGGCCGCAAGCGTGAGAATATTCATTCTCGTGCAGATGAATTGGGAATTAGAGTCCTGAACCGAAGGAGGGATCGCTGATGCAGATTACTAATCAGAAGAAGATGGCAGCACAGATTCTAAAGTGCGGTGTTCACCGTGTATGGATTAATCCATCTTACCTAGACCAGGTCGCTCAATCTGTTCAGAAAGAAGATATCCGTGAGGCTATCGACAATGGATGGATTAAGGCTAAGGCAATCAAGGGAACTTCCCGTGTACGTGCCTTGAAGATTCAAGAACAGAAGCAAAAAGGACGCCGTAAAGGTCAAGGAAAGAGATCTGGTTCTGCTAATGCTCGTAATCCACGTAAGCAGAGGTGGATGGCAACTATTCGTGCGCAACGCCGAATTCTAAAGGACATGCGTGAAGATGGTACTCTAGAGAGTTCCCAATACCGTCACTACTACCTAAAGGCAAAAGGTGGCTCTTACCGTTCAATCGCTCACATGAAGACTCAGATGGGCGTTGAAGGAATCTCCATTGGAGGTGAACAATGATGGCAAAGGGACCAAGACAGCGTAACCAATACCGTCGCCGACGCACTGGTGAAACAGATTACCGTCGCCGTCTGAAACTTCTGAAAGGTGGAAACGCTCGTGCAGTAGTCAGAGTGTCTAACACTCGTATCGTTTGCCAAGTAGTTTCCTGGGAGAAAGATGGAGACAAGGTCGAATTGTCAGTAACTGGTGATGATCTAGTATCTCGCTATGACTGGCCTGAGGCTAACTCTCGCAAGAATATTCCAGCATCCTATCTAGTAGGCTATGCTCTTGGAAAGTCCGCACTTGCTGCTGGACATGACGAGGCTGTGCTAGATATTGGACTGGCTGCTAGTTCTAACGGCAATCGTGTGTTTGCTGCCCTAAAGGGTATGGTCGATGCAGGACTTGAGATTCCTCACGGAGAATCAGTCCTACCAAGCGAAGACCGTCTTAATGGCGCACACATCGACGATTCCTATGCTTCAGTAGTTGAAGCTACAAAGTCAAAGATTGAGGAGGCGTTCTGAAATGAGTGATGAAATATCCCAGATGGCACCAGGTCTAATCAAGGCCTTCGCACCACAAGAAGAAGAAGACAATGACGGCGGGCGACGTCGTCGTCGCACCTCTGCTGATGAAGCAATTTCAGCACTTCGTTCATGGACTCCAAAAACCCGATTGGGCAGGGAAGTTATGGCTAACAGAATCGTTACTTACGAGCAAGCACTTGCTTCTGGCCTTCCTATCCGTGAAGTTGAAATCGTCGATGCTCTGATTCCTAATCTCGAAGATGAAGTAATCAAGGTTAACATGGTTCAAAGAATGACTGACTCCGGTCGCCGTGTTCGTTTCAACGTCATGGCTTGTGTCGGAAACAAGGACGGATATGTCGGACTTGCTATGGCAAAAGGTAAGGAAGTTTCAAACGCAATCCGTAAAGCACTAGTTGCTGCTAAACTCAACATCATTCAAGTTCAGCGTGGAAATGGTTCATGGGAATCAAGCGTAGGGCCTGGAACCTCTGTTCCTTTCAAGGTTCAAGGACAAGCTGGTTCAACTCGTGTAACCCTCATGTCTGCACCTTCAGGTAAGGGATTAGTTATCGGAGAAACTGGAAAGCGTGTTCTAGAACTCGCAGGTATTTCCGATGTACTTTCTCGTACAAAGGGTCAAACACGTACTACTATCAACTATGCAGCAGCGACATTCAATGCTCTTGCTGCAATTAATCGCACTCGTGTTAACGAATCTCAGCGCGCTGAGTTGTATATTCACAAAGGGAGGCTACTAGAATGACATGGATTGTTGTACGTGCTCGCTCAAACGTCAAAGTTGAGCACTCGATTAGAGAAACTATGGATTATCTGAATCTAACTCGTGTTAACCACGCAGTTATCATTCCAGAAAACGCACAGTACAAGGGAATGCTTCAGAAGGCTAAGGATTACATTACCTGGGGTAATGCTGATGCTGAACTTGTCGAGAAGATGATCGCAGAGCGTGGTCGCCTAGTTGGCGACAAGCCGATTACTGATGCTGATGTTAAAGAAGCAACAGATTTTGGCTCAATAAAGGAATTTGCTGCAGCAATAGTTGCAGGAGATGCTACTGTTAAGGACATGCCTGATATGAAGCGTGTCTTCCGTCTACATCCTCCTGTCGGTCCTAAGGGCTGGGGCGGTCTAAAGCGTTCTTTCGTAGTTGGAGGAGCACTAGGTGCTCGTGGAGACGAAATCTCAGCATTGGTTGAGAGAATGATTTGAGGTGAGAATGATGAGTAAAGCAAACAAACATCGTGGACGCTGTCGAACACACGGAAGAGGTCACAAGGCTGGTCGTGGAGCAGGTAAGCGTGGAGGCCGTGGTCTCGCTGGAATTAACAAGCACCGTGTCATGACTCGAATCAAGTACATGCCTAACCACTGGGGAATGCATGGATTCAACCGTGACCCTAGTCTGAGGACTGTTTACACTACTTGCAATGTTAGCGACCTTGAAGGAATCGCTAATGGTGCAGATTCAGTTAACTTAACTGAAATGGGAATCGATAAGTTACTCGGTTCTGGAAGAATCAATACTGCAATTACAGTAACCGTTGAACATTGGTCCGCTAAAGCAGCAGAGAAACTCTCTGCAGCAGGCGGATCTATTGAAGGCGGAGACGATGATGAGGAGTGGGAGTGAGTACCTCACACGAGGTTTACTCCGTTATCTTCATGAATAGTAAAACAACGCAAAAAATAGGAGGAATGTGACATGGGCAAGCAATCAATCCCTTGGGCAGTGGCTTTAACCGGTGTACTGTACTTTGGTATGCTAGGTTATTGGCAGTACGACGCATTCGAAACCGCACTTGGGTTCGGGGGAAACGCTTCTCAAAATGCAGTCGAAGGAGCCATCTTTGGATTTACAATGGGAGTTGCATATGTTGCATATGTCATGCTGTGTTTCACCAAAGATCTACCTGAAGGTATGAAAGAAATACCGATTATCGGCCGCTATGGAAAGATGCTAGGATGGTTAGCATTCCTTGTAGTCGCAGTTTGGTATTGCCGTCCTAACAGTATTAGCGATGGTTCCCACCAAGATTTGGTAGGATACCTACTAGTCGGTGTCATCCTACTTGGATTTGGAGCAGCAGCAGCATTGACCAGTTTCATGTACAGTGGCGAAAAGAGTAGCCGTCTGTATGCTCTACGCCGTTTCGTAGACACTTACCCTACAATCACCAAGCCTGACCGCCACGTTAGATTCAATGAGAAGTTGTGGACTACAACTCTTGTTCTAATCATCTACTTCGCAATGACAAACGTCATGCTATGGGGTCTTTCAGGACAAGCACTTGACTTGTTCAGTGGATTCCGTTCAATCATGGCTGGTGCATCTGGTACCATCATGCATTTGGGTATTGGACCAATTGTTACCGGTTCCATTATCATGCAATTATTCGCTGGTGCTAAGATTATTCGCTTAGACCTTCAAGACTCTGAAGACAAAGCAATGTACCAGGGTGTACAGAAATTGCTTGTTCTGTTGATGATTCCAATTGAATCTATTCCACAGACATACGGTTTCCTTGACCCTACCCAGGCTCTAATCTCAGATTATGGAATGGGTTGGGCTAACTTTGTAATCGTAGCTCAATTATTCGCAGGCTCTTACCTCGTATTCCTACTAGACGAACTTGTAAGCAAGTGGGGTATTGGATCTGGTATCTCTCTATTCATTGCAGCAGGTGTTGCACAATCGACTTTCGTTGGAACTCTATCTCCAATGCCTGCAACCTCTTCGATGGGATACAGTATCCAAAACCCACCATCGGGAACATTGCCTATGATTTTCTATATGTTTAGGGAGGCTACGAATGGTGAAATGGTGTCGCAGAATGGTTTCGAAACGATTCTGTTGACTCACGTGAATCCTGTTGTAGCATTGTTTTCCTCGGTAGTGGTATTCCTTGTGGTTGCTTACGCTGAATCTAGTAAACTGGAATTACCATTGACTCACGGAAAGGTACGTGGTCACCGTGGTAAATACCCAATTAGGCTAGTATATGCATCTAACATTCCAGTTATTTTGATGGCTGCTTTACTTGCTAACATCAACATGTTTACTCTCTTATTCTGGAACCATCCAACGTTACAGAAAACACCTATTCTTGGAAAGAATGGTTGGGGAAGTATGTCGGAATATATTGGGACTTATGAAGTAGGTTCATCCACAGCTAGTGGCGGATTTGCTTGGTATTCATCGATGGTTAACGGTGTTAATGATTGGTTGATTCCGATATTGGAACAAGACGCCGGCGGTGGTGATATCTACGGCCATAGTTTGTGGCAGATAGGCGGTCACGTAGCGTTCTACGTCACGTTGATGACTGTAGGTTCGATGGTGTTCGCGAAGTTCTGGATCGATACTACGAATATGGGCTCTAAGGACGTTGCAAAACAAATCGAGAGGACTGGGATGCAGATTCCTGGATTCCGTAAGAACCCGCTTGTTCTAGAGCGTATTCTAGAGCGTTATATTCCACCGGTAACATACTTCTCTGGAGCTTTCGTAGGATTGCTTGCTGCAGGAGCAGATTTACTGGGAACTGTAGGTAATGCGACGGGAACGGGATTGCTGCTTGCTGTAGGTATCATATTACGTACTTATGAGCAAATTCAGAAGGAACAAGCGATGGAAATGCATCCGATGTTGCGGCAGTTCTTCGGCGCTGATTGAAATTAACGATTTCAAATGCTCCCCATTTGACTGAATAGAAGCACGACTATCAAAATTGATATTCCTGTAACTACTCCTCCGAAGATCATCGCATTTTGGCCTCTTGGGTCACCGTTATTCTTTGCGATTAAGCCTAGAATAAATCCTATCGGACCTAGAAGAATTCCCCCAATCAATAGTCCAATTGCAGAGCAAATGTATGATGTTGTAATCAGGTTATTTTGAGGTGGCTGGCTAATTATCACAACTTGTTGCCCCGTAGGTGTGTAAACTACTTGCTGTCCAAATTGGTTTTGACCAACGTATTGGTTCTGATTGTTAATCTCAATACTTGAGGGGGGTTGTTGAGGGGCTGGTTGCATAATAATACGAAAATAATGGTAATATTTGGTCATACTTACAACATTTAGAAATGGGTCATAAAATGGTCAAAAAACACTTAGAAATGTAATAGTCAGACGTACTAAGAAAATCTGGCTCCGAATAATAGATAATCCAGGGCTAATCTTAGACGCTGTATTGCGGCGCAGTGCTTCGTTTTACTGTCTCGTCTAAACAGTCACCTTGATATACGGGTGGGAGTTGGGCGGGATGCTTGCGTCGTATGGGACGGCGTTGGCGGCTGAGTCCAAGTGGACAATGACTGCCGCCATCTACCCTGATGCGAGCCGAAGCACAATGCGGTCTCGAGAAACCACGCCCTCCCCAGGGAAAGTGTCCGCTTGAGGCCAGGTAGGTGATTAGTGTTCACGACACAATTTATTTTGTGTGCAAGTATAAGAGCAAATTAAGTGCGAGTGAACCTGTCAATTATTTTTTAGGTCAGCAAAAACAACAACAGCGACAAGTAACCTAAGGATCATAACAAGATAGATGCTTTTCTAGCATCATGAAATCTGGTTGATCCTGCCAGAGGCGACCGCTATTGGAGTTCGATTAAGCCATGCGAGTAGAAAGAAATTAGATTCTTTGCATACTGCTCAGTAACACGTGGATAACCTGCCCTACACTGGGGGATAATCTCGGGAAACTGAGCATAATACCCCATAGACCACTACGCCTGGAACGGTGAGTGGTTCAAAGCTTCGGCGGTGTAGGATGGGTCTGCGGCGTATCAGGTCGTAGGGGGTGTAATGGACCTCCTAGCCATCGACGCGTACGGGTTGTGGGAGCAATAGCCCGGAGACGGATTCTGAGACACGAATCCGGACCCTACGGGGTGCAGCAGGCGCGAAAACTTCACACTGCAGGAAACTGTGATGAGGGAACTCCAAGTGACTGCACAATGTGTAGCCTTTTCTTGAATTTTAATAGTTCTTGGAATAAGGGCTGGGAAAGACCGGTGCCAGCCGCCGCGGTAATACCGGCAGCTCGAGTGGTCGTCGCTTTTATTGGGCCTAAAACGTCCGTAGCCTGTTTGGTAAATCTGTGGGTAAATCAACGAGCTTAACTCGTTGAATTCTGCAGAGACTGCCAGACTAGGGACCGGGAGAGGTATGAGGTACTCTGGGGGTAGGGGTAAAATCCTGTCATCCTCAGAGGACCACCTGTTGCGAAGGCGTCATACTGGAACGGATCCGACGGTCAGGGACGAAGCCTAGGGGCACGAACCGGATTAGATACCCGGGTAGTCCTAGGTGTAAACGCTGTGGATTTGGTGTGTGGGGTCCGCAATGGGCCCCATGTGCCGGAGTGAAGATGTTAAATCCACTGCCTGGGGAGTACGGTCGCAAGGCTGAAACTTAAAGGAATTGGCGGGGGAGCACTGCAACGGGAGGAGCGTGCGGTTTAATTGGATTCAACGCCGGAAAACTCACCAAGGCCGACTGTTAGATGAAGATCAGCGTAACGAGCTTATCGGATTATCAGAGAGGTGGTGCATGGCCGTCGTCAGTTCGTACTGTAAAGCGTTCTGTTAAGTCAGATAACGAACGAGACCCGCATCCCTATTTGCGACCCTCATGTCCGCATGAGGCGCACCATAGGGAGATCGCTGGTGTGAAACCAGATGAGAGCGCGGGCAACGACAGGTCAGTATGCCCCGAATGTCTTGGGCTACACGCGCGCTACAAAGGACAGGACAATGGGAAGCCACGCCGAGAGGCGGCGCTACCCCGAAACCTGTTCGTAGTTCGGATCGAGGGCTGTAACTCGCCCTCGTGAAGCTGGATTCCGTAGTAATCGTGTTTCAACATAGCACGGTGAATATGCCCCTGCTCCTTGCACACACCGCCCGTCAAACCATCTTAGTTGGGGATGGATGAGGCTGCGTTTTAATGGCGTATTCGAGTCTGTCTTCGACAAGGAGGGTTAAGTCGTAACAAGGTATCTGTAGGGGAACCTGCAGATGGATCACCTCCTAAGAAAACCCGGAAGCGGGGGACCTCGGTCCCCCGTTTCCACTTTTTTTATTTCATTAGCAGTTTACTTTTTACACTGCTGTTCATTCTAGTAACACTACTTTGTTACCATCCATTTCGATTCGAACCAAGCTATTTAGTGGCCAATCTCCATGTGAGCGAACGTAATTCATACCTTCTCCCTTTTCGAATACAATCCAGCAATCTCCTACAATAGCGCCGATGCTATCGATTGCTTTGAGAACAGGTAGGAGTGTTCCTCCTGTGGAAACTACATCATCTACTACAAACACTCTATCTCCTTCTTTAATGTCATTAAGATAGATGGCCCCTTTGGAATATCCCGTAGATTGGTCTACTGCTGTTTCACCTGGTAGCCCATATTGCCGTTTCCTGCCTATTACCAAGGGTTTCCCTGATAGTAAGCACAAAGCGGCTGCCAATGGGATTCCCATGGCCTCTAAGCCTAGTATGACGTCTATTTCGTCCCAATTTACATTTTCATTTATCAGATCACGTGCTGCTGCAAGTAATTCTGCAGATTGAATCGGAACTCCATCAGATAGTGGGTGAATGAAATAAGGATACTCGCCTTTCATGATTACAGGTGCTTCGATGATGCTGCGTCGCAAAATTTCAAATCTGTCATCTGTCATACAACGATGCTAGAGTATACACTTCATGAACTATTCCACCTGAGTAGAAGTTTGGAAAAGGAAAGAGGAGCAGCGACTGAGTCCGAAGACTCAGCCGCTGCGGCTTCTGTCAAATGACAGTATACATCATTCTACAAATGTATCACAGTACTTTGTCGAATATCCAACCGAAGGTGGACATGTCGCCCGGACCTAGGTAGAACATTGTCATGAAGATTGCAATACCGTACATAATTGGTCCTGGTTCGTCGAACTTGCCCATTCCCATCTTGATTAGTACGTAGGAGATTACACCCCATGCGATACCATCTGCAATTGAATATGTGAATGGCATTAGTATCATGGTCAGGAAAGCCGGTAGTACGATTTCCTTGTCATCCCAGTTGATATCTGTAGCTTGCTTCATCATCATTGCACCAATTATTACTAGAGCACACGCCATTGCGAATGTTGGAATTGCTTGGAACAATCCTGATAGGAATAGTCCAGACAACATTAGTACTCCAACTACGATTGCCGTTAATCCAGTCCTTCCACCTTCTTCGACTCCTGCTGCGGATTCGATGTAGGTGGTGGTGGTACTCGTACCAAGTGCTGCACCAACAATTGTTGCTGCTGCGTCAGACATGAATGCTTCTTCAGAATCGACTAGGTTGCCATCTTCATCTAGATCTCCTGCTTGGCGACCAACTGAGTAAAGAGTTCCTGCTGTGTCAAAGATATCTACGAACAAGAACGCAATCATTACTAGCAAGAATCCTGCCATGTCATCAGCAATATCGCTGAATGCTCCAAATGCAGCACCCATGCTTTCTTCAGGTAATCCGACCCAACCAAATATGTCACCAGATGCTGGCGCAGAAGCGGTCGCTGAACCCCATCCTGCTCCTCCAGCCATGAAGTCGTTGTAAGGGTCATAAGCACCTACGGCCCATCCGTACAGAGATGCACCTAAGATACCATAAATGATTGCTCCTTTGATTCCTCTTGCCATCATTACGGTAATGGCAATTAGGGCTACCATAGATATTACTGCCCCATGTTGGTAAAGAGCGTATTCACCAGCTCCCCAACTCTCGGTTGTTGCGAGGTTGACTAGTGTTGCTCCATCATCTTGAATCCAGCCCATTTCTCTTAGACCAATAATAGCAAGGAACATTCCAATACCTGCTCCTGTAGCAATCTTAAGGTCCTTAGGAATAGCATTAATCATCTTAGTTCTCCATCCAATCTGCGGAATGGAGATGATTAGGAAGATTATTCCTTCAACAAGTACTGCAGCTAGAGCAATTTCCCAAGGAATTTCCATAGCCAAAACTACTGCGAATACGAAATACGCATTCAATCCCATGCCAGGTGCTAGTGCGTAAGGCTTGTTTGCCCACAACCCCATTACTGTACATCCTACAAATGCAGCAATTGCAGTTGCAAACAATGCATCATCAAATGGAATCCCACTAACTGCAAGCATTGCAGGGTTCACTAGAAGGATGTAAGCCATAGTCAGGAATGTTGTTACTCCTGCCCGGATTTCACCTTTCATGTTCGTATCATTTTCTTCAAATTTGAAGAAATCTGCCATCTTTTGTTCTAAACTCATTTTTTCTTTTACCCTCCTTGGGTTACATGAAGGACTATACAGAGAGGTTATGATGCTTTTTGTCGCGATAATATCACAAGTGGTGTTTTTGACAACACCGTCGCAGAGCCGTTATTATTCGTAATTGACTATGCTTTTGAGAGTAAATGGTATGTTTTTTCTACCATTTAGGAAGTCTAATTCTATGATGACTGCGCACCCTACAACATCTCCTCCAACTTGGTTACAGAGATTGGCACATGCTGCTAATGTGCCTCCTGTTGCTAACAAGTCATCCAGAATTACTACCTTCTGACCAGAACTAATTGCATCCGATTGAATTTCAACAATATCTGTGCCATATTCGAGTTGGTATTCGTGAGAAATTACTTCACCAGGGAGTTTACCTTTCTTTCGAATCATAGTCATCGGTAATTTCATTCTGTCTGCCAATGCTGATGCAAGTAAGAATCCACGACTTTCTATGCCTGCAAGAATATCTGGATTCCATTTCTTTACTATCTCTTCAAGTAAATCCAGAGTGTGATTCCATGCATCAGGATTAGAAAGTAAAGTTGAGATGTCATAGAACAAAATCCCAGGTATTGGGAAATCAGGTATTCCTCTGATATGTTCTTTCAGATCCATTTTAATCCCTAGTGAAGCGCTCTTTCATAGTATTTCTAAAAGTGAGTAATTGTAATACAGGTCCTGATAAATCTACTGTAATGGTGGCTCCTCTGTTAAATTGGTACTCATCCCATCCATCTGGAACAACATATCCTCTGTGCATGTCGCTCGTAATCACGGTTGCGTCACTTGTCCAAGACAAGTAGGTGTCATCATCAATATCACAATCAAGGTCTCTGGCTATTACTAGGTAGTGAGTTTCAGAGTCCTCTGCATTTCCTAATTTTGCCTTTCTAGCAATTTGGTTAAACCATGCTCCTTGACCCAACCATGTGGAGAAAAGAAGGCCACTCGAATGTTGCTCAATATCAATTCCTCCTCTATGTAAATGATATTTTGAAGGTGCATATTGATGAGTATTAGCAACTAGCAAATCATTCATTGCAGGGTCACTTCGAATCTTGTTTCCACTAGTTGTTTCGATAGTTGCTTGCAAACGTGGCAATCGATTGACAATCGCTTTACCTGATAGTGCGGAACTTAAATCCTCAGCGAATGTATCAATATCACAATCCATGTAGAATCCAAATGAGCCATCTGGGTCATCGCTTCTCGGGTGTGAATTAACTCCCATTACAGGAGTGTTAGAATCTATGTTGTGAGAAATTGATGTCAGTGTTCCGTCACCACCCAGTACGATAACCAAATCTCGACCAATGAAATCAGCTCGGCGAACTTGTTCTCTGGCTCGAATGTCTACCCGCAAGGTATCTGATAGGTCATTTAGTACCCCCTTTACCACTTGGAGGGATTCATCATGAATTCCCTCAAAGTTCTTCTTGTACACAAGAAGGACATCAGCCATGAACATGCGACAGGGCTCCTCTTCTTGAGGCTGGTCATCTTTCGTAAGGTCTAATGACTACGGGTTTCTAGAGCAATTATGCAACCAGATGATAATGAGCCAATGATTTCAGGTCAACCTCAGAGTATAATTATAGATCCAATGACCGGGCTTCCTCAAAATGTAATTATTATTCAAGAACCATCTGCTGGTCCAAAAGTAGTTGGTATTTTAGTAATTATCTGGGGTGTATTTTCAATCTTAGGAGAGGTTCTTTCAATAGGACAAACCTTGTCCATGGGGGGAGTTTTCATTGTATTCTCTATTCTAAATCTTGGTATATCTGCCGGATTTATTGTAGGTGGAGCAATGATGACAAATTATCAAATGAGAGGTGTTCAAATCTCTTTGGCCATGATAGTAGTCAGTACAATCATGGGGCTTGCTATGTTTGCATTAATGCCAGATCTTCTAGATGACTTAGCAGAAGAAGATGATTTGACTTCCGAAGAGAGAGAGGAATTAGACGAATTTGGTGGTCTAATAATGGGAGTTGGAGCAATATTCACCGTTATTTGCAACGGTATCTGTGGATTGATTATTGCAATCCCATTAATGATATCGAATAATGGTTTAGACAAATCATCATTGTTTAGTTGATGGTGTTTTGATGGGTGAATTAATCACTGGTCAAGCCGCTACCTATGTCGAAGAGATGTGGGTTGAAACCGAAGAGAGATATCAGATTATTTGTATTACTCGAGACGTACAAAGTATAGTTGCTGAAAGTGGAATAAGAGATGGTTTAGTACTGGTAAATCCCATGCATATCACAGCTTCTTGTTATGTGAACGACCTTGAACATGGATTACATCATGATATCATGAAATGGCTAGAAAAGGTTGCACCTTTCTATGGCACCGATGGCCAAGATGGCGAAGAATATCATCACCATAGAACTGGCGAAGATAATGGCGATGCTCACCTAAAACGTCAATTGTTAGGTCAACAAGTTACTATGCCTGTCAGGGATGGCCGGCTCCATTTGGGGAATTGGGAACAAATCCACTATGCAGAATTTGATGGTAAACGACGAAAAAGAATTTTGGTCAAAGTTGTAGGTGTTATTTGATGGTCGAAATGTCAGAACCAGGCCACCTTACAGATATGGCTGTAGAGATAGGTATTGAAAGAGGAGATTGGGGCCAAGGTAAGTCTTCAGTTGTTTTAATTATAGATTCAAAACATTGTAATAAAGGCGGGGTTGCGCATGGTGGATTATACACTATGATGCTAGATATGTCACTTGGTGGAGCCTTGGTTTCACTACTGCCAAAAAATGAATGGTGCGCTACAACACAACTCAATGTTTCATTCATTTCTGCAGCAAGACCTGGCGAGAAAATTACCGCTAAAGGGAATGTAGTAAAGCGAGGAAGAAATGTTGCTCATCTCGAAGGTAGAATCGTAACAGAAAGTGATAGAGTAATCGCTACTGCAACAGGTACATGGGCGATTTGGGACCACAAGCCTGCAAGCATGTCTTAGAGAAAGTTCATGATTCGCCAATACTTCGAGGACTCATGAACATCGAAGATTTGGACCTTAATGGAGGCACCTTCAAGGTAAATCTGCCATACAATTGGATAGGTTGGATTATCTGGGTAATTGGATTGCTCTTGACATTAATCGGTTTTGCATTAACGGCAATCGGTGAACTTTCTTCACTTGTACTTTCGATTCTGGGGTTAATCCTGTTAGCATTCTCATCCCCTGGTTCTCTTGAGTCAAGTCTGCATAAGGTAAGACAAAATGCAATCGACCCTGCTGAATTAGAAGCCAAGGCAGAAGCGAGTGGTTTGTCAATCGATAATTGGTGGATGCAACAGACATCATATGTTCCAACCACAGACCCTAGCGATTGGATTCTACCAGCTCCAGGTCCTTCAACTTGGGATAATTCAGACCGCTATGGTCCAGCAGGCGATGGCTCTCCATTACCGGAACATCCAGTAAAGATAGGTACTCCTACACCAGCGACAATGACTCTGTTTAGCGTATACATCATTTTGATGATTTCTTGTCTGCTAATTGTGTCTGCATCGGCAATGATGGACGATGAAGCAGATGTGGGCATTATTCCTGCGATAGTAATTGCAGTCATTGGACTAATCGGGGCTCTAATCGGCTATTTTAGAGCCAGAATGGTTAGACAGATGATCGATACTCCAACATCTCTTGTTCGCTCAGCACCAGCAGGTAATCCAGAACTAGTTGGCCAAGTAAGGCCTGTAGATGAAGGATGTCTGACGGTAGTAGTTGATGGGAATCAAAACATGGTTGTAGGAAACATGGTTGGTTACAAATGGGAATATGAGCAGTATCAATGTCGTACTACAACCGATAGTGAAGGAAATTCCAAAGAGGAATGCCATTGGGTGACGATTCGTTCTGATGCAGGCGGTTGCCCTTTCATTCTACATGATGGAACTGGTGGAATCAGAGTAAATGCTCATTCATTTAAGCGAGCAGATTATGGTCAGTATCTCAAGCGATGGGATGGTAGATTTGCACAAACTCTTGGCAAGCAATTGATGTCACAAGCAATCGCTGGTATGTTAGGCGGTGCTAGGGTCAAGAAGCATCGCTGGACACTGTACGGATTGCGACTAGGAAACCCAGTTTACGTTCTCGGTGAAACGAAGCCTCGAACCAGTGATGCATTGGCTGCAGAAGGCCTTGATGGGACATTAGCAAATAGCCTAATCGAAGTGTGGGGCCATGAAGATGCTCCTGGAGTGAAGTGCACACTGCAAAGGGGAACCGAACTTGCGAACCTTGGGCGTTCACGCTCTGGATTTGAACTTGTTATGCTTCCAATCATTATGATGATAGGTGGAATTGCTCTAATTGGCCTAGCGTGAATATGATTAGGCGGCTGCTATTGGCCGTGTCATGGCAGAAGATGTCGTAATCGTAGGCGGAGCAAGAACTCCATTTTGTGAATGGCAAGGTGGTAAGCGCGGAGATGGTCAACCAGGTGGGCTTCTGAAAGATGTAAGTGCACTAAAGTTGGGTGAGATAGCCATCAAAGGAGCTCTTGACAAAACAGGAACCTCTCCAGAGAATGTTGACCATGTCGTAATGGGATATGCATTACAAACCTGCGACCAGGCAATCTTTGGCGCTCGTCACGCCGGACTTGGAGCAGGAATTCCTCAAGAAGTTCCTATGCTAACTCTTTCTCGTATCTGTGGCAGTGGAGTGCAAGCGATTGTATCCGGTGCACAGATGATTATGCTAAATGAGGCGCAAACAGTTGTTGCTGGTGGAATGGAGAACCTTTCCCAAGCACCACACGTACTTCGTGGAATGCGTGACACCTATCGCTTGGCAAGGCCTCCTCGTGCAGGCACAGAGTTGGAGAAAGACATGGAAGACTATCTTTTCACTAACCTTCTAGATGGAATGTGTGGCTCATTCATGGCTCAAACCAGTGATGAAATCTGCAAGCGCAAAGGAGTAACTCGTGAAGAAACTGATGAGTTCGCAGCAATGTCACATTCTCGCACAGCAACTTCGATTGCTGAAGGCGTATGGGAGCAAGAGATTGTTCCAGTGAATGATGTTACGTTCAAGGATGAAGATCACGTTGTTACTGGAAGCACTCCTGAATCTTTGGCAGAACTAAGAACTGCATTCGGTCCTGAAAGTCTGGTCACTGCAGGTAATGCAAGTGGCGTAGTTGATGGAGCAGCTGCTGTAGTAATCAAGTCTGCATCCAAGGCAGAAACAGATGGAGATTCACCACTTGCTCGAATCGTCTCTTGGGGAATCGTAGGACTTGAACCCGCAATCATGGCATATGGGCCAGTTCCTAGCAGCCGCCTAGCCCTAGAGAAGGCAGGATTAACGATTGAAGAAATCGACCGTTGGGAAATCAATGAAGCATTTGCTGGACAAGCGGTTGCTTGTGTTAAGGACCTTGGATTAGATGTTGAGAAAGTCAATGTTAACGGTGGAGCAGTTGGCCTAGGCCATCCTCTAGCAGCAACAGGAACTCGCCTTGTACTAACATTAGCTCACGAATTGAAGCGTTGTGGCGGCAAGTATGGAGTCGCAACTGCATGCATTGGTGGCGGTCAAGGAATCGCTATGGTCATCGAATCCCTTTGATTTACTAATACCTGCGTAATGGGTATTTGGATAGATCCTTTGCGTTTATCCGAATTAATTAGTTTATACATGGTCTCTAACAATTATACCTCGGCAGAAGATACGGGCTGTACTTCGAAATTGGTACCCCCGAGGTCGCGTTGTTCCCATGTCGTCAGTAATCCAAGAAGTAACCCAACTGGACTGTACATGCACATGAGAAGGATCGGGGTGGAAACATACATTGGTTGGTCTGCTGCAAGCATTCGCAACCACACATATCTACCAACAAAGAGATTGCAAATTAACACGTGTAGCCAAGTCAGGGTTATGGCTTGCTCATCCGCAAAAAATTCGACAAGCAAATCGGGTGATGGTATTTGAATAAAGAAAGTAAAAACAATATGCGACCAAGCCGGGATGACGAGAAGAGAGTAAGGGATGAGCAACGGGAAAAGCAACCATCGAATGTCACCAACATATTTTTTGGTAATTTCATGCTTCGGCATGAAGAACATAAGACTCCAATAAGGGATAATGAGTATCATCGATGTCCAAAATGCAGCGACTTCAATTGAGTTCATGAACCCACATCTAATTGATTTACTTATAGAAGTAGGTTGTTGATGAAGATAAAACATACTTTTCGCTAAGTGTTCAGTAATCCCAGCATGAGTAGATCGCTCTTGATTGTAGCATGGGTCCCCCTTCGTACACCCATTGATAGGAAGGGTAGCGTCTGTATCGGCCGATTGAATCCCCTTTGTATCGGAAAATAAAATGCAAAGGGGTTTCGGATAACCCCTTCTAATATATCCTAAAGATTAGTTTTGATGATTGTTAAGATACTTAGTAATCTGTGAAAACTATAAATCACGGCCTTTTTTATGGCATTTTGTGACTACTTATACACGAGATGACGACCAATACGTCCCTATTGCAGATTTCCCTTCTTGGTTGGAAGAAAAACTGTTGCCTAAAGAATATCAAGATATTTTTTCGTGGAATAATGACAAGCTCTATTCCGAGTATGAAAGATTGTTCGTGATTTATGAAGAAATTGGACTAGAACTTTTGGCATTAGAAAAACGGTTCGAAAAATTGCACGCAGAAAGGAAAAATTACATGCAAGCGAATGGGTTTGAAATGTGGTCAGATTTGGATGAGATTCAAGATGCTCACCACCTAGAGAAGAAAGATCTTTTTTTTGAGGAAATTGCAGCATTAACTAACACAATCAAACAAGTGCGTAACAATTTCTACATTCCGTGCCGAGCGTTAAAATTGCTGGCCGGTATTTGGTATGGTTTCTACTCCAGTTACTCAAGAATTTGTGAAGATGAGCAAGATACATGGGGTCTAATGTCGACCAACAATTCAGACCCTATTTGGAATCAAATTGGACCCCTTCAAAACCCTTTTTGGAACATCTCTCCGATTTCAAAGACTAGTTCCAACGGATATTGATTACTTTCATTTTTTGGTTGTCTATTGCACAGTCAAAATTAGAATACTAACGGGGCCCCTTAGTATGGATGGTTCTGCAATGGGTACCCTCTGCTTGGATGGGTAAGCAAAGGGGGCCCCTTTGCTCTAGACTATTGAAATGGGTATTATGTTGTAAGCAATTGACCAATAGCCGAGGTAAGTTTGACCCGAATTTACTAAGGAACAATTACCTCCATCTGTGGCGATTACTCCCATGGTATATTGCCCTCCCAAGTACAAAGGCCCTGAGGTAAAGCCAGAATCACAGATTATCATAAAATAATTCAATGGGCCTACTGCTGATGATAGACCCTTGATTTCAATGGTTGAATTTTCAGGCAAGTCCACAAATTCATATGTCCCTGTCGCAGGGCGATCCCACTGATTACAGTTTGAGGTGGTAACGCCATCAGTGGTTGAGTTGGTCCATGAACTGCAAGAACCAAACATTCCTGATGTAATTTTCATATCTTGCTGATTTTCGATATATGTTGTGTTATTGTAATAGTTATTCACAACTGTAGTACTAGATTCATCATCAGCACCTTCAGCATCTCCCACAGCACCATCAAAACATCCAGAAAGGGGCAATAAAACAACAAGCAGCAACACAAAAATTTGGTCATTTCGCATGGTCTGCCCTTAACCTGTGTGAAATTAAACCATTCCCCAGCATAATCGCTTTCGGATGGGTTCAGAGGGTATATCCGAATACCCATTGCTAGGGTATCGGCAAATCAAAGGGCTTGCAGTGGGTCTTGTCAGACGCTACCCTTTGATTCTGCAACAGGCTGCGGTTTCAGTGTTTTTTCCACTGTAAGGTCTCTTTGTCTTTGAAGTACCAAACATCACTGCCACTAGGGTGTTCAATCCATTCGAAACCATCCTTTATGTCTCCAATTAGAGAGGGGTCAGGGCCGTCATCGATAGGCAATAATTCAGGTTTTTGAGCCATCTCTAAAAGCACTTCATCTTCCAATTGCTTTTGTTCTGGCTTTTCTTCCCCTTTACGCATCAGCATGGATACTAAAATCGCTACTAGGATCAGTAACAATCCTCCACCAATCGCTGAAGTTATCGCAGATATATCTGAACTTGATTGGTCTTTACTGGTAGCATCTTTCTCAACTGAATCATCGCAACCATCTGGTATTGAATCTGAATCTAAATCTTGTAGGTCATCATGTCCATCACACAAATCTTCAGAATCGATTACTCCATCAAAATCTGAGTCTACCAACGAATCGCAGCCGTCAGGAATACTGTCACTATCGTTGTCTATGGAATCATCAAACCCAACACATTTGTCCAAGCTATCAGCAACTCCATCACTATCACTGTCGATAATCAAATCACAACCATACGGAATTCCATCTAAATCAAAATCAATGGAATCATCATGGCCTTCGCATAAATCTTCAGAATCGATTACTCCATCTCCATCACTATCCAGTAATGTGTCGCAGTCATCAGGAATACCATCTAAATCAGAATCGATTGAATCATCATATCCTTCACATTTATCCTGGCTGTCAGCAACTCCATCTTGGTCACTGTCAATTATTGAATCACAGTCGTCAGGTATTGAATCTGAATCTAAATCGATATTGTCATCAAATCCTTCACATTCATCAACATCATTTGCAACTCCGTCTTGATCATTATCAATCAGGGAATCACAATCATCAGGGATTCCATCCACGTCGACATCTAGGCTATCATCAAATCCAGGACACAAGTCAATATCATCACTTACGCCATCATTATCACTATCTCTCTGGCTATCGCTACAGCCATCAGTGTAAGTTGCTTCACCTACAGGGGTGTCATCACATTCGTCAAGGTCATTTGTAACCCCGTCTCCATCATCATCCCATCCAAGCAAATCCTCCATCATAACTGAGATTGAAATATCCCACAATCTAGCATGCTCTACTAATCCTTCACCGTTAAAGTGAACCGTGTCATACCTCCAATAATCTCCTATCAGATTGTCTGTGTCGGGACCAAGGTAAGTGAGTGAGTCATTATCGATAACCGCTTGTTGAGCATCAACAATTTCTGCTAAACTTTCTGCGCTGAATCCGGGAAGGTATGATGCTCTAGCAACAGCCCAAGGAATATCCCAATTTGCATATATTCGACTACCCATTATCACTTCATTAAGCATTGATGCATAATCTTCAGTGGTAGTGCCACTTGCTAAATCACTCTCGCCTTGATGCCAAAGTATAGCACGTGCTCCAAGATATCCTACTTCATCTAAGGCCATTTGAATTCTGGAGAACAGGGGATTGCTGGAAGTATCATCTGGTAACCATTGCTCTACCTTTGTTCCACCCCATCCTACAGATATCATTCCAATTGGGACATCGTATCGTTGTGCCAAATTGTCACCTAGCGCTGGCCACGGGCTACCTCCACTACCTGTTGCGATTGGTAATGGGTCTGTGGCAAACCGCCAGCCTTCACTGCCCCATGTGCTAACTCTTGCATCATTGGGTGTGAGAGTAACATTGCCTGAGTTAGCTGAGTTGGATTGCCCTGCAATAATGAATACTTCACCAACTCCAAAGGAATCGACAGTGATTGTTTCAATCAAAACTCCCTGATTCGAAATTTCCAATTCCATATTGTACCAACCAGCATTGACATCAACATTCTTGAAAAACGCCCCTCCTGGTTTGAAGGTAGAATGAATAGTATACCATTCACTTGGAGTGCTAATGTTTGTACCATTAGAATCGATCTCAATCATCCTAGCTTTAACTAAATCATAGTCATAATCGATATGACCTGAAATCGGTACTTGAGCCATGTTGTTGGGTTGTCTTTGGATTATTTGGTGAGTCTGTGGGGAATTTACTGTAACTAGTAGGTCTGAGGGAAATGGCCCTTCTCTAACCATAACACGCATAGATTTCAAATCGTATTGTTCTGAATTGCTTGTAAACGTCCAATCTGGATTTCCACTTGTATCGGGGTTATTTCCAATTCCCAAATCGTTAGCATCAACTCCAGAACCCCACGCATTGTATGCGAACAATGTCTGTCCAGAATTGTAATCGTGAATTTGCATACTACCGTATCCGGCACCAGAGTCTTTGCCATCTCCAAAATCGTATGTTTGTGAGTCAGCGCCTGGCACTCCAATCTGATTATTGGTTACATAATTGCTTGGCCAAAACTCAATCGCACCTGAATCGCTTGAAGAGATTGAAGATAAATCTGGGTGGTTTGAAGAAATGTGTAAGTCTTCTATCAATTGTTGATAGATAATCCCTGAACCGTAATTGGGGACACCGATTTCGGTTACAGAAGTTGTAAGAGTTGGGAATGAAACGTAAACATAGAATCTGTCTTCACCATTTTTTTGTAGTTCTAAATGATATGCAACTCTGTCGAAACTGAAATTTATTTGTGAACTATTATCAATTGCATAATACATTCCGTCATTGTTGTGGTTTACAATATCGGGAATATCTAGCTGGTATACAAGAGTATAATTTTCCGCCTCTAAAACATCATTCATAACTACTGAAATCGAATGTTCGGATTGTTGCTCATCCAAGATTGGGTTTTCTAATAATGTGTACTGCCAACTACACATCACAATCAAGGTGGTAATGAAAAATACCGAGATTGTTGCCCTCATCATTCTGGTGAACATGGCATTTATTGTCAATGTATTGCTTGATTGGTATTTTCTTGCAATCCAATAATAGACACGCATACATATGTAACATGTACTGAATGTAGCATGGAGAAGAGGTATTTACGTCGGCTAAAGGTCTCCTCGTCCAAAGAATTTGATATTGCCTCGGATGAACTATGGACTTTGATTAGCGCTCCAAGTAATCTGGATAATTGCCATCCATTCTGCGATAAAAACGATGTGCTGCAATGGGATGCTGATGGACATTCAGACAAACTTGTTTATCTAAATGGTCGCACTTATTTACGTAATTTCAATAATTGGTCAGAAGGAAGTGGCTATAGTTTATTGATAGGTGAAGAAAATGGTGCTCAATCTTATGTGGTTTGGGAAATAGAATCTGTAAGCTCTTCAAAATCGATTCTCTCGATTACCGTATATCCGTTCATCCTTGCTAAGTTACCAAAACCTCTAGCCTTCCTTCCTCACATTCTTTGGGTCCAACCAAGATTACGTAATTATCTTGAATCCGTGCTGTCCGGATTTCGATATTATTCAACTAACGATGAACCAGTTCCCCGAAACCACTTCGGAAGGCACCCTTGGTTTTCTTGAGATTATACCATTTCACCATTCGATAGGTGAACCATCAAATTCAACATAACGGCCGCTTAGTGACATGTTTTGCTCTTCGATTCTTTGCATAATTCCGTTGACACTTTCTTTCGTTGAAAGAGGAGCATTTGGACCACCCATGTCGGTCTCCACCCATCCTGGATGCATTATCATCAGAGATATTCCCGCATCATCAAGTTCGTTTTTCATCGCCATAGAAAACATGTTGAGTGCTGTTTTTGATGCCCTGTAAGCGTATGAGCGACCGCTACGACAATCGCTAATCGAACCCATCAAACTACTCATCATTACTACTTTTGAACCACTAGTCAATTTGGGAAGTGCCTGCTGTGTTACCAAAACGGGCGAAACAGCATTGATGTTGAGAACCTCTAATGCGTGTTCCATATCAATTTCTGAAATCGATTGCCAGCGTCCATCTGCTACACCTGCATTGTTAATCAAAAGGTCAAGAGATTCAATGGACTGGATCACGTTTGAAATTTCATTTTCATTTCGAACATCCATTTTGTGAGTACTAATTTCTGAATTTTCAAAACCATCCAATCCGCCTTTACTAGAACGATATGTTGCATGAACATTGTAACCTGCTTCAAGTAATTGAGCAGTCAATTCTAGGCCGATTCCTCGGTTAGCGCCGGTAACTAGAGCAGTCTTCATGTATTGTGCTTAATTCTGAATCACATAATTATTGAGGATACCAAAAATGGAAATTAGTCAAAGAGGTATCTGATTAAGAATCTCAGTTACCAATTGCCATATTCCAGTAAGCACATAAAATGGTAAAAACAAGATGCCGAAAATGATTAGCCAAAATAGTACCAATGCTTCTCCAGGGGCTAATGAGAGGAATTCGTTAATACTCTCTCCTAATATCACAAATGCTGCTAGAATTATTTCTAAGATGTCAGGGAGCATACTTCTTCACTAAGTCAGGGAATTATCCTTTAACTTATAATATTCATTCCGGAATTATACGGTTTTAGAGCGTTGAAGGCCCACCGGGCATAATCTCTGGCAGCAGTCTCAACTCTCCATATAATGCGGGGCCAGTGATGTATGTGCCTACAATTCCTAATTCGCCGTTAGTATTGTGAGCTAAAGCAATCCATGGTCTGCCCTCATCATCTAATTCCACGTCGATAAAATCTCCAAAGCCTCCACAACGTACATTCCCACAATCATCTGTAATGTCTAGTGGGTCATCAGGTGAATTCACTGCAACTGTTGTAATGAGCGGATTTTCAGCAAATGCATCAGTCATAATCGACATGTAGCCTGACCATCCACCATTGTCATCTCCTTCTCCAATGTATCCGACAACGACACGGCCTTCTTCCCCTGCAAAAATAGTTGGGAATCCAGTTTCGTTGACGCCTGGTGGGGCAACCATCATTGGTTCTGACCATGTGTCTCCTTGGTCACGAGAGTATGCCATCCATGGCATATCGTCAATACTAATCCATGATGCGAATAAGTTCCCAGCCTCGTCAGCTCCTACTGCTACTTCGTGACTATGCCAGCCTTGTTGCATAGGGACCTCTGTAGTTATCGTGTGCTCGCTCCATGTGTATCCTCCATCTACGCTGCGGTATACTGCAGGTCCATCACAAGAGGGATTACCGCGATATATTGCTCCATCATTGGAACCAGCCAAGTGTCCGTGAAGTCCAGAGCACTGCGGGGTGCCTATTGGATATCCTGGTCGCTGAATATCCCATGTCAATCCACCATTCAAAGAACGGGAACATTGAGGTCCTAGCGCAGAACTCCCAGTGTTAATACAGAATACAAAGATTGTATCGTAAGTTGCAGCTCCATCTATATCAGGCATAGATGCAATCGATTGGTGGTCTTGTGGTGTATAGTATCCTTCAGCGGTAAACGGAATGGACCATGTTTGCCCATCGTCATCAGAATATTCTACAAACATTGCAGTCAGTGCATGCATATCGAATTTGACAATACGGTCAGTCCACTTGTCGACATAGATGTAGGGATCGTTCGATGAAGGAACTTGACCGACATCTGGTAATACTGGATTGAACGGACCCATATTAGTCCAAGTTTGTCCTTGGTCCAATGATGTATAGACCATGCTTCCTGTACCTGCTCCGCCGAAAGATGCGTAATGTATTCCTCCAGTTGACGTGACTCCAATCGTTGGCTCAAATGTGGTATCTCCAATTCCATAGTACGTTCCAACTACCGGATAAGGTGTCGAATTACCAGTTAGGTTGTCATAACCAATCGAATCATTAGATGCATTTACTGCGCCAGGGTAATGGTACCAACTAGTGGTGCTGAATAGACCATCGAGAGGAGTTTCAACAACAACCTCTGGTTTAACATCATCTTCTCCAAAGCAACCGGCTAATGCTTGGGTTGAGAGAATTAGAAGTGTGAATAATACACCGGTGCGCATATTCAGTCCTCAACAATCCTATTGATGAAACCTCGCACAACTTGTTATGGAATAATTGAAGTGACTGTTACTGTTGGGCAGTTTATGAGCGCAGGTATCGTAGTTGGAGTAATAGCGGGAATTGTAGCAATAATTCTGCTAATATGGTTCATCAGCACATGGAACCGATTAGTCCGTCTTGAAGAAAATGTCAACAAATCTTGGTCTGATATCGATGTACTATTGAAGCAGCGATACGATATGTTGCCTAATTTGGTTAGAACAGTCGAAGGATATGCTACCCATGAGCGTGAGATTTTCGAGCAATTTGCTTTGGCACGTCAAACCGCTGCAGGAGCTCTTGCATCTGGAGATGTCAGAGGAGTTGGTGCAGCAGAAGGTGCACTTGCAGGACTAATGCCAAGAATAAATATGGTTGCAGAACAGTATCCTGAATTGAAGGCTGATTCATCCTTCGTTACCCTCCAGAAACAAATTGTTTCGGTTGAAAACCAAGTAGCAGATCGTCGTGAATTCTACAACGCTAGTGCAACAAACTGGAATGCAGCAATACAGATGATTCCTACAAGCATCGTTGCTGGAATGAAGAAAGCAATGCGTCGTGACCTATTCGAAGTCACAGACCCTACTCAGAGAGAAGTTCCAGTAGTTGAGTTCTGATAATCAAAGACCGGCGGCTATCAGTGCCATGGATATCCATGCGCCAGCCATTGAACCTAAGTTTGTAAGTGCAGTAACCAACAGTATTCTACCTGCCCTGTTAGTCCAGAATAACTTGGCAGAGTCTAGTTTGAGGAATTCAGTCAGGTCTTCTCCTGTAGGCTCCTTAACTTTCATTTGGGCATAACCAGCAAACCAACCTGCTGCTAAAGCGGGATTAAGAGATGTAATCGGTGATGCTAATGCTGCGACTAATATTGCAATGGGGTGTCCTCCTGCAAGCATACAGAATAATGCTGCTCCAATGAAGTTACCCGCAAACCAATAGATTCCATTCTCCTTAATCGAAGCTAAATCACCATTGTAAGCAAACCAGCCGAGTAGTCCCAAGAGGACTACTGGAATCGCTAACGATATCGTTTTCAGAACACGTCCGCCTTTTGGTACGATTGAGAGTTCAGAAATTCTTTCATCATCTTTTGTGATTCCATCTGATAGATACTTAGAGACGCCATCAAGGTGCCCCGCACCTAATACAGCCAAAACTTTCCCGTCTCCTCTTACTTCGGAAATCTTTCTAGCGATGAATTCGTCTCTCTCATCAATCAAGACTTCACCAGCACCCGGGGAGACCTCTCTCAATTCTTCCATGAGAGATGTCAAGAGATCTTTGTCTTCCAAAACCTTCTCGAGTTCAAGTTCTTCCTCATCCTCATCTTCTGCCAAGAGAGCCCACATGAGTCCAAACTTTTCACGGAATCCCATTTTATTCCAAGCTCTTCTTAGGGTAGTTTGGATATCTCTGTCGACCAATGAGACTTCCAAACCGGCATCTTCTGCAGCAGTTACAGCAGCAAGTAGTTCTGCACCTGGTTGTTGACCTTCATCGATTCCTAACTTGCGTTGTTCCGCAGCCAGTAGTGACTGCAATAGGACCATCGGTGCTTTTCCTTCCTTGATTACCTTCAGCAGACCTTCTTTGTCTAGTCGGCGGTCTTGGGTTAGTGCTGAATGTCGACTCTTACAAAGTTCTACAGCTACAATGTCTGGGCCCCAAGTTGCAATGTTTTCACGCACGGCTTCTACCGAAGCAGTTGCTACATGAGCAGTACCTAGTAGTCTCAGATTTTCATCGATGTCAATTATGGGAGCATTCATTCCATTTCACCACCAAATGCATTTTTTAGAATGGATGACATTTTCTCTATGGCATCATTACCATTTTCACATCCGATTTCTTCGAAGGGAATTTGCCCTCCAGCTAGGGATTTGTGGCCTCCAGCACGTCCTTTTTCGAATGTGTTGGACAATATTCTTCCGATGTGAATCGAATCATTGGTCGAACGAGCAGATAGTATAATCTTTGAGATTCTTACTCCATAAGTTATCACAACGTCTACACCTTCAGTAGGTAGCAAGAAATCTGCAACTTGTGATAATGCATCTCTATCGGTCATTTGGGTGACAGGTGCAAGCATCAATCCATTTTCTAGAGTTGCGTCGGTTAATGCCTGCTTGAATATTGACAGAACTTCTTGTGAACGCGGAGGGCTTTCAAAAGACCTCATCAATTCCCAATCAATCCATGCTCCTAGCCATGATAATGCTCGTAAATCAACCGCATTAAATGAGCGAGTGAAGCCTAGGGTGTCGGTTCTTATTCCAAATGCTAAGGCAGTTGCTACATTTCTGTTTATTTCAATACCTGAATTCATAAGTATCGACGCTACTAAGGATGAAGTTGCAGCAAATTCCGACCTGACCAAAATAACGTCTCCAGCAGGTCTTGTATCACTAGTATGATGGTCGATGACAATGTGTGGTACACATGTTGGTGGTAAGATATTGTTAGCTCCGGGATGGCTAAAGTCAACACAGATGACCAAATCAGAATCGGTTAGAATGTCTTCCACTTCCCAATCTAGGATTATTCTGCGAACATCCATCTCCAACAACTTAACCATTGCACGGTTTTGTTGATGCTCTATCATGCCGCCGTGTACGATTGTAGGTTCATGGCCAATCGATTCACATAGA
This sequence comes from uncultured Candidatus Poseidoniales archaeon, assembly GCA_902605365.1. Lineage (GTDB taxonomy): Archaea > Thermoplasmatota > Poseidoniia > Poseidoniales > Poseidoniaceae > MGIIa-K1. Next base: position 25,988 of record CACLCM010000009.1, on the reverse strand, counting down.
TGTTTGATTGCTAAAGCACTAGCGAGTGCATCCGGATCTGGATTATCGTGACAAACGATCAATACATTGGCATTCTCTTCTTCATTTAATCTTCGTAGTACCTCACTGGCACCTTGCTTTCTGTCTATTGAACGTAATCTGTCTTGGATGGCAGAAATGGTCAAATCTTCTACTGAGATTCGTTCTGCACCATCGATATCGATAGTTGACAAAATAGGGGTGTTTGGCCAGTGGTTACGAAGTTCTTGGACTGGGTCATCATCGCATATTATCTCTTCAAGAAGCAAAATGGCAGTTGGTGTGACATCAGGAAGTGGCATTTCATGTAATTCCATTTCCGTAGGCAATGCAACAATTTCAGCATCTTCCATTCCCACTATCTGGTCGGCTAATCCGATAATTCGTACTCTAGATCTCGCTCCAATCCATTCCGCAAGTCGTATTGCTAGAGAGTCAGAACCAAAAATCAGAAACATGTCTATCTCTCCAAGGCTTCTAATGTCGAAAATAAGTCAACGTGTTCTCTAACATCATGAACTCGAATGATGTCAATTCTATCGTAGAATGCTTTTGCTGCAACACCCAAGCTTCCCGCCAATCGGTTTTCAGTATCAGCCTGCCCACAAATCTCTCCAATCATGGATTTTCTAGAGACTCCCCATAAAACCGAATATGGCCTTAATTCGGAACTTGACTGGAGCAAATCGATATTGTGTTGGAGTGATTTACCGAATCCAATTCCAGGGTCGAGGAATATTTTGTCCATTGAGTGTCCGGATTCTACTAATTCTCTCGCCTTAGAAATAAGCATTGAATTTACTTCATTGGAAACATCTTCGTATTGTGGATTATCTTGCATATTTCCCGGTTCACCCAACATATGCATTATGCAAACATGGCATCCTGATTCTAAAACTAGGTCGAACATTGATTGTTCTCGTAATCCGCTAACGTCATTTATCATGGTGGCTCCTGCTTCAATGGCAAGTTTAGCAACTTCTGAGTGACGAGTATCAATAGAAACATTTCCATGCTTTGAGATTTCCTCGACAAGTGGAATAACTCTTTCAACCTCTTCTTCTATAGAAATCTTATCGGCGCCTGGTCGTGTTGACTCTCCTCCTATATCGATCCAATCCGCCCCATCTTGAATCATTTTGAGGGCTGATTCAACATTGCCACCTCGGGATGCTTCATGAAATGAATCAGGGGTGGCATTGATGATTCCCATCACTTGGGGTCGGCGCCAATCCGCCCCCTCGAAGACTGCCATGTTGAGCCCCCTGTCTGCGGCAGGTTTTATCACATGTGGAGCCACAGGTGTTGTTATGTCTGAAGAGGGGGGAGTGATAGATGATACTACAGATGTTCTTGATTCAGATGAAATTACTATGCCAAATGAGGAACAATTAGAGTTGGCTGAACGTATTATTGTAAGGCTCAATCCGCCTTCTCGTACAGCGATTTCTAAGATGATTCATGCCAAGGCTAAGGTTGTAGGGGCTATCTTTACAGGATACGCAGTATTTTGGTGGTTGGCCGTTCTTCAAGTTGAAGATAATACCAATTTCGAATCTATTTTCTTCGGACCTGATTTCGTAACTATCACAATCGTCGCACCATGTCTTGTTTTCTTAGGTTCGTTACTATCGGATTTCAGTAGAGAATTAGGACAACTTTTCCCAGGTTTAGTCAGTGGGATAATGTTTGTTTTAGCAGTTCTATACACCTTTGAGCCTGCAATAATGGGTATGGTTGATGAGATTTCAATGAATTCTGGATTATGGATGAGTTTCCGGTTAACGGTACTTTGTGCAACCGTGCTTTTCGCTGCGAAGTTATTGATTGATGCATGGCTACTAGGATGGGTAAAAACCTTGATGGAGCACTATCCTGACTTAGATTTCTCAGATAATGGTGTAGAAACTCTTACTCTTGATGAGTTAGATTCCGAAACCGAGGCTTGAAACGCAAAACCACTTCGCATTATCATGAGCGAGAGAGTTGATGTTCTTCGTCTGGGCTACCGAAGAGGCCGAGATCCTAGGATTACTACACATCTTGCGTTAGTTGCTAGAGCATTAGGCTCAGATGGTTTTCTTCTAGCTGGAGATGATGATCAAGAAATGTTTGATAATCTAAATTCTGTAAGCGAGAGATTCGGCGGAGAACTTGACACTGAGCATGTGAGTGGACTAGGGCACTTGAAGAAGCATGTTGAAAATGGCGGCGTAGCAGTACACTTGACAATGTATGGTGAACCTTTCAGGCAAGCGATTCCTAAGATACGAAGAGACCGTCCTTTAATCATCGTTGTAGGTGGTGCAAAAGTACCAGGTGATGTTTACAAAATTTGCCAACATAATGTGGCTGTTGGTAATCAGCCGCACTCCGAAGTTGCAGCCCTTGCTTTATTCATGGATGCTTGGTTTGGTGAATCCGGTAGCGAGCGTAGTTTCAACGATGCTCGGCTAGTTATCGAAGGAGTTAACGGTGGAAAGTTAGTTCACGATAATGACGATGAAAAAATCTAAGTAATTATCCACTTACATTAGAGCAATACCTCGATACATTTTCCACCCTCGTGTACGCGTGTGCTCACGCGAGTATAATCCGGCCGTTGCCAATGATTATGACCCCTATACAATCAGCATTTTCGATGTCGGGTGAGTGGTCTCAGAAAGGAGATACTTCTCTTGGCGACCGTTTGCTCTTGGTTGATGCCACAGATGGTATTGCATCAGGCGCTACAATACCCGACTCCGCATCGGGTGACGGAGTACTACTTCTAGCCGATGGCAGTCGTTTTACAGGGCAATTATTCGGCGCTAAAACTTGGGGTGAAGGCGAATTAGTATTCACCACTGGAATGACTGGATATCAGGAGTCTCTAACCGACCCATCATTCGCCGGACAGGTTCTGACCTTCACTTACCCATTAATCGGAAATTATGGCGTCCATGCAGGTACTAGCGAATCTGCAGGGGTTTGGCCTCGTGGAGTTGTGGTTAGGCATGCTATGAAAAATCCCGACCACAGGAATTCAATTGCAAGTATCAGTGACTTCTTGGCTTTCCATAACGTCCCAGGCATAGAAGAAATCGATACACGTGCTATCACAAGACTTGTTCGTGAACATGGTTGTGTTCTTTGTGTATTCGGGCCACTTGAAGATGAAGATGCATTGAGAGCTCACTTAGGTGAATTGACATCTCCTGAGTTGGAAGATTTGGTTGACCAAGTTTCGATAGATGAACCAGTTATTGTTAATGAAGGAGCAACGGATGCTCTTGGCAACCCATTACCCCGTATAGCGGCTATCGACTGCGGAATTAAATACAATATTTTGAGAAGCCTATGCTGTCAATTCGAGGTGGTCTGGTGCCCACCAAGTACAACTTTTGAACAGGCCCAATCATACGGCATAGTAGCATTGTTCTGTTCGAATGGTCCGGGCGACCCTGCACATCCTGGTAAAGCGACATCCGCCAGAAATACTCTTGCTGAAGCGGTTAAGGCTAATATCCCGGTGATGGGGATATGCCTAGGTCATCAACTTCTAGGACTTGCAAGTGGATTACAGACCTACAAGATGAGGTATGGTCATAGAGGAGCGAATCAACCATGTGTTGACTTGGAAAGCGGTAGAGTTTGGATCACAAGCCAAAATCACGGTTTCGCAGTTGCAGACCCTGACGCTGGAATGCTAGCTGCACACCCTTCCGGTGCCTGTTCACCAGTTGGTGAAAATTTGCATGGGGCGCAAGCTAAGGTTCGCTTTGTAAATGCCAATGACCGAACCGTCGAAGGTTTGGATTTGGTTGACCGCTCAGTATTCACGGTGCAATTCCATCCTGAAGCAGCACCTGGTCCCCACGATGCTTACCCCTTATTTGCAAGGTTCAGACAAATGGTTGACGACCATTATGGAGGTGTGAATTAATGCCTCGTCGTGAAGATTTAGAAACAATTCTTGTTCTTGGTTCAGGGCCAATTAAAATTGGACAAGCAGCAGAATTTGACTTTTCAGGTTCTCAAGCTGTTCAGGCATTACGAGAAGATGGATACAAAGTGATTCTAGTCAATTCAAATCCAGCAACGATTCAAAACGACCCTGAAATGGCAGATAAGGTATACATTGAACCTCTTCTCCCTGATACGATAAAACGCATTCTCGAAATTGAGAGGCCAGATGCAATTCTTGCAGGAATGGGTGGGCAAACCGCTTTGAATATAGCAAGTGAGTTGGCTCATGCCGGTGTACTTGATGATTTAGGAGTCGAGTTGATCGGTTCTGATTTAGATGCAATCGACAAAGCAGAAGACAGAGATTTATTCAACAAAGTTTGCCAAGAAATCGACTTACCTATCTCTGAAGCAATAGCGTGTAATTCGATGGAAGATGTTCTTTCAGCAGCAGATGAAATCGGAAGTTGGCCAATTTTAATCCGCCCAGCATTTACTCTTGGAGGACTTGGTGGAGGAACGGCATGGAATACTGGCCAACTGGTTGAAATTGCTACGCTCGGACTTCGAAATAGCCGTATTGGGCAAGTTTTGATAGAAGAGAGTATTTTGGGTTGGCAAGAATATGAGTATGAAGTAATGCGCGATACTGCAGACAATGCAACTATCGTTTGTACTATGGAGAATATCGACCCTATGGGAGTTCATACTGGAGAATCTACAGTTGTGGCTCCAGTCCAGTCACTTTCAGATAGAGATCACATGGAATTGCGAGATATGTCGCTTTCACTAATTCGTAAACTGAATATCAAAGGCGGTTGCAATGTACAATTTGCAGTAAACCAATCTACTGGTGAAGTAAGAGTGATTGAAGTAAATCCTCGTGTGTCGAGGTCTTCTGCTTTAGCATCAAAGGCAACAGGATATCCAATCGCAAGGATGGCTGCAAAGATTGCCGTAGGGTATACTTTGGATGAATTACCTAACCCCATTACTGGAGAAGGCACAACTGCAGCATTCGAGCCAACTCTGGATTATTGTGTTGTTAAGATTCCAAGATGGCCATTCGATAAATTCCGTACAGCCGACAGGACTCTAGGTACTTCGATGAAATCAACTGGCGAAGTTATGGCGATAGGTCGCTGCTTCGAGGAAGCATTCCTGAAAGCTTGGGCGTCGTTGGAACAGGGTGCCCACTATCCACGTCCCTTAACCCGTGCAGATGAATCAGAGGGCGAAGGTATGTCTGAAAGAGCACATGAGATACTTCCAGACAAAGTGCTGATAGATTGGCTTAGCATTGCTACAGACCGTAGGATGGGTGCCGTGATTGAGGCCTTCAGAAGGGGATGGTCTGTCGAGAGAGTACATGAGATTACGAGAATAACAAGATGGTTCCTTTACGGCTTCCAAAATTTAGCGAATATTGAGGCTGAAATCACCTCACAAGGTTGCTCACCTGCTGATTTGACAACAGAGAATCTACGCCGATGGAAGAGTTTCGGATTTAGTGACGCACATATTGCAGATGCACTTTCCGGTTTCCCTGCACTAGGGTTGAAGAGTATTGCTTCAACCAAGAATGAAACTGCGGTGATGAAGATAAGGCACTCTAAGTCGGTTCATCCAATTTTCAGAATGGTTGACTCATGCGCAGCAGAATTTGCAGCAAAAACGCCTTACTACTATTCGACTTATGAGCCAAATGGTGAATCGGGAATCGACCTTCTTCCTAACCTTTCTGAGAGGGTTAAGACAAGACAAGTTGTTATCGGTTCAGGGCCAATTAGAATCGGACAGGGTATCGAGTTTGATTATGGCTGTGTGCACGCAGTAAAGGCGATTCGAGAAGCGGGAATGGATGCTGTTCTGATGAATAATAATCCTGAAACCGTATCTACAGATTTCGATACCTCTGACAGGCTTTACTTCGAACCACTGACTCTCGAATGTGTCACTGAAGTGTTACTTAGAGAAGAAGCACATGGGATTTTGTTGCAGTTTGGAGGTCAAACTGCGATCAACTTAGCATTGCCACTTGAATCTAGATTACCTGAGTTAAATCTTGGATTGAAGATTCTAGGAACCTCATGCGATGCTATCGATGAAGCTAGTGACAGAGAAAGATTCGAGGCGTTTGCCGAAAGAACGGGAATTCGAATGCCTCGTGGCTCGACAGGTACCAGTGCAGACGATGTCAGAAATGCGGTTGAAGAAATCGGATTCCCTGTATTGATTAGGCCGTCCTATGTTCTGGGAGGAAGAGGGATGGAGATTTTAGCAAACGAAAAGCAACTCGATGCTTATCTAAATGAAGCATATCTTGCTCCCGATAAACCATTATTGGTTGATGAATATCTTGGACATGCAATCGAATTGGATGTTGATGCAGCAGCGGATGGAAAGGATGTACTGATCGGTGCTGTAATGGAGCATCTTGAAGAAGCAGGTATCCATTCAGGAGACTCTACTTGCTTTATCCCTACTCAAAATATCAGTGAAGAGATGCTGGTTAGAGTTAGAGAGCAAACCAAAAAGATAGGACTTGGTCTGAACATTTATGGTTGCTATAATATTCAATTTGCAATACAAGGAGATAATTTGTATTGCTTAGAGGTGAACCCACGTAGTAGCCGCACTGTGCCTTTCGTAGCTAAGGCAACCGGTGTTCCTATGGCTCGTATCGCTGCGCGAGTTACACTTGGAATATCTCTTGATGAACAAGACATACCTGTTGCAACATCTGGTCATGTTGCCGTGAAGGCTCCAGTCTTCCCGTTCATTAAATTGCAGGGATTAGATCCTGCGCCTGGCCCTGAAATGAAGTCTACAGGAGAAGTGTATGGTTCTGATGTTAGAGCAGATGTTGCTTACTTGAAGGCAAGATTGGCAACTGAAATACCAGTTGCAACCGAAGGTGGAGTATATCTTACGGTCAGAGATGAGGATAAGCAGAACTTGGTGCCTGTAGCAGAAAGTCTGAGAGAATTAGGTTTCACGCTATATGCAACTCCCGGAACAGCAGACGTGATTAGGTCTGCTGGAGTAGAGGTTCAAACAGTCTATAGAATAGCAGAGAGGAAGCACCCGGATGCATTAGACTTGATGCGGACAGACCAGGTTTCATTCATTGTAAACATACCAACCATCTCAGGTGGAGCCGTAAGAGACGGTAACATGATGAGGCGTTTAGCTGTAGAAATGAATATTCCATTCGTTACAACAATGTCTGGTGCGGTAATGGAAGTATCAGCAATTAAGGCGATGAAAGAAGTAGAACTTCAACCTATGAGGCTGAAAGTAAACTACTGATCAACATGCATCATATGCTTCAATGATGTATTCGGTGAATGGGCTAGTCCATGCCAAATCGCTGATTCCATCTTTTCCTTCTGAATCATAGACTCTTACCACGTCTTGTACCCTAACATTTCCTTCACTGGACCTTGCAACAATAGTCTTCGGTTTGAGGACCTTGCCAGTTCCGTGTGGGTCGAATACTGTGTCCAGTGCTTCAGCCAAGAACCAATCTGCTTTGTCTGCTGCTTTGCCTTCAAAGGTCCTCTTCGGCTTCTTAGCACCAAATAATCCACCAGACTTCTTCTTCGGTGAGGTTGCATTTGATTTCTTCTTTGTAGTACTGGCTTTCTTATCCGATTTAGCCTCTTTTTTGTCTTCTGTTGTAGAATCTTTAGAGGCAACAGCACGGCCTTCCATCTCACTTTCCATCTCTTTTCGAACCTTCTTCTCTAGTTTCTTCAGAAGCGCCTTTTCGTCTACTGAGGAAGCTTCCTTGCTCATAGTCTCGATAACCGTTAGGTAATGTGATGCAACTTGGATAAGTGCTGTTTCCATACTTGCTTCAAGTTGCATTGAAACAACATCTCCAGATGAGTCTCTCCATTTTCTCCATTGTAGCATAGTATTAGCGTGGATGTCAGAACCACACTTTGGACAGAAAGACCTCTTTGGAGGTTTTAGTACTGGTATTGAGCGCATAGCTTCAGGGTCGATTCCCTCATGCTCTCCACTGGACACGTCGTGAATGTGAGTACTTGCTTCCATTCCTAGATTCATAGCATCGCGAAATAGTCCTTCAGACAGATCAAGTGTACCTTTCTGCACTAGTACCCATCCGTCAGTTCCTCTTACAGTTGCTCTTACAGCAGCGGCGGCAGCGGCGGATTCTCCAAATTGGTAATTGGTGAATGCGTTTTCAGCCTCGATTTCATTTCCTTCACCTGCTGCTAAAGCATCGTCCATATCGACTTCATCACCATCAGCAGGTGCTGCGATGCCTAAGAGAATTGGATTGGCACCATCTTCGACTTTGGCTATCATATCGAATTTTTCAGCCATTGAAAGGTCTTCACGGGTTCTAATAACGTCCTTTAATTGATTCAAATCATGTCCTGTTGCTGTGATTGGACCCCTTACAGTAAGGTCATTACCACATGACAAACAAAACTTCGAAGCCGGTTCGACTGCGGCCTCACAACCGGGACAATAAACTCCGCCCATGTGTCGGCAACAACCCTTGGCCCCTTTCAATCGAACGGTATAGAAACTCCGTATCTAGTCTATTTCGGTAATTGTTGACCTAGCCGAGTAATTTTAGAACATCGCTTCTTTCTAATTCTGCTAAAATTGGTGCCAGCCTAGGGCCTTTTTCCGATCCAATTATTGCAAGATATAGTGTTCTGTAACCGTCTTTTGCATTAATTTCATTAGATTTAAATGCTAGAGAAATTGCTTCGCCAATAGATTTTGAATCCCATTCACAACTGCCTAATGACTCATTTAGTGCAGATGTAATTGAATTATCTAAACCTGGCATTACTTCATTTCTTACGCTTATTCGTAATTCCTCTGGGAAATGTGGACCATTTATCCAGTTACGCATTCTTGATAGTCGATCTAGTGAGTTATTCCCAATCAATTGTAATATCTCATCATCATCTTTCACCTGAGCTAACATTGCTAGGTGCCTGAAATTAATCGGTGACCTATCTTCACTACCTATACGACTCATCCTCAGAGTACCTTCTGCATCTTCAATCGCAACACGCTGCCTTCTAGTTAATTCATCATCAAGAAGTTCTGTCTCAATATCTCTCGAAGCATTCCTCTCATACTCGTCTGCTAAAGATACCAATGACATGCCAGCATCGAATGTAATAGCCTTCTTCGGCTTGGTAGAAGCGATTAGGTAGCGCAGAATTTCAGGAGGAACTAGTTCTAATGCCTCCAATGGCCCTATTGTGTTGCCAGTTGATGATGACATTGCACCTTGGCCTTTCAATGAAATCCATTCATACATTAGCGGGTGAGGAGGTGTATCTCCAAATAACTTCGATATTTCAATACCGGTGGAATAGGAACCTCCTGCAGCTCCATGGTCTTTACCAAATGGCTCGCAGGTCACTCCAACCCATCCCCATTTTGCCGGCCAATCTATCCTCCAAGGGAGTTTACCTTCTGCTTTATTCAGGTCAGACTTTCCGGGTTCTCCATCTTGGACCCAGTGTACATATGGCCATTCAAAACCGGTTACGGTTACACCATCTAGGCTACCATTGTGGCCATATGGATTGAATGGAAACCAGTCTTCTGCGAGTTCTCTACCACTTACTCTCTCGATTATCTCACGGATTTCATCTGCCTTTTCACAAGCGATTCTGGACTTTTCAGCAAACTCTCCATTCGAATATGATTCATAATTATCAATAATTCTTGGCTTGACATCGATTTGTTCTAATGCTGCCAAAAATGGCTCTAAGAAGTGTTGAGAATAACTTCGACCATCGTTAGAAGGATTTCCATTTTCATCAGGTGCTGGGATTGTAGCAAGTGGGCAGCCTATGTATTTCTCATATTCATCAGAGAGAAAAGGGTAAACTTTGCGAAGAGGGTCTGCTGAATCTACAATGAATACCGACTCTACATCCAGACCTGCATCTCTGCAAGCACGCATAACCATGTCACCGGTTAGAATCTCCCGCAAATGACCGATATGGAACTCTCCACTAGGCGTAATACCAGACGCAATGATGTGCTTATTCCCTCGCTTAGAGAGGGTTAGCGCTGCAAAATCAGCCCAGTGCATCAATGCTCACCTCAAACTACAGCAGCTCGAATTATTCCACGAAGTGGTACTTCATCGATTTCATTTCTTGGAGTTTTGTTTACTAGGACCATGCATAATGCAACTTCAGCGCCGGATTCACGCATTGATTCTATCGTTCTGCTCATTGTCACTCCAGTTGAAAGAACATCGTCAACAATTACAACTCTCTTACCAGAAACTTGCCCGTACTTGTTTGAAAGAGACCCTTTTCCTGGCGCTCCATCCACATTGCGGTGAATTGCAACTTCGCAACCCAGTTGACTAGCTACTTCGTGTGCGAATATGACTCCATTAATTGAAACGCCAATCACGGTGTCTATTCCATCTCCACACTCTTCTGCAACAACATCTGCCATTATTGCTCCAATAGCAGCGATTCTCTGAGGTCTAACTCCAATCGTTCTCCAGCCAATATGTACGTCGCGGGGCTTCTCTTCACCACTAGTACCAGCGGAAAGCCATGCTATGGTGTCTTGGGATAACGATAACTCATCTGCAATCTGTTGAGAATTCAAACCTTCTTTGCGAAGATTTGCTGCCATAATACGCAGTTCTTCTATGCTCAAACCTGTCTCCATGATAATGCTGGGGCAGCCTATCAGACATCAAACCATCGTTATGACTAGACCGAATAAGGCGGAAACCCTCAAATGGAGCGGACTCGGCGAAGGGTTTGATGTCCGACTTCGAATACGAGTCTTTGCTTGACCGCGCAAGGTCAAATATCCCTGAAGAGATTTCAAATCGAGCAAGGTGGACTCTTCCAGACCCACAGATTTTGATCGAAGGTTCAAACACAATTTTCCGTAATTTTACAGAAGTAGTAAATCATATGGATAGAGATGAGACTCACGTCTATCAATTCATGCTGAATGAACTTGGTACTGCTGGTTCAAGGGACGGCCCTCGTATACGCTTCAAAGGTAGAATACCTCCAAAGAGGATTAAGAAAACCATAGTTAATTACGTCAATCTTTACATTAAGTGTGTTCAATGTAATGCTCCAGATACTCATTTCATCAAAGAGGGAAGAACTACATTGCTGAAATGTCAAGCATGTGGAGCTACTAGGCCAGTCAAACTTTGATCAGTCTAAATACACAGTTAATTCTTCAAACGATGGTTTCTTTACGTTTGGAATCGCCTCTGGATAACCTGCTTTCAAAAAACCAATTATCTCTTCAGTATTTGGATTTATAGAAAGATATTGGTAGGTGTCCAAATCTCTTGTAATCGAACCTGATGACCATTGTGAACCAATGTCGTTATCCCAAAATGAAAGAACCATGTTGTGTAATGCACACACGGTTGCAGCATAATCCTCTTTTTCTCTGAACTTATCCTCTGGGTCTTTTTTCGAGGTAATTACAATCAATATAGGTGGCTGGGTAATCTTCCTTATTGCCCTTTCAGCATCCTTTTGCAAATCTTTAGAACCCAACTTTATTGATTTCAGTTCTGCTAATTTTTTAATTACAGGAATCAACTTACTCCTGATTTCTGGACCAAGGACATAGAATTTCCAAGGGTGTGTATGTTTGTGGCATGGCGCTTTAGATGCGGCAATTAGAGCCTGATTGATTATCGACTCAGGTACGTCTTTATCTGTAAATTTGTAAACTGTCCTTCGTGTCAAAATATTATCTTGCACGTCTGACATTATTTCACCCTTCAATGTCATCGATTTTGGATGCAAGGATAAAATCAGACTCGGTCAATCCATCAATCTTGTGAGTCCAAATCTTGATTTTCACAAGCCCCCAAGACAATTCAAAGTCAGCATGGTGTCCTTCTTCTTCACAAATAGCACCTGCGTCATTAACAAATTTAAGAGCTTGAACAAAGTTGTCAAATTTCACATTTCGTTCAATATGGTGTTCTTCGATTAATGACCAATCACTGTGAATCTGTTGGATTAGAGGTGCAATTTCACTCTTTGTCAAAGGAGGGACCCCTCCTCTGCACGGTATACAGGATTTTTGATTCAATGAAATGAAATCATCCCCAAAGGTGTGAGTCATCATTGCCTTTTGTCTTCTTTTCAACCTTCTCGTGAAGGTTGGAGCGTCTTTTCTGATCAGCCCTTTCAAACTCTAGCAATTCTTTGTCATCGATATATGCTGGACGTGTGTGAGCGATTAAAACAACTCTCACAATAACTTCCCTGGCAAGATAAACATGCTCGCCTTCAACAGTTAGCAACTCGATAGATGATTTTCCAGATGACAAAAGTCTACCTCTTGCCCATGTTTCCTCATCATCTCTTAATGCCCTAGCATCAATTTGGATTTCGACTAAGTCATCTTTTCTTAGCCCGTGTCTTCGGTCCATCAAATCGCCAGTATGCACACTTTCCATTTCTTCAATTTTTGGAGAGCCTAGGCTTTCCCACATACTTTGCGCCCATTCCGGTAGGTCCGACATGTCCGGGTGTCGGGGCTCCTCCTTCTAAGCCCTGACGCTCTCAAAATGAACCTACGATTTGAAGAATAGGAGGCGACCCCGATTAATTGGGAGGCATTCGGATGAAGGTAGTGTGGCGAGACCTGACAACAGTACTTACTGAAGAGGAAGTACTCGACAAAGGTTTCAGTCGTGCTAAAAAAGCCGCTGACAGAGTCGATGATCCAGTCAAAGTCTTCCGTGTCAGAAAACAACTTACCCGTATGGTTCAAACATCTGCAGACGTGATGTCACAGTATCTTGAGGATACAGAGAAGTCTTGGCCAAGCCTTGACCAAATGCCACTGTTCGATAAAGCGATGGTAGATGCTTGTGTTGGATGTGATGATTATCGTCATCATCTCTCAATGCTTGGCTGGGGCGCCAAACAAATGCGTAAAATCGCAAAACACAATGCGATTAAGATTGTACGAACTGCTAGATTCGAAGTGATGCATGATGCTAGGAAAGAAGCATATGGGCGTCTCTCTAGTATCATGAGAAGATTAAGCCCTTCTCTCGATTGGCTTCATGAAAGTAGAATGGTTTTACGTAAATTGCCGGTTATAGACCAACTTTGTCCAACAATCGTTGTATGTGGGGCTCCAAATGTAGGTAAGAGTGCATTCATCTCATCACTATCTAGCGGTAATATGGAAGTTAATCACTATCCATTTACAACTAAACAACTCCACGTTGGACATTTCAAACACCGTAGAGTTCCTCACCAAATGGTTGATACCCCTGGATTGCTAGATAGGCCAATGGATGATAGAAACGCCATTGAATTGCAAGCCATAGTTGCTATTCAGCACGTCGGAAGTTTGTGCATATTCTTGATGGATATATCTGAAAAGTGTGGGACTAGTTTAGAAGATCAGCACAGTCTGTTGGAAGAAGTAAAAACACTTCTTCCTGAAATTGATATGATTGTTGTAGTCTCTAAAGGCGACCTGATGGAACCATTACCCGCTAATTGGGATGAAGTAAAGCAGTTTGAATCTGAATGGGATGGGGAAGGAGAGCCTAATTTGCCAGTTTTAATCGATGAGGAAGGATGTGTTACAATCTCTGCAATTGAAGATGTTGGTGTCACAGCATTGAGATTAGAAATGGTAAGACGATGCAAGGCTAATATGCAAACTGACCCGATGAGTCTACCAGAGGGGTGGCATCGCAATTAGCCGCCAAATCCAGCTAGTCGTAATCCAACTGGAGCCACTATTGCTATGAAGAACACTACGAACATTATTCTCATCATTCTGTCGTTTTTAGCCCGCTTTTCATATTTTGATACACATTCGTCTGCCTTACAAATTCGTGGCTCTGCTTTGATGTCAATTGTTGCACCACACATTTGGCAATGTTTGTGAGCGGTTAGGTGCGATGTAATTTTGTTACGAGCGTTACTGGCTTTTTTGCTCACTTTATCTCTTATTGCCTTTGCATCTACCATATTTCTCACTCCGTTCTTACTAAAGTTCCAACAAACGGTCTGCCTTCAATCGCATCTTCTAGTAGAGTAAGGTCTCTACCATCTAATACTGCTAATCGCATACCTGAATCGATCGCCCACTTAACCGCTACAGGGTCAACCGCCGCTGACTCACCGGGACCCAATGCTTCCAAACCTGTAATTTCCGCTAACTCAGCCAATGTCATCTCTTCTATCGGCTTTGCACTTTCATTTGTTCTTGGGTCACTATCATGAACATGAGAAACATTTGTTGCAATTACGCAGTGAGGAGCGCCTGAATCCCTTGCAAGAGCAACAGCAACAGCATCTGTTGTGTGGCCTGGCGTGGTTCCACCCATGATTACGAAATTATGTTCCAAGAGTAATTCAGCGGCTTCATCGGTTGAATGTGGTATTATCGGGCAAACATTACAGCCAATATCTAACAATGATTGTTGCAAAATTGTTGCATTCAAACGAGTTGCAGCAATGCCGACAGTGTCCAGTCTATAGGGTTCAGTGAATGAACTTCTGGCTAAGGTTATTCCTTCTCTAGCTGGTAATCCTCCGCCAACAACAATCCCCAGTCTTCTTCCATTACCTTCTAGGTGTACGGCGAGTTGACGTAACTGACCGAACCACTGCGACCTTTTTTCGGCCTCTTCAGGGCGCAATAGCGAGCCTCCGAGTGCAACGATATGGGTCGTCATCAACAGTGCGTGCAAGTCGACCATTGATGATGCTTCCTTCTCAGAAGGCTTCAAAGTCCTCGCCTCAGCCCTTAGGGCTGGGGGAGACGTGTATGAGTGATGATGCAGAAATGGCTACACGCCGCCTCAAATTGAAATTGGCTCTTGAAGACCTGAGAGAAATGAAAGGTTCAGGTACAGAATTAGTCACAGTAATCATTCCCCCAGACCGGCAAGTTTCCGATGCCCGCCAGATGTTGCAAAACGAACACGGACAGGCCGCTAATATCAAATCTAAATCAACAAAGAAGAACGTACAGGGAGCGATTGAGTCTGCAATTTCTTTACTATCTAAGTACCGAGATGCTGGAGAAAGAGGACTTGCATTGTTCACTGGTGCAATAATTGTTGGAAACAATAAAACTCGTCATACAACGATAATCGTTGATGACCCACCTAAGGCTCTCCTCTCTTTCAGATACCGTTGTGATTCTAGGTTCGAATTAACCCAATTAGAAGATATGCTAATCGATAAGAAATCATATGGTCTATTCGTGATAGATCGTGCCGAAGCTGCGTATGGGATTGCGAGTGGTAAGCGTATTCACGTCCAAGAGTTCCTTGTGTCTAACATAATGGGTAAGCACAGGCAGGGGGGGCAATCCGCTCAACGTTTCGAGAGATTGATCGAAGAAGCAGCGCACAATTTCTTCAAACGTGCTACTGAGCATGCATGTTCCTACTGGTTACCAGAGCTTGATAATATTCAAGCCATCATAATTGGCGGACCAGGCGCTACCAAGGATTTCGTGGTAAAGAACGATTACTTCCATCATGAGATAACAAAGAAGATTGCTAAGACAACCTTCGATGTAGGTTATTCTAACGAAAGTGGTGTCAGAGAACTTGTAGATAATGCTGGAGGTTTGATGGGCGAAATTGAACTTGATGCAGAACGAAAAGTGGTAACTGAGTTCTTAGAAGAATTGGTGAAACAACATCCAAAGGCAACTTATGGTGAAAGAATGATTCGTCAAGCACTAGAACAAGGTGCGGTTGCAAAACTTTTGATTAGTGAAGGTATGAGAAAAAATGTGGTAACTATTGAATGCAAATCATGCTCCAATGAATGGACTGTAAGTATTGGTAGAATGGATGCTCTTCCCGCTTGCTCAAAATGTAAAGCCGATGGTGATGATCTAAAGGAGATAAGTTCTGTCTCACTTATTGATGAATTTTCTTTATTGGCGACAAAAGGACGTGCTGAGGTCAAGTTTATCTCTACCGATACTGAAGAGGGCGCACAACTTGACTCTGGATTTGGCGGTCTTGCTGCAGTATTACGATACCCGATTATGTGAGGTCTGTAAATGAATATCTTACGTGACATCATTGAGCCATCTCTGGAAGCCGCCCTTGCAGATATCGGCGTATCCGGTGATTTTTGGAAGAATGCTTTGGGAACTAGTAGAGAAAGAGACCAGGGAGATTTATCTCTGCCATGTTTTCCTTTTGCAAAACAATTAGGACGCAATCCAGCAGATATAGCCGAAGAATTAGCCTCAAACCTATCTGGGAATTTCGAGGTTAAAGCTGCAGGAGGCTATCTGAATTTCAAGGCAGAATCCAATTGGCTAGCAGGTAAAGTGATGTCAGGAATCGAAATGCCAGGTAGTAAAGATGTTCTAATCGAACATACCAGTGCTAATCCAAATGGTCCTTTCCATGTAGGAAGGGCCCGTAATGCCATCTTAGGAGATACATTAGTTCGTTTGAACCGCCTTTATGGTAATACGGTACGTGCTGAATATTATGTTGATGACATGGGTAAGCAAGTCGGAGTACTCGCATGGGCATTAGCAAATCTTTCGAAGGAAGAAGTTGACTCGATTCTGGATGACAAGGATGAAATCAATCCGAAGTGGAGTGGTAAAGCGGACCATGAAACCGTTCGATGGTATCAGGCTGCTCAGGCTAAACGTTCAGAAGGAAGTCAAGAAATCGAAGATGAAATTAGCAAATTAGTTCATGCTTCTGAACATGGTGATGATTCGGTATTGAAGCAATTTGAGGGAGCTTACCAGCCAGTACTTGATGGGATGTTGGAGACTCTTTCGAGGTTAGGGATTGAGTTTGATACATTTACCAAGGAATCTAAGTTTGTAGTAGATGGCACAGTCTCAGCATTGATGGATAGGCTTTCCAGTCTTGAGATTCACGATTCCGCAGATAATGGTGCGCACTTTTTAGATCTGGGTCAAAGGGGTCTGAAAGGTAAAACAGATTTCTTCTATAGAAGAGGCGACGGTTCATCACTCTATGCTACGAGAGACATAGCATATCATATGTGGAAATGGCAACAATGTGATGAATTAATCAATGTACTTGGTGAGGATCACAAATTGCAGGCCAAACAGGTAGGGCTTACTTTGCAAGAACTGGGTGAAAGAATCCCGGATGTCATGTTTTATGCTTTCATTAAACTGCCAGAAGGCAAGATGAGTACAAGGAAAGGAAATGTAGTCTTCATGGACGATTTGCTCGAAGAAGCACAAGCCCAAGCAGCATCTGTAGTTAGGGAGTTAAGAACCGACCTTAGTGAAGAGGAAGTGGCTAAGATTGCAGAAGCAGTGGGAGTTTCTGCTGTTCGTTTTAACATCACTAAAGTTAGTCCTGATAAGGGCTTCACTTTCCGCTGGGAAGAGGCTCTTTCATTCGAAGGTGAAAGTGCACCATTTGTAATGTACTCGCACACCCGCGCTTGTTCTATTGCCAGTAGGGTAGGACGAGATTCTATTCCAGATAGTACAGGTGACATTCCTCCTGCCATGCATCAATTGATGAGAGTAATGGCATGTTTTGTTGACAAGGTTTCTCAGTCGGTTAACGAAAACAAGCCTCATGCATTTGCACTTTACTTGCTCGAACTTGCTACTGCATACAATTCATTCTACCGTGATTGTCACGTAATTACCGATGGCGTCGTTAATGAATTCAACTTCGCTGTAAGTGAAAAAGCCAGAGAACTACTTCGTATAGGAATGATTGGTGTCGGAATCATTCCTCTGGAATCGATGTGATCGAATTTTCAGGTGTCCTTCCAGCAGCTTCAAGTTGTGCTCCAATCTCATTTAATTCTGAAATAGCATCTTCTAGGCTTTCAGTTTGTTTTAAGAAACGCATAGGTGGCCAGCCGAGGTCGATAATTCCTGGTTCATGAGTAGATTCTTCAATCCATGCCTCGCATGCTTGACCAGTACACATTGCTGAAAATGTGTCGAGGTCTACCCAAAACGTTCGCCTCTTGCAAACCGGACAGTCACGACAATGCATACTGGATAGTACTGTCATCCCATCTTCTCCGATTTGGTCAACATCCCAAATCACTATGTCTGAACGTTTCAGTGCCATTAAGTGTGATTTTCTTAAGAACCGGCGAAGAACCTTCCATGCAGTCTCTTCGCTTGAGAATACACCTAGGCCAATAGCTCCTCCACTTTCCTCGGTAACCGAGGGTACGAAGACTCTAGAGGGGGCCGTCATGAAGAGTGCTGTGAAGAGGAAGCCCTTCAATCCCTCGTCCATTCATGCTCGACAACAGCCAATCCGCCAGGATGGGGGAATGGTGCATCGGGTTTTTCCATTCTAATCGATATTGATTGAACGATTGTGTTGGCACTTATCTTGTCAACCAGCATCTTGCAAAGCGTTTCCATAAGTTTGACCGGTTTTGAATTTACTACTTCAGAGTCTACGGCAGATTGCAAATCTGCATAATTTAGAGTCAGGTCGAGATTGTCTTCTTCCACATCATGAGATAATGTAGCCCATATTGAGATAATGAATGGTTGATCTTTTTCTCTTTCGAAGTCATAAGCGCCATGGCAAGCCATCACTTCGTATGACTCGAGACCAATTCTTGTGACCAAGTCAATCAATCCTCACGTTCATGAACCCAAATTAAATGGTATCCGAATTGTGTTTTTACTGGTTCTGATACCGTTTTCAAAGGAGTATTCCATACCGCTTGTTCGAACTCATGGACCATTTGTCCCTTGCGGAACCAACCCAAGTCTCCTCCTTTCTGGCTAGATGGGCAGTCAGATTTCTTCCTTGCTGTCTTCTGGAAATCTTTGAATTTCTTGATATTCATTGCTAATTGGGTTGCTTCGCCTTTACTTTTCACAAGTATGTGGCTTGCATGTGCGCTTGGATTTACCATAATATCTCCCCGTTTAATTTTACCATGCTAGGAACTTCATGTAATTGGAGTAAATCGTTATTGAGATTCCCAAACTTTCCTCATTGAACCTATCCATTTCGTCTAGGTAGGTGTGGTATTCCCATGAGCCACTTCCATAGCATACTGCAGCACGTCCTCGCTTTTCATCCAATTCGTATACGAATGGGCAATGGTCTGAATTACACGGCATTCCATCACTTTCTCCAAGTTCACCATCATACAGGCCAACGTTTATCGTATATTTGTCCGCCATTGCTGGGTTATTGTTTCTGTATTCTTCAGCTAGGGATTTGATGTGAGAGTAATCTGTAGGGTGATTTGTAAAAAGAGTAACTGAATTGCCTCTGGTTGCATCTTTGTCGACATGGTTCATGTCTAGATTTATGTAAAGTCGTAAGTTATCAGACAAATCTTGATTCATATCAGCAACATAGGCTCTGGATCCCCAAAGACCTTCTTCTTCTCCACCCCATGTACAGAATTTGATTGTAAGTTCAGGAGCGCCATGCTCTGCTATGTGTTCTGAAAACATTGATGCCATTTCCAATACCGAAGCAGTACCTGCTCCATTGTCTACAGCTCCCTGTCCGTGGTAAACGGTATCATGATGGCCACCCACAATTAGTAACTCTTCAGTAGCGCCATAGTAAGTTCCACACGGCACTCTAACGGTCAACTCTTGGTCATTGGTAACATCGATTATCATCTCGATTCTTCCACTTCCATTGATTACAACAGATTCCAATATCTCTCCTGCATCTTTACTCATGGCGATAAATGCTAGTTGTGAAGGTGCTCCTCCGCCATTTGCTTCTGCGATAGCCTCAAAGTTGGTTCCCTTGAAAATCGGGACGCAATCACTACCTTCGATATTCCCACAATTACTATCTTTGTTGACTCTAATTATGGCCGATAGGTCGTTTTCTATAGCGCTAGTCATGACGAAAGTATTACCGGTTTTAGTGCCGCTACTTTCCACATATCCAATCTTACCAGCTGCAGATGCCCAGAGTCCAGAATCAGAACCATTACCTAAGTGCACAACTTCGATATCTTCTCCAAACATAATTGAGGATTCACCAGAGAATCCCTGGATTACGTAATCACTTCGGTGATTGAATGTAGTAATCTGTTGGCCTAAGTCAGCAGGTGAGCATGGTGCAGCGCCAAATGATCCAACAGTTCCTGGAGCACAAACCCTCAAAGAAGGCTCGCTATTGATGCTGTGCATTGGAACTTCGTAGGTGTGTAAGGTGGATTGGTATCCTAACTCTTCAAACAAATTGGCAATATACTCAGCAGTAGCTTGTTCCTCAGCAGAGCCACTCATGCGCCCTTGCCACTCAGGATGCCCCATGCTGACAAGGTCTTCAGCGAATGACCTAGTTCGCTCTTGGTCAAAGACCATCGATGCTCCATAATCTACAGGTTCTTCATCTAACATGAAGTAAAGAATTGTAGAGGATAGGAAGAGAACTGTAAGTATTGATGCCATTACAGTAGTGCTGCGCAAGAATTCAATAGCTGTTCTTCTATTGTTTGCCTCAACCCAATCTTCAACTATTTCTGCCGAAATAACATCTGAATCATCTGGGTTTGCAGCATCAGAACTCATCGCAACTCATCTCCGGTCCACCGCTTCGTTAATTCGTTCTCTCTATCGAGGTGGTCTAGAATTCTTGCTACTACGAAGTCAATTAGATCTTCCATTGTTTTTGGAATGTTGTAAAATCCAGGTGATGCAGGTATGACAATAGTTCCCCAATTAGACAATTTGGCCATATTTTCTAGGTGAACTGTGGCGTAAGGCGCTTCGCGTGGAACGATAATCAGTTTTCTTCTTTCCTTCATTGCAACTATTGCAGAGCGAGTTGCTAAGTTGTCGCCAATTCCTGATGCTAATTTACCAATAGTCGAACCACTACATGGGCAAATTACCACTGCATCGATTGCAGCTGAGCCGGATGCCGACTTTGCAGCAATGTCATCATTATCTTCGAGTATTGAGCCTGTTCTTTGTACTAATTCTTCAGGAGTAAGGCCTTCACATTCGTGCGCCATAGTAAGTCTGCCCGAGTCTGTAACAACTAAACGAGCCTCTTCGCCCAATATTTCAGCTAAACGAACTCCGTATGCGGCGCCTGAAGCGCCAGAGATTACCAATACAATCTCGCCCATGAATCATTTCTCGTATGGAATCATGTATCAAGTTATGTCCATGGCTGTGCGAATTACTTCCTCTAGAGCATTAACTGCTTCGACAAATGATTTTTAGCCTATAGAGCAGCGTACTATAAGCCAACAACTTATTCAGAAATCAAATAAAACTAGGTGCTGCTAGCAACCCGTGGTCATGTACGCTTATTTTGGGACGGTACTCTTCGATTTGTCTGAATAAAAATCCAATAATAGACTTCATTTCAGTTAGATAATTCTCTTGACAGGCAATAGATATTCGAAGTCAAAGAATCTAGGATAGTTTGCTTTGAAAAATCATGTCCAAGTGCTTTCAAACTGGTAGTAGTGTCTTCATCAAGTCCACAACCGCTGACCATTTCGACTCTCCCTGGCGGCGTATTGTAGTTTATCGTTAAACCGTGGCGACTAGTCCATCTAAGAAAAGAAAGTCCTATTGAGCAAATTTTGTTATTTCCTACCCACACTCCTTGCATTCTGTCGTCTCTTCTTCCCTTAACTCCTAATTGTTCTAGTGATTTGATGACCCATTCCTCTAGAATTGAGATTACTGCTTTAACATTTGATTCACCCTCTAAATCCCATTTGATGATTGGATAAACTACCAACTGTCCAGGCCCGTGCCAAGTTAAGCCTCCTCCTCTGTCTACTGGTGATGTAGCATAACCTTCAGGCGGTGCTATTCCATCGTTACGTGCCCTTGGCCCCACTGTGACTACCTCTTGGTGTTCGCAGATTAGTATGGTGTCCTCTATTTCGTCATTAATCCTTGCAGATTGCATACTTCGCATCATCTCATCAGCATCTGAATGGCTAATTGTGCCGATAATCTCGAGGTATACATTACGCATTTCTATTCCTCAGAATCTGCCGCTGCTTCCAAATCCGCCTTCCCCTCTATCGGTGGTTGAAAGCTCATCGAAACTAACTTCTTTGTAAGTGGTTAATGGAACTGGTGCGATTAACATCTGAGCAATTCTCTCTCCCTTGGATAATTTGATTGAATCGCCCTCTCCAATCCATGTTGCTAGCACCATTAATTCACCACGATAATCTGAATCTATCGTTCCAACTCCATTTGGCATAATCATTCCCTTGGCCCCTAGCGATGAGCGTGATCTAATCTGGCCTTCCCATCCTTCGGGGATAGCTACGGCCAGCCCAGTCCTAATTTTGGTTGAACTACCCTTCATCACTTCTGTATCATTGAGCGCTCGCAGATCCCATCCTGCAGCGGACTTGGTTCCCTGGGTTGGCTGTGATGCCTCCTCGTCTAATTTGGCGAACAGAACTTCGACATTCGGCCTTGTCATGTTTGTCCGAAGAGCAGGAGGCTCTCAAGACCTTTGGTGGCTGCAGTTAGTCTATTTATTGTTTGAAATAAGTATGGGCAATTGTTGACTGAGGGCAGAGATGATAAACCCCCGACTCCCATCTAACTAAGCCTGACTAGTCCGAAACTCGCGGTAAAAACCGATTCGAGGGTGGGACTTGATTAAGCAACCTTATAGGCCCGTTTCAACGGCAAAGAAATTCCACCGCGAGCGAAAACAGGGAGGGACACAAAATGCAACCAGAATCACAAAATCAAGACGGCTTCGATGTTGACCTATCATCTGAATTCATTGAACCAATGCTAAAGGAGTCACTAGACCGATTTGTTCTATTCCCTATAGAGCACGCAGAGATTTGGGAGATGTACAAAATGCACGCTGCCTCTTTCTGGACTGCTGAAGAAATCGACTTGGCAGAAGATGCCAAAGATTGGGAGTCTCTATCTGCGGATGAACAGCACTTCTTGAAACACGTTCTAGCATTCTTCGCAGCATCGGATGGAATCGTTAACGAGAATTTAGTAATTAATTTCGCTAATGAAGTTCAATGGGCAGAAGCTCGAACCTTCTATGGATTCCAAATCATGATGGAGAACATCCATGCAGAAACATATTCCCTACTTATTGATACTTACATCAAAGATCCTAATGAGAAAGACCACTTATTCAAGGCATTCGAGACAGTACCTTCTGTCGCTAAAAAAGGAAAGTGGGCGCTCCGATGGCTTGACCAAAAGCGTGCATCTTTCGCTGAGAGATTGGTTGCATTTGCAGCTGTCGAAGGAATCTTCTTCTCTGGTTCATTCTGCGCAATCTTCTGGTTGAAGAAGCGTGGATTGATGCCAGGTCTAACCTTCTCTAATGAACTGATTAGCAGAGATGAAGGTCTCCACTGTGACTTTGCATGCTTACTACATTCACAATTAGTCCGCGGTGCTGGTGAAATGAAGATTAGCCAGATTATCTCAGAAGCGGTTGAAATCGAAATTGAATTCGTAACCAGTGCACTTCCAGTTTCTTTAATCGGAATGAATGCTGATTTGATGAAACAATACATTCAATTTGTTGCAGATAGACTACTAGTAGCATTTGGCGTGTCCAAGTTGTACAATGTAGAAAATCCATTCCCATGGATGGAAATGATCTCTATGCAAGGAAAGACCAACTTCTTCGAGAAGAGGGTCGGGGAATACCAGAAGGCTGGTGTAATGGGCTCATCTAGCCTAGGAGCAGTCCAGCAACGCTTCTCAATGGAGGAAGACTTCTAAACCGCCCGCGTACGAGGTTGGTTGCTTCACACTCAAATGGATACGAAAATGGGGGACAGAAAATATGGGTCTACAAGTTGTTAAGAGAAATGGAGAAAAAGAAGATGTTCGTTTCGATGCGATTCAAGAGAAGTTAACTAAGCTCTCCCAAGGATTGCATGAAAAATGGGTTGACCCTGGTATGGTTACCAAGTTGGTCATCGAAGGTCTTTATGATGGAGTTACGACTTCAGAGTTAGACGAGTTGGCTGCTGAAACAGCTGCTTCATTAGCATCTCAGCACCCTGATTACTCTAAATTAGCAGCACGTATTTGTGTAGACAACCTCCATCGTTCTACAAAGAGCGTATTCAGTGATGTAGTCAATGATCTTAGAACCTTTATCGATCCGGAGTCTGGCAAACATGCACCTCTAATTTCAGAAGAAATTTTTGACATTATTATGGCGAACAAAGATGTCCTTGACGCACATATCGATTACAATCGTGACCACAATTACGATTACTTCGGATTCAAGACATTGGAACGCTCCTACCTTCTTCGTCTAAACGGTGAGGTGGCAGAAAGGCCACAACACATGATTATGCGTGTAGCAGTTGGGATTCACCACAGTAACATCGAGAAGGCTTTGGAAACTTACGACCTAATGAGTGAAGGATGGTTTACCCACGCAACTCCAACACTGTTCAATTCTGGAACTCCTACACCACAGATGTCATCTTGTTTCCTTCTTACAATGCAAGAAGATTCACTAGACGGGATTTATGATACACTCAAGCAGTGCGCTCGTATTTCAAAATCTGCAGGTGGAATCGGACTTTTCATCCATCAGATCCGTTCTAAGGGTTCTTACATCAAAGGTACAAACGGACACTCCAATGGACTAGTGCCTATGCTACGTGTATTCAATGACACAGCCCGCTATGTTGACCAAGGTGGCGGAAAGAGGAAAGGTAGTATTGCAATTTATCTTGAGCCTTGGCACCCAGATATATTCGAATTCCTTGACCTAAGAAAGAATCACGGAAAAGAAGAGATGCGAGCTCGAGATCTGTTCTATGCTCTTTGGACTCCTGATTTGTTCATGGAGAGAGTTGAAGCTGATGTTGAATGGTCATTGTTCTGTCCTAATGAATGTCCTGGACTTCACGACACCTATGGCGATGAATTCCGTGCTCTATACACAAAATATGAGTCAGAAGGACGTGCTCGCCGCACCTTCAGAGCCCGTGAACTATGGGATGCAATAACTCAATCACAAATAGAGACTGGAACTCCTTACATGCTTTACAAGGATGCATGCAACGAGAAGTCCAATCAAAAGAATCTAGGAACAATTCGTTCTTCCAATCTCTGTACAGAGATTATTGAATACACAGCACCTGATGAAGTAGCGGTTTGCAACCTTGCATCTATTGCACTTCCAAAGTTTGTCGATGTTGCTAACGGTACTTTTGATCACCAGAAGTTGTTCGAAGTTACTCATCACGCTACTGGAAATCTTAACAGAGTAATAGATGTCAATTTCTATCCAGTAATTGAGGCTAGGAACTCTAACATGCGCCACCGACCAATTGGTTTGGGAGTTCAGGGACTTGCGGACACCTTCGCTATGCTCAACTTGCCATTCGAATCACAGGCTGCACAGAAGTTAAACCGTGAAATATTCGAAACTATTTACTTTGCATCTTGTACTGCTAGCATGGAAGCTTCCAAGGTCGAAGGACCTTATTCAACATTCGAGGGCTCGCCTGCTAGTCAAGGAATCTTACAGCCAGATCTATGGGGCGTAACAGAGCATTCTGGGCGCTGGGACTGGGATAATCTGAAATCAGATATCGTGAAACATGGTATGCGTAATTCCTTGATGGTTGCACCTATGCCTACTGCATCTACAAGCCAGATTCTTGGTAACAACGAATGTTTCGAAGCATTCACTTCTAATCTATATGTCAGAAGAACCTTATCTGGTGAATTCATTGTATTGAACAAGCATTTGGTAAACGACCTGATTAAGCGCGACCTATGGTTTTTTGAGATGAAAGATGAAATCCTATGCTACAAGGGTAGTGTTCAGCAAATAGTAGGTATTCCTGAAGATGTTAAGGAACTTTACAAGACAACTTGGGAAATTAAGCAACGCTATGTTATCGATATGGCAGCAGACAGAGGAGCATACATTGATCAAAGCCAGTCAATGAACATTTACATGGTTGATGTTAACTCTGCTAAGGTTATCTCCATGCACTTTCATGGTTGGAGAAAGG